>JBCCNB010000003.1:0-173987 GCA_039026055.1 Pseudomonadota bacterium | reverse complement strand
GGCGTATTGATCGCCCTGCCCATCGGGATTTACTCCGCCTATCGCCAGTACTCCATGTTCGATCAGGCAGGGACATTTGTGACCATGGTGGGCTATTCCGTGCCACCCTTTTTCTCGGGCATCGTGGTGATCCTGATCTTTTCGGTGCAGCTGGAACTTCTGCCCTCGATCTACGACACGACCCATGTGGTCAGCGACTGGGAGAGTTTTAAAATCCAGCTCAAGCAAATGGTCATGCCCGTCATGGTTTTGGCGCTCCAAACCACCGCCCAACTGAGCCGCTTCATGCGATCTGCCATGCTGGAGGCTTTGGGCCAGGACTACGTCCGCACCGCGCGCGCCAAGGGGCTATCGGAATGGTCGGTCGTGATGGTCCATGTTCTGCGCAACTCCATGATCCCCGTGGTCACGGTCATCGCGCTTGGGCTGCCGCAAGTCTTTGGCGGCGCCATAATCACCGAACAAATCTTCGGCGTGAACGGGTTGGGTCAATTGCTGATCTCGGCCATCAACGCCAATGACCTGCCCACGGTGCAGACGGTCACCTTCATGTTGGCCGTGCTGATCGTCCTCTTCAACATCATCGCCGATCTGCTCTATGGCGCGCTCGACCCACGGATCCGTTATGACTGACGGCGCGCTTCCACCACCAAGATCCCCTTGGCGTGACGCATGGGATGAGTTCACTCGCCACCGCGGCGCGCTGATCGGCGCGGTGGTCTTCGCGGTCATCCTTCTGGCCGTCTTCATTGGCCCGCTTCTCTGGCGCATAGATCCTGGCTTTATCGACGCCCGCATCCGCAATCATGGCCCAAGCTGGGCACATCCTTTCGGCACCGATCAATTGGGCCGCGACACGCTCGCTCGCGTGCTGGCAGGCGGGCGCATCTCCATCACCGTAGGGCTCACGGCCATGGCATTGGGCCTAGTCCTCGGCACACTCATTGGTGTGCTGGCAGGCTTCATCCGCTGGCTCGACGGCCCGCTCATGCGCCTGACCGACCTCTTTCTCTCCCTGCCGCTCCTGCCGCTCCTACTGGTCATGGTGATGCTATTCCGCGAAGCCCTCTCCGCCGCCTTCGGGCTGGAAACCGGCATTTTCCTGCTGGTCGTCGTGGCCATCGGTCTGACCAGTTGGATGGCCACCGCCCGCGTTGTCCGCGCCGAGGTGCTGGCGCTCAAGGAACGCGATTTCATCCTCGCCGCGCGCTCTATTGGCACGCGCGACACCGCACTTGTGACGCGCCACGTCTTGCCCAACATCCTGTCCCCCATTTTGGTTTCCGCCAGCCTCGGCATCGCCAACGCCATCATCACGGAAAGCGCGCTCTCCTTTCTTGGCCTAGGCTTTCCCCCTGATTTCCCCACCTGGGGAAGGCTCCTGAGCGACGCGCAAGTCTACATCGCAGACTACCCCGAAAGGGTCATATGGCCCGGCCTTGCCATTTCACTGACTGTCCTCAGCATCAACTACATGGGCGACGGTTTGCGCGACGCTTTTGACCCCAGGTCGCACCGTTAGACGGATGCGGCGAATTGCCATTGGGTCTCGGCCCAAAACCCGTTAATGTTTCCGACGATCCAAAAAGACAGGCGCATGCATGCAGTACGAATACAAGGTTGTCCCCACACCGGCCCCGCCCCGCAAAACCCCGGGCATCAAAGGCGCTGAGGCCAAGTTCGCGTACGGGCTTGAGGTAGCAATGAACACCTATGGCGCGGATGGCTGGGAATACCTGCGCGCCGACATCCTGCCCAGCGAAGAACGCCGCGGCCTTCGATCCACTCAGACGGTCTACCGCACTGTGCTGGTGTTCCGCCGCGCCGTCGTCGATGTCCCGACGCATCTTGATGACAGCGATGCTGCAGCAGAGGCCCGCTTTGCCGCGCCACAACCACAGCCTGAACCGCAAACGGAATATCAGACCCATAGCTACCAAGAGCCAGAGCCGCAATACGCGCCACAGCCCGCACCGCAGCCAGATCCCGAACCCACCTATGAGGAGGCCCGCGAAGCGGAACGCGGCGCCCGGTTCTCCCTCGTCGCCCCTGCCCGTCGCGGCGATGACACCGGTGCCCCTCCGCTCAGCGCGCCCCGTGTCCACGGCGAAGATGCAGGCGGAACAGACGACCGGCGCTAAGGACCCCGCAAATCTATCGGGACTTGTGCAAAATAATCGTCGCACCAGGGCACTTTCTGGCCAAGTCTGGCCGGAAAACACTTCAAATCGGGGCTGAGTGATCTAAACTCCATGCTCCGACTCGAAATGGCACCACAAAGGAGAGGCGCATGACCAAGGAAGATCCATTCGGTTTCGATATCTCCGTCGGCGCCTCCAAGAAGAAGAATCCTCGCGGGCGGCGTGGCATGTCTGGCGCGTCCGAGACATCAAAACGGATATGTGAAAAAGAAGGCTGTAGTGAGCCCGGTCTTTACCGCGCGCCCAAAGCGCCGGATGTGCTGGATGACTTTTTCTGGTTTTGCAAAGACTGCGCACGTGAATACAACGCCCAGTGGAATTTCTTCGACGGCACGACCGAGGCGGAGATGAACGCGCAAATGTCCAAGGACAAGGTTTGGGAACGCCAGACGCGCCCAATCACCGACCCTGAAGCGCGCGCCTGGGCCCGGCTGGGCATTGAAGACCCCCATCAGGTGCTGGGCGGCAATGCCACGCAGAACCCTGGGCGTGGCGGCGGCGTAAAACGCAAACTGCCCCCCACAGAACGCCGCGCCATGGATATCCTGGAGGCTCAGGACAACTGGACCAAACAGGAAATCCGTAAAGCTTACAAAGCGCTCATCAAAGTGCTTCACCCCGACATCAATGGCGGGGACCGAAGCCAGGAAGAGCAGCTGCAACAGGTTGTCTGGGCGTGGGACCAGATCAAGGAAAGCCGAAACTTCAAGTAAGAGATTTCTTGCCCCAGCTCATATTCGGGCCGGGGATATTTCGGCCAGAAGAGACACGCGCGCTTGCTTTTTCTGGCCAGAAATATCCCGGGGGGGCGCTGTCAGGCGGCGGGGCAGAGCCCCGATGCGATCGGCCAGACTCAAACCTCGCCTGTGTATTCCCCCCGCGCCGGGTACTCATTGGCAATGGCAAAATCGAGCGCCGACACCAGTTCCGAGAAATGCGGTCGCACAAAAGGCATAGTCTGCACCGATCCGTAATATAGCGTCTGCTGCGGTGTCACCATGAACAGGCCCGGCTCGGAAAACAGCGCAGGTTCTTCAATCCCAATGGATGTCTTCCCGCGCGAGGTGGAGATGTAAAGCCCCCATTCCTTCGCCTTGGGCAACGACAGATCATAGCCAAAGCGCAGCTTCTCGGCAGAAATCTTCTCGGCCATCTGGCGCGTGCGCTCTTCACCATCGGAACTGACTGCAATTGTCGCCACGCCGCGTTCTGCAAAATCATCCACGCGCTTTTCCAGTTCCGTCAAATAGTTAGCGCAGATCGGGCAATGCAGCCCGCGGTAAAAACAGATCACAGTGCCACGTTCGGCGGTTTCTTGGCTTAGATCAAACACGCCATGTTCCAGCGTGGGCAGGCTCAGATCAGGGGTTTTCTGACGGGGGATCAACATGTGAACATCCTTTCGAGGTGGTTGACTGGGAGGCCAGTATCAGAATATCTGATCATGAAATCACCAAATACATGATCGGAATTACTGTTTGTCACGCCTTGATCGTCTGTCTGCCCTGATGGCCCGCTTCGAGTTGACCGTGGCGCCCTCTACTCCGGAAAAGGCGAATTTCTGCATTTTGGGGTCCACAGATGCACCGTCCTGTTTATGCATGACAACCGACGCCCTGCCTGATCAAACGGCGCTGGCCCATGCCCATGTCAGTTGGGGCGGTGCGGACAACCCGCTTTTGACAGCGCTGCCCGGTGAAATTCTCTTTGACCTCTCAGATGACCCCGAAATGCAGGCAATCGCACGGCTCTTCATCTCAGAAATGCAGGCTGCAAGATGCGGCGTGGCCTCTGTGCTCAACCGCTTGGGTGAGGTTCTGATCGTGCGCCTGATGCGGGCGCAAATCGAAACGGGTGGCATGCGTGTGGGGCTCCTTGCAGCCCTGTCTGATCCGCGCCTCAGTCGCGCTGTCGTGGCCATCCATGACAGGCCCGGCCACCCATGGCGGCTGGACCAACTGGCTGCGGAGGCGGGTCTGTCGGTCAGCCGGTTTTCCCACATTTTCCGCACCCGTGTGGGTCAAACACCGCTCAGCTACCTGCGCCACTGGCGGCTGGTTTTGGCCAAACAGGACATCGAACGCGGCGATCGGATCGCGCGGGTGGCCGCACGCTATGCCTACGGATCACCCGAGGCACTGTCGCGCGCCTTTTCCGGACAGTTCGGGCGCGCGCCGCGCTCTGTGCGCGAAGCAACCGCCACGGCCAGACCAGAGTAACGTCTTCATCGGGAAATTCTGGCCCTACCCCTTGCCCTCGTCCGCGTTATGTTGCACGTGGTGGAGCAACACAGCCCACCCGAAATTGAAGGATCCGGACCATGGCGGATGGAATGACCGACACGAGCGTCAAACCCACAGAAGAAATCTCTGTTCGGGACGTATTCGGCATCGACACGGACATGGTCGTCAAAGGCTTTGCTGAAGCCACAGACCGTGTGCCGGAGGTGGACAACACCTACAAATTCGACCCCGATACCACGCTGGCCATCCTCGCCGGGTTCACCGCCAACCGCCGCGTGATGATCCAAGGGTACCACGGCACTGGCAAATCCACTCATATCGAACAAGTGGCCGCACGTCTCAACTGGCCTGCCGTGCGCGTGAACCTCGACAGCCATATCAGCCGGATCGACCTTATCGGCAAAGACGCAATCAAACTGCGCGATGGCATGCAGGTGACCGAATTCCACGAAGGCATCCTGCCCTGGGCACTGCGCAACCCCGTGGCGATTGTCTTCGACGAATACGATGCAGGCCGCGCCGATGTGATGTTTGTGATCCAGCGCGTGCTGGAACATGACGGCAAGCTGACGCTGCTGGACCAGAACGAAATCATCACGCCTCACCCGTGCTTCCGCCTCTTTGCGACGTCGAACACGGTGGGTCTGGGCGACACGACCGGGCTCTACCACGGCACGCAGCAAATC
The DNA here is from genome assembly GCA_039026055.1 of Pseudomonadota bacterium. Lineage (GTDB taxonomy): Bacteria > Pseudomonadota > Alphaproteobacteria > Rhodobacterales > Rhodobacteraceae > Roseovarius. Next base: position 168,857 of record JBCCNB010000003.1, on the reverse strand, counting down.
AACCAGGCGCAGATGGACCGCTGGTCGATGGTGGCCACGCTGAACTATCTCAGCCATGACGCCGAAACCGCGATTGTGATCGCCAAGAACCCGCTCTTCAACACAGACAAAGGCCGTCAACAGATCAGCCAGATGGTCACCGTAGCCGACCTGACGCGGACCGCGTTCATGAATGGCGATCTCTCGACCGTCATGAGCCCCCGAACGGTGATCAACTGGGCGCAAAACACGCATATCTTCCGCGACGTGGGCTATGCGTTCCGCCTCAGCTTCCTCAACAAATGCGATGAGCTGGAGCGCCAAACCGTGGCCGAATTCTACCAGCGCTGCTTTGACGAAGAACTCCCCGAAAGTGCCGCAAGCACCAGCCTAGGCTAAGCGAGACCGCCCGCAAGGGCGGACGAGCGACGCGCAAGAGACACGAAATGGCCCAATCCGACAACCCAGCCGAGCCATTCAAGAAAGCCCTCGCCGAGGCCACCAAAGTCATGGCCGACGACCCGGAGCTGTCGGTCAGCTATTCGGTCGACCCGTCGGGGCTCGCAGGCGACAACATGCGCCTGCCCCAGGTCAGCCGCCGCATGACGCGCGATGAGGTGCTGCAGGCACGCGGCACAGCGGACGCGCTGGCGCTCAAGCACAAATTCCACGACACCGCGCTCAACAGCAAATACTGCCCCTCCGGCGACATGGCGCGCGAGATTTATGACGCCATGGAAACGGCCCGCTGCGAAGCGATGGGCGCTCGCGAAATGCCCGGCACGGCCAGCAATATCGACGCGAAGATCGGTGCAGATGCGCTCAAACGCGGCTATGACACGATCACCAATTCCGCAGATGCCCCCTTGCCCGTCGCGGCAGGCTATCTTGTCCGCCATCTGGCCACTGGCCGCGAATTGCCCAAGGGCGCACAGAACGTGATGGAGCTCTGGTCCGGCTTCATTGAAGACAACGCGGGCGGCACGCTCGAAGACCTGCAGGAAAAGCTTTCAGATCAGGCCGAATTTGCGCGCTTCGCCCGTCAGATCATCGACGATCTGGGCTACGGCGATCAGTTGGGCGATGACCCGGATGCGATCGACGACGAAGATGTCCCCGACGCCGAACAGGATACGCCGGAAGAGGATCAGCCCGATAGCACTGGTCAGGATGACAGCGTCGACTCGGAAATGGACGCCGAGGCCGAGCAATCGCAAGAACAACAAATGGACGACGCGCAGGCGCAAGTCAGCGTCGATGACATGGCCGAAGAGGAACTCTCTGAGGACATGGAAATGCCGGAAGGCGAGGCCCCTTATGAGCCCCCGCCCCCCGCACCCTTCTCCGAGGCCGATCCCGATTACAACGTCTACGACACCAAGTTCGACGAAGAGATCATGGCCGAAGATCTGGCCGAACCCGTCGAGCTTGAACGCTTGCGTGCCTATCTTGACCAGCAACTGGAACCGCTTAAGGGCGCCGTCTCCCGGCTCGCCAACAAACTGCAACGCCGCCTTCAGGCGCAGCAAAACCGCTCGTGGGAATTTGACCGCGAAGAGGGCATTCTGGATGCCGGTCGCCTTGCCCGCGTGGTCGCCAACCCCACCACCCCGCTCAGCTTCAAAGTCGAAAAGGATATGGAGTTCCGCGACACCGTGGTAACACTCCTCCTCGACAATTCCGGCTCCATGCGCGGGCGGCCCATCTCCATCGCCGCCATCTGCGCAGATGTCCTGTCGAAAACCCTTGAACGCTGCCAGGTGAAGGTCGAAATCCTTGGCTTCACGACCCGTGCCTGGAAAGGCGGGCAGAGCCGCGAAACCTGGCTGGGCGACGGCCGCCCACAACTGCCGGGGCGGCTGAATGACCTGCGCCACATCATCTACAAGTCCGCCGACGCGCCCATGCGGCGGACCCGGAACAATTTGGGCCTGATGATGAAAGAAGGGCTGCTCAAGGAAAACATAGACGGGGAAGCCCTCGAATGGGCACACAAGCGCATCACGTCCCGCCGTGAGGCGCGCAAGATCCTGATGGTGATCTCCGATGGCGCGCCGGTGGATGATAGCACCCTGTCAGTAAACCCCGCAAATTACTTGGAAAAACACCTCCGCGATGTGATCTCCATGGTGGAAAAACGCCGCCAGGTGGAATTGCTCGCCATCGGCATCGGGCATGACGTCACGCGCTACTATGAACGCGCCGTCACCATCACGGATGCCGATCAACTGGCCGGGGCCATGACCGAACAATTGGCCGCGCTTTTCGATTCTGACCCCCGCGCCCGCGCACGCGTCATGGGTATGCGCAAAGCGAGTTGATCCCAAGCAAGCCCAGCCGCAAAGGCCAAGCCATGCAAAAGCCAAACCTTCTGTCTGCTGAAAGCGCCGCAATCCCGGACGTGCTTTCGCTTATACAACGCAGCTTTGCCTTCATGGACGGACAGATCGATCCTCCCTCCTCCATGCATCGCCTTACCGTGGACGCCATCGCAGAACACTGCCGCAGGGCAGAGGTCTGGACCCTCGGTACACCGATTACCGCCTGCATCTTCCTCACCCCGAAACCGGAGGTGCTTTACGTCAGCAAATTGGCCGTCGATGAACAGCAGCGTGGCCGCGGCCTCGCCCGCAAACTGATCCAGCACGCTGAAATCCGCGCCCACGCCCTCAACCTCCCCGCGCTAGAGCTGGAAACCCGGATTGAGTTGACCGAAAACCACGTCACTTTTGATCGGATGGGCTTTGTCAAAACGGCCGAAGCGGCCCACGATGGCTACACCCGCCCAACTTTCATCATCATGCGCAAACCGCTGGGGTAATCTGGACTGAGGACCCAAAAACGCGATTGCGTCCCCGGGTAATTTTTGGTCACCTGTCGCCAACCAAACGCGAAGGTTCCCGTTGTTCCAAAGCTTTTCAGAAACCGCCCACCCGGATCAGGGCCCGCCCCGCCTTGCGGCCCTGCACGCGCATATGAAAACTAATGATATCGCCGCCACCCTGATCCCCCGCGCCGACATCCATCAGGGCGAATACGTGGCCCCAGGCGATGAACGGTTGGCATGGCTTACCGGGTTTACAGGCTCTGCTGGCTTTTGCATCGCAACGCAGGACAGCGCGGGGGTCTTCGTCGATGGCCGCTACACCGAACAGGTCCGCGCGCAGGTCGACACGCGCGCCTTCACGCCAGTGGCATGGCCCGCCACCAAGCCCGCCAAATGGCTCAAAGACACCCTGCCCGAAGGCGGCACCGTCACCTATGATCCGCGGCTGCATACAGGCGCAGAAATCGAAAAACTGCGCGACGGCCTGCCAAAAAGCTTCACACTCACGCCGCAGGAAACCCCAATCGATACGCTCTGGTCCGACCGCCCGGCCCCACCCGTTGGTGCGATCCGCGTGCAACCCATTGATCTTGCAGGTGAACCTCATGCCAGCAAACGCGCGCGCCTTGCCGATGATCTGGTGGCAGAGGGCCACAACGGTGCCCTGATCACCCTGCCCGACGCCGTCGCGTGGCTTCTGAATGTTCGCGGCTCTGACATCCCCCGCAACCCGATCCCCCACGCTTTTGCGCTGCTGCACGACGACGCGCGTGTCACGCTGTTCGTGGACGCGGCCAAGCTCGACGACACCGTCCGCGCCCATCTGGGCAATGACGTTACAATCGCGCCCTATGACAGCGTTTTCGAGGCCGCTGAGTCCTTCGGCGGCACACTGCGCCTCGACAAATCCTCCGCCCCCATCATCTTCGCCCAATCCCGCGAAGCATCAAACCGCGACACCGCTTGGGGCGAAGACCCCTGCCTCCTGCCCAAATCCCGCAAGAACGAGGTGGAAATCGCCGCCACCCGCGCCGCCCACCTGCGCGATGCCGCCGCCATGTGCGAATTTCTGACATGGTTTGATGAGGCGCGTCCCGCGACCACCACAGAGATCGACATCGTCCGCAAACTCGAAGAGTGCCGCGCCGCCACCGGTGCGCTCCTCGACATCAGCTTTGACACGATCGCAGGTTCCGGCCCTCACGGTGCCCTGCCCCATTATCGCGTCACCGACGCCACCAACCGTCAGCTTCTCGACGGCGAACTTCTGGTCCTCGACAGCGGCGGTCAGTACGAAGACGGCACCACCGACATCACCCGCACGCTTTCCATCGGCACGCCCGGGACAGATGAAAAAGCAGCTTTCACCCGCGTGTTGCAAGGCATGATCGCCATTTCCCGGCTGCGCTGGCCAGAAGGGTACGCGGGTCGCGATCTCGATGCGCTGGCCCGCTACCCTCTGTGGCTGGCCGATCAGGACTACGCCCACGGGACGGGCCACGGCGTGGGCGTCGCGCTTTGCGTCCACGAAGGCCCGCAGCGTCTCTCAAAAGTGTCCGAGGTGCCGCTGGAGCCTGGCATGATCGTGTCCAATGAGCCAGGCTATTACCGAAAAGACGCCTTTGGTATCCGCATTGAAAACATCGTGGTGGTCACCGAGGCCACCCCGCTCAAGACCGGCGATGCGACCGGCAAGCTCTGCTTTGAGACACTCAATTTCGTGCCCATCGACCAACGTCTGATCGACCCATCCATGCTGTCACAAGGCGAGCGCGACTGGCTCAACGATTACCACGCAACGTGCCGCGACAAGGTCGCGCCGCAGCTCTCAGAAGCGGCAGCCGACTGGCTGAACCGCGCGACTGCACCGATCTAACGGAGGACACCCATGGCCCAGATCACTATCCGCAAAGCATCCGGCACCTGGACGGTGCGCGCCGGTGGCGCCATTCTGGTGGAAAGCAAAACCGCACTTGCTCTGAGCGAGGGCAGTTACCCCGACGTGATTTATTTCCCGCGTGACGATGTGGCGATGGCCTTTCTTGATGCAACGGAGAAAGCCACGCATTGTCCCCACAAGGGCGACGCATCCTATTTCTCCATCGTCACCAAAAGCACCACGCTCGAAAACGCCGCGTGGAGCTATGAAGCCCCTAAAGACGACGTGGCCCAAATCCAAAACCATATCGCTTTCTATGCAAGCGACGCGGTGACGATCGAACAGATTTGACGCCCAACGCGTCCTATCCTTCTGCCGCAAATTTCTTTGGTGGAGCACAAAGGGACAAAGCCCTCTTGCATTGGCCGATCGGCGATCAAACCTCGCTTCAACGTGAAGGACTGGCCTTGGCCATCTTGCACCGAAATCCCACCCGTTCTATAGCGCCACCATGTCCGATCCCGCCCAAAACCGCCCCGATCTACCGCCCGAGATTGCCCGTCGCCGCACCTTTGCGATCATCTCGCACCCAGACGCGGGCAAGACGACCCTGACCGAGAAGTTTTTGCTTTTCGGCGGGGCCATTCAGATGGCTGGTCAGGTGCGCGCCAAGGGTGAAGCGCGACGCACGCGGTCGGACTTTATGGCGATGGAAAAGGATCGCGGGATCTCAGTGTCGGCATCAGCAATGTCGTTTGATTTCAGAGACTTCCGCTTTAACCTCGTGGATACCCCCGGCCACTCGGATTTCTCAGAAGACACCTACCGCACGCTCACTGCCGTGGACGCCGCCGTGATGGTCATCGACGGCGCAAAGGGTGTGGAAAGCCAGACCCAGAAGCTCTTTGAGGTTTGCCGCCTGCGCGACCTGCCGATCCTGACTTTCTGCAACAAGATGGATCGCGAAAGCCGCGACACCTTTGAGATCATTGACGAAATTCAGGAGATGCTGGCCATAGACGTCACCCCCGCCTCCTGGCCCATCGGATCTGGGCGCGATTTCATTGGCTGCTATGACATGCTCAATGACCGGTTGGAATTGATGGATCGCGCCGACCGCAACAAGGTGGCAGAAACCATAGAAATCAATGGATTGGATGATCCCAAGCTCGAAGACCACGTCCCAGCAGACCTCATCGACCAACTGCGCGAAGAGGTGGAAATGGCGCGGGAGCTTCTGCCCACGCTTGAACCGCAATCGGTGCTTGAGGGCCATATGACCCCCATCTGGTTCGGCTCTGCGATCAACTCTTTCGGGGTCAAAGAACTGATGGACGGGATCGGCTCCCTTGGCCCGGAACCACAGCCGCAGTCGGCGGAACCGCGTCAGATTTCCCCAGAAGAATCAAAGGTTTCCGGCTTTGTCTTCAAAGTGCAAGCCAATATGGACCCCAAGCACCGCGACCGTGTGGCCTTCCTCCGCATGGCATCCGGCCACTTCAAACGCGGCATGAAACTGACCCATGTACGGTCCAAGAAACCCATGACCGTCTCCGCGCCCGTCCTCTTCCTCGCCGCCGATCGCGAACTCGCGGAAGAGGCCTGGGCGGGCGACATCATCGGCATCCCCAACCATGGCCAGCTGCGCATCGGCGACACCCTGACCGAAGGCGAAGCCCTGCGCGTCACCGGCATCCCCTCCTTCGCGCCGGAACTCCTGCAATCCTGCCGTGCCGGAGATCCTTTAAAATCCAAGCACTTAGAGAAAGCGCTGATGCAGTTTGCAGAAGAAGGGGCGGCAAAGGTATTCAAACCCAGTTTCGGGTCAGGGTTCATTGTGGGCGTCGTGGGCGCCTTGCAATTCGAAGTTCTGGGCAGCCGGATTGAGTTGGAATATGGGCTGCCGGTGCGGTTTGAGGGGTCTCAGTTTACGTCTGCCCGCTGGGCTACAGGGCCGAAAGAGGCACTGGATGCGTTTCTGGACGGCAACAAACAACACATCGCCCATGATCATGACGGAGACGTGGTGTATCTGACCCGCTTGCAGTGGGATATCGACCGGGTCGAGCGGGATTACCCGGACATCAAGCTGTCCGCGACCAAGGAAATGATGGCCTAAAGCGCTACCGCGCTGCCTTCTGGCGCACATATTTTCCGGGCGCGGGTTCCAACGCGGGATGATCAGGCCCACCCGGTTCCCGCGCAGGAACCATCTTGCCGGAGCGTTTCTTGAGCCATCCTTCCCATCGGGTCCACCATGAGCCTTCGGTATACTCCGCCGCCTCAAACCATGCATCCGCATCGCCGCTCAGATCGTTGTTGGTGTAGTGGCCGTATTTCTTCTTGCTCGGAGGGTTCACGATACCCGCGATGTGGCCGGATTCAGAGACGATGAAGGTCCGATCCTTAGATCCCGTCTGCTGGAAGCCGCGGTAGCAGTCCTTCCAGGCGGCGATGTGGTCCGTCTCACAGGTCACGGACATGATCGGCACGGTTACATCCTTGATCGACAGCTTTTCCCCAAGCAATTCAAAGCCTTCACCAACATAGTCGTTGCTTTGGCAAAGCCCACGCAGATATTCCATCGTCATGCGTCCGGGCAGGTTCGCCCCGTCCCCGTTCCAATAGAGCAGATCAAAGGCGGGCGGCGCTTCCCCCATCATGTAGCTTTTCACAGCAGGCGTGTAGATCAGGTCGTTGGAGCGCAAAAACGACATCGTGCGCCCCATGATGAAGGATCGCAGCACGCCCTGATCATTGATTTCTTCCTCAATCCCATCGACGAAATCGTCTTGCAGGAACGGCGTGAATTCCCCCTGCTCGGAGAAATCAGTCAGCGCGGTGAAGAAGGTCGCTGATTTGACCGTTTTATCACCCTTTTTGGCCAACAAAGACAGTGTCAGATGCAGCGTGGTTCCTGCGATGCAATAGCCCACTGCGTTGAGCTGTTTTTCGCCCGTGATCGCCTTCACCTGATCAAAGGCGATCAGATAGCCTTTCTCAATGTAATCCCCCATGCCGATGTCAGAATGGCTGGCATCCGGGTTCACCCAGGACACAACAAAGAGGGTGTAGCCTTGCTCCACCACCCATTTGATCAGGCTGTTCTGGGCCTTGAGATCTAGAATGTAGTATTTGTTGATCCAGGGCGGGAAGATGACCAGCGGGGTCTTGTGCACCTGTTCTGTCGCGGGTGCGTACTGGATCAGTTCCATCATATCATTACGGTAAACAACCTCACCCGGCGTGGTGGCGATGTTTGTGCCTAGCTCAAATGCGCTTTCATCAGCCAGCCGCACGACCATTTCGCCGCGATTGGCCTCCAGATCCGCGACCAAATTTTCGAGGCCCCGCACAAGGCTTTCGCCTTCGGTTTCGACGGCTTTTTCCAGCGCATCAGGGTTAGTGCCCAGAAAATTCGTCGGCGCCATCATGTCGATGATCTGGCGCGAAAAATACTCCAACCGCCGCTTTTCCTTGGGCGGCATATCCTCAATCTCGGCCACCGCCTGTTCCACGGCGTGCTTATTGAGCGCATATTGCTGTTTGATGTAGTGGAAGTAAGGGTGCGTATCCCAAAGCGGGTTTGAAAAGCGCTTGTCGCCTTTCAAAAGATCCTCGCTGCCATCCTCCTCGGGCGCACGACCTGTGGCCAGTGCGTGCTGAGCATCCATGAAATGGCGCACTGATTTGCCCCAAAATTCCAGCTGTTGTTCATACATCCGGCCCGGATTTTCAAACATATCCTTCCAGAAAGAGGTCGCCGCCTGCGCAAAAAGGTCATTGCCGGGGCTGTTCAAGGTGGGGTTGGCCGGGTTGCGATCAGACAGTGCCTGCACCAGCCGCGTGGATAACTCCTCCACCCGTTCCAGGTTGGCATTCAGTTTTTGGAGTTCTTTACCGGATGGGCCGTTCGCCGTTGCCATCTGAATGTTAACCTTCTAAGTTTCTGCTATGCAGCATTTTCGTCGCTCCGTTGGGGAGAGCAGTGCGACGATCAAGACCGGTTCAAGGAGACGACGATGCGCTACATGGTGACTTACGATTGGATGGAAACCCTCCGCAATACGAACCAGTGGCTGGGTGCCACAGCGCTCTCCATGTCCTCTTACCCCCTCTTTTCTATGGTGCCGAACCCCGCTTTTCAATGGATGGCCGCATGGGGTGAGGTGACAGAACGTACCTTTCAGCGAATGGTGGTCAAACCGGACTGGGGTATTGAATCGATTACAGGCGAGGATGGACGCGATCACCTGATCCGAGTTGAACCCGTTTTAGAGCGCGCCTTTGGCGATCTGGTGCGATTCGACGTTGCTGGCCGGGCGGACATGGACCGCCGCGTTCTGCTGATCGCACCAATGTCGGGTCATTACGCGACGCTTCTTCGCTCCACCGTGCGATCCTTGCTTCCTGACTGTGACGTTTTTGTCACCGACTGGCACAATGCCCGCGATATTCCGGTGTCTGAAGGCAATTTTGATGTGGAAGACTACACGACATACCTGGTCGATTTCATGAAGGAGCTTGGCAGCGATCTGCACGTGATCGCAGTGTGCCAGCCCGCGCCGCTTGCGCTTGCGGCCACCGCTTATCTGTCAGAGCACGATCCCGACAGTGTGCCGCGCACCCTCACCCTTATTGGCGGGCCGGTCGATCCCGATGCGTCGCCCACGGAAGTGACAGATTTCGGTCGCCGTGTGACCATGGGTCAGCTGACCGAGACGATGATCCAGCGCGTGGGCTTCAAATACAAAGGGGTGGGCCGAATGGTTTACCCGGGGCTTTTGCAGCTTGCCTCATTCATGTCGATGAACGCAGACCGCCACAGCCGTGCCTTTTCGGATCAGATCAGCCGCGTGGCGCAGGGCGAAGCCAGTGACCACGACAAGCACAACAAATTCTACGATGAGTATCTGGCCGTGATGGATATGCCGGCGGAGTTCTACCTTTCGACCGTCGAACGCATCTTCAAGAACGGGGAGATTGCGCGCAATGCATTCACCGTAGACGGGCATCATGTCGACATTGGCAAGATCGCCAATGTGGCCGTGAAAACCGTGGAAGGCGGCAAGGATGACATTTCCGCGCCGGGGCAATGCGTGGCGGCACTCCACCTGCTGACCGGGCTCGATGAAAGCAAGAAGGCCAGCTACGTGGAGCCTGAGGCCGGGCATTACGGAATATTTGCGGGTAAATCTTGGCGCAACAATATCAGACCTTTGGTACTGGATTTCATCGACGCCAACTCGGAAGCACCGGCCGCGCGCAACCGCACATCACCGAAAAAGACCAAGGCAAAGAAAGCCAAACCGGCGCTCAAAGCCGTCTAAGGCGCAGGCCCGCCAGAAGGCGGACCTGCACGGTGCGTCACCGGCGACCAATCCGCACGGAATTTCCATCGAATGTCGGCAGGGACATCACGAACGGGTCGGTCTTGTAACCCAGTGCCTGCTCCTCAAGGATGCCGATGGTGATTTCTTCACCCATCCGCGCGCTGTCGTAATAGTCAGAGTAGTAATGCACACCGGCCATGTTACGCCCGATCGAGATGTTGGCGCAGAGCTTGTTGAGCTCGCCTTCCAGCGTGAGCGGGCAATGGTCCTTCTTGGAGTGGTAGTGCAGCTTGCCGTGATCGTCACGCTTGAACTGTCCGTAAGTGTCAAAATCAAGCTTCTGATCGCCGTCGAGGTCAGGGTCTGGCACGAAGGCACCGGCCAGGATGATGGACTTATCGTCTGAATCCTTCAGCTCCTTCAGGATCTGATCCTTGTTCCAGAAACGCCCAACTTTCGGGGCTTTCTTGTCCTTTTGAACCACAACAAAGACGGCAGAGGTGTCAAAGAACGCCTTGAGCATCGTGACACAGGCCCCCGCAACCGTGGCATGCCCCGCCCCGTAGGTCGGGTGCATAGGCGAGCCTTCCTCAAACGCCATGGGCAGAAGCGCTTCATCACTGCCATTGCCATTGGCGAGGTTTTGGTTGTGATCGGTCACAGCCGCCAACGTGCTCAGGTGATGGGGTGCATCCTTTTTGTCCTTCAGATGCGCCGCCATGCCATCGCCTAGATCATTGGACATGTCGCTCAGCCGTCCACAAATCGTCGGGTAACGCCCTTCTATGGCATCGGCTTTGACAACCCGCGCGGCCAAGGCTTCGGGCCGCAGGCGAAGATGCACGTTGAACTTCTGAAAACGCACGGCCTTCAGCCCGCGCGTGGCCACTTCCGTCACGAGACTCAAGATATGCGGCCCACCGTACAGTGCAAAACCACCGGCATTGACCCGCGTGAACTGCTTGGGGTTGGCATTGGTCATAAGCTCTCCAACCAACCCGGATTGCAGATCGAAGGACGGATCAAAAGGCGCATTCTGACCCAGCAGGATCAGACAGGCGTTGAGGTAAGCCTGATACAGCGCATCCACATGCACGTAAGTCGCAAGATCGCGCGGCGTGCAGATGAGCCGCCGCTTGAGGCCGTCCCCATCGGGCAGAATATCCTGACCCAGAGTGCCCGGATCCCGCGGCTCATACCCGTTCTGCACCTTGAGCCAAGCTGCCCAGTTCGCCATGTAGTCGTCTTTTTCACTGGCCTGCAAAACGCGTTGATCAATGGTTTGTGCGCCAAAGTCGATCAACCCGTCCTGCGTCCGATCACGGGTGCCGATCAGCAGGAACTGCGACAGGTACGGCCCCTTGTCGACCCCCGGGCTGGACCCGCGAAAGAGCGTCTGGCGGTCGTGCTTTTTGGGTGCGCCGGTTTTGCGACCCCGCGAACCGGGAAAATCAGCCTTGGCAAAGGGCAGTGCATCAAGGCGGCAGATTGCATCACTGATGGGCTTTGATGCGCTGCCTTTGTCGAAATTCTTGAAAGGCTCATCGCGCAACAACGCAAGCTCATACACCTCCGCCATTTCATAGGTCAGCTCATCCGATCCAAGCTCCGGCGCGGGTGGCATGGTCACAGCTTGCGGGTCAGGTCCTTGCAACTCATGCACCAAACCAGCGGTGGGCGCCTCCCACAAGCGGCGAGGATGTTCTTCAGAGGCGGGCGGCACCGGCACATCGGTCGTGAAGGGGGCCACGAAACCATTGTCGATTGCGGTGCGCAAGGCCTCAAAATCCGATGTCTTGGCAACAAGCCCCGTGTGTTTGTCATGGGCCAGCCCCTTGGTGAAATTCATCGGGTAGCAGGCCGCGCCGTAGCGGGCTTCATCGGGATTGGCGTGATGTTCGGTATGGCCACGATGGCGGGCCTTGGTGGCCGCCTCTATGCGAAAGCGATAGGCGGATTCTGCACGATCTTCGGGCATGGTAATCTCCTTAAAAAAATGGGGCAATCGAGAACTGGTCACTGAAAATAAACGCGTCGGGAAATAAAATCGCCCCGGTTGTGTCGCAGAAAAAAGCGACGAGAAATTAGGTTAAAAAGTTTAAACACGGGGGATTTCCCCGCGACCAACATGGGTATGGCGCTGCGTCGTGTCAAACCCCTAGGCGAGAAATTTCCTATCAACGTCAACTCAGGGGTGTTTTTATGGACAGGCATGCCAACGTCAAACGCGGGTTACCCGATCAATGCACAGCCCAAGGTTCGGCGCAGCGCATCGGCCAGTTCATCAACGGTTTCGGTGGCCACATAAAGCCCGCCCGTAGCCTCCGCCAAACACCTCACTTCGCCCGCCACCCGAGCCGCTTCATCCTTGCCGTTCCAGGAAAACGGATCGAACACCAACCGAAATCCGATCACATGGACGGTCAGATCACGCCCTTCCGCCGCCAGTTTTTGGCCCAAGGCGCAGGGCGCGCCACCGCAGGTTTCAGACCCGTCAGTGACCAGCACGACGATCCCGGGCTTTTCTTCATAATCAAGCACTTGGGCGGCCTTATCGACAGAGAGGGTCAGCGGGGTCAGGCCCGATGGCTCCATCTGGTTGAGCGCCTCCACGACCGGACCCGCGGCGTTGTCCTGCGGCAGAAGTTTCAGGGTGACGCGCTGGCACAGGAAGGTGGAGCCAGGCCCGTAGGTCATCAAACCGATCCGGCGCACCGGGGCCACTTCGGGCAACACTTCTGCCACTGCGATGCGTGCCTCTTCAATCCGGGTCGGGCCTTCCGCGCCAAAGCCCAGATCCGCCATCGACGAAGAGCCATCAAAGACCAGCATCGCGTCCCGTGCGCATGCACCCGCCCCGTTGGACGGCGCGCCCCCCAACATCGTCAACGCCAAAAGCATCGCTGCGGTTGGGGTTTTTGCTATGAAACGGTTTTGCATGTTGCGACCTTACCCCAGTTTGGCCGCGACCGTCCTCACAACCAAGCGAGCGGGTAGAGAAAATTGCTGAAGGCTCAGCTACGAACGCCAGCGCCCTGAAACCACTGGAACAGCTCATCAATGACCTCGTCCGGCTGTTCCAGCATTGGCAAGTGGCCCGACCCCTGGCACACCCGAAGTCGCGCCTCCGGGATCAGATCGGCCATCAATTCATGACGCTTCACAGGCGTCAGACGATCATAAGCTCCGCAGAGCACCAGCACAGGCACCTGACAGCGCCGCAACACGCCCTGATAATCCCGGCGCCGCTGCAACGCACGGATCTGGCGGATGATCGTATCTGCACCCAGATGGGTGGCCATGTTCAACATCAGGCCCAGAACGGGCGCCCGCGCCGGATCGGGGGCCAGAATGTCGGGCCGGATGATCATGTCTACCGCTTCATCCAGACGCCCTGCGCGCAGTTTGATGATCACGGGTTCATAATCGCCTGCCGATTGGGGCGTTTCTGCCAACGAATTGGTGTTCATCAACACCAGTCGAATGATCCTGTCGGGGGCGCGGCGCAAAATCTCCATTGCGACAACACCGCCCATGGAATGACCAACCAGATTGAACCGGCGTGGCAGCGCATCCAACAGACGGGAAGCGATTTCTTCAACGCGGTCGCCCACCGTCAAGGGGGCCACGGTGACGGGCACGATCGGGCTGAGGGCCGTGATCTGCGGCTCAAAGACCCGCGCATCCGACATAAGCCCCGGAAGAAACACCACAGGATCCTGCATCGATCAAAGCCTCTTTTTCTTTTGAAACAGATAGCCAGCGGAGGCCGGGATTTGCAACGCTCAATCGGGGTATTTTATGCCGCGCAAAGGCGGAAAATCCGCGTAGCGTGCCTGTCGTTTTTCCAGCGCCTCTGACGGGTCCGCCCCGGCAGCAAGCAACTTGCCCTTTGGCGCGATATAGCTGGAAATCGTACGCCGAGGCAGTGCGCGCCATGACAGGTTGAACGCGGCGAGCTTGGGAAAAAACCACATGTCGGAATAGGGCAGATGATCATGGATCCACCACGCCAGATCCCGCCAATCGCGACCCTGCGCATACCGATCGGCAAACCACGGAATCACCAGCGACGTGCCCGCGCCAGGGCCTGTGTGGTCAATCACATCCCATATGTGATGCCCGTAATTCACATCATTTCTGGCACAGTTCAGATTGTTTTCATTACCAAATCTGTTGAGTTCCGGACTGCGATACCCTGACCGTATGGCGACGCGGCCAAAGGTTTCCTGCAACGGGTCCAGCAGTTTTTCACAGAGTTGGCGACCATTTTCTATGGCGAGGTCAGGCTCAATGGGGATGTTGGGAATACCGTGGAAACTGCCGATCTCGGAATGCAAAAAATCGCGCATGTAGAAATGTTTGCTGAGGCGCACCCGACCAAGCGTCTCAAGGCTCCACATGCTGGCGGGGCTGCGCATGTCAGAGCCCCCTGACCCAATTCACGATCAAGTCTGTAGCAGGGCCGGTATTGGCGGGTGACAGGATATCCCCGGTGATGACATGGGCATTCGGATCGATGCCCTCACCCAGGTCTGGCGCAGCGGTGCTGACCGGCCCACCCCAGTTGTCCGCGATCGAGGTCGTGATGGTTCCGTCCACGATCTTGTCCTCCTCCGAGTAGTAAAACAGCACCGGGACGTCGATATTACCATGATCTGCGCGCGCCGCGGCACGGGAAATCGCCGCCATGGGGAAAAGCGCGGTCGAGGGGTATTGATGCGTCCAGAAGCGTTCGTGCTGCGGGTTTTGCGGCTCAAAGCCCCAGCGACGCCCAGCCAGATAGGGCACCCAATGCCGCCCGGCAGGCAGGTGCAAAAGCGCGGCTTTGGGATCGGTCACGCCGAAATTGGGAGAAATCAGTACCATGCCCTTTACGCTCTCCATCGCGGACGGATCATCGGCGGCGGCTGCCACCACAATGCTGGCACCGGTTGAAGAGGCGATGATCACCACGTCTCGCCCCACATGGCGGGCGATGCCCAACGCCTCATCCAGATCCTCTCGCCATTCACTGGCGCGCGCCCGCCCGAGTGCATCGCCATCGCGGGCATGGCCACGCAGCCGGGTGAAAACCAGATTGGCCTCAAGCGCCTCTGCGACGCGGTCGGGCATCGGGCGCATGGATTGCAGCGATCCGGAAAAACCGTGAACATAGACCACCGCAATGTCACTGGGCACGTCCTTCAATGCGCGCCATATGACACGCTTTTCCAAACCCGGTTTGATATCGGTATACCGCCCCTCCTGCAGCTGCAGATAGGTGTCAACACCGTCCTGCAAGAGTTTACGATCAAACGATTTTTCTGGCTGCAAAGGCTCACGCGGGCCGAAGATCATCACAAGGGCGAAAAGCACTACAAAGCCGATCAAGCACATCCACGTCGCCCGCAGCACGACCGCCATCACCAGGCCCCGATCCGGGTCAGCACCTCTTCCACCGCATCTGTGATCAGCGCCAGACAATCAGGTTCGGAAAAGCGGTGATCGGCCCCATCCACCAACGTCAGGCGCATGTCGGGTGATTGCGCATGATCCAACAGGCGCAGCGCCACAGACATATCCACATCCGCATCATCTGTGCCCTGCATGGATCTGACAGGAAAGGGTAATTTCAATTCATCTCGCAGCACCAGGTGCCTGCGCCCGTCTTCGATCAGCCGTTTGGTGATGATGTAGGGCTCGCCATAGTCTGAAGGAAGTGCCACCTGTCCCTCGGCCTCAAGGGAGGTGCGTTGCGCATCATCAAATCCGGCCCACATGCTGTCTTCTGTGAAATCGGGCGCTGCTGCAATCGTAACCATTCCGGCCACATGCTCCGGCATTGCGCGGGCCACCAGCAGCGAAATCCAACCGCCCATGGATGACCCCACAAGCACCTGCGGGCCTTCCGTCACTGCGGATATCACCGCCATGGCATCGGCAGCCCAATCCCCGATCGCCCCATCAGTAAAGGCCTCTGACGATTGCCCATGGCCAGAGTAGTCAAACCTCAGAAACGCCCGCCCGGTGGCCTGCGCCCAGTCTTCGAGGTAGATCGCCTTCGTCCCCTCCATGTCGGATTTGAAGCCGCCAAGGAACACCACGCCAGGGCCGCGTCCACCGGTTTTGGCATAGGCCAAACGACGTCCGTCCGGTCCTTCCAGGAACTGCACTTCGGCCATCATATCCCCTTTTGCATCTGCCCCACAGATGGACGAAAAAACGCCAGTGTTTCAAGGGGATTTTGATCAAGCCTCAGGCGCTACATGATGGACCCGAGCCGTTGTTCAATATTGTGCAAAAGCCCGGTGCCAATCTGCCCGTTATGCCGTTCCGTGGCGGCAGAGGCCCAACCCGTGGACCTCTTGGCTTCTGAAGGTTCTTCGTCTTGGGGTATCCGCGCGTCATTTGCCCCGCGCGACGGTTGCTGAGAGGTTTCCATGTCCCACTTCCCGAAATGCTGTTCGCTGCCTCACATGACCTAATCGGCCAATGCCGCGAACCTAATACAGCCCAAACACCGCATCAAGAAAAAAATCGTTCAATTTCAGTATGTTAATGTGAACAATTGCGCACATCTGCACACATGCGCATACAATGGCATGGGCGGTCATACGGACGAGCACGAAAAAACCGGCCTCAAGAGGCCGGCGCATTGAATACAGATGGGCGATCCTACCCGCCGATATAGGTCTGACAGCGTGGACGGAAAAACACCTTTTGATTGTGCAGCCGCCCCAAAAGATCGTGGATCACACGTACCTCTTCGGTGGTTTCCTCGCAGACCCGCACGTCATCAGTGAGATCGCAATGCTCTTCATGGGCCTGTTCTGACAATTCCCGCTTTTTGTCACGCAAAGCGGTTTCGATGATCTCGAGGTCTTCGACCGAAAGCTCAAAATTCCGGTTATAGGCTGCCATGATCATCCCCTGTTTGCCTGCCCCATCTGGGCCATGATTTCCGCGCAACACGCTGCGGTGAATCTGTATATAGGCCAAACAAATCGCTTGATAAGGCAAAAAAATCAATGTCGAAAAATCGTTCTGCGTCAAACTGTTACAAACCAGTTTGCGCGCCATTGTATACCCAATTGGCATGCATTTGTACGCATCGTGTCAGTTCAGACACTTAGCAGGTCCAGTTCATGCAACTTGACTTTGCACCCGGGCTGCGGCATTGAGCCCGCACAAACCCGCAACCGGGCGTTCCGTGGGCGCCAAACCGACGAGGAGACAAGGCTGATGGCCTCTATTTCCCTGACATTCCCCGATGGCAATTCCCGTGACTTTGACGCAGGCGTCACATCTGCTGAGGTCGCGGCCTCTATTTCAAATTCACTGGCTAAAAAAGCAATTTCGGCCCATGTCGATGGCGCACACTGGGATCTGCAGTGGCCGATCACGCACGACGCCAAAATCGCCATTAACACCATGAAGGATGAAGAGCCAGCCAGTGAGTTGGTTCGCCACGATCTGGCCCACATCATGGCCCGCGCTGTGCAGGAGATCTGGCCCAACACGCAGGTCACCATTGGCCCGGTTATCGAGAACGGCTGGTATTACGACTTTGACCGCGCGGAGCCGTTCACGCCTGATGATCTTGGCCTGATTGAAAAAAAGATGAAGGAAATCGTCAACCTGCGGGAGCCGGTGCGCACCGAAGTGTGGGAGCGCGACCGCGCGATCCAGCATTACACCGACGCAGGCGAGCCTTATAAGGTGGAGCTGATCGAAAGCATCCCAGGTGATGAACCTCTGCGGATGTATTGGCATGGGGACTGGCAGGACCTCTGCCGCGGCCCGCATTTGCAGCATACCGGACAGGTCCCGGCAGATGCCTTCAAACTGATGTCCATCGCGGGCGCGTATTGGCGCGGTGATAGCAACCGCCAGATGTTGCAGCGCATCTATGGTGTGGCCTTCACCGGCAAGGAAAAGCTGAAAGCGCATCTAACCATGTTGGAGGAGGCTGCCAAACGCGACCACCGCAAGCTTGGCCGAGAAATGGACCTCTTCCACATTCAAGAAGTCGCGCGCGGTCAGATTTTCTGGCACCCCAATGGCTGGACGGTCTACACCACCTTGCTCGACTACATGCGCCGCATGCAGACCCGCGATGGGTACCTGGAGGTGAACACGCCCGAGGTGGTCGAACGCACGCTCTGGGAAGAAAGCGGGCATTGGGACAAGTATCAAGAAAACATGTTCATCGTGGAAGTGGACGAAGAGCACGCCCGCGAAAAGGCGATCAATGCGTTGAAACCCATGAACTGTCCGGGCCATGTGCAGGTGTTCAACCAGGGCATCAAATCCTATCGCGATCTGCCGATGCGGTTTTGCGAATTTGGATCGTGCCACCGGTATGAGCCCTCAGGCGCGCTGCATGGGATCATGCGCGTGCGTGGGTTTACGCAGGATGACGGGCATATTTTCTGCGCGATGGATCAGGTGACGTCGGAATCGAAGAAATTCATCTCTTTTCTTGCCAAGGTCTATGCCGATCTGGGCTTTACGGATTGGACCGTGAAACTCTCCACCCGGCCCGAAAAGCGCATCGGCAGTGATGAAACCTGGGATGTCCTGGAAAAGGCCCTCGGCGATGCCTGCAACGCGGCGGGGTATGAATACGATCTGCTGCCGGGCGAAGGCGCATTCTACGGACCAAAGCTGGAATTTACCCTGACCGATGCCATCGGCCGGAATTGGCAATGCGGCACGCTTCAGGTGGATACCAACATGCCGGAGCGGCTGGGTGCACAATATGTGGCACCGGACGGGTCGAAACAGACGCCCGTCATGTTGCACCGCGCGACGCTCGGGTCCTTTGAGCGTTTCATCGGTATTCTGATCGAGGAACACGCGGGCAAACTGCCCTTCTGGTTGGCCCCGCGTCAGGTGGTGGTCGCATCCATCGTGTCTGAAGCCAATGATTACGTGGAGAAAGTGGCCGAAGCACTCCGGGCAGTCGGCGTGCGGGCGGAGACCGATCTGCGCAATGAAAAGATCAATTACAAGGTGCGCGAACATTCTGTGGGCAAGGTGCCTGTGATCCTCGCCTGCGGTATGCGGGAGATGGAGGACGGCACCGTGACCGTGCGGCGCTTGGGTGAAAAGCAGACAAGTGTGCAGACGCTGGATGCCGTCAAAGCCGCGCTTGCACAGGATGCCCTGCCACCCGATCTCGCGGCGCAGATGCACGCCGCAGCAGCCGAGTAAAGCAGATTTGGCGCATTAGAAATGCGCCTTTTCCTCATCGGGCTTGCCTGCAGCAACAGCGAGGACACCGCCAAGTGTTACGAACCCGATGGGGAACATCGTGAAGACGTTGAAATTATAGGCGTAAAACATCATCGCGCCTGAGATCAGCATCAGGATGCCCCCCCAAAGTGCCCGCGCCCGCGCCATAGAGCCGCCCGCGATGGCCAGAATGGGGGCAATGAAGCTGACAAATCGGATCAATTCGCGGCGGTCCACCTGTTCGGCAATGCCTTCGATTTCACCATAGGTGTCAATCACCTCTGTGTAGCCATAGCTGAAAAACCCGATCACGATGGCCATGACCCCACCAATGACACCCAGCATCAGGGCTGCGTTGCGCATGTTTTTACTCCGTTACGTTTTATCCATGTAAGCATGTCGGGCCGGTCATCCAAGCAATTGGTCCTGCACGTCTTTTTTCCAGCCCAGGTACATCTGACCATCTTTAACGATCAGCGGACGCTTCATCAGCGCGGGGTGTGCCTTCAGTAAGTCCATCGGCGCAGTGTCGCGCTCAGCTTCCGACAGGCCGCGCCAAGTGGTTGAACGGGTATTCAGCAAGTCCATGCCAAAGTGCTTTAGTGCCGCAGCCAGCACATCATCCGGAATGCCATCTGCGCGCACATCTTGGAACTCCGCATTATCAAGTGATTTTAGGGCCTTGCGGCACGTATCGCAGGTTTTGAGGCCGTAGAGTATCATCGGGAAAGCCGCCTAATTTTTAATCTCTGGATGCATGTTTAATTCCGATTCACCAAAAGTTCACGTGAGTTTTTCTTGCCTTTTGGCCCGCGCGATCAATCATCTTTATGGCGAACCGGCTACAAGCGAATTTATGCATATTGCTTGCACGATCTTGCGCCGATCTTCGCGACCAATGTCCGGCTTGGCCGGGAAAGTGACGACATGAAGGAGATACGGCATGCCGACCGGCACCGTAAAATGGTTCAACACCACCAAAGGCTTCGGCTTTATTGCACCTGATGATGGCGGCAAGGATGTGTTTGTGCACATCTCTGCTGTGGAACGCGCGGGCCTGACGGGTCTGGCTGACAATCAAAAGGTCGAGTTTGAAATGATCGATGGGCGTGACGGGCGCCAGATGGCCGGAGAACTCAAGGCGCTCTGATTTATCAGAAGCGAAAGGCTGAAGGGACCGTGCACTCAAAGTAGTGCGCGTCTAAACCATAGCGGGTGGTATCCATTGCGTATCCGCGAGAAAGAGCGCGCGCCTTTTGGGTCAGCGCTCTTTCGGTTTTGCGGTCATTACCGCCGCTTCAGCAGCCCTTTTCACCTTCCTGGCACACCTGAGGGGCGCTCGTTTCGCCCTTATCAAGGAAAACGACAGGCTGGTGACGCACCGGCGCAGGGTGACGCATCATTTCACGATAGGTCACATGGGTGTTGGGCGTACCACAGCAGATCACCCCGCCCATCGAAATCGGCTGAAGTCCAGCCGGGCAGAAGTTATGACCGTGATAGGGGTAATATTTCATTCCATCCGCCACGGCAGGGGCGGCGACCAGCGTAATGGCGGTGACAAGAGAGGACAGGATACGCATGAATTCCTCCTATAGGGATGGCGTAGCAGACCCTGCGACGTTAACCGCTCTGACAGCCGCGTCAAAGCATTTTACTGCGGTTTTTTCTGCGAAATTCGGCATTTAGGGGCAATTTCGGATGTATTGCAGGGCCTAGCCATTCAAAACAGCCTTAAATTCCCGCCATTCACCCTTGGACATACCAGAGTTTTCCTGGCTCACATCTTCGCCCTTCAGCATGCGACGAATGCAGTCGAGCGCGGTGGCAGACATGGACGCGCCGCCCAGCCGGTAATCCTCAAAGGCGGCATAGGCAAAGGGCACCCAATCGGCCACGATCTTGCACATGGCCTCTGCGTAGACACGGATTTCGTACTGCGCATGGGCGTCAGCGCGCAGCCGCAAAAAGTGTAGGAGGTTGTGCAAATCCACCTTCCAGTACCATTGCGTGTAGATGTTGGCAGGCAGATTCATACGCGCCAGCTCCCGGGCTAGGCCTTGCTGGTCGTCCTGGCTGATCATCTCTTCGTAATGATCATAGGTTCGGGTGCTGTCAGCTTTCAGGATTTCCAAAACCCGTGCAGCTTCATCCCCAGTAAGCGCCTCCCCACGGCCCTGATTGTTTACCACCGATTGCGCTGCCAACTGATCCGGAGCGGGGATGTAAAATTCCCGATCAAGGATCGAATAGCGTGCGGAGTATTCGTTCACATTGGCCGTCCTATGGCGGATCCACTGACGCGCAACAAACACGGGCAATTTCACATGCAGCTTGATCTCACACATCTCGAACGGCGTGGAATGCCAATGGCGCATCAGATATCGAATGAGGCCTTCGTCGTTCTGAACCGATTTGGTACCTTTGCCATAGCTTACGCGCGCGGCCTGACATATGGCGTTATCATCCCCCATGTAATCCACCACGCGGACAAAGCCGTGGTCCAGCACCTCATGCGCGGTATAGAGATGCTTTTCCATCCCCGGTGCCACCACACGCAGGGTGTTCTGCGGAGATGTGCGCAGTTCGTCGATTTCAGCCTGCTGCTCGGGGCTCAAGGGCATGAACCGGTCCTTTCCACAAGAGTGAGTCGCACCCGACTATATCTTGCGGAACCGGCATTCGGAACTCGCAATATCAGGTATATACATCCTGCAACAGCACGTGTTTTTAGCCCGATTTTGGCCAAGTAAAACATTGACTTGGGCGCGTAGCTGTCTGATTTTACTTCAAAAGATAAAAAATCAACTTTTGTTGAGGGCAGTACAATATGAAAAACACAGCAGCACTTCTGCTGGTCGGTGCCATTGTCATGGGCTGCGACTCAGCGGGTAACCCGTTCAGCACGAATTCCGGTGGGACGGGCACAACCACCACCACACCTGCAACCAGCGCCATTCCCACGGCCATTGCCGGCGACGTAGATAGCGTGACGTTCGATCCCACGACGAATACCCTGTCTGTGACTGGGGTGACGTTGGACAATGTCCCGGTCACGACAGTCTACACCCGAACGCCCTCGCTCGATAAAGACGGCTTCCTTGCCTACACGTCGCAAGACGATCCATTGGACCGTCATTTCACGGCACTTGCAGCACAGGGTACCTCCGTCCGCGCCGCAGCGGTGGGCAGCCCTCTGCCCCGCAACCGGACATTCAAAGGCGCATTCTTTGAACGCGACGGGGGATACACGCCGCCTGCCGTCACCGCGACCACGGGTCTTGTGAGTTACGTGGGCGATTATGCCGGTGTCACGAATGGCGGCGATCCCAACCCGCAAAACCTGTTGTCGACCACAATCACGGACCCGGAATTGCAGCCGTTTCAGGCATTGCTGGTGGACGGGGATGTTTTCATGAACGCGGATTTCGCGGACGGGTCGGTCGAAGGCAACATTATAAATCGGCGTTTGATCCAAAGCGATGGTACAACAACGGATCTGCCGTCGCTTGTACTGATCGCATCGGATGTGGATACAAACGGCAATTTTTCCGGCACAGTGGAATATGACATTCTGGACCCATTGGGCGCAACAAACGGAGCATTTACCCAGGTCGGCACCTATGCAGGCCTTTTTGGTGGCGCAAACGCGTCCGAAATAGCGGGCGCTGTGGATCTCTCAGAATTTGATGGCGTTGGTGATGCCGTGCTCAGCAACGATGCCGAAACAGAAAGCGGTGCCTTCGTGCTGCAATCCTGCGCGACGGCCGCCGCTAACCCGATCTGCGCACAGATCCCCTAATGCGCCCCGTCAGGACGGTCAAAGCGCTGCTGGCGCTTTGGCTTGCTCTTACCTCTCCCCTTGCGGCAGAGACCCAGGAAGATAAGGCGACCCTGCATTTTGGCCTCGATCAGGCGCGGGAGGTGGCCATGGCTGCCCTGCAATCGGGCCAGCCGCGCCTTGCATTTTCAATCAGTGATGGCCTGCTGGAAGCAAACCCAAAGGACGGGCATGCCTTGTACGTACAAGCACGCGCCCTGGCGCAGTTGCGCGACTTTGATGAGGGCCGCAAGAAGGCAGCACATGCTTATCGCGTGGCCAAAACCGACACCCAGCATTTCGAAAGTGCAACTCTTGCTGCCCAACTGAGCATCGCCGGACAGCGCATGACCCATTCCCAGGTGTGGCTGCGCCGCGCCAGCCATTACGCACCAGATGACAGAAGCCGAGGTGAAGCCATCGCCGCCTTCCGACAAGCGCGCAACCGCAACCCCCTGAATGTTCAGCTCAGCTTTTCCGCCACCCCCTCAGACAACGTCAATAACGGGGCCAACAGCCCGCTCAACATCATCGAAGGCGTTCCCGTCTCGGGCATCCTGTCCCAAAGCGCGCAAGCCGTGAGCGGATGGACATCCACACTCAATATTCAGGCGTCCTACCGCGTCCGGGAAAGCAAAACATCGGAAACCCGACTGGTGGCACGCGGCTTGGCCTATCACGTGGAATTCAATGACCCGGTGCCACAACTCAGCTCGTCTGATCTTGCCTCTCAACGGCTGGGTCTGGGCGTGACGCACATATGGAAACCCGGGGAAAGCGGGTTCTGGCGCTTCAATGGCGATGGCGGGCGTGTCTGGTATGGCGGCGATCCGTCTTATGACTTCGTGACAGCGAATGTTGAGCGCATTCAGAGACTTGACGATCGTTGGCGCCTGTCATTCGGGGCCGCCGTTGAAGAACAGTTCGACGACACGCGCTCCTTACGGGATGCAACCGTGTGGTCGGGCAATGTCGGACTGACCCATGTGTTCGAGACCGGCGGCGCGATAAGTGTCACTGCACTTTACCGCGAAACGGTCACGGATTTTTCCCTGCGCGCCTCCAACCAATGGTCGGGCATCGTACGCTACACCCATGGTCGCCAGATCGGCCCTGCCACACTGAGCGTGAGCGTGGGACATTCCACCGTGGATTATTACGCCTACAGCCTAGCGATTTTGGGCACGACCGCATTCCGCGGCCGGGAAGACAATTCCTGGTTCGGAGAGGTCTCCGCCACACTGAAATCCGCCAGCTACATGGGGTTTGTCCCCGTTGTATCGCTGCGCACGGAACAAAGCCGGTCCAATATCAGCCGCTTTGACGTGGACCAGACCGGCTTCACGGTCGGCATCCGCTCAGAATTCTAGGTCGATTGTGATCCCCCTGCCCTCGACACGGGACGCGCGTGGGTTATCCTTCGACTGATGATCACAATCGGAGGCACGCATGGACATCAAATATCTCCACACCATGGTTCGGGTGAAAGATCTGGAGGCGTCCATCCGCTTCTACGAACTTCTGGGCCTCAAGGAAACGCGCCGCTTTGACAACGAAGGCGGGCGATTTTCGCTGATCTTCATGGCGCCGGAAGGGCAGGAAGATTGCCCGGTGGAGCTGACTTACAACTGGGATGGCGATGACGAACTGCCCTCGGACAGCCGCCATTTCGGGCATCTGGCCTATGCGGTCGGCAATATCTACGACATGTGCCAGCACCTGATGGACAATGGCATCACCATCAATCGCCCTCCACGCGACGGTCGCATGGCCTTTATCCGCAGCCCCGACAACATCTCGGTTGAACTGCTGCAAGCAGGCGATGCACTGCCGCCCGCAGAGCCTTGGACCAGCATGGAAAATATCGGCCATTGGTGAGGGCGGCGCTTTTCTTTTTGGCGTTGGTCTGGGGCGCAGCGGCACAAGCGCAGACCTGTCGTCTGGCGTTGGCGTTGGCGATGGATGTGTCATCTTCGGTGGATGCCGCGGAATATGATCTGCAGAAAAACGGGCTCGCCGCTGCGCTTGATGCGCCAGAGGTGCGCGATGCGATACTGCATGGCGGGGCGGGTTATGTCGCGCTCGCCGTCTATGAATGGAGCGGGTTCGGCCAGCAAGTGCTGCAACTTGATTGGCAGATCCTTGGCAGCCACACGGATATTGACCGCGCGGTCTTGGCACTCAGCCAGATGGAGCGCAGCCATGATGATTTCCCCACCTCCATCGGTCCGGCCCTTGGATATGGGGCACGGCTCCTGTCGCGGGGGCCAATTTGCGCGCGTCAGGTGATCGACGTATCCGGCGACGGGGTCAACAACGACCGCTTCGGACCAAGAGAAGCCTATCGGCATTTCAATCTGGCGGGCGTAACGGTGAACGGCCTTGTGGTGCTGGGCAGCGATCCTGAGGTGGCGGATTACTACCTCAATGAGGTGCTACATGGGGATCAGGCCTTCATGATCCTCGCGCAGGGCTATGAGTCGTTCCGCGACGCCATGGCACGCAAGCTTTTCCGCGAAGTGAATGACCTGATCCTGGGGCAGGTCGGGCGGGCACAAAAGGCCAAAGGCGGATGATCCGCTGGGGGCTTGCCTTCGCGGGTCTGATGGCCGTGGCAACCCAGGCGCAGGCACAATGTCGCCAAGCGCTGGCCCTGGCGCTGGACGTGTCGGGCTCGGTTGATGCCACCGAATACCGGTTGCAACTTGACGGCGTGGCACGCGCGCTCTTGCATCCAGATGTGGAGGCTGCGCTGTTGATGATCCCGTCAGCCCCCGTGCGCCTGATGGTCTTTGAATGGAGCACCCGCCACCACCAACGTCCAATCATCGGCTGGACTGACATCACAAACCGCGATGATATCGTCCGCGTGGCCGACATTCTGCTGCGCACGCAGGCCTCCCCGGTCGAAAACCCCTCCACCGCAATAGGAGAGGCCATGATCTATGGCGCGCGCGAACTCAACGCCCAGCGCGATTGCTGGCAAAAGACGCTGGACATTTCCGGTGACGGCCCCGCCAATCTGGGACTGCACCCCGAGGAAGTGTCTGAGAAAGCTGTTGGCGACGTGGTAATCAATGGCCTTGTCATCGGCCCGGACAGCCCGGCAAACATCAACAAGAACCGCCACAATCTGAAAACACTGATGCAATACTACACGGATTACGTGATCCGCGGCGCCGCATCCTTCGCAGAGCCAGCCAGCGATTTTCAGGATTTCGAAGCCGCGATGCGCCGCAAATTGATCCGGGAATTGCAGCCGCCCGCCGTATCGCAACTCAACCCGGATCAGCCGCATCCGGGCTGACGCAAGTCACACACTAAGGCTGCTACGGCTAGGCATGACGACGCAACCAAGGCACAGGCAACGCGCCGCCGAAGGCGGCGATGTGCCGCCCGCCCCAAGGCCTCAGTAAATATAGCGGATCTGATCCGTCCAATACCGCTCCACCCGGCGCAGAGACGAATTGATCTGATCGATCCCATCGGTGCCCAGAACGCCCTTGTTCTGAAGCCCTTCCGCGTGATTGGAAAACAGCGTGCTCACCACGTCACGGATGTTGCGCCCTTTTTCGGTCAGTCGCACCCGCACCGACCGGCGATCAATCTCGCAGCGCTGATGATGCATGTACCCCATGTCCACCAGCTTCTTGAGGTTGTAACTGACATTGCTGCCCTGATAGTAACCGCGCGATTTCAGCTCGCCCGCCGTGACCTCATTGTCGCCGATATTAAACAGCAAAAGCGCCTGTACCGCGTTGATTTCCAACACATTCAAACGCTCGAATTCGTCCTTGATCACATCTAGCAAAAGTCGATGCAACCGCTCGACAAGGGCCAGGGAATCCAGGTACCCGGTCATGAAGCTCTGCTGCTCCGCTGACAGCACCTGTGACGTGTGCAAACCGGGTGCCTGCATATTGGAACTGTGCAAACTCATTTCAAACTCCGTGCAAAATCTGCTCGAAGTTGTCTTATCCGCAAAACACCGAAAATTACGTAAACGCCCGCCGGATCAATAAAATACGAACTATTCTTCTCCGGCCGGCGTTCAGGAGGGCGCGTTTTCTTCCACTACCCGCGTGATCTGTCCAATCAGATCAATATACATCGGTGGCACGGGCACCTGCCCCGTCACCCATTGCAAGAGATCCTGATCATTTTCCGACAAAAGCCCGTCGTAGAGTTCCAGGTCACGCTCGCTCAGGTCGTTTAACTTTACGTCGGCAAAGCGGGTCAGGATGATATCCATCTCCTTGATGCCGCGTCGCATGGACCGCATGTAAAGCCGTTTGAGGCGATGCTCTGTCTGTTCAAATGTCACTGGTCAGGCGGCCACATTGTCTTGCAGCCGCACCCGCAGGGCCTTTTCCAGCCGACCAAGCCGGTCCGAGGACCGCGCAAGCTGCGAACGGATATCGCGGATTTCCAGCAACAGTTCCTGCACGTCACCCGCGACCTCTACCTCATCATCAGGCGCGTCAATGCCCTCACCCTCGGCGGTCAGAAGCCAGCTTAGCGAGACATTCAAAATCCCTGCCAGCATCTGCAGCTTGTTGGCGCGAGGCTCATTGAAATCGTCTTCCCAGGCCTTCAGTGTGGCCAGTTTGACCCCCAGCCGCTTGGCAAGGTCCGATTGTGTCATCCCAGCCTGTTCGCGCGCCCCTGCCAGGCGATCCCCAAATGTCGTGGCGGCCGGATCGTACCAAGTGTCTTTCAACTGTGCGCTCATTTCTGGGTCCTTTCCGAACAATTCGGGGCAAAAAGGTTTACATCCAAGTTTCTGTCCGCTTTGAGATGGGTATCTACCAATACCCAAGCCAATTCCAACCGGAGGGCGACATGATTGACCTATCCACGACACTTTCGCGTGTAAAACCCTCACCCACCGTCGCGATCTCAACGCTTGCCATGGAACTTAAGGCGGCGGGCAAGGATGTCATCTCTCTGGGCGCGGGAGAGCCTGATTTCGACACACCCGCAAATATCTCCGATGCTGGCAAGCGCGCCATCGATGACGGCAAAACGCGCTACACCGCGCCAGATGGCATTCCGGAACTGAAAGCGGCCATCTGTGACAAGTTCAAACGCGACAACGGGCTGGACTACACGCCCGCACAGATCAGCGTGGGTACCGGCGGCAAGCAGGTGCTCTACAACGCCTTCATGGCCACACTGAACCCGGGCGATGAGGTGGTGATCCCCGCGCCCTATTGGGTCAGCTACCCCGACATGGTGCTGCTGGCAGGTGGCACGCCTGTGATCGCGGAGACATCGCTGCAGACCTCTTTCAAACTGACCCCCCAGGCGCTGGAAGAGGCCATCACCCCCAAAACCCGCTGGTTCATTTTCAACTCCCCCTCGAACCCCACTGGGGCGGGTTACACATGGGAGGAACTCAAGGGCCTGACAGATGTCCTGATGCGCCACCCCCACGTGGCCGTGCTGACCGATGATATGTATGAACATCTGGTTTATGACGACTTCAAATTCTGCACGCCTGCGCAGGTGGAACCGGCACTTTATGACCGAACACTTACCGTCAATGGCGTCTCGAAGGCCTATGCCATGACCGGCTGGCGCATCGGATATGCGGGCGGACCGCAGCACCTGATCGCTGCCATGCGCAAAGTGCAGTCGCAATCCACATCCAACCCCTCTTCCATAGGCCAGTGGGCCGCAGTTGAAGCTCTGAACGGGCCACAGGACTTCATAGCGCCCAACAATGTCATGTTTGCGCGCCGTCGCGATCTGGTGGTGAACGCCCTGAATGCCATTGCAGGCATCACCTGCCCCACGCCCGAAGGGGCGTTTTATGTCTATCCGTTCATATCCGGCCTCATCGGTAAGACCACAGCCGCAGGCACAGTCATCGAAAATGATGAAGCCTTCGCCACCGCCCTTTTGGAAGAGCACGGCGTGGCAGTCGTGTTTGGCGCGGCATTTGGACTATCGCCCGCGTTTCGCGTCAGCTACGCTACCTCGGATGCCGCGCTTACGGAGGCTTGCGCGCGCATCGCGCAATTTTGCCAAGGGATGTCATGATGCCCGATCGCATCACCGCCAATCTACCAAGCCGCGATTTCGACGAGACTGAGGCGTTCTACAGCGCGCTGGGTTTCGAGCGGCTCTACCGCGGCGAAGGGTGGATGGTGATGAGCCTAGAGGGCATGGAGCTGGATTTCTTCCCGCATCCCGATCTCAAACCGGAAGACAGCTGGTTCTCGGCCTCCATGCGGCTGAACGATATCGACAAGGTTTATGCCGCATGGAGCGCACTTGATATGTTTCAGGCGGACGGAACAGGGGTTTTTCTTAAACCTCCCACAGAGCTTGAGGATGCGCCGCGCATGTTTTTTCTGGGTGATCCCAACGGGTCCTTGTGGCGCGTGATGGAAAGTGGAGATCCGTCATGAGTGATGATCTGCCGGAATATTACTTCCGCGTCCGCGACAACGGGGCCTTTGTATTTCAGGTGGATACAACGAACCGACAAGCCCGGATCGAGATGAACCAGATCGCCGTGGTCAACATCAAGAACGGCCAGATCAAACCGCATGGCGACCATGAGCTTTCAGAGCAGGACATGGCGATCATTCACGATTGGATGGCCGACCGTATAGAGACACTGGCCGAGCGGGATATGGATGACATCCACCGCGCCGTCGACTACCTCAACACCACGACCCACTGGGCGCAATCCAAAGCCGACGAAGAGCAACTGGAACAAGTCACCGACGCGCTGCTTCTGGCCATGCACGACCTACGCGGCGTACTGGTGCGCAAAAAAGCTGAACGCCTGCTCAAGGAACGCGCCGCCGAATAGCGGCGAGGCGCGCCCGCAAGCAAGCGACGCGCTACGCTCCCAATTCCCGCAACACGCGCGGCACGACCTCCGGCAAATCCTCTGCAATCAACCCCGGCCCAAAGGCCCGCGCGCATTCCACATGCAGCCAGGCGGCGGTCTCCGCCGCCTGAAATGGATCAAACCCTCGCGCCAAAAGCCCGGTGATGAACCCCGCCAGGACATCCCCCGACCCCGCCGTTGCCAACCATGGTGCGGCTCGGTCATACCGTGAAGAATTGATGGAACAACGCCCGTTCGGGGTGGCAATCACGGTATCGGGCCCCTTGAAAAGCACAACACAGCGTGCCCTCTCTGCCGCCTCCCGCGTCGCGTCCACTTTCGAATAGGCAGGACCTTTGGTCGGCACCTCGTTCAACCGCTTGGCAATATCCGGAAACAGCCGCGCAAACTCTCCACCATGGGGCGTCAACATGCAGCCCTCATGCACCATCTCAAACAGTGCCTCAGGCTCTTCCTCAAAAACAGAGAGCGCATCCGCATCTAGAACCGTAGGGCGCGGTTTTGCCCCGCCAAGCACCGTCTCCACCAAGCCCCGCGCGCGATGAAGTCCCAATCCCGGCCCCAAACACACCGCATTGATCCGTGTATCTTCGAGCGCTGATGCGACCTCCTCTTCTCTCCCTGCCCGCTTCAGCATGATCGACGTCACCTGACAGGCCACCTCCATCTGCGCCGCCCCCGGCACACCCAAGGTCACGAGGCCCGCCCCGACCCGTAGCGCCCCCCGTGCTGCCAACCGCGCAGCACCTGTTTTGTCAGAACCGCCCGTCAAAACAAAAGCATGCCCGTACGTGTATTTGTTGTGATCACCCACAAACCGACCCAAGCGCCAAATTGCCGGGTTTTGAAAGTGTTTCTTCCTGATGTCGGGCACCAACGGCTTATCGGTTAAAAGGTTCAGCTTCGCGGGTCTTATCGCGCCGGAAGCTCCATGCTCTCCAACTTTGAACGCTGGCTTATCGGGAAGCGTCTTCTTAAAACACCGCCAGTTTTCCAAGCCAATGTCTTTCACAACCAGCTTGCCGCAGACATCCGGACCCGTGTTCAGAAAGTGGCCGACCTTGGGAGAATCAAACGTGACGGTGAGCAGCGCCAGCTTGTCGGAAAAAGGCCGGGGGCCCTGGGGCTCCTTCGCCAAAACCCGACCACTGTCGAGGCACAGACCGGATGGCGCATCAACTGCAACCGTGTTTTTGGAATAGTCATCGCCATTGATACCCGACATGTGCCGCATGACGGCGAACGCTTCACCCTCCAACGGGCGCGTCAGGCCAGTGCCAAAAATCGCATCCAGATACAGGGTATGAGGTGTTTTGCGAAAAGCGCGTTCGGTTAGGTCCTCAACCTCACCGTCCGCCAGCCAAATTTCATAATTCGTTCGCGCATCCGGAGGGAGCTTGTCAGGGTCACCATAAAGAAAGACCGATACAGTCCATCCTTTTCCATAAAGCAGGCGCGCAACGACAAAACCATCTCCGCCATTGTTGCCTGGACCGCATAAAATCGCGATGCTTTGCGGCGCAGTCCGATATTCGGGCCATTCCTCAAAAATAGCCTCCACGATGCCTCGGCCTGCGCGCTCCATCAATTCAACACCAGTGACATCACCTGCATCGATCGCCGCCTGTTCAATGGCCCGCATCTGTGCGGCGGTGAGCAGTTCTGTCATGGCCTTAACCTTTCGGATTCACTTTCGCTCATTTTGAAGTCGGATTGCATAAATTTTAGGCAACTCAAAAAACCGCCCGCCGCAATCCTGCGCTGTAAAACCCTATCCGATTGTAGACCAGGAACAGAAGTGGTCTCACGCCCTGCAGAATAACGCGCAAGGAGGATGGCACGTGAAAAAGATCGAAGCGATCATCAAGCCCTTCAAGCTCGATGAAGTGAAGGAAGCGCTGCAGGATATTGGCGTGCAGGGTCTCTCTGTCATCGAAGTAAAGGGCTTTGGCCGTCAAAAAGGCCACACAGAGCTCTATCGTGGGGCCGAATATGTGGTCGATTTCCTGCCCAAGGTGAAAATCGATGTCGTTCTGGACGATGATCAGGTGGATGCAGCCATTGAGGCGATCACAGCCGCTGCCAAGACCGACAAGATTGGGGACGGCAAAATCTTTGTCAGCCCTGTCGAACAAGCCATTCGCATCCGCACCGGCGAAGCCGGTCCCGAAGCACTTTAACCCAATCCCAATCCAACAGACCTAAGGGGAAAAACCATGAGCGCAAAAGACCTGCTCAAGACCATCAAGGATGAGGACGTCGAATACGTGGACATCCGTTTCACCGACCCGCGCGGCAAGCTGCAGCACGTGACGGTCATGTCCGATCAGGTGGATGAAGACTTCCTTGAAGAAGGGTTCATGTTTGACGGCTCCTCCATTGCGGGCTGGAAATCCATTGAAGCCTCCGACATGAAGCTGATGCCCGACACGGAAAGCGGCTACATTGATCCGTTCTACGCGGAAAAAACGCTTTGTGTGCATTGCTCTATCGTGGAACCCGACACGGGTGAGGCCTACAACCGTGACCCACGCGGCACGGCACAGAAAGCCGAAGCTTACCTGAAAGCATCCGGCATCGGTGACGCGGCCTACATGGGTCCCGAGGCGGAATTCTTCCTGTTCGATGACGTGAAATTCTCCACCTCCATCAACAAGGTCAGCTACGAAGTCGATGCGCTGGACGCCTCCTGGAACACCGACACGGACTATGAGATGGGCAACACTGGCCATCGTCCGGGCGTGAAGGGCGGGTACTTCCCCGTGAACCCGATTGATGATGGTCAGGATATCCGCTCCGAAATGCTGTCGACCATGAAGCGTCTGGGCATGAAAGTGGACAAGCACCACCATGAGGTGGCCTCTTGCCAGCACGAGCTGGGCCTCATTTTCGACAGCCTCACCAAGCAGGGTGATGAGCTTCAGAAATACAAATATGTCATCCACAACGTGGCGCAGGCTTACGGCAAGTCGGCGACCTTCATGCCCAAGCCCATCGCAGGTGACAACGGCACCGGCATGCACGTGAACATGTCGATCTGGAAAGACGGCAAGCCGCTTTTCGCAGGCGACAAATACGCCGACCTGAGCCAAGAAGCACTCTACTTCATTGGTGGTGTTCTCAAGCATGCCAAGGCGCTCAATGCCTTCACCAACCCGTCGACCAACAGCTACAAGCGTCTGATCCCGGGTTTTGAAGCGCCCGTGCTGCGCGCGTACTCTGCCCGCAACCGCTCTGGCTGCGTGCGGATCCCGTGGACAGAAAGCCCCAAGGCCAAGCGTGTTGAGGCCCGCTTCCCCGATCCTTCCGCCAACCCCTATCTGTGCTTTGCAGCCCTGCTGATGGCCGGTCTTGACGGTATCCAGAACAAGATCGATCCGGGTGAAGCGATGGACAAGAACCTCTACGACTTGCCCGCCGAAGAGCTGGAAGGCATACCGACGGTTTGCGGCAGCTTGCGTGAAGCCATCGAAGAGCTACAGGCCGATCACGAGTTCCTGCTGGCCGGTGATGTGTTCGATAAGGACCAGATCGAAGGCTACATTGAGCTCAAGATGGAAGAGATCGAGGCCTACGAGCACACGCCGCACCCGATGGAATTCCAGATGTACTACAGCTGCTGATCCAACGGACGTCAAATTTGAAAAAGAAAAGGGCGCTTTCGGGCGCCCTTTTTTGCACGGAAAGTCCCTTTTGACCCGCTTTGGAGAACGGGGTCAGCATGACTATCCAAACGAAACTGTCTTAAGTGCCTGTAAAAAAGCCATAAAATCACAGCTCCCTTCGATCGGGCGCAACCAGAACCTGATCAATTTTGGATGTTGGCAGGCGCCTTATTAGGCAGATTATACAACCAATTAACCATAAATTTGCCCCAGTTTGCCCAAAGAACTTCCCGCTTTCACGCGCATAAATAACCCTGAGGCAAAATATGAAGGCTACTGATAAATGAACGCGCAAGTTTATGGATCCGTTATCGCAATGGAATTCAAGGCCCGCCCCAAGGTGTCCTTTGAAGACTATGTTGAGGATTTCGATCTCGCATTCCAGATGGTGGATTCCGCCACCCGGTCCCTGACATGGGAGCGCGCGGATCTGGCCATCATTGATCGCGACTATGTACGCGTGGCCATTGGATCGCTGCCCTCCCGGGGCAAGCGCCAACCCTGGTATCTGGTCATGGTCGTCGGTTCCGCCCCTGGTGAGGACATGTCAAAGGTTGAGCCTGCGTCTTACGAATTTCTGGCTGATCGCATTCTGGAACGGTCGAATGAATTCATGCCCGCCACCGCCGTTTTGCGCGGAGAGGCCAATGAGCCGATTACACCGGAACTGATGGATACGCTTTGCGACCTTCTGGGTGCCGAAGTCGGTGATCATGCCCATGACGTGCCGCGCGACACACCTTGTGAAGAGCCCACCCACGATGTGGTCCGCGGGGAGCATGAAGTGCTTTATGCCGATATGGTCGAAACCATGGTGCCGCCCTGGGCCCATGGCGCTGAGATTGGTGCAAAGCCCCAAAGCGCGTATTCAAAATCAGAATTCGACAGGGCAGCAGAAGAGTTGGCCCGACAGGATGTGGCGCAGGTTATGGCAGAGTCGCAATCATCGGACCCGATGCGTCTGACAATCCACACACTGGCTTTGTCGATGGCGCTTTACGTACCGCCGCTTGGTGTTGCGCTGTTTGCTTACACCATGCTGCGTGACATCTTCCCGATGGCTGCCACGGCAATCTGATCGCTCAAACTTCTTGACGTTGCCCGGGTCGGGTCAGCGATAGGCGTCTGCGTGTGCCTCAAACAGCACGCGCAGGTCATCGCCGTCTTGCGGCCCGTTCAGGATCTGCACTGGTTCACCATCAGGGTCCATCAGCATGAGCGTCACATGGGGTTGCCGGTGTCGGTTCGCGAATTCGCGACCCTCTTCGGTTTTCACATTCGCCACGACATAGTTCATCGTGTCAGGATCAATGCCCTTCAGCGCCCTGCGCGCTTCTTTTTGCAGCGCGGTGCAGAGCGAACAGCTGGGATCATGGATTTGCACCACTGTGGGGATGCCCTGCCCAACGCGACTGAGATCCTGCTCGCGCGCCGTGGCCCTCACGGCACTGACGCCAAAGCCCGCAGCACCGCCCAAGACAGCAACACCAACCAACCATTTGCCAGACCGTGCCAGAAAGGACCGGCGCGCGGGGTCCTTAATCGATGTATCGGGGCTGACCTTGGCCTTGCTGCGTTTTTGCGGTTTGGTCCGCTTCTTCTTCATTTCCCGGTGCCTTTCCCAAGCCGTTATCGTTGGGTAACACGTGGAGCCGCAAAAACCGCTTCACATGGACGTGAATGTCACTCCGCCGCTTTTAGCGGTCCGCCACCGTCGCGGTTTTCAAGAACCCGGTTGAGATCATCAAGATCGGGGGAGGCATCGCCGGTCTCATTGGCAAAGCCACCCATGGCCACGTCATCCCAAATAAGTTCGTTGTCACGCGACGCCCGCGCCTCACGGCTGAGTGCCCAATCCCGCGCGGCTGCACTCGTGCGGCCCAAAGACATGCGTTCGAGAAGTTTAGCGATCCACAGGACATAGGTCGTGGCCCAGATCCGCATGGCCAGCATGGAGGGCGTAAAAATCAGCGTGAGCGCGGTGGCAACACCAAGGCCGAAGACGACCGCCGTGGCCAGCTGCTTCCACCAAAGCGCGGTGGGGCTATCAACGGTGTAGCCGCCATCAGCAAAGTTCAGGCTGAGGCCGAACATCATCGGGGCAAGGCCTGCCATGGTGGTGATGGTCGTCAGAAGAACGGGCCGGATGCGTGCCTCTGCAGTGCGGGTGATCGCCTCAATGCGCGGCATGTAGCGGCTGTATTCCTGATAGGTGTCAATAAGGACAATGTTGTTATTCACCACAATCCCGGCAAGCGCCACGATCCCTGTTCCCGTCATGATGATCGAAAACGGCTGCTGCATGACCATCATGCCCACCAGAACCCCGGTGGTGGACAGCACCACGGCCAGAAGCACCAGAACGGCGTTGTAAACCGAATTGAACTGCGCCAACAGGATGATGAACATCAGACCAAGCGCGCCGGCAAAGGCCTTGGACAGAAACGCGCCGGATTCCTCTTGGTCTTCGGCATCGCCTGTCCATTCATAGCTCACGCCATCGGGCAATGCGCCCGATTCGAGCCATTCGGTCAGGAATTCGATGCGTTCATTGGGGTTGATCGTGACCTCGCTCTCGGTGCCATCTTCGGCCACCACAGTTCGGGTCAGGCCCGGGGCCAC
This sequence comes from Pseudomonadota bacterium, assembly GCA_039026055.1. Lineage (GTDB taxonomy): Bacteria > Pseudomonadota > Alphaproteobacteria > Rhodobacterales > Rhodobacteraceae > Roseovarius. Next base: position 132,645 of record JBCCNB010000003.1, on the reverse strand, counting down.
ATCGGACTTGATATCGAAATAGCGGGTTTGATTGACGCGGTCGATCTGATCGCGGCCCCGCACTGGCGTAACCGTTACGAAATTAGACAGTGGCACCAGGCCCATATCGGTCCGCACCTTCAGCGTATCGAGCGTCGACAGCAAGCGGTCCTTTTCCGGAAGGCGCACGCGGATTTCGATTTCTTCCTCCGACGTGGGCACGCGCATAAAGCTGAGGAAGATGCCCCGGGTCACCAACTGCACCATGGCGCCCACCGTGCTGGTATCCGCACCGAACCGGCCCGCTGCGGCCACGTCCACCTCCACTTGCCAGTCGATAACGGGCAGCGGCAGGGTGTCCTGTATTTTAATCATGCCGGGGGTGTTTTCGAATTTCGCGCGCGCCTCTTGGGTGAACGCGTAAAGCGCATCGGGATCGTCACTTGTCAGGCGCAGATGCACGGGCTTGGCTGCCGCCGGACCCTGATCGACGGAGACGACATCGACCCGCACACCCGGCACCTGTTCAGCAGCAGCAGTCAGTTCGTCAAGCGTGCGATTTCCATCCGCCTCAGCAGCGGTGACGGACCGTTGCACGTCATAGCCCAGCAGGGGGATCGTAAACCAGGTTTCGGTCTGTTGCGGGCGGTCTTCCCAGTTGATCAGTTCGAACTGTACCTGACCGATGGTATCAATGGGTGGGTCCATTCCGCCCGTGTTGTTGTTGAGCCCGCCACTGCCCGCAAAGGCAAACACCGATTGCACGTTGGGATGGGCACGCACCACATCCTCCACCTGCCGCACCAGATCGTCTTTTTGTTCGATCGACAGGTTGCCGCGTGCCAGCACATAGGCCAGCGCATTTTCCGGTTCACTCTCAACAAAGAATTCCACGCCGCGATTGTTGTTGGTGAAATACATCGCCACTGTGCCAACAAACACAAACACCGCGCAGATGGACAGAACCGGCGCGATGGGGTTCGCAGCAATCAGATGAATGAAGCGGCCAAAGGTCGTGCGCTGATGACCCGTTTGGACCGGCTCAGGGCGTTCGGGCAGCACACGGGATTTCAGACCGCCAAAAAGCAGCCCCACCCGTTTGAACACCGCCATAATCGCGACAAGCGCCGTGATCGTCCCTGCAATGGCCAGCCCCGCCAACGCGACCGCCACAAGGATGATGGCAAAGACCGTGATCAACGTGGGGATGACAGAACCCAGGATATTCACGCTGTCCATCGCGCCAAAGCGACCACCGACCGCCGCCAGAAGCGCGGGCACGATCGATCCGCCCAGTGCCAGCGCGATCACGCCCAGCCCGAAGGCCCCCAGATGCCACAGCCAGTACCCTTCGGCGAGTTTCGTGATCCGCTCACCCAGCCAGCGTTCCATCCGGCCCGTCACGCCGCCCATGACAGGCAGATACACAAGCGCCACCAGAAGAGACGCCGACAAAACGAAAATGAGCGTGAAGGGCAGCATTTTCATGAATTGCCCCGGCACACCCGGCCAAAACAGCATGGGCAAAAAGGCACAAAGCGTTGTGGCCGTCGAACTGACCACAGGCCAGAACATGCGTTTGGCCGCGCTTACATAGGCCTTCATCGCGCCTTCGCCCTCGGCGATTTTCTTGTCGGCATATTCCACGACCACAATGGCCCCGTCGACCAGCATCCCCACCGCAAGGATCAATCCGAACATCACGATGTTGGAGACCGCCACACCCATGATCGCCAGAAGCGCAAAGCACAGCAGGAAGGACGTGGGGATCGCAAACCCGACCAGCAGTGCAGGCCGAATACCAAGCACCGCGAGCGTCACGATCATCACAAGCGCAATGGCGGTCAGAACGGATCCCTCAAGCTGGCGTACCATCCCGTCAATGACGCGGGATTGATCGATGGAGGTGTCAAGGGTGACCGCCGTGCGCAGCTGCTCGGGCCATCTGGCCTCAGAGGCGGCAATGGTGTCCTTGATCAGCGCGGCTGTGTCGATGATGTTGAAACCTTTGCGCTTGACCACCTGCAGCGCGATCGTCGGCTCCCCGTCAAAGCGGGCAGTGCCGGTGATATCTTCAAAGGTCAGGTTGATATCGGCCACATCACCCAGGGTTATCACGCGGTCGCCGTTGGTCTTGATCGGCAGGGTGTAGATGTCTTCAGTGGTCTTGAAAGACGACCGCATCTTCACCCCGAATGTCCCGCTTTGATTGTCCATGTCACCGGTGGCGATCAGCACGTTGTTGTTGCGTACCGTGGTGATCAATTCCCCTGCGGTGACGTTGTAAGCCTCCAACTGCAGCGGATCGATCAGGACTTCCATCATCTCTTCGCGATTGCCCGCAATTCCGGCCTCCAGCACCGCATCGAGGCTTTCGAGATCATCCTGCAATTGATGGGCAATCCGCGCCATGGTGCGTTCGGGCACATCGCCGGACAGGGTCACGATGATCATCGGGAACGTGCTAAAATTCAGTTCTTCCAAAGAATAGGGTTCTGCACCGTCGGGAAACTCGGCCTCAGCCTTGATCATGGCGTCGCGGACATCGGCCATGATAGCGGCCTTGTCCCAGCCGAACTCAAACTCCAGGCCCATACCGGCATAATCGGCGGCGGCCGTGCCCCACATGGTCTTCAGCCCGTCCAGATCGGCGAGTTCGGTTTCCATGATCTTGACCAGCTGGTCTTCGCTGTCTTCAGCCGAAATGCCGGGGAAGACGACAGAGACAAAAAGCGCGGGGATTTCAATGTCGGGCTCGCCCTCTTTGGGCAGGTTCACATATGAAAGCGAACCTGCAAGCAATGAGAGCACAATGAAGGCCACAACCATCCGCGCGCGTGTCGCGGCCCAGTCAACAATACCGGTCACTGGCCGACCTCCTGCACCTGAGGATCAACCTGCGTGCCGGCTTTGACAAATTCCTGTCCGATCACGATCACCTGCGCCTTCTCAGGCAGGCCCGAAAGCCACATGCCGGTGGGCGTGTCGCGGATCAGCCCAACTGGTACGAAACTCACGAGGTCGCCCTCACCCACGATGCGCACGCCCAATTCCCCCGCTTCATTGAGGGTGAGCGCAGACGCAGGCAGAAGATGCGCTGTGGTGCCTTCCGCCTCAATGCCGATTTCGGCAGTCTGACCATCGCGCAGGGAAAGGTCCTCATTGGTCACCTCGATCTCCACCCGGAAGGTGCGTGTCACCTCATCAGCGGCGCGAGAGATGAAGACAACCTCTCCCTCCACCAATTCGCCCGAGGCCAGTTTACCGGAGGCGGTGGCCCCTAGTGCCACCAGTGACACCTGGGTTTCAGGCACGAACCCCACCAGCATCATCGGGTTGAGTTGAATGACCGTTGCACACAGATTTCCATCCTGCAGCAGGCTGCCCAGTTCCGCGCTGTCGCTTTCCAGAAGGCCGGAAAAGGGCGCGGTGATCTTCAGGCGATCAATTTCCTTTTGCGCGCTTTCGACCAATGCTTGCGCACCTTGGCGACCAGCGCGCGCGGCTTCAATCCCGGCTGCCACGCTTTCCAGACCCGATTGCGCGGCCTTGAGCCCGGCCTCGGCACTCACCAAAGCGGCTTCTGCCCCACGCACGGCGGCTTCTGTTGCGGCCACACGGGTGGTAGACGCAAATCCGCTGGTGCTCAGTTGAGCAGCGGCATTCGCGTTAATTTCCGCCTCCGTCAGCCGCGATTGCGCTTCCGTCACCCGGGCCTTCGATTCGGTCACGCGCGCTTCGGCCTCGGGCACGCGCGCCTCTGCCTCAGGCAATCGCGCATCCGCTTCCGCCAGCCGCGCTTTAGCCTCCGCCAAAAGCGCCCCGCGCACACCAGGGTCCAGTTCGCAAATGAGCTGACCTGCCTCCACAAAACTGCCTTTGCGAAGCGGGTCAGAAACGACAAGACCGGTGGTTTCCGCCTTCAATTCGACTTCACGATGTGCCTCTGTCTGGCCACGCAGTTGAATCGCCTGGTCCAAAATGCGCGCCACCGAGTTTACGACGACCACGCGCACCATGTCGGGCGCATCATCTTCCGCTACGGCGCTCGTCGCGGCAGCAGCGCTTTCCTGCGCTCCGTCACCCGTGATCGCCTCGCGCTGGAAGACCAACACGTAGATCAACGCCGTCACCACAAAAGCTGCCAGGATCGGAAACACGCGCATTCGGTATCTTTCTGTTTTCAAGCGGGTGAGTGTGTTTTAGGGCGGGTTGCCGCTCTTGCTACCTCGTCGTGGCGGTTTGCGCCGCCTATCCAGTTTCATTTACGCCCGCGACCGCCAAAATGCAAGGCCAGCAAGGGTTTTGCCGCCCCTTGGCACCGCCTCTTCAAAGCGGTATTACGACCCCGAAATATAGGCTTCAGAGGCCGTGAGCGACAGAAAATGAGCGACACAGACAGTTTCATCGAAGAGGTGACCGAAGAGGTCCGCCGCGAAAAGCTATTCAAACTGGTCCGCCGCTATGGCTGGATTGCGGTGCTGCTCGTTGTGCTGCTGGTAGGCGGAGCGACTTGGTTTGAACTGCAAAAGGCGGCTGCGCGCGATGATGCGCAGGCTTTTGGCGATGCGGTCCTGTCGGCCTTGAACTCGGAAGAACGGGCAGAAAGGGCCGAGGCGCTGACCACCGTAGAGGCCCCAAGCCCCAGCGCAGAGGCCATGCTGCAATTGCTGACTGCCGCTGAACTGGGTGCGGAAAATCCCGGGGAAGCCGCGCAAAATCTGCTGACGCTTTCTGACAGGGCGGATATCCCCGATATCTATCGCTCAATCGCCATTCTGAAGGCGGTCATGATCCCCGACTCAGGTCTGGAGCCGCAAGAGCGCCGCGCGCGTCTGCAGGAATTGGAATTGACGGGTGGCATGATGCGCATTCTGGCCGGGGAGCAGCTGGCCATGCTGGAGATTGAGCAGGGCGACACGGAGGCGGCAATTTCACGCCTGCAGGAGCTTTATGTCGATGCCGAAGCCAGCCAGGGCTTGCGCGAACGCGCCCGGGGCGTGATTGTGGCCCTGGGTGGGGATGTTCCCGAATAGATTTAGGCAGCAACAACCCGCAAAGGGTGCGAGTGAAGTTTGAGGAGCCATGATCGTGAAAACCATTAGCAAAAGACCCGTTTTTCTGGCTCTCGGCCTGATGGGCGTCATGCTTGCGTCTGCCTGTGAAAAGAAAGAAACGGTGCTGACCGGAGAACGCGAGAACGTCCGCGCAGTGCTTGAAAACACCGGCGAGGATCAGCTGTCCTCCACTCAGGCACCTCAGGCCGCACCACCGCTCAACCTGCCTGCAACGCGCGCCAACACGGCCTGGACACAATCGATTGCGACGCCGCAAACGCGCACCAATCACCCGTCTTTGGGGGCCGCACCCTCGCTGATGTGGTCGGTTGATATCGGTGAAGGTGACGGGCGGCGCAACCGCATCACCGCAGACCCCATCGTGGCGGGCGGACGTGTCTACACGCTTGATGCAGCGGCGCGTGTGACGGCTGTATCCACCGCAGGCCAGGTGATCTGGACCCGCGATTTGACGCCGGCCAATGACAACAGCGGCGATGGCAGCGGCGGCGGCATGGCGTTCAGTGACGGCGTTCTCTACGTTTCTTCCGGCTTTGGCCGTCTGACCGCGCTCAATGCCAGCAATGGTGAAGAAGTCTGGCAGCAAAACCTGCGCACCACCGGCACCGGCAGCCCCACCGTGTTTGGCGACCTGGTCTATCTGGTATCCGGCGACGAGGTGGGTTGGGCCATTGACGCCAAGAATGGTCGGGTGCGCTGGCAGATCTCCGGCACTCCCAACAACAACAACGTGTTAGGTGCCCCTTCTCCTGCGGTTTCAGGCAAATATGTGGTCTTCGCCTTTGGCTCGGGCGAGGTTCAGGGCGCATTCCGTCAGGGGGGCTTGCGCCGCTGGAACGCGCAGGTCGCAGGCAGCCGCACGGGCTTTTCCTCCAGCACAGTGGCGGACATCACATCCGATCCTGTGATCGATGGAAACCGCATTTACGTAGGCAGCCATTCCGGCCGCACCGTGGCACTGGACCTGCAAAATGGTGAAAGAATTTGGACCGCGCCAGAAGGTCCGTTGAACCCGGTGTGGCCTGCGGGCGACTCTGTTTTCATGGTCTCCGATCGAAACGAATTGCTGCGTCTTTCAGCCCGGGATGGCAGCCGCCTCTGGGGTACGCCTTTGCCGCTTTTCACCTCGTCCAAGCCCAAACGCCAGAACAAGATTTTTGCCCATCACGGACCGATCGTGGCGGGCGGGCGTCTGATCGTGGTGTCTAATGACGGACAGATGCGCACCTACAATCCGCAAAACGGCCAATTGCTCAGCCAGCGTGCCCTTCCCGATGGCGCGACTACGAACCCGGTCGTGGCAGGCAATACGCTCTATGTCGTGTCCACCAAGGGCCAGTTGATGGCTTTCCGCTGATCCAAAACTGCGTTAAAGCCCCGCGTGACTTGCGGAGCATATGATGTCTTTTTCACTCGCCATAGTGGGGCGGCCCAATGTCGGCAAATCCACGCTGTTCAATCGCCTTGTGGGCAAACGTCTGGCCTTGGTCGATGACCAGCCGGGGGTGACGCGTGACTTGCGCGAAGGCGAGGCGCGCCTGGGTGACCTGCGCTTTACGGTCATTGACACTGCCGGTCTGGAAGAGGTGACAGATCAGTCCCTTGAGGGCCGCATGCGGCGATTGACCGAACGCGCCGTCGACATGGCTGATATCTGCCTTTTCATGATCGACGCGCGCGTGGGCGTTACCCCGTCTGATCAGATGTTTGCAGAAATCCTGCGCAAACGCGCGGGTCACGTGATCCTGGCCGCCAACAAATCGGAAGGCACCGCAGCAGATGCGGGCGTGATAGAGGCCTATTCGCTGGGTCTTGGTGAACCCGTGCGCCTGTCTGCTGAACATGGCGAGGGGATGAATGATCTTTATTCTCTGCTGATGCCGCTTGCCGATGAATACAAAAAACGGTCTGAGGCAGAGGCCCCTCAGGTGGATGTGACCATCGAGGATGACGATGCAGAGTACCGCCAGCCCACCGCCGCGCGACCGCTTCAGATCGCCGTCGTGGGGCGTCCCAATGCCGGCAAATCCACCCTTGTGAACCAGATCCTCGGCGAAGACCGCCTGCTGACGGGCCCCGAAGCAGGGATCACGCGGGATGCCATTTCACTGGCACTCGATTGGGATGGCCTGCCGGTGCGTATCTTCGACACGGCAGGCATTCGCAAAAAGGCCAAGGTGCAGGAAAAGGTGGAAAAACTTTCAGTTGCCGACGGATTGCGCGCCGTGAAGTTTGCAGAAGTCGTGGTCGTCCTGCTGGACGCTGCCATCCCCTTTGAGCAACAAGACCTGCGCATCGCTGATCTGGCCGAACGCGAAGGCCGCGCCGTGGTGGTGGCCGTCAACAAGTGGGACATCGAGCGCGACAAACAGGAAAAACTGCGCGATCTCAAAGAGGCCTTTGCCCGCCTCTTGCCGCAACTGCGTGGCGCGCCTTTGATCACTGTGTCGGCCAAAACAGGCCGCGGCGTGGACAGGCTGCGGGCGGCCGTGGAAGAAGCCTATCGCGTCTGGAACACCCGCGTCAGCACCGCGCGCCTCAACCGGTGGCTGACAGGCATGCTGGAGGCGCACCCACCCCCGGCCCCCGGCGGACGGCGGATCAAGCTGCGCTACATGACCCAGGCCAAAACGCGCCCGCCCGGTTTCGTGGTGATGTGTTCGAACCCTGACAAACTGTCGGAAAGCTACTCGCGCTATCTGGTCAACGGTCTGCGCGAAGACTTCGACATGCCCGGCACACCCATCCGGCTGCACATGCGATCTCAGGCCGACAAGAACCCCTACAAGGGTCGCAAGAAGTCAACGCCGTCTCGCCTGCGCAAGCATGTGGGCAAGCCCGTCGCCCCCAAGCGGTGAGGCCCACACTTGTCTGACAACCCCTCTGACACGCCTCGACTGGACCTCAAACATCTGACCCGCCGATTTGGTGGGCGGGTGGCAGTGGATGATGTATCGCTTTCAATCGCAGCCGGTCAGGTAACGTGCCTTCTGGGCCCTTCAGGTTGCGGAAAGTCCACGACATTGCGCATGGTCGCAGGCGTCGAACAGGTTGATGCGGGCGAAATCTATGTGGATGGCCGCCTGATCTGTGACACGCGGAAGAGCATACCGGCGGAAGACCGACAGATTGGCCTGATGTTTCAGGATTTCGCCCTTTTCCCGCATCTGCGCGTGTCCGAAAATGTAGGCTTTGGCCTGACAGGCGACGCCTACGCCCGGATGGCGCGCGTGCGCGATCTTCTGGCCCGCGTCGGGATGGAACGGTTTGAAGCGGCCTACCCCCATGAGCTGTCGGGGGGCGAGCAGCAACGCGTGGCCTTGGCCCGTGCACTTGCGCCTCGCCCTGGGGTCATGTTGATGGACGAACCCTTTTCCGGTCTCGACAATCGGCTGCGCGACGGCATCCGCGATGACACGCTCGATATTCTGCGCAGCGAAGATACAGCCGTGCTACTCGTGACCCATGAACCCGAAGAGGCCATGCGCATATCCGATCGCATTGCCCTGATGCGCGACGGCAGTATCGTGCAGGAGGGCACGCCGGAAGAGCTTTACAATCAACCGGTCGATGCCGCGACGGTCGCGTTTTTCTCAGACATCAATCGCGTTTCAGGCACGGTCAAAAAGGGAATTCTGGACACCGTGTTTGGCCCCCTACCCGCATCGACCCTGGCTGATGGCACAAAGGTCTGCGCGGTCATGCGCCAGCATGATGTACGGATCACCGTCAAAGGCGCTGCCGCTACGGTGGAGCGTTGCCGCTTTCTGGGTACGGCCACGCATGTAAAGGCCCGGCTGGAGGCGACGGGAGATGCCATTACCCTGAACCAGCCCGGCCATATCCCTATCGGGCCAGGTGAAAAGGTGCATCTCTCCGTCGACCCGCAGGACTGTTTCATCTTCCCGGAATGATCCCTGGCAGACGCTGCGTCCCACTTGCACGAGACGAAATTGATCCTCAGACTGCCGACTGAGGAACGGCCCGCTTTCGAGCTGCGGCCGTAGGGAGGACAGCAATGAAATTTTCAAGCACGGATGACGCGCGCAAATTTGAACGGGAAATGACCTGGGAAGACCGGGAAAAACCGGGGACACTTTACCAGATGCTGCGTGACGTGACGGATCGCCATCCGGGCCATGACGCCATGACATTCCAGCTGACATCCGGTGCTTCAGACCCTGCACAGACGCTGAACTGGCAGCAATTTCATGATCAGGTCTGTCAGGCGGCGAACCTCTTTCGCTCTTTGGGCATTGGCGAGACGGACGTCGTGGCGATGATCCTGCCCAACAGTCTGGAAACCGCCGTGGCCATGATCGGCGGCATGGTGGCGGGCATCGCCAACCCGATCAACCCGCTGCTGGAGGCCGAACAGATCAGCGCCATTCTGCGGGAAACGGATGCCAAGGTGGTCGTTACCCTACGCGCTTTTCCAAAAACCGATATTGCTGAGAAGACCGCGCGGGCGGTGAAGGACGCCCCCAATGTGAAAACGGTGCTTGAGATCGACCTCAACCGATATCTGTCGCCCCCCAAAAGTTGGATCGTGCCCTTCCTGCGCCCAAAGGTGGCTGTTGAGCACAGCGCGCAGGTGATGGACTTCAACGCGGGCCTTGCTGGGCATAAGACGTCGCTTGATTTCCCGGACAGCCAGGGCGACCGCGTTGCCGCTTATTTCCACACGGGCGGCACCACCGGCATGCCCAGAGTCGCCCAGCACCGCTATTCCGGGATGGTCTACAATGGCTGGCTGGGGCATGAGTTGCTGTTTACCGAAGACGACAACGTGATGTGTCCCTTGCCGCTGTTCCACGTGTTCGCCTGCCACGTGATCCTGATGTCGATGATCAAATCGGGTGCCCATGTGGTCTTCCCCACGCCTGCGGGCTATCGCGGCGACGGGGTGTTCGACAATTTCTGGAAACTGCTGGAGCGATGGAAGATCAGCTTTGTAATCACCGTGCCCACGGCGGTGTCCGCCCTGATGCAGCGACCCGTGGATGCCGACATCTCATCGGTGCATAATGCATTTTCGGGGTCCGCGCCCATGCCATTGGAGCTGTTCAACCGCTTTGAGGGCGCCACCGGCATGGCCGTGATCGAAGGCTATGGCTTGACGGAGGCCACATGCCTTGTGTCGTGCAACCCGCCGACGGGGGAAAAGAAAGTGGGCTCGGTTGGCGTGCCCTTCCCCTACACGGATATCAAAATCCTCAATGATGGACCCGATGGGCCGGTGGAGGCCAAGCAGGACGAGGTGGGGGAGATCTGCATTTCCAACCCCGGCGTCTTTGCGGGCAACACCTACACCGAGGCTGCCAAGAACGCCGATCTTTACCACTATGGCACCCATCTGCGGACGGGTGATCTGGGGCGGATCGACAGTGATGGCTATCTCTTCATCACGGGTCGCGCGAAGGATCTGATCATTCGTGGGGGCCACAATATCGACCCCGCAGAGATCGAAGAGGCGCTGATGGCGCATCCGTCCGTCGCCATGGCGGGCGCAATCGGTCAACCCGATGCTTATGCGGGCGAAATCCCGTGCGTCTATGTGGAGCTGGTCGAAGGCGCCGCGGCGGAGGCGGACGAGTTGATGGGACACTGCAAGAAAAAGGTCCACGAACGGGCGGCTTGGCCCAAACATGTGGAGGTTCTCGATGAACTGCCGAAGACGGCGGTGGGCAAGGTGTTCAAACCAGATCTGCGCAAACGAGCCATCACGCGCGTCTATAATGCCGCTTTGAAAGAGGCCGGGATGAACGCCCGCGTGATCGAGGTGATCGACAGCAAGAAACGCGGTCTCGTGGCCCGGATCGAGCGCGCAGAAGAGCAGGATGGAGAGCGCATTTCCGGCGTTCTCGGCACGTTCACGCGGCCATGGGAGTGGGCGGACTAGTCTTACCTGACCGGCGCGGAAACAAGGGCTTTAGCCCGCCGCGCCTTCGCCTGGCCCCACCCAGGGCCTGGCGAAGACGCTCTGATCGCGCTTATGATCCGGTTTGTGCGGCATCCAAAACAGGTCTGATCGTCTCTGTCAAAACCCGCTGCGTAACAGGCCCAGGAAAGCGCAACAACACAGTCCCATCAGCGTCGATCACATAGGTCTCAGGCACGCCGTAAACGCCCCAGTCTAGCGCCATGCGACCATCCGCATCCGCGCCAATCGCAGTATAGGGATCGCCCAGTTCTTCAAGGAAGCCCGCCGCATTGCCCGACTCATCTTTGTAGTTGACGCCGTAGATCGGGATACCCTCTTCGGCCAGTTGCATCAGCGTGGGATGCTCCACCCGGCAGGGCGCGCACCAGCTGGCCCAGTAGTTGAGGATCTTCACCCCGCCTTCGCGCAGTTGCACGTCTGTCAGCGGCTCAAAGCCCGCCATTTCCGTGACCGTCACGGCAGGGGCCGCGCGGCCTTCCATCTGAGACGGCAAGGCATCCGGGTCATCACGCTGCAGACCAATAAAAAACATCAGCGCCAGCCCCGCGAAGATCAGCGGGGGGGCGACCATCAATGGAGAAACTTTAGCCATTGGATTTGCGCCGCTCCTCCAACGTCTCCAGCTCAGCTTTCACGCGGCGGGAGCGCCAAAGGCTCAGAGCCACGATACCTGCAATCAACAGCAGGCTAACCGCATAGGCGCCCAGCACCGCGTCTGCATATCTGCCCAGGTCCGGCATCACGCCCTCCTTTCCCGCGCCAGAAGCGCTTTGATACGGCGGGCGCGGATTTCGGTGCGGGTGCGCATCAGCACCAATGCAATGAAGAGCAGCACAAAGCCCGCAATGCAGACCAGCAACGGGAAATAGAAGACGTCGGCGACGTTTTCTTCCTTATCGAGGCTCAGCGATGCACCTTGATGCAGGCCCTGGTTCCAGAAATTAACGGCGTAGCGGCTGAGCAGGGCAAAGACGCTGCCCACCAGGCACAGGATCGACGTCAGATCAGCGGCGGTGTCGTCATTTTCAATCGCCGCCCACAGCGCGACATAGCCAAGATAGAAAAGAAACAGGATCAAAAAGGACGTGAGCCGCGGATCCCAGGCCCACCAGGTGCCCCACATCGGCTGGCCCCAGATCGCCCCGGTAAACAGCGCAATCAGCGTCATGGCGATCCCGACAGGGGCCGCGGCCCGGGCGGCCAGCGCGCTGACATGGTGGCGGCGGATGACCCACACCAATGAGGCCACCAGCATCATCACCCAGGCATTGATCGCCATCATCGCGCTTGGCACATGCAGGTAGATGATCTTCACGGTCGATCCCTGGCGGAAATCATCGGGCGTGAAAAAGAACCCCCAGATCAGCCCAACCACAAGACAGATCCCCGCCCCCCATGCAAAGAACGGCAGCACCCGGTCGGTCGTTTGAATGAACGTCCGGGGGTTTGCGTATTCCCAAATAGAACTGCGATCCGTCATGCGTGGTCCTATCTCAAGTTGGCCCGTAGTACCGCAGCTGTTGCAAAAGGCAAAAGCGCGATAGTGCCACAGGTGATGCCCGCCAGCATCAACAGCGGTGTCTGATAGTCTTGGGTGTCCGCCGCCCGGCGCGCCATTTCCGCGCCGAAGATCAAGGTAGGCACGTAAAGGGGCAAAACCACGAGGGAGAGGAGCAATCCACCGCGTTTCAGCCCGACAGTGAGCGCCGCCCCGAATGTGCCGATGACACTGAGTGCGGGCGTGCCCAGCGCGAGAGAGGCGCACAGCGCGCCAAGCGCATGGCCCGGCAGGTTCAGCATGAGCGCGAAAAGCGGTGTGGCGAGGATCAGCGGCAGACCGGTCGTGATCCAATGGGCCAGCGCCTTGGCCATGGCCACCGCCTCCAGCGGCATGGGGGATGTGGCCAGCAGGTCCAGGCTGCCATCCTCCCAATCCAGGGCAAATATCCGGTCGAGCGACAAAAGACAGGCCAGCAAGGCCCCCAGCCAGAGCATGCCGGGCGCGATGGAGGACAGGCGTGTGCTGTCTGGCCCAACGCTGAGCGGGACCAGAACCACGACGATCAGAAAAAACGCAAGCGCCAGCCCGAACCCGCCGCCTGAGCGGATCGCCAGCCGCAGGTCGCGCAACAGGAGCGAGGTCACAGAAAGGCCTCATCAAAGGCACCGACGATATCGGCGGCGCTGGCATGTTTCGACAGATCCAGCGTCTCGGCCCGCTCCTGCAGAAGGTCGATATGGGTTGCTGCCAGCACGGCCCCGCCTGCGGCCAGATGGGTATCAACTGCGGCCTCCAGCATCGCAACGGCGTCTTTATCCAGCGACACGGTGGGTTCATCCAAAAGCCAGATCTTGCGCCCCGTGACCGCCAGCCGGGCCAAGCCAAGGCGGCGTTTTTGTCCGGCGGACAGCTGGCCCGCCGCGCGGGTGCGGAGCGGGGCGAGGGCAAAGGCCTTGGTGGCGTCCTCCACATCGCCACCACCGAAGACGGCCGCCCAGAAGGCCAGGTTTTCCTGCACCGTGAGTGTGGGTTTCACACCGTCCAGATGGCCCGCATAGGCCATGCTGTCGGGGGCCGCCTCAATACGGCCGGCCAGCGGCGGTTGCAGTCCTGCAAGCGTGCGCAGAAGCGTGGTTTTGCCAATCCCGTTTGGCCCGCGCAAGAGCAGCGCCTGCCCCGCAGAAAGCTGAAAGGACAGGCCGTCCAGAATGCGCCAGGATCCACGGGCAACAGAGAGGTCTGTGACGGTCAACACCATGGGATTACGCTTAGCCCAAAGGCGTTGAGGGGGGAAGAGAGACCGCTCGCCGCTCCTTTACGGGCGCGCCACGCCGGGGGCACGTCTCAGGCCCAGATGGGCAGGCCGCTGACAACCGCAAGCGCGATCACCGCATAGGCGACGTGGCGATAGATTTTCTCGTAATCCGGATGGAAGAGGCGTTGGCCCAAAAGGGTCGTGGTGGCGTAGGGCACGGCCAGGACAACCGCCAATGCCAGAAGGTTCCACGTCACCGCGCCCTGCCACATCAGGTTGGCGATCAGAACCACATCCAAAGCGGCCAGAAAGAGGATCGTGTTGGCCCGCACCGATTGCGCAACCGCCTGGCCCGCCAGATAGAACAGGATCACGACAGGCCCAGTCAGCCCGGTGAGCCCGCCAATCACACCGGCCGCCGCACCAATGCACAGAATGGTGGGCGTGTTGACCGCGCCGCTATAGCGCCACCCGGCGATCAGTGCAGCCAGCATGCCGCCCGCCACACCCGTGATGATCCAGCGGATCGTGATCTGGTCGAGGATATCAAGCGCCATCAAGCCCAGTGGCACCATCAGCAACGCGGCAGCCACCAAAAGGCCCACCTCGCCCCGGCTGCCCTGCCGCCAGGCGCGGGGCAGGATGACGGCGTTGGACGCAATGCCGGTCAGGGCAATCACCACGATCACCTGTTTTGGATCGAGGAAGATATTGGCCACCGGCACGAAGATGAGCGCCGTGCCAAAGCCTGAAAACCCACGCACAAGCCCCGCGGCGGCAATGGTGAGCATCAGCCACAAAAGCCCCGGCGTGATCAGGGCCGCGCTGAGCGCGTCAGGCATCCACATTGGCAAATTGGGTTCCCGCGGATTTGTCGGGCTTGGACCAGTCGCGTTTCACGCCCAGCCAGAGCAGCACGCAGGAGGCCACGAAGACCGACGAATAGGTCCCCACGATCACACCCCAGATCATCGCAAACACGAAACCCCGGATCACGTCACCGCCCAGAATGAACAGCGCAAAGAGCGCCAGCAGCGTGGTGACAGAGGTCATGACCGTCCGGCTGAGGGTTTCGTTGATGGAGATATTGAGCACTTCGGACAGCGGCTTTTTCTTGTATTTGCGCAGGTTCTCGCGCACCCGGTCGAAGACGACCACGGTGTCGTTCAAGGAGTAGCCTACGATGGTCAGCAACGCCGCGATGATGGCCAGATCGAACTTGATCTGCAGCTCTGAAAATATCCCGATGGTCAGCACCACGTCATGGACAAGCGCTGCCACCGCGCCCACGGCGAACTGCCATTCGAACCTCAGCCAGATGTAGATCAGCACCGCGCCGATGGCCAAAAGCACGGCGATGGTGGCGGCGGTGATCAATTCGCCCGAGACCTTCGGGCCGACACTTTCGGTGGCCTCGAAGACAATATCTGGCACCACCTCCTGCAGTGACGCCTCAATCGCCGCGACGGTTTCAACGGAAACGCTTTCCTGCCCTTCTTGGGCCTGAATGCGGATCATAGCCTTGTTTTCATCCGGGCCGAATGTCGGGTCGAAGATTTGCGTGATTGACACATCGCCCAGTTCCAACTGCTGGATCGCATCGCGATAAACACCGATGTCGATTTCCTGCGCGCTTTGTGTTCGCACCGTGGTGCCGCCCTTGAAATCGATGCCGAAATTCAGGCCTTGCAGCGCGAAAGAGATCATCGCAACGATGATGAACACGCCCGAAAGACCAAGAGACATCTTCCAGCGTTTGAAGAAGTCGATCTTGGTGTCCTGTTTGACCAACCGCAGCGCCCTGCCCTGCAGTACGGTTTTGGGGCGCTTGCGTTCGAACCACATGACAACCATCAGGCGCGTGACAAAGATTGCCGTAAACACGGATGTGATGATCCCAAGGCCCAGCGTAATAGCAAAGCCGCGCACCGGGCCGGAGCCCATCGCGAAGAGAATGAGCGCTGTGATGAAGGTGGTGATATTGGCGTCGATGATGGCGCTGAGCGCCTTTTCGTAGCCCAGTTGGATGGCGCGGGAGGCGCCTTTGGCGGATCGCATTTCTTCACGTATGCGCTCAAATACCAGCACGTTGGCGTCCACGGCCATACCGATGGTCAGCACGATGCCCGCGATACCGGGAAGGGTCAGTGTGGCGCCGATCGCACTCAGCAAACCAAAGATCATGGCCACGTTTATGATCAGCGCGATATTGGCAAAGATGCCGAAAAGCCCGTAGCTGAGAAACATGTAAACCAGCACGAGAATGAAGGCGACGATACAGGCGATCTGCCCCGCTGCGATGCTGTCTGCACCAAGCTCCGGTCCGATGGTGCGTTCTTCCAAGAAGACAAGCTCGGCAGGCAGCGCACCAGCGCGCAACAGCACGGCCAGATTGGTGCTTTCCTCGACTGAGAAGTTGCCGGTGATGATGCCCGACCCGCCAGGGATATGGGATTGAATGACCGGGGCGCTGACGACTTCATCATCCAGCACAATGGCGAAGGGATTTCCGATGTTTTCCAGCGTGTAATCGCCGAAGGCACGCGCACCTGAAGGGTTGAACCGGAAGGACACGGCCGGGCGTCCGTTCTGATCAAAATCGGGTTGCGCGTCGACCAGATCTTCGCCGGTCACAACAGGAGCGCTTTCGACGATGTAGAAGACGCCTGCCTCGTCCAGCGAGGGAAGGATTTCATTGCCCGCGCCAGTGCGATCACCCGCATCCGTCGTGCGGCCCACCACCGGGTTGAAGGTGAGCTGCGCGGTGGTACCGATAATGGCCTTGAGTTCGGCGGCCGAGCCGATCCCGGGGACCTGAATGAGGATCCGGTCGGCCCCCTGACGCTGGATGGTAGGCTCCCGCGTGCCCACTTCGTCGATCCGGCGGCGGACGATTTCGAGGGATTGGCGGACGGTGCGCTCATCCGTGGCGCGCTGTTCGGCCTCGCTGAGGCGAACAAGGATATCGGCACCTTGGGTGGTCACTTCGATGTCCGTCGCGGCCACTTCGGTAAGGCTGGCCACCGGGCGCGCGAACCCGCGCACAAGACCCGCTGCGTAGTTGATTTCATTGGGGTTTTCGACCAGTCGGACGCGGAGTTCAGAGGGGTCGGAGGGTTGCAGACGGATAGGGCCAATGCGGGCGCGTTCATCGCGCAGAAGGTCGCGAATTTCGGGCCACATGCCTTCGATACGAGAGGCGTAGACATCCTGCACCTGAACCTCGGCCAGAAGATGCGCGCCGCCGCGCAGGTCGAGGCCAAGGTTGACAAGGCTCGACGGCATCCAGCCGGGCCATTGTTCCACAAGCGCGCGATTATCGGCCGTGTCTTCGCCCAGTTCGATGGCCTGAGCGGCGTCGTTTGACTGCTCGACGGTGGTGTAGAACCCGTTGGGAGAGGCCAGAAGCAGGCCCAGCACCACAAGGCCCCAGATCATGACGCGTTTCCACAGGGGGATCTGAAGCATTTATCTGTTCCCGTTCAAAGGGTTATAGGCGCTTACTTGCTGTCTGCCGGCTCGGTCTTGGACAGCACCTGTGCAATTGTCCCGCGCACTACGCGGACCTTAACGCCGGAGGCAATCTCCACTTCGATCTCATCATCATCCTTGACCTTGGACACCTTCCCGATGAGCCCGCCTTGCGTGACTACCTGATCGCCCCGGCGCAGTTTTTCGACCATCGCGCGATGCTCTTTGAGCTTTTTTTGCTGTGGCCGGATCAACAGAAACCACATGATGGCGAAGATCAGAATGAGGGGGATAAACTGGCCAATGGCTTCCATGTCAGGGTCCTTGAGTGGGGGCGCGTTGTGGCGCTCTGAATTGGGCGGAACCTATGGTCTTGGATGGGGTTTTGCAAGGTGGGAAACCCATGTCGGTATGACGTCGGTTTCACGTCGGTATTGCGTCGGTATTTTCGCGGAACTGCAAGATCAGGAATACAGTCGAAATACGAACAGTGACGGATCTGTACGGAGACTTATCCCGCTCCAATGTGAGACTAGTTCTTGGTGGTTTCGTCCACTTCGAACCCTTCAAGTACTGTCAATACACTTGCAACACTGTCCGACCACTCACTCAACTTCGCAAAGGGTAAGTAAAAATTGTATCCTTGTGTGCCCTCGATCACCTCAACCCAGCAAAGCTGCTCTTCGTAGGGGCCGCTTAGGCATTGTAGAAAGATCTGTTGTCTACCATCGCGATCCCTACCCTGAAAGGCGATGCGGTCGGCATATTCAAATTCATCAGCGCTTTTATGAAGGATGTCCGATATGGCAATGATGGGCAAAGCATTGTCTGCCCAAAACGGTTTTCTAGGATTGGTCACAATCCTTACGCCTTCAAAATATTTGGGTTTCTGCCCCTGCACATTACGCAACACGTTGGTATCGATGAAAAGAGAAGACGCATCACCGCGTACGTCAACACTTGCTGGAAAGCGATACGTTTTATCCCCAAAGACAACAAATCCCGGCTCGACGGCCCCGACCGTCAAAAGGTTCCCATAATTGAGATCCGGTCGACAGCCTGCAATCCTGGCTCGTCCAAAAGTATCGATATCGAAGCTTTGTTTGCGAATAGACCAATGAGATACGAGATGCGTTCCGTCATCATCTTTCACCCACAGTCCAAGATGGGGATAGGTCTTCGACTTATTCATCGCGAAAAACCCCAGTTGCGCCACATCTGTAATAGACTTCCCAAAATCGGCTGTCGCGAGGCACCATGCCTGACCCTTTGACATAAGTTCAGCCTGTTCAATGATGCGGTTTGCCTGAAAAGAAGCAGCGAAGGACACTGATGACAGTACGATTAAAGACGATGACAGCGCGACGCCCAGTCTCGAACGCATAAACCCCAAAATGACGATACCTGCGATGCCTGCCAAAACGGATAAAATGACATCAAAATTCACCCCAACGGCGACACCCGAAAAGACAAAGGAAAGGGAAAAAGCCAGCCATAATCCCGTGAAACATCCAAATAGGGAACAAAGGAAAACATCGGCAATAGACCGGCCAAGGTTTTCAGGCCCCATGAGTGCATCACGAGACAAAGTATTGCGGTATGCGCTGATGCAGAACCTCAACACGATCAATGCCAAAACGGCAAGAACGAACACGAAAAGGATCGCTATTCCGATCGCGTAGCCAAAATTCTGATCTGACCAATGAACTGGTCCTTCGAGGATTTTAGCAATCGCGTAGAAAACTGCGGACGACACACCAACCCGCCACATCAAGTAAAGTGGAAGAAATAGGCACGCTATGGCCAGGCAAAAGAACAGCCAGTAGGCGGTCTCGGCAATCTCATAGGCCAATTACTGCATCTCCATTTTCGCCAGTGAATTCCATAACCTGTTCTCGTCGCACCTCTCAAATGAATTCACCTGAAAAGGGAACAAGCGTGACAGGTAGAGGGGTGAAACACCGTTTTACAACTTGGAGTCTCAGAAGGCCCCGCCTCGGTTTGTGGCACAAAGGCCCTCAAGATGACCACAAGCGTGGGATCAAACGTAGCCTGAACCGCCGCAGGTATGGCATCTGGTTGTCTTGATACCAAAGCAGGCTGTGCAAAGGGACATGACAGGGTTGCCGTACGTGTCTTTGCGCAGCATCACCATGCCTTTGCCACCGCAAAATTGGCATTGCACGCGTCCTGTGCCGGCGCATCGGTGACACTGGAGGACGGGTCTGGGTTCGGCCTTTGGGGTATTCCTTGGAATATGCATCGGCAGTGACTCTTGGCCCCTATTCAAACGATAACCTCAGAATGGGGCATCTTTGTGGCGGCCTGGGCGCTTGAGCGCTCTACACCTCTGAGACGAGTTGGGGCATAAGGCGACCACGACTCGACCAAAATTCAAAGAGGACAGCAAAGATGCATGATATTCGTGCGATCCGTGAGAACCCAGATGCGTTTGATGCAGCGATGCAGCGGCGGGAGATTTCGGCGGCGTCCTCTGGGATTTTGGCACTCGATGAAGAGCGCCGAGCGACGATCCTGAAGGCGGAGACGGCGCAGGCGGAGCAGAATAAGGCCTCCAAGGAAGTGGGGGCCGCCAAGGGGCGCGGGGATGAAGCGGAGTTTGAGCGGCTGCGCGCGCTGGTCTCTGAAAAGAAGGCTGAGGTCGCCGCGATGCAGGCTGAGGCCAAGGCGTTGGATGAAAAGCTGACCGAGATGCTGTCAGCCCTGCCCAATATTCCGCTTGAGGGCGTGCCGGATGGCGCGGATGAGGCGGACAATGTTGAGGTGCGTCAGTGGGGTAGCCCGCGGAGTTTCGCGTTTGACCCGGTGGAGCATTTTGAGATTGAGGGCGTCAAAGCGGGCATGGATTTTGAGACCGCTGCCAAGCTGAGCGGGTCACGGTTCGTGGTGCTCTCGGGAGGCGTGGTGCGCATTCACCGGGCGCTGGCGCAGTTCATGATTGATACGCATGTGGAGGAAAACGGTCTTACCGAGACCTGGACGCCGGTGCTGGTGCGGCCGGAGATGATGTATGGCACGGGGCAATTGCCCAAATTTGGTGAAGACAGCTATAAGACCACCAATGGCTGGTGGCTGGTGCCGACGGCTGAGGTGACGCTGACCAACATCGTGAACGGGGAGATTGTGGAGGAAGGCTCCCTGCCCCGTCGCTATGTGGCGCATACGCAGTGTTTCCGGTCCGAGGCGGGGAGCGCAGGCAAGGACACGGCGGGGATGTTGCGCCAGCATCAGTTCGAGAAGGTGGAGATGGTGTCAGTGACGCATCCAGACGCGTCGGCTGAGGAGTTGGATCGCATGACTGCCTGCGCGCAAGGCATTCTGGAGAAGCTGGGGCTGGCGTATCGGACGGTTGTTTTGTGCGTGGGTGATATGGGGTTCGGCGCGCGGCGGACGCACGATATTGAGGTGTGGTTGCCGGGGCAGAATACGTATCGGGAGATTTCTTCCTGTTCGGTCTGCGGTGATTTTCAGGCCCGTCGGATGAACGCCCGGTTCCGGCCCGAGGGCGGCGGGAAGCCGGAGTTTTTGCATACGCTGAACGGGTCAGGTTTGGCCGTGGGGCGGTGCCTGATTGCGGTTCTGGAGAATGGGCAGCAGGAGGATGGCTCGGTTGAGTTGCCTGAAGTGCTGCATCCCTATCTGGGTGGCAAGACGCGATTGAGGGCGGATGGGGTTTTGGTTTGATCTGAATTTTGGCAAAGCCGCCTTGATCAAAGGCTTTGGTCACCAATGTCGCCAGAACTTCTTGTCGACACCCAAGTCGCCACATAAAGTCTTTATCTCTTCCAGTTCCTTGGGCATAGGCGTCACATCGAATTCGTACAAATTGTCCAACAAAATCTCCAACGCGACCACAGATTCGAGGTGAGTTGCCAGTGAGTAACAAGTTTCAATGCGGTCAGGTGGCAAGGAATTCTCAAACCGCTTCAGCAACGCGACCGTTCTCTGCTCCCGTTCTTGCTGCTCTTTTGTGGAAGAAATCATTTTATCAGACACTCCACAAGGCTTGGACAGGTTATTACTAAGTTGGATCATTACGCAATGGGTATACGGCTTTCAACTTTTCTGTAAAACCGATAGCGCCGCAAGTCAGGCACATGCTCGCGCGTAATCAAGGGCGTAGCCCGCCGCGCGTTCGCCTGGCCCCACCCAGGGATGGTCCCGACTTGGAGGGCGTTTACGGGATTGGACGGCCCGTGTCATTGAGCGACCAGATCTGACCAGAGAAGTTGCCGCATGGGCGAAGCTCAACAAAGTTGTTGTCCGCGCCTCCATTTACCACGTCAAGGCACATGCTAGGACCGCGAAACGCGGTAGTCATCCGGTAGCCGCCGGCCACCTGCTGCAACGTCCACAATTGACCGCTGAAGTTGCCGCAAGGCCTGAGCTCTGCGCGATTGTTGTCCGGACCACCGTTCACGATATCGAGGCACATACGCGGGCCTCGAAACTCGGTGGTCAGACGGATCGATGTGCCATCGCGGGCCAGAGCCCAGAACTGGCCTGAAAAGTTACCAAACCGTTCGAGTCTGGCGCGATTGTTGTCCGGGCCGCCATTCACGATATCCAAGGGGACACCCGGGCCGCGGAAATCCGTAGACAGCCTGACGTAATTGTCGAAGACCCTATCCTGGGCCGCGACCACGTTGGGGAGCAAAAGGGCGATGACTACGGCGCGCAACATTACAATAAATCTCCGGCTAAGCACGTGAACTATACCGTCGGTTGAACGCCACACCAAGGGAAATGCACCTGTTGACCCGTTTCGCGACAAACCTCTTGTATCGCGCGTTGCGAAACGCTTGGGGCTGCGGTGAGCCACGTCTCACCTGAGGCATGCGTCAGACGTGGATATTTCATGGTTTCGCTAATCGACGTCAGCGCGTGAACTGAGTGCGCATCGTATAGTCTTTGCGGGGGCCGGTGACGGTCCAGGTGGTGGCCCAGTGGGGCCAGTCTGAGAAATCGTAGATCACGTCGTAGATGTCTGGGTCGCAGTAATGGCGCTCCCCTGCCCCGCCTGCGTTTGGGTCGAAGCGGTGGAAGGGGCTTGTGTCGGGGAAGAGGACCTCGATCAGGGGGCCGTCTGCGCGCCAGAGATAGGTGCGTGTTGCGCTGAAGGACGGGCCTTCGCCAAGGGTAAGTTGGCCGGTTTCGGAGTAGCGGAGGCCGTCTTCGTTGGGCGTGAACTGAGCGGCGCCTTTGAAGCGGCCGGGTGGGCCGAGGCGGTCGTCGATGGTGCGGGTGATGCGCCATGTGCCCTCGAAATCCATCAACCCGCGTGGCATACCCTGCTCCTGCCTTGCTCCCCATGGCGCATCTCTTTAAAGCACGCTCATCTGCCCACAAACGAAAAAGCGAGCCTGCCCATGATCCCCCGTTATTCCCGCCCTGAGATGGTCCAGATCTGGGAGCCGGCGACCAAGTTTCGCATTTGGTATGAGATCGAGGCCCATGCTTGTGACGCCATGGCCGATCTCGGCGTGATCCCGAGGGAGAATGCGGAGGCCGTGTGGAAGGCCAAAGACGTGGAATTCGACGTGGCGCGTATTGATGAAATTGAGGCGGTGACCAAGCATGACGTGATCGCGTTTCTGACCCATCTGGCGGAGCATGTGGGAAGCGAGGAAGCGCGGTTTGTGCATCAGGGGATGACCAGTTCGGACGTACTGGACACGTGCTTTAACGTGCAGTTGACGCGGGCGGCGGATCTGTTGCTGGGGGGGCTCGACCGGGTGCTGGCGGCGCTGAAAACCCGCGCGATGGAACATAAGGACACGCTGCGGGTGGGGCGCTCGCACGGGATCCATGCGGAGCCGACTACGATGGGGCTGACCTTTGCGCGGTTCTATGCAGAGATGGATCGCAACAAGGCACGGATGGAGGCTGCGCGGGCCGAGATTGCCACGGGGGCGATTTCGGGTGCGGTGGGTACATTTGCCAATATCGACCCGGGCGTTGAGGAGCATGTGTGTAAGGAATTGGGGTTAGAGCCGGAGCCCATTTCCACGCAGGTCATTCCGCGCGATCGGCATGCGGCGTTTTTTGCCACGCTGGGGGTGATCGCCAGCTCCATTGAAAATATCGCCATTGAAATTCGCCACATGCAGCGCACCGAGGTGTTGGAGGGGGCTGAATTTTTCTCGATGGGGCAGAAAGGGTCTTCGGCGATGCCACACAAGAAGAACCCGGTGCTGACCGAAAACCTGACAGGGTTGGCGCGCATGGTCCGGTCAGCAGCGCTGCCCGCGATGGAGAATGTGGCGCTCTGGCATGAGAGGGATATCTCGCATTCCTCCGTTGAGCGGATGATCGGACCGGATGCGACCATTACGCTCGACTTCGCGCTGCACCGGCTGGCGGGTGTGGTAGAGAAGATGCTGATCTTCCCGGAAAATATGCTGGACAACATGAACAAATTCCCCGGGCTGGTCATGTCCCAACGCGTTCTGCTGGCGTTGACGCAGGCGGGTGTGAGCCGCGAAGATGCTTATGCGATGGTGCAACGCAATGCGCTGAAGGTCTGGGAAGACCGGGTGGATTTCAAGGCGCAACTGCTGGCAGATGCGGATGTGGTGGCCGCGTTGGGAATTGAGGCGATCGAAGAGAAATTCGATATGGGTTATCACACAAAACATGTGGACACGATCTTCAAACGCGTGTTTGGCGAAATCTGATTTTCCGCACCTCGTTTAGACTTTTATTCACCCCTACCCGCTACAGTGGAATTTCATGGAATTAAGGGGTGAAAATGCCATCGACCGAACTTGCAAACCTTTCAGACGTGACGCCGGTCGCTGCGCGTCCCGTTTCTGCACGTCCTGTTTCTGCGCGCCCGGTTGCAACGCGTCTGACGCGGCGCCAGAAGGCCGCGATCATCGTGCGTTATCTGCTCAATCAAGGCGCAGATGTGCCTCTGACCGATCTGCCGGAAGCTTTGCAGGAGGTGCTGACAACGCAGATGGGGTCAATGCGCTATGTTGATCGAGATACCTTGGGGGATGTCCTCGGCGAGTTCGCGGCTGAGATTGAAGCGACGGGGCTGACCTTTCCACGCGGTGTTGCAGGCGCACTGACAGCACTGGATGGGCAAATCAGCCCGCAAACTGCGCTGAGGCTGCGAAAGGAAGCGGGCGTACGACAGTTCGGGGACCCTTGGGGGCAGGTTTGTGCGGCAAAGCCCGATCAGTTGAAAAACATACTTATGTCAGAAAGCGCCGAAGTGGCGGCGATCCTGTTGTCAAAGTTATCGGTGACCAATGCGGCGGAGCTTCTGGGCGATATTCCGGGCGATCGGGCGCGGCGGATCACCTATGCAGTGTCACAAACATCAGACGCCACGCCAGACGCCGTGGACCGGATCGGGCTGGCGCTGGCAGCGCAGTTGCAGGATGCGCCTCAGGTGGCCTTTGAAGAGACACCCGATGCGCGGGTGGGCGCGATCCTGAACTATTCGCAGGCAGCCATACGCGATGACGTGCTGGAAGGGCTCGATGAAACCGATCAGGATTTCGCCACCTTGGTGCGCCGCGCGATCTTCACCTTCGAAAACATACCCGAACGGATCTTCGAAAAGGATGTGCCAACAGTTGCGCGGGATATGCCGCAGGACGAATTGGTCACTGCGCTGGCCGCCGCAATGCAAGGCGGTGACGCACTGGAGAAGGCCGCGGAATACGTGCTGAACAACATGTCCAAACGGATGAGCGAAGCGCTGCGCGACGAGATCCAGGATCGCGGCACCGTTGTGGGCAAGGAAGGTGAAGATGCGATGACGGAGTTGATCAACAACATCCGCGCGCTGGAAGCCAATGGTGAAATCAAGTTCAGATTGCCGGAAGAGTGACCGGGGTGGCTGTCTGGGCCGCTTGACGAACTGACACTTGAAATCGATAGGGCGGACAGGTTCCTCGCGCCTCCGGCGGGAGTGTATTCGGCCAAAAAGAAGCGTTGGCTGTGAGCCTTCTTTTGGGCCAGAAATACTCATATCCAGATAGCGCGGCTTTTTATGACCTTCGAAACTTGAAGCGCGAAGTTGTGGAAGCGTGGCGCAAGATTTTGACGGGGTTGGACCTTTGCGTGTCGGGGCTTTGCAACTTTGCCGATTGGCAGCACTTTAGGCTTGAGGAAACCCAAGCAGAGGGCCCGTTCCATGATCACAGGTAATATCAATGGCAACCCCGACCTTATCGCCGCCATTCGCGACCGCTTTGCCCATGTGGAAAGCTGCCCTTTTCAAGGCCCGCGCATCTTCTTTGAAAATGCCGGTGGGGCGCTGACGCTGAAATCGGTGGTGGAGACATCCGGGTTTTATGCCGCAATCCCGGACAATCCGGGCAGGGTAAACCCGGCCGGTCAGGGCACGCAAAGCATCATCGCGAAGGCCAAGGAGGATATGGGTGTGTTCATGAACGCCACCTCGGGGCAGTTTTTCGTGGGCGAGACCGGGACAGAGCTGATCTTTCGCATGATCCGCACTGTGGCGGTGAACCTCCCCAAGGGCACGCGCGCAATCGGGTCGTCGATTGAGCACCCGGCCACGCGCAGTGCTGCCCGACGGTGGGCCGAGATTGGGGGGCTCACTTATGTCAATGTGCCTCATGATGATGCAACGGGTTTGGTGACGGCTGAGGATTACGCCGCGCTGATGACGCCTGAGACGAAGCTTGCCACCATCCTGCATGGGTCACCCGTCACCGGCATGGGGATGGATGTGGCGGCGATTGCGGCGGCTATTCGCAAAATATCGCCCGATTGCTTCATCATCGTCGACGGTATTCAGCACGCAGCCCACGGGCAGGTGAACCTGGACAGCTATGACATCGATGGATACGCCATTTCGCCCTATAAATGCTTCTCAAGGCACGGGTTTGGCGTGGCGTGGATTTCCGACCGGTTGACCGCCCTGCCCCATGATCGGCTGATTGATGCGCCGGCTGATGGTTGGGAATTTGGCACGCGGGACGCGGGCAGTTACGCCACCATGTCTGATGTGGTGGCGTATTTTGAATGGTTGGGGGGCGAGGTGTCGCAGGAGACGGACCGGCGCGCGAAAATCGACGCGGCCGGGCGGGCGATCCGTGCTTATGAGACCTCGCTGACCGATGCCATGATCCATGGGACGGGGAACCTGCCCGGGCTGGCTGACATGGAACATGTGACCGTCCTGGCGGGCAACGACAATCCAGCGCGTGAGGGCCTTGTGTCCATGGTTGTTGACGGGCGGGCCTCGGAAGACGTGGTGGAGGAATTGAACGCGCAGGGCATCCGAACCCATACCCGCAAGGCCGATCACTATAGCGGGAATGTGCTGACGCCCTTGGGGCTGAGCGATTGTGTGCGGATTTCGATGTGCCACTACAACACAGAAACCGAGGTGGCGCAGCTTTTGGGCGCGGTCAAGGCGATGGAGCGCCCTTAAGCAATTCGTCCACCCAAAGCGGCACAATTTCAGAGGCTTTGCCGAGGCGGCAGTCGTGGAAATCGCGGGAGGCGGCGGAGGGTTCAAGGTTGAGCTCTACCGTGTGCGCCCCCATCGCGCGGGCCATTTGGCCGAAGGCAGCGGCTGGGTAGACTTGGCCAGATGTGCCAATTGAGGCGAAGAGATCGGCCTCGGCCAGCGCTTCTTCGGTACGCTCAGGGTGGTAAGGGAATTCGCCGAACCATACAACATCCGGTCGCGTGGCCGGTGCCGCGCAGGTGGGGCATGGATCATTGGGCGACATAACCAGGGGCGCTGTCCAACGATGATCGCAGGCATTGCACATCGCGCCCGCCAAACGCCCATGCATATGGAGGACATTTTGGCTGCCCGCCGCCTCATGCAGACCATCGACATTCTGCGTGATCAGCAGGACCTCGCCTGCGTGCTCCGCCTCTAACCGCGCAAGTGCGTGATGGGCGGCATTGGGTGAAGCCTGAGCCGCTTGCGCACGGCGGGCATTGTAGAAATCGTGCACAAGCTGGGGGTTACGGGCAAACCCTTCGGGCGTGGCAACGTCCTCGATGGCGTGCTGTGCCCAGAGCCCGCCCTCATCGCGGAAGGTGCCCAACCCGCTTTCGGCGGAAATCCCCGCACCGGTCAGAATGACGATCTTTTCCATGGGGAAAGCTTGCCGTAAGACCGGAAGCATGACCAGTCGTGTTCTCTTCGTTTGTCTTGGCAATATCTGCCGTTCGCCCACCGCAGAGGGGGTCTTTCGCGCAATGATGCCGGAGACGCAGACGGACAGTTGCGGGACGGCTGCTTGGCATGTGGGCAAACCGCCTTACGGGCCAATGCAGGCGGCGGCAGGCAATGCAGGCTATGACATCTCTGATATTCGCGCGCGCCAGATTGATCGGGCGGATTTTGACGCATTTGACCTGATCATCGCAATGGATGCGCAGAACGTGCTGGATCTGGAAGCGATGCGGCCTGCAGGTAATGACACGCCTATTCATGTGTTCACCGAATTTGCGCCTGCGTCGGGCATGACTCATGTGCCGGACCCCTACTACACGCGCGATTTTGGGGCCGCGATGCAGTTGATTGAGGAAGCGTCGCGGGGTTTGAGGGCGCATTTGGGCGGTTGAGCGATGCGCATTCTTTAAAAGAATGCGGCCGAAATCTTTGAAAGATTTCGTGGGCTAGCCTTCGCCGCGCAATTGGCGTTCTTCGTCGATGACCTCTTGGGGGAACTGGCTCATGAAGCAGCAGCAAACGCCCTGATCAATCATCGTGCGGGGGCCATTGGGGTGGGCGATGTGTTTGTAGACGCCGTGGCTGTGCCCGTGATGATGATGGTGGTGGTGATGCCCGTGGTCGTGAGAGTGATCGTGTGAATGATCATGATCGTGGTCATGATCATGACCGCCGCCGGCCTCATCATCCAACGGGTCGCGGAATTCGGCGTGGTGGTGGTGTACATCGACCTCGCCTTTGGCAAGGCGGTCTTTGAAGGAGGCCATCAGATCGACCTCATCGCTGATGGATCCCGCCTGCGCCTCTTCAATTCGCGCGTAGAAAGTGTCGAGCACGTGGTCCTGATCGGCAAGGTAATGGGCCTTCAAAAAAGTCACATCGGGCGCCGTTTCGGCCACGCGATCCACATAGTTGTAAATGCGGCTGATCAGTTTTCCGGAAAACAGGAAATAGGGGGCAACGACGATCTTTTTGTAGCCCAGCTTCAGCGCCATTTCGAGGCCGCGCCCCACTGACGGATAGGTCACGCCCGAATAGACGGTTTCGGACCAGCCGAAGCCAAGGTTTTCGGTGACAATGCGGGTGAGGCGCGCGGCCTCGGCATTGGCAAGCGTATCAGACGTGCCGCGACCGACGACGACCAGCATGGTGTCGTAAAGATCGCCGTCATGGACGTGATCCATGCCCAGCGCCTCAAGGATGCGCGCCTCGAAGGCCGCGATCATTTGCGGGTGCAGGCCCAATTCGCGGCTATAGCGGACGGTGAGGCCGGGATTTTTCTCCCCATAGGTGGTGAGCACCGAGGGGATGTCATTCTTGGCGTGGGTCGCGGCAAAGAGCATGCCGGGGACGGCCACGATTTCGTCGACGCCCGCGTCGCGCAGGCGGTCGAGGCCCATGTGGATGTTGGGCGCGGAATATTCGAGGAAGCCATATTCCACCGGCAGATCGGGGTAGCGGGCGCGCAGGCCTTTGGCCAGCAGGGCGAATTCTTCTTCAGCGGATTTGGCGCGGCTGCCATGGCCGCAGATCATGATGCCGGTTTTGGTCGCTTGTCCCATGCGGGCTGGCTCCTCTTTGCTGATCCGATTTGAAGCGGTGTCTTGTCGTCTTAAATTGCAGCAGGAAAAGGAGAGTACAATGGCTAAGTTCTTGATTGCGGCGGCGGTCGTGGTGACAGCAGTGGCCGTGGTGGGCGGCGCGCGGGTTTGGGCGTCTCAGGATGTCGAGAAACCAGACTACAAGGTTGAGGCCGCGCAGGGCAAATTCGAGGTGCGCCAATACCCGGCGATGGTGGCGGCACAGGTGGCGCGACAGGGCAATCGGGGGTCAGCGGTGCGGCAGGCCTTTGGGCCGCTTGCGGGCTATATTTTTGCCAAGGACCGGCCCGGTGAGAAAATCGCCATGACCGCTCCGGTGACGCAGGAGCAAAGCGATCAGGGATGGGTTGTATCTTTTATCATGCCCGAAGGCCGGACGCTGGCGGATTTACCCGCGCCGGCTGGGGATGTGACGCTGGTGGATATACCGCCGCGGCGGATGGCGGCGATCAAGTTCTCGGGCCGCTGGACCGATGCTCGCTTCGATGAACAGGCGCAAGCCTTAACGGCATGGGTCAAGGCGCAGGGCCTGACCATGGTGGGGGATGTGGAGTTTGCCTATTATAACGACCCGTTTACGCCCGGCTTCATGCGGCGCAATGAGGTGATGGTGGAAGTGGCGCCACGGTGAACGCGTTACAGTTTGGCGAGGGCCTCGCGATAGGCAGCGAGGTTTTCGCGCGTGTAGTCGGAATAGTCGAAATCGAGGGTGGAGGTGATCTCGGACACCATGCTCCACATGGTTTCGCGTAGGAGAGACGCGCATTTCATCGCATTGTAGCTGTGCCAGACGGCGTCATCCGGGGCGTGCCCGAAATACTGGGTCAGCATGGCCTCTTCCGCGTCTATCGGCAGGGCGGCATTGGTGGCCAGACCGCCCAGATCAAAGAGCGGAGAGCCGAGGCCACCGTATTCCCAGTCAATGAGCCAGAATCGATTTTTTTCGCGCAGGATATTGGCGGGCAGCAGGTCGTTATGGGCCAGCACGATGGAGACAGGACCGACGCGGGCTTCCAAGTGGGCGGCATCCTCCAACAATTCAGGAAGCGACGCGGCGTGTGATGATCGGTTGTCGCGCAGAAAAGCCGCGTAGCTGCGCAAGATATGAAAAACCCAGAAGCTAAGCACCGGCCCGGTTAGCGCCGCGGTGCCGGAACAGTGGAGCGTCTTGAGCAGATCGACCACGTCTTTGAGCGTATCGGGCGCGTGGAGATCCTCGGCCGTAAGGGGGGCGGCGTCGACATAATCCAGCACAAGCACACCAGGTTCAGAATGGATCACTCCGGGTGACAGGCCAATGTCATGGGCGACCCGGCTGAGCGCCAGTTCGTTCCAACGCAGGACCATATGTTCGGGGATGTCATGACCCAGACGCACCACATAGTCGCAGCCTTGATCGGTCAGGCGAACATTGTGGTTGGTAATCCCGCCTTCGAGAATGCGGGCGTTTTTTGGGGCAGTAAAGCAGCTGAGCGACAGCGCGGTGGTCAGCGCATCTTCGGATCTGGTCATGATCCGACCATAGAGGCAGGCGCGCGACTAGTGCAAGTTTGCGCCGCGAATCACTTCATCGCGTCTTTATTTCGATAAATTCGAAACTGCGGAAAGCCATTGCGCTTTCAAAACCCATCATAATAGGCTTCACGCGGGAGATAGACGCGTTGAGCCGCAAGCAGACGAAAATTTCATTTGATTGACATGTCTGCAGGCCATTAACCTGCAGGCGGGTGACAAAATGCGTCAACAACACCCACTATAACAGGGAGAATACCAACATGGCACTTATCAAAGGCGGGATGCTTGACCGCCGTGGATTTCTGAAAACCACAGCGGCGACCGCCGTTGCAGCGACACTGCCCATGGGCGGTGCAGCCATTGCCGCGCCGAAGCGCGGTGGCCATATCCGGGTCGGCAAAGGCCACGGCCAGACGACCGACACGCTGAACCCCGGCACATGGGAAAACGGCTTTACCATCGATATGGCGTTCGCCATTCACGGCTACCTCGTGGAAGTGGGCCCCGATGGGTCGATGGTTCCGAACCTTGCCGAAAGCTGGGAAGCGTCGGCCGATGCGTCCGAGTGGCGCTTCAAGCTGCGTCAGGGCGTGACGTTCCATTCCGGCAAGACGCTGACCGTGGAAGACTGCATCGCGTCGATCAATTTCCACCGTGGCGAAGGCTCCACCTCTGCGGCCGGTCCCATCGTGGCACCAATTGTAGACATGGCAGCCGATGGCGATGACACCATCGTCTTCACGCTAGATGGCGGCAATGCCGACTTCCCGGCGATCCTGACGGACTATCACATTCCGATGCTCAAGGTGGATGGCGACAGCGTTGACTGGGCCTCTGGCGATGGTTGTGGCGCTTACAAACTCAAGAGCATCGACTTTGGTGTTCAGGCCACGTTCGAGCGCAATGAAAACCATTGGCGTGACGATGTGGGCTTCTTCGACAGCATTGAGATGATCTCTCTCATCGACCTAAACGCGCGGACGACCGCTCTGGTCTCTGGCGATGTGGATGTGATTGACCGTCTTGACCTCAAGACAGTTGGTCTGCTTGCGCGCAACGCCGGTGTGAACGTGAAGTCCGTTTCGGGCAACGCGCATTACACCATTCCGATGGACACCCGTAAGGGACCCTTCGACGACAACAACGTGCGTCAGGCGCTGAAATACGGCATCAACCGCGAGGAACTCGTTGAGAAGATCCTCTTCGGTTACGGTTCCGTCGGCAACGACCACCCGATTGGTCAGGGTCAACTCTACTACAACACGGAGTTGGAGCAGAAGACCTACGATCCGGACCGTGCGAAGTTCCACCTGAAAGAAGCCGGTCTTGATAGCCTCGCAATTGATCTGAGCTCCTCTGACGCGGCCTTTGGCGGCGCGGTAGATGCGGCGATCCTGTATCAGGCGTCGGCCAAGGATGGTGGCATTGAGCTCAACGTGATCCGGGAGCCGAATGATGGTTACTGGTCTGACGTTTGGATGAAGAAGGGCATGGTGTTCTCTTACTGGGCGGGTCGCCCGGTGGAAGATCAGATGTTCGCAACCGCCTACAAGTGCGGCGCGTCCTGGAACGAAAGCTACTGGTGCAACGACAAGTTCGATGCGCTGATGCTGGAAGCGCGGGCCGAGCTCGACACGGATCGTCGTCGTGAACTGTATTGGGAAATGCAGGCGATGTGCGCCAACGAAGGCGGCGCGGTCATCCCGATGTTCAACGACTACGTCTTTGCGATCAACGACAAGGTTGTGACGCCGGAGACAATGGCCACGAACTTCGACCTCGACGGCAGCCGTTGGGCGGAGCGCTGGTCGCTCGCGTAAGATCAGAACCCGTAAGATGGGTTGTTGGCCCCGGCGTGCGCGCCGGGGCTTTCTTTTTGAGCGGTGCGCGAAATCTTTAAAAGATTTCGGCCGCATTCTTTTAAAGAATGCGTTACGGCGGCGGCACCAAAGTCAGCTTGAAATGCGTGGCGGTGTCGCCGGTGTCGATGCGCGCGAACCCTGCGGTGTCATATCCCCGTGCGCGGCAGGCCACGTGTTCTGAAATCGTGAACATCCGGCCGGACACGCAGAAAGCGTAACCTTCATGGTCAAATACCCCGCCCGGCACCTCCGCGCGGTAGAAATAATAGCGGTTAAGAAGCGCGCCCTCGATGGGTTCGACGCAGGCCCCATCCTCAATGTTCCACCAGCCTTGAGAGGTCCATGCCCCTTCCACGTTCTGGGCAATGGCGACGCTTTGGGCCTGCCCCGTGGCATTGCAAATCTCCAACCCTGCCCAAGCGGGACCCGCAAGGAATAACAGCGCCGCGCTGAGCGTCAGTTGACCTTTCGATAACTGATCAGCGCCTCGTGCCCCATCAGGATCAGATCCAGCCAGCCGCCTTGGTAATTGTCGATCAGGTAGCAATAGGTGTCACCATATCTAAGCGAGGTCTGAACCATCACGGGGCCTGCGCCCGCGCTGTCCGGGCAATCGGGTTTGATATTCAGAAAATATGTGTCCGAATACACGCTGTCATGATAGCTGTGCATCTCTGAACCAAAGATGAAGAGGCTCTCTTCTCCGCCCGCTTCGCCCGACACCCAATCCCCCTGCAGGGCGGCATTGATATCCGCATAGGGGTCTTGGCCCCAGAGGGGTTCCATCTCCGTGATGGCCAGATGAACGGTACGGTCGGCATATGTCATCAGATCGCCGGTGACCTGAACGGGGGTGTTGGGGGGAACATCCTCAAACTGGCGCAGATAAGAAGACGGTGTGGGGTCATCGTAATATGCAAAGAAGCGCCAGCCGTCGCCGATAAATTTGCACGCCTCAACCCCGTCGAAGACATCGCAGCTGTGGAACATCAGCTGATCTGTATAGGGTTCTCCATGTTGGCCGCGCACGAGGCCGCTGCTGGTGCGTGGCACGGTGCTGGGTTGCGCGGCGGCCTGCTGTTTTTGCCCGCTGTCCTGTTTTTGGGCAGCTTCAAAGATGGTGTGGGTGTGCTGGGTCGCGGTTTTGCCGGTGTCGATCTGGGAAAAATCAGTGCTGTCATATCCGCGTGATGCGCAGTTTTCATCGCCTACGATTGTGAAGACATCCGACTGGGTGCAAAAGGTGTAGCCTTGCCCATTGTACGTGCGTCCCGTGGCGGAGGCATGGAGGTAATAGTACCGCGTTTTCAGATCGCCCTTTACGGGCTCCCTGCATTCCCCGGACGGGATGTTCCACCAGCCTTCAGAGACCCATTGCCCATCCTGCTTGTATCCGATGGCAATCGCGTGTTCATCCGACGTCTGATTGCAGATCTCAAGCCCTGCCGATGCAGCCCCCGGGAGGGCCAGCCCCAAGACAGCCAAAAGCATTTGTTTTTTCATATCCATCCCCTTTTCACCGTCAGCTTAGCGGGGATCGGATGGCTTGCGAAGATCAGACTTTCGTGGCGGAGACAGACGGTGTGATCGCTTTGCGCTTGAGCACCGCTTCGCGCCAGCTGATGAAGCTGATGGAGGCCACGATGATC
Source organism: Pseudomonadota bacterium (assembly GCA_039026055.1). Taxonomy (GTDB): domain Bacteria; phylum Pseudomonadota; class Alphaproteobacteria; order Rhodobacterales; family Rhodobacteraceae; genus Roseovarius. Next base: position 98,586 of record JBCCNB010000003.1, on the reverse strand, counting down.
GATCCGCCGAGGATGACCCAAGGGTCAAACGGCTCCCCGAAGAAGACGATGCCAACGGTGACGGCCCAGACAAGTTGGAGGAATGTAACCGGCTGGGTGACGGCGAGCGGGGCCGCCCGGAACGCGAGGGTCATGGTGTAATGCCCCGCCGTCGCGGCGGTGGCCACGCCCATGAGTATTGTCAGCTCCCACCATGTCGGCGTGACCCAGTTGAGCGCGGCAAGGGGCGCAAGGCCAATGGTGCAGGAGATGGAAAGCAAAGACACAACAAGACCTGCCGAGCACCGCTCCGACAGGAGCTTGGCCATCAGGTAGGAGGCCCCCATCAGGATCGCCGTGAAGATCATGGCGAAATGGCCCGAATCCAGTTCCCGGAACCCGGGCCGCAATATGATGAGCGCGCCAAGAAGGGCGGCCAGCACAGCAATGATGCGGCGCATGGCAAGTCGCTCCCCCAAAAAGAGCGCGGCCCCGAGCGTGACATAGATGGGTGAGAGGTAATTCATCGCGGTCACATCAGCGATCGGAATGCGCGCCATGGAATAAAACCACAGCGTGACGGCCAATGTATGCGCCAACCCGCGCCAGCCGAAAAGCTGCCAGGTCGCGCGGTCGAGTTTGATGTCGCGCAGCGTGCCAAGGAAAGGCAGCAGAAACACAAGGCCCAGCGCGTAACGAAGAAACGCCGCCTCAGGCGCAGGTATGCGGGTGCCTAGCAGCTTCACAAGGGCGGTGACGGCGACAAAGCAGACCCCCGTCAGGAGCATCCAGAAGATGCCGCGAAGGGGGTTTTGCTGTGTGGGCGTCATAGGCGCATTAATCGCGCCAGCGTGGCAAATGTCGAGAGGGGAAATGGGGGCAAATGCCCCCATTCTGTGATATCCGGCCTAGAGGGTCACCACGACTTTGCCCATGGCTTGCCCGCTGGTGAGCCGCGCATGGGCGTCGTTGACCTCATCCAGGGTGAAGCGGTGGTCGTCGAGCACAGGTTTGAGCGCGCCCGCATCCGCCATCTCGGCCAGTATGGTGAGGATTTCGCCATGGGTCTCGCGCTTGTGGTCATGGATCATCGGGATCAGCATGAAGACGACATGGACGGACAGACCTTTGAAATGGGCCTGTGTCAGATCAAGCTCCAGCAGCGACACTGTGGTGACCACATGCCCGTTGAGCGCGGCGGCGGCGAAAGAGTTCAGCATGTTGGGCCCGCCGACGGAATCAAACACCACGTCGAAGCCCGCACCGTTTGTGTGCTCTGCGACATAATCCTCGACCGATTGGGCGGCGTAATCGATGACGGGAAAGCCAAGATTTTCAACCATGGCAATCTTGCCCGCGCCGGTGGCGGTGGTGACGACATCAGCGGACATGGCGCGCGCAATCTGAGCCGCTATGTGACCCACGCAACCCGCGCCGCCATGCACCAAGACTTTCTGGCCGGATTTGGTTCCGGCGCGTGTCAGCCCTTCATAGGCCGTGATGCCCACCAGCGGCAACGCGGCGGCTTCCGCCATGGAGAGCGATTTGGGTTTGTGTGCGACGAGGCGCGCATCGGCGCTGATGGTTTCGGCCAGTGTTCCCTGAAGGCTCAGAAGGCCGCCCGCGCAGCCATAGACCTCATCCCCCCGCTCAAACCCAGTCACATCCGCGCCGACCGCCTCAACGATGCCCGCGAAATCCATGCCAAGCACGGCAGGCAGCCCAGGCGAGAGCGGCAGATCAGGGCCCATGGCACGGATCATGGTATCAACCGTATTCACGGACGAAGCGGCGATGCGGATGCGCACCTGGCCGGACGCTACATCCGGGGTTGGCAGGTCGGCGGGTTCAAACCGCGCGTCCGGGCCGTAGCTGTTGAGGATCATGGCTTTCATTGCGTGTCTCCTGATGGGCTGTGTTCAGCCCACACATGGATTTATTGGTTTTTGGAGACAACGGGCCGAATTCAAAAATCAGAATTCGGCTTTTTTGTATAATCGAAAGGACCGCGCGATCACTCGGCCGCCAGCTGGGCCATCACATCATCAGACGCCTCAAAATTCGCCGTGACGCGCTGGACATCGTCGTCATCTTCGAGGGCCTCGATGAGGCGCATCAGTTTTTGCATCGCGTCCAGCCCAAGTTCGGTCGTGGTGGTCGGTTTCCAGATGAGTTGGGTGTTCTCAGATTCGCCCAGTTCCGCCTCCAGCGCGTTTGACACATCATTGAGGTCGGTATCCGCGCACCAGATGATATGGCCATCTTCAGAGCTTTCGACGTCTTCAGCCCCCGCTTCGATCGCCGCCATCATGACGGTGTCGGCATCGCCCACTTCGGCGGGGTAGGTCACTTCGCCCGTGCGTTCGAACATGAAACCGACCGAGCCCGTTTCGCCGAGGTTGCCGCCGTTCTTGGTGAAGGTCGACCGCACGTTGGAGGCGGTACGGTTGCGGTTGTCGGTCATCGCCTCGACGATGATCGCCACACCATCGGGGCCATAGCCTTCGTAGCGGATCTCCTCGTAATCCTCGCTGTCGCCGCCGGAGGCCTTCTTGATCGCGCGGTCGATATTGTCGTTGGGCATCGACTGGGATTTCGCGCTTTTGACGGCCAGACGCAGGCGCGGGTTTTTCTCCGGGTCCGGATCGCCCATCTTGGCGGCCACGGTGATTTCCTTGCTGAGCTTGGAAAAGAGTTTCGCCCGCACAGCATCCTGACGGCCCTTGCGGTGTTGGATATTTGCCCATTTGGAATGGCCTGCCATGATGCGCCTCTTTCATCTGCGTGTCGCGCAAGGGTATAAATCACCGTGCGGGGCGGGTTCAATCCCGCTTTCGCGTCTTGCAATACGACATGTCGCACAGCGGAGGCAGATATGCCGAATATTCTCCAGACAACGCCGTTCGTGTTCACCCATGACCTCAACGCCTCTTGCGCGTTTTTTGCAGGGCTTGGGTTTGAAACACGTGTTATGATGCCTGAGCCCGGTTACGCCTATTGCTCCACAGGTCAGGGGGCGGTGCGTCTTCTACAGCTGGACCGCGACATGGAGATCGCAGAGCAGATGGTCTATGTGGATGTCGAAGATGTAGACCGGCTCTATGCCGATCTGAAGCCCTTTCTGGACACATTGCCCGAAGGCCGTGCGAGAGGGCCAATTGATCAGGACTACGGGCAGAGGGAATTGCACGTGAAAGACCCTGACAATTGCCTCTTGATGTTCGGTCATGAGATACGCCAGGGCTAGGCGCAATCCTCTCTCGTGTCCGGCGATGAATCCCCCTAAGGTCGGCCCATGACGACCGAGCAGATCATTCTTTTCAGCCTTTTCGGCGTGGTCTTTGCAATGCTTCTTTGGGGCAAGCTGCGCTATGACGTGATTGCTTTTTCGGCGCTTTTGATTGGTGTGGTGCTGGGTGTCGTGCCCAAGGAAGAAACGTTCAGCGGGTTTGGCCATCCGGCCACGATTATCGTGGCGCTGGTGTTGGTGGTATCAGCCGGGCTGGTGCGGTCGGGCGCGGTTTATCTGATCACGCGCACGCTGGTGGATGCCACCCGGGGGCTGGGCACGCATATCACCATCATGGGCGGCATTGGCGGCGTGCTGTCGGCGTTTATGAACAATGTGGCGGCGCTGGCGCTCTTGATGCCGGTGGATATTCAGACCGCGCGCAAGGCCAAGCGAGCGGCGGGGTTATCGCTAATGCCGCTGAGTTTTGCCACCATTCTGGGCGGGATGGCGACCTTGATTGGCACACCCCCAAATATCATCATTGCGTCGATCCGAGAGGAAGCCGTGGGTGAGCCGTTCAAAATGTTCGATTTCGCGCCCGTGGGCGGGATCACGGCGGTGGTAGGGTTGGTGTTCATTGCACTTATCGGTTGGCGGCTTATTCCGCAGCGCGACGACACGACGCTGAACGCAGGTGATCTTGCCGAATACATTGCCGAGCTCACCGTGCCTGAGGATGCCAAGATCATTGGCAAGCGACTGATCGAGCTGGAAGAGGCGGCGGACAAGGCGGATGTGGCCATTCTAGGCCTCATTCGCGATGGACAGAGGCGGTATGGGACGTCGATCAACCGCGAATTGCGGGCGGGTGATGCGCTGGTGCTAGAGGCGAAACCTGACGCGCTTGATGAGTTCCGCACTGCTCTTTCGCTGAATTTCTCCGAAGAACAGCGCGAGGAAAAGCTGAAAGCCGAAGGGCGCGGGATTGACATCATCGAGGTGGTGGTGCCGCAAACGTCGCGCCTTGTGGGCACGACGGCGCAGGCCGTGGGGTTGCATTGGCGGCAGTCTGCCGTGCTGATGGGGCTGTCGCGGGAGGGGCGCAAGATCACGTCTCAGGTGCGCAAGACAAAGATCCGGGTGGGGGATATTCTTCTTTTGCTGGTGCCCAAAGATCGCGGTGGGGATGTGACAGAGTGGCTTGGCTGTCTGCCATTGGCCGACCGGGGCTTTGCCGTGACACAGAACACCAAGACATGGTTGGCCATCGGGATTTTTGCCGCGGCGGTGGCGGCCGCGTCCTTTGGGTTTGTGTATCTGCCAGTTGCTTTGGGATTGGTGGTGATGGCCTATGTGCTGACGCAGATCGTGCCACTCAATGAGCTTTATACGCATATCGAGTGGCCAGTGGTGGTGCTGCTTGGCTCCATGATCCCGCTGGGCGCGGCGCTGGAGGACGTGGGCGGTACACAACTGATTGCGAACGGCCTTTTGGGTCTGGCCGAAGGACTGCCGGCTTGGGCGATCCTGACGATGCTGATGGTGGTAACAATGACGCTGTCAGATGTGCTCAACAACACCGCGACAACGATTGTGGCCGCTCCGGTGGGGATACAGATGGCGAATTCTTTGGGTGTGTCGCCGGATCCGTTTCTGATGGCAGTGGCCGTTGCGGCATCGGCGGCGTTTCTGACCCCCATCGGGCACAAGAACAATACGCTGATCCTTGGCCCCGGGGGGTACAAGTTCGGGGATTACTGGCGGATCGGCTTGCCGCTGGAGATTTTGATTGTGGCGGTGTCCATCCCGCTCATCATGGTGTTCTGGTCGTTTTGATCGCGATTTTGGGGCTCTGCCCCGCCGCCTGACGGCGCCTCCCTGGGATATTTGAGGCCAGAAAAAGCAAGCGCCGGTATGTCTTCTGGGTGAAAGCATCCCCGGCGCGAACGGACATGAGGCATAAAATCTCTTTTGACCAAGACTTTGTTTCCCTTGCGCTGACAGGTTGAGCGCTCTAGGTCCGAAACAATGAAGATTTTATTTCTCGGCGATGTGATGGGGCGGGCTGGGCGGCAAGCCGTGGTGGAGCGGTTGCCGGGTTTGAAAGCCGACTGGTTCCTCGATTTTGTCGTGGTGAATGCCGAGAATGCGACCGGGGGTATGGGCCTGTCCGGGGCGCATGCCAAACTCATTCTAGACGCAGGTGCGGATTGCATCACGCTAGGCGATCATGCCTTTGATCAAAAGGACATGATGCAGTTCATTGAAAGCGAGCCTCGGGTGCTGCGACCCATCAACTTTGCCAAGGGCGCGCCCGGCAAGGGCTTTCGCGTGTTCACGGACAGACGGGGGCGAAAAGTGCTGGTGACCCAAGTATTGGGGCAGGTGTTCATGAAACGTGCCTATGACGATCCGTTCAGCGCAATGGACGGTGTCTTGATGGCCCACACGCGCGGCGGCGCGGTACAGGCGAGTATCGTGGATGTTCACTGTGAGGCCACATCGGAAAAGATGGCCATGGGGCATTTCTGCGATGGGCGCGCGAGCATGGTGGTGGGCAGCCACACCCATGTGCCGACGGCCGATGCCCAGATCCTGCCCGGTGGCACCGCGTTTCAGGCGGATGCAGGGATGTGTGGGGATTACCATTCTGTCATTGGCATGGACAAAGACGAGCCGATGCGCCGATTTGTAACTGGCATGAGCAAGGCGCGTTACACTCCGGCCCTTGGGGAGGCAACGCTTTGCGGGCTCTACATGGAAACTGATGACAAAACAGGCCAAGCCACACGGGTGGAGATGATCCGCGAAGGTGGGCGATTGACACAGGCGCATCCCTAATGACGCGGTTTGCCCCGTTCCTGGTATTGCTGGCGATGGGGGTCGGTTGGGGGCTGACCCTGCCTTTGGCCAAGATCGCGGTGAGCACGGGGCATGAACCCTATGGTCTGATTTTCTGGCAATTGGTCGTCGTGGTGATGATGCTGTCTCCGTTTACGCTGCGACGGGGGCGCCCGAGGGTCCGGTTGGATCGGCGGCATTTTCGGCTGTTCCTGGCGGTGGCGCTGGCGGGGGCAATCCTGCCGGATGTATTTTTCTACATCGGGGCTGCAGAACTGCCGGCGGGCGTGCTGTCTATCGTGGCCGCGACAGCGCCGATGTTTGCGCTGCCCATTGCGCTCGCCATGGGAAATGACAGTTTTTCATGGCGGCGGTTGATGGGGCTTTGCCTGGGCATGGCCGGGATCGTTCTGATGGTCGGACCAGAGGCGAGCCTGCCCGCACCCGGCATGGCATTTTTCGTGCTGCTGACGCTGCTGGCCCCTGCGCTTTATGCGACTGAGGCCAACATCGTGGCGCGGTTTGGCACCTTTGGTTTGGACCCGGTGCAGACAATCGTGGGGGCGTCCACGCTGGGCCTTTTCATTGCTCTGCCGCTGGCTTTGCTGACGGATCAGTGGGTGGATCCTTTCGCCGATTTCGGTGCAGCAGAGCTGGCACTGATCGCCGCGGCCGCGCTGCATGCGGTGGTCTATGCCACCTATGTCTGGCTGGTGGGTCAGGCGGGGTCGGTTTTTGCATCTCAGTCGGCCTATATCGTGACCGCAACCGGGGTGGTGTCATCGATGCTGCTGTTGAATGAAACCTATTCGATTTTCATCTGGCTTGCGCTCGCGGTGATGCTGTTGGGCATCTTCCTCGTCCAACCCCGGGCGCGTCAGGGCATGGCACCTGTGGCGCAGGTGGAAGCATGACCCCGTCTCGCGCAACCCTAACGGCTGTTTTGCTCTTCATGGGGGCGGGTTGGGGTGTGACATTCACCTTCTCCAAGATCGCGGTGAGTGCGGGGTATCAACCTTTCGGCCTGATGGCATGGCAGTTCGTGATCATGACGGTTATCCTGCTGGTGATCGGGCGTATTCGGCGCAAGCCCGCGCTGTGGACCCGCACGCATGTGGCTGTCTACCTCATGCTCGGTCTGCTGGGCAGTTTGATCCCCAATTCAATCTCCTACATGGTGGCGGCGCATTTGCCGGCTGGGCTGATGTCGATCCTGATTGCCGCCGTTCCCCTTTTCGCCTTTCCCATTGCCATTGCGCTGCAGGTTGACAGTTTTGACCTGCGCCGTGCGGGCGGGCTTTTGTGCGGGTTGGCCTGCGTCGTTTTGATTGCCTGGCCGGAACTGAACCTGCCCGAAGCGGGCCTTGCCATTTGGATCATGTTCGCGCTGCTCTCTGCGCTGATGTACGCGGTAGAGGGCAATATCATTGGCAAATGGGGGACATGGGGCCTTGATCCGCTCCAGATGCTGACGGGCGCTTCAATCGTGGGGCTGCCCATGGGCTTCGCGCTAGCCTTCGGTACGGGACAATACATCAACCCCGTCAAGCCTTGGGGTGCGCCGGAATGGTCTCTTGTGGCGAGTGCATCAATCCATGTCGTAGTGTTGTCGACCTATTTCTGGACGGTAACACGGGCGGGCGTGGTTTTTGCCAGCCAAGTGTCCTACCTCGTGACAGCCTTCGGTGTGATCAGCGCGATGGTCATTCTGGGGGAACGGTATTCGCTGCATGTTTGGGCAGGTTTTGCGCTGATGTTGGCGGGGCTATTCCTTGTGCGACCTCGGGTCAAATCCGGGGTTGTGAGCGAGGACCGCTTGCCTGAAGATGAAAGTCAGGCCACCTGAGCAGGACCCGGTGATGGACATTCTCGCGCAGATTGAGACCCATGGAGCGGTTTTGAGCCTTGCGGTGGTGGGGATGATGTTCCTGCTGTTTCTGCGAGAGACCTATCCGACCGAAGTGGTGGCGATTGCGGGGGTTGCCCTGCTGCTGGCCACAGGGCTTTTGCCCTATGAGGCGGCGATTGATGTTCTGTCAAACCCAGCGCCCTGGACCATTGTGGCCATGTTCATCGTAATGGGGGCGCTGGTGCGCACGGGCGCGCTTGAATGGTTCACGCGGCTGGCCGAAGGGCAGGCGGAGACGCGCCCGGCGCTGGCCGTGGGGGCATTGATGGCCTTTGTGATGCTGGCCTCGGCCTTCGTCAACAACACGCCGGTGGTGGTGGTGATGATCCCGGTCTTCGTGCAACTGGCGCGGCGGTTGGGGGTCTCGGGCAGCAAGCTTCTCATCCCCCTCAGCTATGCTGCGATCCTCGGTGGGTGTCTGACGCTGATTGGCACCTCGACCAATCTGTTGGTCGATGGTGTGGCCCGCGCGCAGGGACTAGAGGCGTTTACGATTTTTGAGGTGACGCCGCTCGCTATCATATTGGCGATTTGGGGCGTTGTATACCTGCGCTTCATCGCACCACGCCTGCTGCCGGATCGGGCGAGCATGGCGACGATGTTGTCTGACCGGTCTTCGCGCAAGTTCTTTACCGAGGCGGTGATCCCGCCGGAGTCGAACCTGATCGGACGGGAAGTGACCGGCGTGCAGCTTTTCAAACGAGACGGCGTGCGGTTGGTGGATGTCATTCGCGGGGATGTCTCGCTAAGGCGCAATCTTGAAGGCGTGGCGCTGCAGGTGGGCGACCGCGTGGTGCTGCGCACGCAAGTGACCGAGCTTCTGAGCCTGCAGCGCAACAAGAGCCTCAAGCGCGTCGATCAGGTCTCGGCGGTCGAGACGACGACGGTGGAGACGCTGATCACGCCCGACAGCAAGATGATCGGGCGGCGGCTGGGGGCGATGCGGCTGCGTCGGCGGTTCGGGGTCTACCCCTTGGCGGTGCATCGGCGGGATCGAAACATCGGGCAGCAGTTGGACAATCTGGTGGTGCAGGTGGGCGATACGCTGCTGCTGGAAGGCGCGCCGGAGGATATCGGGCGACTGGCCACCGAGATGAACATGGTTGATGTCACCAAACCGACCGAACGCGCCTATCGCCGGTCGCACGCGCCGATTGCGATCTTGGCACTTGGTGGGTTGGTCGTGTTGGCGGCATTGGGTGTGGCCCCCATTCTTCTATTGGCCGTGCTGGCCATGGCGGTTTTGTTCCTGACCCGCTGTGTGGATGCCGATGAGGCATTTTCTTTTATCGATGGCCGGCTGCTGGCGCTGATTTTCTCGATGCTCGCAGTGGGTGCCGCTCTGGAGGAGACTGGCGCGGTCAAGTTGCTGGCCGATGCGCTGGCCCCTCTCCTCATGTCCGCCCCGCCCTTCCTGTTGCTCTGGGCGGTTTATCTGCTGACCTCCGTGCTGACGGAACTTGTGTCCAACAATGCGGTAGCCGTTGTGGTCACACCCATCGCCATCGGGTTGGCCACCGCTTTGGGGGTCGACCCGCGTCCTTTGGTGGTGGCGGTGATGATCGCGGCCTCGGCCAGTTTCGCCACGCCTATCGGGTACCAAACCAACATGCTGGTCTATGGGCCCGGGGGGTACAAGTTCACTGATTTCATCAAAGTGGGCATGCCGCTGAATCTGAGCGTGGGGTTGCTCGCCTCGGCTCTCATTCCGTTTTTCTTCCCGCTTTGAGATTCTATGCCTCCGGCGGGAGTATTTATGGCCAAAAAGAAGCGGGAAAACCAAGCTTCTTTTTGGCCATAAATACTCAGATCCCATGCTTAGCCGGCAAAGAAATACGCGGCTTCATGGGCGATGGGGAAGTTCACAGACCGCGCGATGAAGCAGACCTTGCCGATCTCGTGGTGGATGGCATCCGCACGGGCCAGATCGGTGCCGACGGGAACGGTGATATGCGGGCGCAAGGTGGCCGATAAGAAGCGCCCTGCACCTGTGGGTTGGCTTTCGCCGTGGCCCAACGGATCGTCAGTATACGCGCTGACAGCAATGCCAGCGTCTGACGCCAGATGAAGATACCACAGCATATGACAGGCCGAGAGGGCCGCGATGAGCATGTCTTCGGGGTTATGCAGCTCTGGGTCACCTCCAAGAAGGGGATCATTGGAACAGTGAATGACGGGCTTGCCCGGCGTCTCCACGTTCCAGGTGCGGTCGTAGGCTTTGTAATCCGCAGTGCCCTGCCCACGATTGCCGGTCCATGTCACACGGGCGGGAAAATCATGCTTTGCCAAATTCTATAACCTCGCGTTCCGTCACGATCATGTCGAGCGGTTGATCGGTGGGTTCCAATGGAAGGTCCACGGCCTCTTGCGCCGCATAGGCAAAACCGATGGCCAATGTTGCACGCCGTGCGCGCAGGCGTTCCAGTGTGCGGTCATAGAAGCCACCGCCATAGCCCAGCCGCCCGCCCGCACGGTCAAAGGCCACCAGCGGCACAATCAGGATTTCAGGATCAAAGAAGTCATCCACCGCGGGCACCTGCGCCCCAAAGGGGCCTTCCTTCAGCGGTCCGGAGGGTTCCCAGCGAGAGAATTCAAGTGGCATGCCCTCCCCCTGAATGACCGGCACGCCAACGGCGCCGTGCGCGGCGGCCTCGGCCATAGCCGCAAGGGGGTCAATCTCCGTCCGGATGGGCATATAGCCTGCAAGTGGCACGCCGCGATATCCAGCGAGACACTCCGACAGGAGGGACGAGCGGCCCAGGCCAGCCTGCGCATGGGCCTCTTTGCGGCGGGCGAAGGCGGCTTTGCGCGCGGCGGCTTTGATCTCTGTCAGGTCGGTCATAGCATGATCACAACGGCCAGGCCGAGGAAGGCAAAAAAGCCCACGACATCGGTCACGGTTGTCACGAATGCCCCCGAAGCGAGTGCCGGGTCGATGCCCGCTTTTTCCAGCAGCACCGGGATGGCCGTACCGGCAAGGCCCGCCGCCACCAGATTGATCACCATGGCGGCGGCGATGACATAGCCCAGTTCCGGCCCGCCGAACCAAAGCACCCCGATCACCCCCATAACCACAGCGAAGATCACGCCGTTGATCAGGCCCACCAGCACCTCGCGCCGGATGAAGCGCCAGACGTTGCGGCCCGTCAAGTCTTTGGTAGCGATGGCGCGCACAGCAACCGTCAGGCTTTGGGTGCCTGCATTGCCGCCCATGGAGGCGACGATGGGCATCAACACAGCAAGTGCTACCACTTGCGTCAGCGCCGCTTCGAATTGGGCAATGACCAATGAAGCAAGGATTGCGGTGGCAAGGTTCACCGCGAGCCAAGGAAACCGGCCCTTGGTTGTCTCAATGACGCGGTCGGCAAGGCTGCCTTCGCTGACACCGGCGAGGCGGAGGATGTCTTCTTCATGCTCTTCGTCCAGCACGACCATGGCGTCATCGATGGTGATCATGCCCACAAGGCGCTCATTTTCGTCCACCACTGGGGCAGAGATCAGGTGGTATTGGTTGAAGGCATAGGCCACATCTTCCTCATCCTGCGTGACGGGGATGACGTGGAAGGTTTCTTCGGTGATAGAGCTCAGCAGCACTTCGCGGCGCGACCCCATCAGTTTGCCCAAGGTCACGTTGGCCACGGGGCGCAGGCGGGGATCGACCAGGGTGATGTGGTAGAACTGTTCGGGCAGATCGTCCTGATCGCGCAGGTAATCGATGGCTTCTCCCACATTCCAATGCTCGGGCGCCATCACCACCTCGCGCTGCATCATGCGGCCCGCGCTTTCCTCTGGGTAAGCGAGGGCCGTTTCGGCAGCGATCCGGTCACTGTCTTCCAGCGCGTCGAGGATCACCTCTTGCTGGTCGGCTTCCAGATCTTCCAGCAGGTCGACCACATCGTCGCTGTCCATCTCGCTGAGACTGTCAGCCAGGACTTCGGGTTGCAGAATGCCCAGCACCTCTTCGCGCAGGGATTCGTCCAGTTCGGACAGGATTTCACCGTCGAATTCCGCGCCTAGAAGTTCGATCAGGCGGCGGCGGTCGAAGGCGGTGATTTGTTCGAGAAGATCGGCGATGTCGGCCGGGTGCATATCGTCGAGATCAGCATGCAGTTTGGCGGCATCGCCAATATCGACGTCATGCATGATGCGCGCCACGGCCGTTTCATCGAGCGCGTAGGCGTCATCGTCCTCACGCTCGGGTGCGTCTTTCAGGTCTGGGTCTGTGTCTGACATGGCGGGGCCTACCTGTTGCTGGGCTCAGGAGTAATCAAGCGGGCGGTGGAAAACAACATGGATCAGAGGGTGCACCCGTGCGGCTTTGGCAGGCCCCGGTCTGGCGATCCTGACCTCTGCACAGCAGCGTTTTATTGTTGGGGTCCCGGACGACATCCGGGCAGCAGCCTGCAATTGCCAATTCGCCAGGCCCTGAGTGGGGCCTGACGAAGGCGCGGCGGACTGCGTCCTTGATTCCGCGCCCGGGGTCAGCCCTTTTTGGGAACGTGATGGCGGATGGCGCGCAGGCCATCCATGCCGGTGATCAGGCGTGCGCCCTTGGAGCGGAAGAGGTAGCTCGATACCCAGCTCATCGCGACGAAAAGCGGGCGTTTCACACCGATCAGGAAGTAGATATGCACCGCACCCCAGATGCACCAGGCCACAAAACCCGACAGCTTCAGCCAACCCATGGAAATGATCGCTGAGTTGCGTCCAATAGTGGCAAGGTTGCCCAGATGGCGATAGCGGAAGGGTGCAGGCGCTTTGCCACCTTCGACCAAAGCGGCCAGCCTGCGGCCTGTGTATTTGCCTTCCTGCTTGGCGGCAGGGGCAATTCCGGGCACGTCCAGCCCGTCTTTCCATGGCACTTTCGCGGCATCCCCAATGACTGTCACATTGGGCAAGCCCGGCACAGTCAAGTCAGGCTCCACCGCCACGCGGCCCACGTGGTCGGTTTCCACGCCCAGCCACGCCTGCAGGCTGTCAACCTTGACACCTGCGGCCCAGATCACAGTGGCGGCGGGGATTTCCGCACCCGCGACAGTGACGCCTTCGGCAGTGACATCTTCAACCATGGCACCGGTCATCACCTCAACCCCCAGCTTTTCGAGCGAGCGCTGCGCTTTGGCCGAGAGTTTCTCGGGGAACGCGCCCAGCACGCGGGGGCCGCCTTCGACCAGCATAATGCGGGCCCGTTCGGGCGAGATACGGCGGAAATCGCCTTGCAGGGAGATATTGGCGAGCTCGGCGATGGAGCCGGCCATTTCGACGCCTGTGGGCCCTGCGCCGATGATCACGAAGGTCAGTTGGCGATCTTGTTCGGCTGTGCTGTCTGAGAGTTCGGCGTTTTCAAAGGCGATGAGCACGCGGCGGCGGATTTCGGTGGCGTCCACGATCCGCTTAAGCCCAGGCGCGTGTTCGGCCCAGTGGTCCTTGCCGAAATAGGAATGGGACGACCCGTTGGCGATGATCAGGTGGTCATAGTCGACCGTGCCGAATTCATGGGTGACGGTCTGGGCATCTGTGTCGACCGATTGCACCTTGGACAGTGTCACCTGCACGTTTTCCTGGCCTGAGAAAATGCCCCGGATGGGCCAAGCGATATCGGCGGGCGACAGATCGGCGGTGGCCACCTGATAGAGCAGCGGCTGGAATAGGTGGTAGTTGCGCTTGTCGATGATTTCGATGTCCACAGGAGCATGTTTCAGCGCCTTGGCCGCCGCCAAACCACCAAAGCCCGCGCCGATGATCACGACGCGGGGGCGTTTTTGAGACTGTGACATGGGGTGTCCGATCGTGGTTATGCGCGGGAGGTCGCGCCGGTCCCACCACACCTACGCGTTGGTCTATGGATTTAAAGACACGCGCAACAATACGTGAATTTCGTTACGGACCTTTTGCGCAGATCATTCGCGTTTTGGCGTCAATCGGCCTATCTTGAACCGTTACCGGAGGGGCAATGACCAACTCCCAAAGAGACTATGACCGCAAGTTTGAAGCGGCCTTGCAGGAAATGCATGAAAAGGGGCTGGCACAGTCCATCCCGCTGCCGGTCTTGTTTTTACGCAAACTTGGGAACCAGCCACGGCTACCCCATTATGATCGGTTCTGGCGCGCCGCACTGGTGCAGGGTGGTTTCTTCGGCCCGCTGTTTGGGTCTTTCATGTATGTGTTGGTTTGGCGCGACGACGGCATGACGCCCGCAGCCGCCATTTTTCTGACCGTTCTTTCGGTCGTTCTTTTCGGCCTGACGATGGCGCTTTACTATCAATGGGTGAAATCACGTCACAAGCTGACGGAATGGGATACGCTCTGAACGCGATCATTCAGGGATGTTGAACACCTGCCCGGGGAAAATCAGATCAGGGTTTCGGATGCGGTCACGGTTGGCCTCAAAGATGCGCACGTAAGCCGTGCCTTCGCCGTAGCGTTCGCGCGATATGGCCCAAAGCGTGTTGCCGGTCTGAACGGTGATGGCACGCACGCCTTCGACATCTTCCTGGTTCGTCAACAGGTCTTTGTCTTCGCGCTTGAACGGGGTTTCCACGCGGGAGGTGACATTGCCCTGATCGTCCACCTCATCGATACGGAGGGTATAAACGCCAGTGTCAACTTCGGGCAATTCCGAGCGCCAGTTGCCATCTTCTTCGATCCGTGAGGTCGTGATCGGCGCATTGTCGAGATAGACCTGCACGAAGCCCTCGCTTTGGCCCCGGCCCGAAAGTTGCACCTCGCCTTCCGGGGAGTACGTGATGGTATCAAGCGCGACAACTGACATCACCTCCGGCGCGGGATCGCTGGAGACGGGTGGTTGCAGGACACGTACACCGTCCTCGTCTGAAATGAGCACCGCAGTGCTTGTCTCTTCCGACAGGGTGTCGTCGACCGTTTGTTGGCCTGCGATAGTGTCCTCGCCAGTGTCGGTCGCGGCAATGGACGGATCCATGGGCGCGATGATCACGTCTTCCAATGAGGCCAGCACTTCACCGGTTTCGGGCGAGCGGGCGGAGAGGCGCAGAATGCGGGGGGCATCGCTGATATCGATGCTCAGAAACTGCGCAAATTCGCCACTGGTGTCAGTTGGAAAAGTCGACAGTTCGGCATCGTCCACCAGAATGGTCACATCCCAACCGGGCTGCGATCTGCCGGAAATAAGCATCTGACCATCGGGTTCCAACCGGAATGTCGAAATGCTGGGATGCAGTGTGTCTGAAACGGGATCTTCCGCCGGTTCTTCAGGCTGTGGCACTGCGAGGGCGGTTTGCGTCTCGGCGTCAGGTTCTGCGGCGTCGGATTGAGGGCCGATGACACCTGCCATGTAAAGAAAACCGCCCGTCACGATCGCAGCGGCCCCGACGACGACCGTAACGCCACCTGCCACGCCCAGTGACGACACGCCAGATACTCCAGCCTCTTTGCTCATCCGGAACCTTCCTTCCACGCCTGTGCCGCGCAGTTGTGTGACCATATCAACATAGCTATCAAGGGTCAAAACAACCCTTCAACACGGCTAGGTGATCCATGACTGCGCGTTCAATCTGTGTCTTTTGCGGCTCACGTGGTGGTGTGAACCCCGCCTACGAAGCCGCCGCTGCTCATTTGGGGGGCGCAATAGCCTCAAGGAACTGGCGGTTGATCTACGGAGCGGGCGATGTGGGTCTGATGGGCGCGGTTGCAGATGCCGCGCAAAAGGGTGGCACAGATACCTTTGGCGCAATCCCGGAACATCTGGTGAAATGGGAAGTCGGCAAGACGGATCTGACGCAATATGTGGTCACAGAGACCATGCATGAGCGCAAGAAGGTCATGTTCATGAACTGCGACGCGGTGGTGGTTTTGCCGGGCGGTGCGGGGTCGCTCGATGAGTTTTTCGAAGTGCTGACGTGGCGGCAGCTTCGACTTCATGAAAAGCCGCTCATCTTGCTGAATGTAGAAGGCTATTGGGATCCACTTTTGGCCCTTATGCACCATGTGGTGGATCAGGGCTTTGCCGATGCGTCGCTTCTGGGGTTCTTGACCGTTTGCGACACAGTAGATGAGGCGATGGCCGCGCTGGCATGAATGCCTTTCGGCAAAGACATCACGCCACGGCGGAAACCTGCGCGATCCGTCCGACGCCGACGACGGCCGAAATCTGGCCGACCTCAACGCGGAACGCGCCGACAATCCCGTCTGCCGATTGCGCAGCCACATCATACGTCCATTCCGGGCTTTCCACGATGGTTTCCCTTACAAGGCTTTCGCCCTGACGCACGCGCACGAGGTATTGCTCGCTTTCTTCACCCAAGGGCACATCCAGCCCCTGCCACGGATCGCCCCCGATCCGCGTGCGGCGGATCCATGTGGCGTTACGATCCTCGCCCGGATTGCCAGAAAGCCGCAGGTGCACCGGGCTAAGCGGGCGCAAGCCAACACCGTCAAAGGCCAGTTCGGCCACAGTAAAGGCCGGTCCGCCGATAGGCTGGTTCACTGGCCCCACGCGATAGAAGCGAGACAGCCCAAGTTGCGAAACAGTCAGATTGATCTGCTGTGGTGTTCCATCCAGACGGACAAGGTATGAGCCCTCTGGCCAAGCGGAGGCTGTTTCACTGCCCAACTGCCCACGCAGACGATGACCAATGTGATAAATCCCTGCCTCCACCAAATCGGCGTCACGGAACTGGATCAGCTCCCAATTGCCTGGGGTGCCATCACCAATGGCGCAAAGATTTGCCCCGCTCAGGAGTTGGGCGTCATCTACGGTGTCGAGGGTGCCGTAAACCATTTCGACCCGCAACGCGTCAGCCCTGTCAATCAGACCGGCAGGGGCGGAATTGAGCGCTGTTTGAGTGATGCCAATGGGCGTGCGCAATTCAAGCACCTTATCGAGGACAAAGCCTGCATCCTGATTGGAACTGTAAAGCGCGGCAGCCCCAGGCCAAGGTTCGGCAGTGACAGCGATATAGGGCGCCTGAGGCACCTCTTCGCCCGTCAGCAACGGCAGATCCATGAAAAACGGCCGGACGAGACCGGGCGCTGCGACGGTCCGTACAGGTCCCAGCCGTTCAAGGAAGGGGATGACAGAATAAGTTTCCGGCTCCACTCGAACCGCTTCGATTTTCTGCGCATGGGGCAACAGTTCAACGCGGTCGACGCGGAAGAGGCCCTCGCCGCCATCCTCAGGCAAGCTGATTACATCCCCTGCCCCAACGGCAAGGTTCGAGCGCGGCAGCGTGAAGTTGGCTGTATCCGTGGCCAGCCGCGATTCCGCCAGCCAGCGCTCCACGGTCTGGCGGCCCTCAGTGCGGGTCATGGCAAGGGGAAATTCGGAGGTGGACACGGTAATGAGATCATCGTCCGGCAGGCTTGCCTCTTCCGCGACAATCTCAAAATCCGCATCAGCCTCAACGAAGCGCAGACGCACGCGACCTGCAAGTTCGACCTCTGAGCCGCGCATCTCTTCGATAGTTGTGCCGCTTTCGCCGTCGCGCACAACCAGATCAGGATCGACAGCAAAATCCGCAAGCCCGTCACGCAGCCGGAAGCGGAGCTCGCCGCCGCGTTCCACCACATCCGCACCGTGTTTCAGCATCAACGGCTGCAGGATGGAGCGCGGTTCGGCAACCTGTTCGACCACATAGCCTTTCACATGGCCATGCAGGTCGTCCGTGTTGCAATGCTCAAGCCCCACATCACCACAAAGTTCTTCGACCACAGAGGCCAGACGCTGCGCCGACACGCGCCCCGTGATCCAATGGCCGCGCAGGTAATTTTCCCCGTCAGACCAAAGATCCAACCGGTTGGGGAAGAACGGGAAGGGCCGCGCATCCCAGGCCCAGACATAGGCGTGATCCATGTCGATCATCGGCGCGCCATAGACCTCGGAGATGGGATTGTTCACGGGGTCGTTCCAGTAGCCGGACATGGCGCGCAGATATTGGAACTGCATCAGGTCATCGCGCAACCCGTTGGAGAAGTAGGGCACGCTTGACTCGGAGGATTTGGGATCAATGAACTTGTTGGGCTGATTGGTGCCCTTGTCCACCGCGCCGCAGCCGTATTCGGTGAAGCGGATGGGTTTTGATTCCGGGACCCAGGCCGTGGGGGTTTCCATGCGAACCCCGCCCACGCGTTCGAAATGCCCGCTGCGCCACCAATTGAAGATATCCTTGTAGCGGAAGATCCATGGCTCGCCGAAAGTGTCATCGCTAATGGGCGTGCGGATCTGTGCTTCGCGCGCCTGCTCGGAATGATAGAACCAATCGTAGCCCTCCCCGCCCTGCACATTCGACATCAGATAGTCGAGGTCGTAGATCGATTTGTAATCCTGCGCATCCAGATGATCGACACCATCGCGCCAATCGCTGAGCGGCATGTAATTGTCGATGGCGATGAAATCGATATTGGCATCGGCCCAGAGCGGGTCGAGATGGAAGAACCGATCACCGCTGCCATCCTGCGGCTGGTAGCCGAAATATTCTGACCAGTCGGCAGCGTAGGAAATCTTCACATCAGGCCCCAGCATGATCCGCACCTCAGCGGCCAATGCGCGGAGATGCGTCACCGCCGGGAAGCTATTGTTCGCGCCACGGATTTGTGTGAGCCCCCGCATTTCCGAGCCAATACAGAAACTTTCAACACCACCTGCCGCGAGGCAGAGTGCGGCTTGATGTAGGATAAACCGGCGGTAGCCGAACTCGTTGGGCCCGGTATAGGAGATCGGGCTGATGCCGACATTGCCGGTATATGTGAAGGGGTCAAAATCTTGATCCGGCAGGGGCGGCGGAGCGATGCCGCTCCCAATGGAAAAATTCGCAGCCGTTGCCGTACCGAAGAAAGCGGCAACCTCCGCCTCGGCTTGGGCTGTGCCATCGGGGCTGCCATCCCGACCGGGTGCGATGGATGTGGTGATGCGCCCGCGCCAGGGCAGAATGGGTTGGTCCGGGGCGTCACTGTAGGGATCTGGGCGACCATTGCCCTCGGTCTGATCCATCAAGATGAAGGGGTAATATAGCACCTCTTGGCCTGCAGCATTCAACGCTCGGATCGCCTCAATCACGGATTGGTCCGACGGCGTTCCGCCATAGACAGGTGCACCGCTTGGATCACTTGGCACAATTTGCGCCGTAGAGCGGTTCTGCCCGCCGGAAAACCAAGGCTGGTTGATACCGTCCGCATCGCGCCGTTCGACCTTGGGCTGAATAGTGCAGTCACCGCAGCGCAAGTCATCTCCGAGCCAACTGACGATCAGCGAGGTTGCTGCGCAATTGGGCAACTCGCCTTGCAGGTTGTCCAGCGACACCAAGAAGTCCGATTTCCTAGAGGCCGAGTTGACATTGGCGACGCGCGTTCGACCTGCTGCGGCGGACACCTGCACCGGCGTCGTGGCCAGTGCATATTCGCCAGAGCCGGGCAACAACGCCACGCCGCGCAGCGCATGCACCGGATCTAGATCGGCACCGGGCAGTCCCTTTTGAACAGGCCGGTTCACTTCAAAGGTCAACTGCGGGACACGCCCGCCAAAATCGGTAAGATCCAAATCCTCGATGACCACATAGGCGGTCCCGCGATAGGCCGGCACGGTACCGGCGCTTTCGATGGCCTCGATCTTGGGATCCGGCAGTTGGTCCTGAGACCCTGGATAAAAGCGCATTGTAATACTGTCGCGGGCCAGCTCGATGCCATCAGCCCAGACACGACCCACATGGCTCACCTCGCCTTCGCACAGCCCAATGGCCAGACTTACGGAATAGGAATAGCGAATTTGCGTAGGCGTGGCGGGCGCACTGCCCTTGCCGCCCCCCCCACTGCCCGGGATCACTTGCCTGTTTTCAAGAAATTCGGACGCCCAGATCACATTGCCCGCGACCCGCATCTTGCCCCAAACCCGTGCGACGGCGTCGCCTTCCCCGGCACCCGTCAGACGCAACCGGCTGATCTTGCCGGTTTCAATCGCCTCAGAGCCCTGGCCCATGAGTTTTTGGTCAATCGACCGCCCGATCACTGCCCCGGCAAAACGACCAACGGCGGCGGCAGAGAGGCCCAGAAAGGTACCTCCGATGGAGCCACCAATAGCCGCACCTGCCGCGGAAAGAAGAATGGTTGCCATATCTCAGACCTCCTGTCTCAGATCATCTGGGGAAAGGCGAAACGCGCGACGATGCGGCGGCGCCACGGCGTGCTGAGCGGGCTTTCCACTACGGCGTGACGGGAATAGGCGTGAATGAAACTGGCGCCCGCTCCCACGTCACCTGCGATGCCGACATGTTTGGCTACCGCGCCGTCACGCATGCGAAAAAGCAGCAGGTCACCGGGGGCCTCATCCTCCAGACCCTTGGGCGTGAAGTGCCGCATTGCTGCCTGCCATAGGTCTTCGATCGCCTGCGGCTCCGACCAATCCATGGTGTAGGCGGGCACGGTTTCCGGCTCAGCCCCCAACACATCGCGCCAGACACCGCGCACAAGACCAAGACAGTCAGCGCCTGCACCGTTGCATGACCCCTGATGTCGATAGGGCGTGCCGATCCAATCCCGAGCCGCGCGCACCACGCGGGTTTGCAGATCACTCATCCCCGCCTGCTCCCACCATCAAGATTGTTTGCGCGTGTTGGATCCGAGAAGGACCAATCATCGCCTGGCAAATCCGGAAACCCTTGAAAATCGAGCAGGGAGGCGAATTTTTCCTGATGGGCCTCAATGGTGTTGTCGCATCCGGCCAGCAACTGCACCCGGTCACCCGCCACAATAGGTGCGCGGATGGGACGCCACAGTTCAATGACGCGGAATCCGTCCTCAAAAAAATCCCGTTTGATTGAACCTTCTAGATCAACCGCGACGCCGTCCAGCATGGTCAGCTTGCCAAACTGGAACCATTGGTCGCGAAAGCTCTCTAACCCTTCGAAGCGGAAGACCTGACGGTTCTCGACCTCGTGAATTTCCGCCTCTACCCCGAAGGCGGGGTTTGCCGGATCGAGGACAGCATTGCCATTTCTTTGGTAAACGCGTCCGGTGGGTTGGTTGAGGATATCCGTAAGGCCGCGCAGTTCCGCCTCAAAGGCGCCTTCTCGGCGAGTGACTTCCCCTATATGGCCGCGGAACATCAGCGCGCGCAGCGCCACATCCGCCCAGTTCACCAGCCAAGCGCGCACCTCAGCTCCGTCAAAGCGACCTGCCTCAATGTCTTCATCGGTGATCGCAGCATCGCTCAGCGCACCCAGAGCTTCGGTATTGTCCACTGACAAACCTGTCGTTTGCTGCAACGCCGCCGCTGTCAGGCCGGTGTCGGCGCGAAAATCAATGCCCTCGAAATTAAGGTTCATGTCGTGATCGGTGAACCCCATCGTCCAACCATCCCGCCGCGTCACTGCCCAGCAGCGGCAGATCGTCGTGTTCCCGCCTTCCACATGGGCGGCAAAGCTTGGATCAAGCCCGCTCATACCCGGATCTCCACGATCGGCACGGATGGCGCATCACCTGCCTGAAAACTGGCAAGCGATGTTTGAATGCGATCAGTGTCAAACCGCACCGGAACGTCGAATTCAAAACCTGCGGTGATGTCCACGCCTTCGCTTGGCGGATGATCAAAGGTGATGATACCTGTGGCCGTATCCACGGTGAAATTAATGCTCTCGCGCTGTTCAATCTCTCCCAGACCGATCAGAACTGTTCCAGCGACCGGTTTGGTAATGGGCCGGTCATAGATTTGACTGCCAGAGCGATAACGTTTGATCAGCGGATAGGTGCGCGTCACGTCGTCTCCGATCCCGATCAATTGATCATTGAATTGCGGGTCTGCTGTCGCGCGCGAGGATTTGAAGTCGGTCCAGTCCTTCCAACGAAACCCGTTGATCTGACCCTGCCGCGCCTCGAAAAACGCGATAAGCGCCTCAATGTCATCAAGACTGCGCAACGCCACGCCCGCGTCATACCGCCTGCGCGAATGCTGCCAGGGCGTGTTGCGTTCTTCAAACCCGTTGGCCAACGTCACCACATCGGTGAAACGTTCAGGCCCGCCAATGGACCCGAAACTCAAACTGGCCGGAAAGCGCACTTCGTGGAAATTCATCGCGTAGCCCCTCTATTAACGGTTGCGATTGCCAGCCCCGATGGCGCGGCCCAGCTGTGCTGCGATCTGCGCGCGCGATCGCCGGAAGCCGTCCACATCGGGGGTGGAAATATTCATCGTGACATTGACCGCGCGCCCGCCTGAGGCTGCGACGCCCAGCTTACCATCCGCACCACGGGTCAGCGGCATGATCGCTTCCGGCCCCGCCTCTCCCATCAGGCCCATGCCGCCGCGCATGGGGAAATGCGTGGGCGAATGCACGATGCCACCCGACGCGAAAGGTTGCACGCGGCCTTGGGAAAACGGTGCGCCCTTCTCAAAGGGAAGAATCCCGCCAATCAGGTTGCTGAGCCCGTCACCCAACAGTCCGCCCACATGGTTGCTCACTGGCCGCACGGCGGCGTTGAAGGCTGCATTGATCATAGAATTGGCCAGCGTATCAAGCGAGGTCGACAGGCTGTCACCATCCAGAACCGCCCCACGAATGGCCCGTGTCAGACCGCGGCTGAAACCACGCTCCAACGTGGCCACGTCCTGACCGGTGACAGCGAAGGCTTCACGCATCTTGGACAATTCGCTGTTGAAGGCGGCGGCCATGTCGCTGGCCTGACCCAACCGCGCGTCCAGCGCTTCGACCTGTAGGTCAAGATCCTCAATCCGGTCCATCACTCATCGTCCTTTACGTCTTCCGTCTGATCGGGATAGGCCCGCATCAAATCCTTCAGCCCCGCCCGTGTGAGAGGCGCGACGCCTCCCGGTTTACCCAACATCAACTCCAACTCCGCAGGCGTCAGCGCCCAGAATTCCGCGGGTCGCAGCCCTGCCCCGCGCAGGCCCGCGCGCATCAAGCCGGGCCAGTCGACACCATTCATGCCTTGGCGCTTTCCGGGGTCACAAAGGCCCGCGCCAGCAGTTCTGCCGCGACCCGAGCTGCACCCGTCAGGCCGCCTTCGATCTCGGCACTCACCAGATCACTGGCCGTGCCCCGCCATCCGCCTCCGCGCAGCCCAGCCACAATCAGCGCCAACACATCGCGCGATGAAAACGCACCGGATTCGAACCGCGCGACCAGATCGACGAGGCTGCCCGCCTCAAGTGCTGCCTCCATCTCCGCCAGCGCCCCCAGCGTCAGCTTCAGCACATGGCGCTCTCCATCCAGCACCAAAGCCACCTCACCTGCCCACGGATTGGCCATTACCCCTGCCCCCATCTCTACGCGCGGCCTCAGGCCACAACGAAGGTCAGTTGACCCGCAGATGCGAGCGACAGCTCATAAGTGGCCTCCCCATCATGGGTGCCCGCATATTCAAGGCTGGCAATTTGAAACGGGCCCTCGACAATGCCAAAATCCGGGATCACAACCTGAAAATTCGGGGTTTCGCCGTCGAAAAACACCTGCCGCACCCGTTCATCCACCAGCTCATCACGGAAGATGCCCGAGCCGCTGATCGATGCGCTTTTGACACCCGCACCGCCCAGCAATTCACGCCACCCGCCCGAGGATTCCAGGCTCGTCACATCCACGCTTTCGGCGTTGAAATTCACCCGCGTCGCCCGCAGCCCCGCCACGGTTTCGAAATTGCCGCTGCTGTCGAGGTCGATCTTGACCAGCAGGTCCTTGCCACTTTGAACTGTCATGTCTCTCTCCAGACGTTGAAGGGGTTAAGATGCGTCCACACGGGCGCGAAAAACGATGTCGATGCGGCGCGTGTCGCCGGTGTCTTCGCGGGCCGCCCGGGCGCGGAAGAAATGCAGTGCGACAAGTGTGCCAGTGCTGAGGGAAAGATCCGCATCCACCAATGCATCATTGATCGCTGCACCCACTGATTTGGCTGTATGAAAGCCCGCCTGGTCGCTGATCACTGATACAGTCAGCCGATGCCACGCACCCCCACCGGTGCCGTCCGAGGCATCTTGCGTAACATCCTCGCCCAAAAGCACGTAGGTGTCGGGCAGCGTGCCATTTGGCAGCGCGTCATAGACTGCATTGCCGACCAAACCGCTCAACGTCAAATCGGTCGAAAGCTGCTGATACACGGCCGCCTGCAAAGCGGCTGAAACGGCGTAACTCATGCGGCCATCTCCTCTTCGGCGAAACAAGTCAGAAACCGACCGTCGCCATCCTGTTCACCCACAGCATGGATGTTGAAAATCCGCGCACCGTCCCGAAACCGTTGCCCGGCGAAGGGACGCGACGGCGCGCCGAACGGCGCTGAGCGCACGATGATGCGGTAATTGGTAGATGACAGCGCGCCGCCTTCGCCGCTTGTCTCCCGCCCTGTGCGCAACCGCACATCCGCCCAAAGCTCTCCTTGCGCGACCCAGGTTTCATCAAACCCGCCCGAGCCGTCAGAGACCCGCTCAGGCGTCTCAAGCACGAGGATGCGGTTGAGTTTCGGGATGCTCATCACCGCGCACCCCCGCCCAACACGCGAACATTTTTGTAACGCTCAATCAGGCTGGAGACGCCGTAGGGCATCGACGCTTCGGTCAGCGTCGCCTCATGGCGATGTTCATAGTAATGTGAGGCCAGCAAAAGAACTGCATGGCCCAAATCGGCCGGGAGCTCACCCCAATTGGCGCCAATTCCAGCGACAAAATCAATCTCAACCGTGCCATTCAGTGGGATCTTGGGCAGACAATGCCCGACGGGTTTAAGCACTGGGCGATGGGTGTCCTTAACCAGAAGATACTGATCAGGCTCAACCGGCATCGCATTGGCCGCCGCAGTGACCATCACCATGCCTGTCACTTGCGAAATCGGCGCAACAGGTAAAGGTTGCCCTACGATGTCGCGCCATCCCGACAACACCCAGGAAAAATTGCGCGTGATCAGGATCTTGCCGGTGCGCGCCTCAATCGCAGAAAGCGCTGCGCGTAGAAAGCTCTCCAGAACGGCGTCCTGAATGTCATCATCCGAAAACCCGGTGCCAAGGCGCAGATGGGCTTTGAACTCATCCACCGGAAGGGCCGCTTGGGGCACTGAAGTTTCTTCAATTAGCATCATGGGTTTTCTCCAAGACATGCCCCTCCCCCGAAGATCTCGGGCCTTTCGAAAAGGCGCGCGCGTCAGACGTTGCTCAGTCGGAGGGGTGAGCCAGACAACACCTGCTTTAAATGCGCGCGCCTCCCGCGCGGGGCCGTTGCCGACCCCGCACCATCCAGCGCCCGTTAGGACACGCCGAATTTCAGAAGCTTGATGGCCGCAAAATCGCTCACATCCCCGCCCACGCGCTTGGTGGCGTAGAACAGAACATGCGGCTTGGCCGAGAACGGATCGCGCAATACGCGCAGATCAGGGCGTTCGGCGACCGTGTAGCCCGCGCTGAAGTCACCAAAGGCAATCGCATTGGCATCCGAACCCACATCAGGCATGTCTTCGGCAATCAGCACCGGATAGCCCAACAGACGCGCAGGCTCACCTGCCGCAAGACCATCAGACCACAGGAAGCGACCATCGCCATCTTTCAGCTTGCGCACCGCACCGGCGGTCTTGGAGTTCATGACGAAGGTCCCATTCGCGCGGTACTGCGCCCCCAGCGCATAAACCAGGTCAATGATCGCATCACCGCCGCTGAAATCGCCGTCCACACCCGTGGCGACATACCCAATGCTGTCCCAGGCCCAGCTATCATTAGCGACTGTAGGGTGGGCCAGAAAACCAACGGGCTTGTCGACACCGTCACCATTCACAAAGGCATCCGCCTCAGCACGGGCAAACTTGTCGCCAATACGCGCAGCCAGCCAGCTCTCGATATCAAACGCACTATCATCCAGCAGACGCTGGCTCGCTTTGGGCAGAGCCGACAGTTCATGCAGCGGAATGGTGATCCGATCAATCGTCGGTGTGCCAGTCTCCGCCACAGAAGAGGTCTCGTTCGCCCAACCATGACCCAGCTCGGTATGATCAATGAGCACGTCATAGGACGTCGCCTCAACCTGCACCACATTGGCAATCGCCCGGATCGACGCGGTGGAATTCAGCACTCCGTGAATAGTCTCCGACGTCTGCGGATCCACCAGGTATCCACCGTCACCCGCCACAGAGGTGCCCAGCGCCTTGCCCTCCAATTCCAGCCCGCGCAGGGCATCGTCATCGCCCGACCGCAGATAGGCATCAAACGCCTTCTGGTGCGGGGCTTCCGTGTCGGCGCTTGTGGCCAATGCGGGGCGCATCAGCCCCGAAGATTTGCGTTCCATTTTGCTCATCTTTTCTTCCTGCTGTTGAAGTCGCTCAAAAATGTCGGACTGAAAGCCCTTGAAGTCGTCCATGAAACCCGCCACGGCGGACTTCACCTCGGCCACCGGAGATGGATCTGAAGACACATCTTCCCCGGCCCGAGAATTTGCCTCGGTTCTGCTCATCGGTAGTTCCTGTTGCTTGAGGTGGTCCTGCGACGCGTGTACTTACATTCGCGCCATCTCCTGGCGCGCGTCCTCAAAGGCCTGCGCCAATTCACGCAAAGTGGCGTCTTCCAGGGTCTCCCCCTTCGCCCCCACCCGCGCACTGGGCAGCATCGGGAAAGTCACAAGCGACACCTCCCACAGCTCCAGTTCCTGCAAGAGCCTGTTGCCCTTGGTGTTCTTCGCCGCCTTGACGGTGCGATATCCGATGGACAGCCCATCAATCGCACCGGCGGCAATCAGCTCTGCGGCTTCCCGTGCCCGCGTCACTCCGTCCAGCAACCGCCCCTTAACGTAAAGCCCACGGGCATCCTCGCGCACCTCATCCCACACACCGATCGGCTCGGTCGGGTCATGCTGCCACAGCATCTTCACCTGACGCCCCTCAGCCTGCAAACGCTCAAGAGAGGCCGCATAGGCGCCTTGCTCCACCACGTCGCCACCCCGGTCCTGATCACCAAAGAGGCTCGCATACCCTTCGATCACAGCACCATCCTTCACGGAAAGTTCTTGATCAAATTGGCAGAACTTCTGCTCCAGGCCTTCGTTCACAACCATCTCACGCTCCTTGCGTCATTCAAGAACAGGTCAGTACATGCTGACCGTGCCGCCGCTCAGGACGAACGACATCAACCCGCCCACCATCGCCGCGATGATCAACCAGACAAGCTTTGAGATATGCCCGTCGATCTTTTCCAACCGGCGATCCAGTTGGTCGAACCTTGCATTCACAAACTTGAGTTTTTCCTCACTCACCGCGCGGTCCGTCTCAATCGCCGCAACGCTCAGCTCCAGCGAATTCAGCCGCCGCTCCTGCTGACGAAACAGCTGAAGCGTCGCTTCATGTGGCGCAACTGACCGGTCAGGAATATCAGACCCGTTGAGGCTCATGCACTCTCACCCAAAGGCGGCAACCCAAGCAGCGCCCGCTTTTCATCCTGCGTCAGGAAATCAGCCCCTGACACACGCTTCCACTGCGCCTCCCGTTCCGCCGACAGCGCCGGGACTTGATCAAGATCAGGTTTGAGATCCAACGCCTCGCCATTGAAACCTTGCAACCAATCGGCAAGGCTCGCTGACACCCGCATCGCCAGCGGCAACACAGTCAGCCTGTAAAACGCACGATTGGCTTCTTGATAATTCGAATAGGTCGCATCGCCGGGGATCCCCAACAGC
Source organism: Pseudomonadota bacterium (assembly GCA_039026055.1). GTDB lineage: Bacteria > Pseudomonadota > Alphaproteobacteria > Rhodobacterales > Rhodobacteraceae > Roseovarius. The sequence goes on along the minus strand of JBCCNB010000003.1, from coordinate 71,007 downwards.
ATCGGCGGCACCCCGAAGGCCAGCGCGATCTCCCGTGCCGCACTCTCCTTGGTTTTCTGAAATTCCATGTCCGAGGGCGAAAACCCCATCGGTTTCCAGTCAAGCCCGCCTTCCAGCAACATTGGCCGCCCCGCATTGCGCGCGCCCTGATGCATGCTCTCCATCTCCATCAGCAAGCGGTCGTATTGATCATTGCTAAGCGACCCCTGACCATCAGCCCCCGAATAGACAATCGCCCCCGACGGCCTTGCAGCGTTGTCGAGCAATGCCTTCGACCAGCGCGACGCCGCATTATGCACATCCACCGCCTGCGCCGCCGCCTGGAGCGGCGAAAACCCGTAGTGATCATCCTGTGGATGGAACGACTTCAGGTGACACACCGGCGACGGCCCCTCCCCAATCGCAAACCGATGCTTGCGGCCAGAGACCGCATATTCATAGGCCACAGGCCAGCCATCTGCGCCAGGCACCACGCTCATCCGATCAGAACGCAGGATATGCAGCTCCAACGGCTGCACTGTCTCTGCACCGCCAACCGCTTCCACATAGGCGTTCCCGGTCAAAAGCAACTGACCGTAAAGCGCTTCAAACAGCTCTGCCTTGCCCTGCATCGGATTGGGCGCGCGAACCAGGTCGAGGACCGGATGATCGGTGTAGCGCTGATCTGCATCCTGTAGCACGAGCGGCAAAGAAGCTGCGGCTTCCGCAATCATCTTCACGCAACGAAATCCCACCGGATTGGCGGCAAAGCCTGTGCGGGTCAGACTGGCGGCATCCCGCGGGCTCCACGCCACGCGACCCACACTGCCCCAACTGGCCACACGACCGGCGGCACTGGCCTTCTTTTCTGGCACCTGTTGTCCAGCACCCTGGCGAAAATAATCGAGGATCATCTAGGTGATCTCCTTCATTTGACTGAGAAAGCGCGGCCAGTCCGCAAGTTGAGCGCATCATCGGCGCCATGGTTTACGAAAGCTTTATTCCACCGCACGCATGCGGGGCCGTCGCCATTTCGCAGCCGGTTCAATCATCAGCTCCGTCAACGCCCAGACCATTGCATCCAACCTGTCCGGGCTGCCGCTGGCCTCATACCCGCGCGCAGTCATGGAACACATCTGATCCTCCAGACGCTCTAGATGGCGGGCATGAAACACCCTGCCCTGCTCATAAAGCGCAGCAACAGGTTCAGCCCGCGCGGATTTCCCCCGCGTGGCATGGACGGCCTTCACTGGCACCATTGGATCAATTTGGCGCACGACCTCCACGACCATGTCACCCCCCTGATTGACCTCCGCCACCAGCCGATCGGCGCCATACTGCTCCATCGCGGCAATGGCCTTCGCAGCCCAGCCCGCAGGACGTGCCGCATGCACAGAACAATCCGCCAGCACAAAGGCACGCCAATTCTGCACCGGCCCTTTGGTCTGCGCCCCCGCCACAATTATCCCACACTCATCGGATGAGGACTTGCCCGTCACAGGCGGATCCAACGCCACCACCACACGGTCCAACTCCGGGATCTCATCGACTCGCGCGCCTTCCAACATCTCACCAGTCCAAAGCGCGCCCTCCGCGTGGTCCACCAAGACCCCATCCAACTCCTGCCGACCCAGCCGTGTCCCCGCATAGCGCACGCGCACCTCTTCCAGAAAAGACTGCGCCAGATTGGCCTTGTTGGCCTCCGTCGGCGCATGGGTGACCACCGTACTCTCCCGCGCCAGAAGTTGCTTGACCAAAGCGGTATTCCTCGGCGTCGTGGTCACGCAAATCTGCGGATGCTCCCCCAGCCGAAGCGCAAATTGCAGCATGTCCCACGTATCCTGCGCCTTCTTGAATTTCGCCAGCTCATCCACCCAGGCGCAATCGAACTGCGGACCCCGCAACGCCTCCGGCTCCTGAGCCGAGTAAATCTGCGCCGTCGCGCCATTGTGCCAAAGCAACCGCTTCTTAGAGGCTAGCCATTCGGGGCGCCTGTCCGGAGGGGAACAGGCTAAAATCCCGCTCTCCCCGAAGATCATCACATCACGCACCTGTTCAACCGTCTCACCAATCAACGCGACGCGACGGGATAAGCCCCGGTCCAGCGGCAATGCGCCCTCAACCTGTGCCCTCACCCATTCGGACCCGGCTCGCGTCTTGCCCGCGCCGCGCCCGCCCATGACCATCCAGCAATGCCAATCTCCCTCTGGCGGCAATTGATGCTCCAGCGCCCAGAATTCGAAAAGATACGGCAAGGAGAGCAGCTCACCTTCATCTTTTGCAAGGCTGTCGAGAAAAGTTTCAATCCGTTCCGGCCCGCCTGAGGCTATCAAGTTTGCCCCAGATCGCAGATCGGGCTTCGTCGAGGTTGACGGCAAAGTCGTGGACGATGCCTTCTTTTTCCTTATGACGTTTGTCAAGTTGCACCTCCGCTTCGATTGCAAGTTTCAACCATTGGCGGATTTCAACAACCGTCTTGGCGGCGTTGCTGATCTGATCCAGCTCACCGGCCTGAATGCGATTGTAAAGGTGATCCAACTCCGCTCGCATATCAGACAGCTGTTGCTGCACTGACGTGATCGTGTCAGCCAGGCCGTCGGGCCTGTCATCCGGAGTGATCAGGATCATGTTGTCCAAGTCCAATGTGTTACGCGATCACCCCTCCGGATGGGGCGCATGCCCTCCGGCGAAATACAACTTAAAGGTGTGAGGCGCTTCAGTCAATGTGTTGCGCAAAGCGCCACGCTCTCAAACCGAACGAATGATTTACGATTGCGTGCGCCGGCCCAAGCGAGACGCGCCCGTAAGGGAGCAAAGAGCGATCAGCCCAAACCTATTGCGCGTTGCGCTCCGCCTCAATCTCACGCCACCGCGTAACATTGCGATTGTGCTCATCAAGAGTTTCGGCAAACGCATGCCCACCCGTCCCATCTGCCACAAAGAACAGATATGGCGTGTTGTCCGGATTGACGGCAGCCATCAGGCTCGCCTCACCAGGGTTGGCAATCGGCGTGGGCGGCAGGCCATCGATCACATAGGTGTTGTAGGGCGTCGCTCTACGCAGCTCACTCTGGCGCAGCCCACGACCCAGCACGCCCTCCCCATTGGTGATCCCATATATCACCGTCGGGTCCGTCTGCAGCCGCATCCCGCGCCGGATACGGTTCACAAACACACTGGCCACCTGCGGCCGTTCTGCCGCCTCTGCCGTCTCTTTCTCGATAATCGAAGCAAGGATCAAAACCTCCGCGGGGTCCGCCAGCGGCACATCGCTGTCACGCGCCTCCCAAGCGGCGGCAAGCCGCGTGCGCTGCACGTCCCGCATCTGTTCCAGCAGCCCCAAACGGCTGTCACCCGCCTCGATTTCATAGCTGAAGGGCGCAAGGCTGCCTTCCGGCGGCACCCCTTCGATCGTGTCTTCCATGACCTCAATTGCGTTGAGGGCGGTCACGATCTGCCAGCTGGTTACACCCTCCGCAACATCGATCCGAAACCGCGTGTCAGATCCACCAATCGCGTCCGTGTATTCCGCAGGGCGCGACCCATCGGCCTGGACTTCAAAATCCACCAACTCGTCAAAGGCCTCCGTGGCCGGGTTCAATTCCTGTACCTCGGCCCGGACCTGCGTCACCCCGATCCGATATACCACCTGTGTGCCACACGTACTGGCTCCGCCGCGCGTGATGATATCTGTCACGTCGCTCATGCTGGCCTCTTCCGGGATCAACCAACTGCCCGCCTTCAACAGCCCTGCCTTGCCCGAATAATCCGCTCCCATGCGGAAAATCGCGCCATTGCTCACGGCGCCTTTCTCCTCAAGCGTACGCGACACGCGCGACATATTCGAGCCACGCTCTACCTGAAGGCAGATGCTCTGCTGCAACGGGCCAGCACTGTTGTACTGCGATTGGCCCCAAAGGATCACGCCACCCATCAGAAAAACGATGACGACAAGGAAAGTCAGGAAATTCGAGGCAATGTTACGCCACATTACCTGAGCGCCCCCACAACGACGGACGCGTTTGTGCCACCAAAACCAAAACTGTTGGACATGGCCACCTTGACCTTCCTCTCCCGCTTGGCATTGGGCGCCAGATCGAGCGGCGTCGCAACGGCCGGGTTATCGAGGTTGATGGTCGGTGGCACAACCTGATCGCGCACGGCCAGGATGGAGAATATCGCCTCAATTGCTCCTGCAGCGCCAAGTAGATGCCCGGTCGAGGACTTCGTAGAGCTCATTGTTGCCTTAGACGCCGCATCGCCCAACAGCCGTTCAACCGCCTGCAATTCAATCGTATCCGCCATGGTCGAGGTGCCATGGGCATTGATGTAGTCGACTTCTTCAGGCGCAACACCCGCATTCTTCAGCGCGGCCTGCATGGCGCGGTAGCCGCCATCGCCGTCCTCACTTGGCGCAGTGATGTGGTAAGCGTCACCCGACAGGCCATACCCAAGGATCTCGGCATAAATCTTTGCCCCGCGCGCTGTTGCATGTTCCAACTCTTCCAGAACAACAATGCCCGCGCCTTCGCCCATAACGAACCCATCGCGGTCCTCATCATAGGGACGGCTGGCGGCCTTTGGGTCATCTTCGCGCTTCGTGGATAATGCTTTGCACGCATTGAATCCTGCAATGCCGATCTCGCAAATGGCCGATTCCGCGCCACCTGCAATCATCACATCCGCATCGCCAAATTGAATGAGCCGCGATGCATCGCCGATGGCGTGTGCGCCCGTTGAACAGGCCGTCACCACTGAATGGTTGGGGCCTTTGAACCCGAAACGGATCCCGACTTGCCCGCTCACCAAGTTGATCAGCGCGCCGGGAATGAAAAACGGTGACACCCGCCGCGCGCCCTTTTCGCGGATCAGATCAGACGTATCCTGAATGGACCGCAGCCCGCCAATGCCGGAGCCAATCATAACGCCTGTGCGCAGGCGGCTTTCTTCATCTTCAGGCATCCAGTCCGCATCTTCGACCGCCTGCTGCGCCGCCGCCAGCCCATAGAGGATAAAATCATCCACTTTGCGCTGCTCTTTGGGCTCCATGTAAGTGTCGGGATTGAAGGTATCGTCGCTGCCGTCACCATGCGGCACCTCGCAGGCGTACTTTGTCACTACACGGTGCGTGTCAAATTTTTCGATCAGACCCGCGCCCGACTCACCATCCAGAAGACGACGCCAGCTCGCGTCCACCCCATCCGCCAGCGGCGTAACCAATCCCAGACCCGTAACAACGACACGACGCATCTTGCAGCCCTTCTTTGACCTCGCGCGCCCCTTTACCCCGTCTTGGGGCAAATGAGCAAGTCCGCCCAACACTCAGGCCACGCGAAACATCGCCGGACTTGGATCGAAATTCTCTTGGACGCGGCCTTTACTGAAAGGACGCCACCGGTTCGTGTTCCGCCGCTCCTGTGGCAATCGCCTCGGCCAAATCAACCTGCTTGGCGAAAAGCGCACGCCCCACAATTGCACCAGCTATATTGGGCACGTATTTCAGCCGCGCCACATCGTCGACCGACCGAACCGTGCCCCTCGCGATCACCGGATGACGTGTCGCCGCCGCCAGCCCCGTGATGACCCCAAGGCTACCATCACGGCCTTCACGATCGGCATCAATATCGGTGATGATCACCCCAGCTAACGGCACGTTTTCAAACGCGGCAAGGTATTGCTCGGGCTGCAACGCGCTTTTGGTGCGCCACCCTTCCGTCATCACGGATCCTTCGAACACATCCACCGACAACACGATTTGATCAGGGTATTCATGCGCAAGCGCCTTAAACGTCTGCGGGTCATGGGCGGCCATGGTGCCCAGCACAATGCGCCCTGCGCCCTTGTCGATCCATGTCTCCACCCCTTCCCGGGACCGAAAACCGCCGCCCACCTGCACCGGGATATGCACGCTGCGAATGATCTCTTCGATCAGGTCAGAATTGCCGCCCTGGCCGGCAACCGCATCAATGTCGATGACATGCATCCATTCGGCCCCGGCATCGGAAAAGCCGCAGGCGGTCTTCACAGGATCAACATGCCAAATGCTGGGTTCATCCAAGCGTCCCTGCGGCAGGGACACACATTTGCCGTTGCTGAGTTCAAGCATGGGAAAAATGATCATGAGACGCGTTCCTTCTCTTAAAAGGGCAGTTAGGCCAACTTTGGACCACACCGCGCTACTCCATACTAGCACACACGCATCAGTATATCCCGCAATGGACATCACACGCCCGATTTGCGCAACTCCAGGCCGGTCGCACAGAATCAAAAAGGCCCCGACATTAATCGGGGCCTTCTCGGCGGCACATGCCGCAAATGTCGTCAGGCTCAGCCCGCGTCGGAGATGAACTTCACCGCATCGCCGAAGGTCTGGATGGTTTCCGCCGCATCATCAGGGATCTCAATGCCGAACTCTTCTTCAAAAGCCATGACCAATTCGACCGTGTCGAGGCTGTCAGCACCCAGATCGTCAATGAAAGAGGCGTTTTCAGCCACTTTATCTTCTTCCACACCAAGGTGCTCAACAACGATCTTCTTCACGCGGTCTGCGATATCGCTCATGTCTTTTTCCTCATTCTTGACCGGTCAGTTTCCGGTGCGTTTTCCGACTTCCCCTTGCAGAGAAGCGGCCTTGAAAAATGCCCGTTTGGGCGGCTCAACGCCCAAGTTTTCGGGCTTTCGAGGCCGCTGTTTGGGTGCGACCCCGCGTAAACTTTTGCGGCCTATAGCACATGGCGCGCCATACGCAAATGGTTTCACCTCACCTCTTTTAGCATCGGCGAAAGGGGCAATTGCCCCTCAAAGCATGGCCATACCGCCATTCACATGGAGCGTTGTGCCAGTCACATAACCCGCCTCTTCGCTGGCCAGATAAAGCACCGCGCCAGCGATCTCTTCGGGCGTGCCCATCCGCGCCAGCGGGATCTGGGCCGCGATCTTGTCCTTTTGATCATCGGTCAGCTTATCGGTCATCGCCGTGCCAATCATGCCGGGCGCCACGGCATTTGCAGTGATGCCGCGACTGGCCACCTCATAGGCGATTGATTTCGTCAGCCCCAGCATACCCGCCTTGGACGCGGCGTAGTTGACCTGGCCTGGATTGCCCATCGAGCCAACGACAGAGCCGATATTGATGATTCGCCCCCAGCGCGCCTTCATCATCGGGCGCATCACCCCCCGGCAAAGCCGCATTGTGGCCGTGAGGTTCACGTCGATGACGTTCTGCCATTCTTCATCCGACATGCGCATGAACAGCTGATCGCGCGTGACACCTGCATTGTTGACAAGGATGTCCAAGCCACCCATCGCCTCAATTGCCTGCTTGGGCAGCGAATCCACCGCCTCTGCATCACCCAGGTTGCACGGCAGAACATGGGCCTGCTCCCCCAACTCTGCCTTCAGCGCCTCCAGTGGTTCCACCCGCGTACCACTCAGGCCCACAGTCGCGCCCGCGCCGTGCAGCGCCTTTGCAATCGCCCCGCCAATGCCGCCCGAAGCGCCCGTCACCAGGGCGGATTTTCCTGTCAGATCAAACATGCCTCTTTCCTTTTCTATTTCGCTGAAGCGGCTGCGGCATCCGCTACATCCTGCGAGCTGGAAACCGCCCGCGTCGCAAGCTCGCGATCAATCCGCCTTACCATGCCAGACAACGCTTTACCCGCGCCAATCTCCCAAATCTCGGTCACGCCTTGCTCTGCCATGTAGGACACAGACTCCCGCCAACGCACCGATCCGGTGATCTGCTGCACCAAGAGATCGCGAATACGATCAGGGTCACTTACCCCTTCCGCCAACACATTGGACACAACCGGCACCGCAGGCGCGCTGATTGTCACATCCGCCAGCGCATCCTGCATGACATCCGCCGCAGGCCCCATCAATTCACAATGGAACGGCGCACTGACCGGCAGCAGCATCGCGCGCTTGGCGCCGTTTTCCTTGGCAAGATCCACCGCCCGTTCCACCGCCTCGCGGTGGCCGGACACCACAACCTGTCCCGGATCGTTGTCATTTGCGGCCTGACACACCTGTCCCTGCGCTGCGGCTTCGGCCACTTCACGCGCAGCCTCAAAATCAAGACCCAGAAGCGCGGCCATCGCACCGACGCCCACCGGCACAGCCTTCTGCATGGCCTGCCCCCGCGTCCGCAACAGACGCGCCGTATCCGACACAGAAAACGCACCCGCCGCCGCCAGCGCGGAATACTCCCCCAGCGAATGCCCAGCGACCATCGAAGCCGCACTCATGGTTACACCCTCAGCCTCCAACGCCCGCATCACCGCCATGGACATGGCCATCAGCGCAGGCTGCGCGTTTTGCGTCAGCGTCAATTCATCCTGATCGCCGTCCCAGATCAACGCACTCAGACTTTCGCCCAGCGCCTCATCCACTTCTTCAAACACCGCCCTCGCCGCCGGATAGGCCTCTGCCAGTTCCTTTCCCATGCCAATTGTCTGGGCCCCCTGCCCGGGAAAAACGAATGCGCGTGTCATGGAATGCAGGCCCCTTTGCCGTCAAATTTTCAGCCAGATAGCGCCTGCAGCCCCCACACGCAACGCCTCACGCAGTCTTGCACGGCATGTGTGCGCCCCCGCGCGTTGTCTTGAGGGCCGCTGCCTCTATCTTTCAAACCATCCAAAAGGACCCGAACATGGCACGCGTAAACACGCTCACCTCATATGGCTCGGTCACGAAGAGCTTTCACTGGCTCACGGCCTTTCTGATCCTTTCCATGATCCCACTGGGCGTGATCGCTAATGATCTCGCTTATCAGATCAAGGATCCGTCCATCCCATCCACCGGTGAAGACATTGCCCTTGTTGCATGGCTATTTTCTCTGCACAAAACAGTGGGCGTCGCGCTCTTCTTCACTGCATTGGCCCGCATTGCTTGGGCGGTCTCACAACCCAAACCAGGTCTGCTGAATGGCGATAAACCGCTTGAGGCGATGGTGGCCACAACGGTCCACTGGGTGCTCTATTCCTCGCTGGTTTTGGTCCCGCTGTCGGGCTGGATCCACCATGCCTCCACCACCGGATTTGCTCCAATTTGGTGGCCATTTGGCGACTCTCTGCCTTTCGTACCCAAGGATGAAGTCTTGGCCGAACATACCGCCACCCTCCATTGGATGGCCTGTATCGTTCTGGTGGGCGCGCTGGTTCTGCATGTCGGCGGCGCGCTGAAACATCATGTCATCGACAAGGACGCCACGCTGCGTCGGATGCTGCCCGGGTCCGTCTCTGCCGATCCCACGCCGCGCCAACCGGGCGAAGGATTGCCTGTCGCGGCTGCGCTCTCTGTATGGGTCGCTGTGATTTTTGCCGGAACTGCGCTGACCGCACCCCATGAGGACGCACCCGACGCCGCCAGTCTGGAGGCTGTTGAAAGCGGCTGGACAGTGACCGATGGGTCCCTTGATCTGTCCATCAATCAATTCGGCTCAGACATCGCAGGCAGGTTCGAAGACTGGACCGCCGCGATAGACTACACAGAAACGGCCGATGACACAGGCAAACACGGCACGGTCGAGGTCACGGTTAATATAGCCTCTTTGTCGTTAGGGTCGGTGACCGATCAGGCCAAAGGCACAGACTATTTCGACGCGGCGAACCACCCGACCGCCGTGTTCACGGCTGACATAATGCGGGCAGACAGCGGACACGAAGCGGTGGGCCAACTGACCATAAAAGACCAATCGGTTCCATTGACGTTGCCCTTCGCGCTCACACTAAACGGCGACATGGCCGAGGCCAGTGGCAGCATCACGATCGACCGCCGTGATTTCGGCATCGGTTTGGGCACTACCGACGAAGGCACATTGGCCTTCGCCGTAGAGATAAGTTTTGCGCTGACAGCCCAGCGAGGAGATGCGCCTACGGAGGTTGAAGAGCCTGTCACGGCCGCCGCAGATTTACCCGAAAACGCGTGGTTGGTGGAAACGGGCACCCTTTCGCTTGGCGTCAACCAGTTCGGCTCAGACGTGACCGGCGGGTTTGAAGACTGGATGGCAGAAATCACATACGCCGACACACCGAACGTCGACGGCAAACATGGCCGGGTCGAAGTGACGATCAACATCGCCTCCATTTCGCTGGGCTCAGTCACGGATCAGGCGAAGGGGGCGGACTACTTTGACGCCGCAACGTTCCCCACTGCCCTCTTCGCAGCAGACATCGTTGCAGGCGAAAGTGGCCCGGTGGCGGAAGGCACCCTCACGATCAAAGATAAATCAGTGCCCGTCAGGATGCCCTTTAATTTGATCACTGATGGCTCCACGACCGAGGCCAGCGGCACACTCACTCTCGACCGTCGTGACTTTGGTATCGGGCTGGGCACGACCGACGAGGGAACTCTGCGCTTTGCAGTGGAGGTCACATTTACCCTCAAAGCCACCCGCGCTGGCAGCTAAACAAAAAAAGGGCCGGCAAGATGCCAGCCCTTCGGTTGGTGTATGTTCACAGACTTACTCAGCCTTGCCCGCTTCAATTGAGATGACGACTTCAATCTCATCGCTCACGGCAGGGGCAAAAGCGCCAAGGTTGAAATCAGACCGCAGAACCGTAGCGGTCGCATCGAACCCGGCCCAGGTCTTGCCCGACATCGGATTGTCACCGGCCTTGTTCATAACAGCGTCCAAAGTCACCTCTTTGGTCACCTCGTTCACGGTCAGATCACCAGTAATCAATGCCGTGTTGTCGCCTGTTACTTCGATGCCAGTCGACGTGAAGCTGATCAACTCTTCCTCTGACGCAGCAAAGAAATCATCCGCCATGAAATGGTTGAACCGCGCCTCCCAGCCGGTCAGCATGGAGCGTGCAGGCATGGAGACCGAAACAGAAGAATTGGCCGGGTTTTCCTGATCAAATATGATCTCACCCTCAAAACCGGAAAACATCCCGTAGGTGGTGGAAAAGCCAAGATGTTCGTAGGAAAACACGATCTGGCTGTGACTGGCATCCAGCGTGTATTTTTCCGGGGCGGCGAACGCGGCACCGGCGGTCATCAGCATGGCAGCAGCAATTGAGAGGGGTTTCATGTCAGGTCTCCTTTGGAAAAAATCGATAGTTCCAAAGTAGGCAAAGCACCCTCCCGATCAATTGATCAGCCTTCAACAGAATGTGTGTGCAAAGGAACAGAAGTACGCAAATCGGCGGGTTTCTGCGCGACTATCGCGCGGTGAGCACCGCATTCAGGACCGCTTTGGCATGTCGCGCACGCATCGGCACAGACATGACGACGTCCCCATCCGCATTCCAAGCCCTAAGCGCACCCCCTTCAAACCGCAGCTTGTCCAAATCCGACAAACGCTGCGTGGCCTGCAGACGAAACTGACCATGGGCATCGCGTTCAAGCATGCGAAGTTCACCAACGCTGCGATCATATTCCAAACGGTGGAAATCATGCGGCGCGATGGCCACCATCAGAAAAATCGCGGCCCCTCCAAGAAACATGATAGACGCGCCCAGCTTTATCAGCATGACAGATGCATCTGGTGCCGTGAAAGCCCAAAGCCCGACGGAAGTGACAAAGAACGCAAGTCCCAGGCAAAAAGACACCCCCCGCATCAACGCATCCGCGCCAAAACCAGAGGAGACCGAAGCTTGACGGTGCTCCAACTCCGCACCGTCCATCGGCGGATTGGCATTGGCTGTGGATTGTGACATCGGCTGGGCCCCTTTTGGGATTGGACGCTCATGGTGACCCTGTCCCAAAATCTGGCCGGGATTGGGGCAATCCTCTGACGATTGCGCGGCTCCAACACGCACCTTGCCACATTCGCAAAATCGTCCTATACGGCTGCTTCCTTCGCAAAGTTTGTGAACCGCGCAGTCTCTCGTGGACGGGTCGCGAAGGGCTTTTGACCCGCCTTTGAAATGCGCCTTGATAGAAGTGGAGCAAACATGCCGCTATATGAGCATGTCTTTATCTCGCGTCAGGATCTGTCCAACACGCAGGCCGAAGGGCTTGTCGAACACTTTGGCACGGTTCTGTCTGACAACGGCGGCACAGTCGTTGAAAGCGAGTACTGGGGCGTCAAGACGATGGCCTACAAGATCAACAAGAACCGCAAAGGCCACTATGCCTTCCTCAAGACCGACGCACCCGCGCCGGCCGTGCAGGAAATGGAACGCTTGATGCGCCTGCATGACGACGTAATGCGCGTTTTGACCATCAAGGTCGATGAGCACGCAGAAGGCCCCTCGGTCCAGATGCAAAAACGAGACGAACGCGGCGACCGCCGTGAACGTCGCCCTTAAGAGAGGAGAGTAACCCATGGCTGGTAAACCATTTTTCCGCCGTCGCAAGGTCTGCCCTTTCTCGGGTGAGAACGCCCCTGCGATCGATTACAAAGACACCAAGCTGCTGCAGCGCTACATATCTGAGCGCGGCAAAATCGTGCCGAGCCGGATCACCGCCGTCTCCGCCAAAAAGCAGCGGGAACTGGCCCGTGCGATCAAGCGCGCACGTTTCCTGGCCCTGCTGCCATACGCCGTGAAATAAGGAGAACTGATCATGCAAGTTATCCTTCTCGAACGCGTGGCCAAGCTCGGTCAGATGGGCGAAGTGGTGGATGTAAAGCCGGGCTATGCCCGCAACTACCTCCTGCCCCAGAAGAAAGCACTGTCGGCCTCACAGGCCAACATCGCACAGTTCGAAGCGCAGAAAGCTCAGCTTGAAGCGCAGAACCTGGAAACCAAGAAAGAAGCCGAAAGCTTCGCGGACAAGATCAACGGCGAACAGTTCGTTGTCATCCGTCAGGCTTCCGATTCGGGCGCGCTTTATGGCTCTGTCACCACCCGTGACGCGGCTGAGGCGGCAACCGAGGGCGGGTTCACCCTTGATCGCAAACAGGTCGCTCTGACCGGTCCGATCAAAGAGCTGGGCCTGCATGACGTGCTGATTTCGCTCCACCCTGAGGTAGAGGCGACTATCACGCTCAACGTGGCGCGCTCTGCGGAAGAAGCCGAGCTTCAGGCCTCCGGCAAAACCATTCAGGAACTGGCGGCTGAAGAAGAAGAAGCGGCTGATTTCGAGATTGCCGAGCTCTTTGAAGATATCGGATCTGCCGCTGCGGAAGATGCCGATCTGGCTGAGACGGTTGAAGACGTGCTTCCCACGTCGGAAGAACCGTCCGAAGACGAAAGCGATGATGAGGCGTAAGAGTCTTTCGCCCTGAAACATCACAGGCCGCGCTCATTGCACAGCGCGGCCTTTTTTTATGCGGAGCCGTCTTTTTTGAAAAATTCCGCCTCAAAGATTTGAAAGTCTCTGAAGCATATTCTTCAAAGGAAATGCCCTGATTCGGCTCACATCTCGCGCGACAGGATGGCCATCGCTTCCGCGTGCTGCTGTTGTCCTGCTGCGGCCAGAACCCGTCCGCCCTGATGCGCCGGTCCACCGGTCCAGTCAGTGACAATACCACCCGCCGCCTCGATCACCGCAATCGGCGCCTGCACGTCATAAGCCTGCAGTCCGGCCTCAATCACCAGATCAATCTGCCCCGCGGCCAGCAATGCGTAGGCATAGCAATCCATCCCGTATCGCGTCAGTTTTACCTGCTTTGCCACATCTCGAAACGCAGTACCCTCTTGTGCAGTGCCCACTTCCGGGAATGTGGTGAACAGGATCGCATGGTCCAACGCCCTGTTGCCAAGCACTTTAAGGTCGCGTGACCCAAGCGGGCCGGTCATCCCATGTCGCCCCAAGCCGCCTTCAAATCTTTCGCCCGTGTATGGTTGATCGATCAGACCGTAGATCGGCCCATTGCCGTCCGAGACCGCAATCAGCACACCCCATGTGGGTGTGCCTGATAGAAACCCTCGCGTGCCGTCAATCGGGTCCAGCACCCAGGTAAGCCCACTTTCGCTCTCGGTCGCACCATACTCCTCCCCCAGGATTCCATCAGCGGGCCTTTGATCACGCAAAATCGCCCGCATGGCCCGTTCCGCAGCGCGGTCGGCTTCCGTGACCGGGTCAAATCTGTCCGTCTCCTTGGTTTCCGCACTCAGGCCTTCGGCCCTAAAATAGGGAAGGATCGCACGCCGCGCGGCATCGGCCAACGCGTGGGCTGTCTCAGCAATGCCGTCTGTCTTCATCAAAAAACCCCCGCGCTACCACGCAGGGGTTTACCGTGTGCCTTGTGACACATTCAAGCCATCCGACGTCTATGCGACGTCGCTAAGGACCCGCGCCAGATCAAACAAACGGCGGCGCTGGTTTTCCGGAATGGAGTAGTAGGACCGGATCAACTCAAGAGCTTCCTTATCGCCCAGAATATCTGCCGGTGCGCTTCCAGATGTCGCTGCTTCTGCGCCAGTTTCCTGATCCAGGCCTTCGAAGAAAAAGCTGACATTCACGTCCAGCGCATCGGCAATGTCCCAAAGCCGAGAAGCACTGACACGATTTGCACCGGTTTCATATTTTTGAATTTGCTGGAATTTGATCCCAACACTTTCCGCCAGATTCTGTTGCGTCATTCCGGCAAGCCAGCGCCTGTGCCGAATACGTTTGCCTACATGAACATCTACTGGATGCGGCATATTTGTTTCTCCCAGTTCCTCATCCGACGGTGTCTACTGAATACACACGAAAGACTACTAACACGTTATTGACTATGGATTTTAGACCCGAGGAAGCGGCCGTAATCCTTACTTTTCTTTGTGCCGGAACCGTAACGTTTTGTTCAAAGAATACAAGGGTGTGACGCATGAATTTTACGGATCACAACATTCGCGTTTCAATCATTGGCTGTATTACAATAGCACTTTCTCCTGACAAAAAATATAGACAATTCAAGCCAAATGACGGGCGATTGACAACAAAAACCGCTTTTGACATTTAACAACAAGACCTTAGGAAATTTTGCCCTCCACAGGAAAATCATGCGCGCATATCAAGTTTCCAATTTTGGTGACGTCCCCGCCCTCGTCGACGTGCCCGATCCCACTCCGGCAAAAAATGAAGTTAGAGTTAACATCGCTGCCTGCGGATTGAACTTCGCCGATTTGTTGATGATCAAAGGCGAGTATCAGGACACGCCTGCCGCACCGTTCACGCTCGGAATGGAAGTCTCTGGCACGATCGAGGCCGCAGGCGAGGGCGTGAAAAATCTCTCCACAGGCACCCGCGTTGCCGTCTTCGGCGGAAGTGGGGGGCTTGCAGATTACGGCCTTTTTCCCGCAGACCGCTGCGTTCCCCTGCCCGACAGCATGCCATTTGCAGACGCGGCCGCCTTCATGGTTGCCTATGGGACAAGCCACATGGCGTTGGATTACAAGGCAGGCCTACAACCCGGTGAAACGCTTCTCGTGCTGGGCGCGGCAGGCGGCGTTGGCCTCACGGCGGTGGAGATCGGAAAACTCATGGGCGCACGCGTTATTGCCTGCGCACGGGGCGCGGATAAACTTGCGGTGGCAAAGGCAGCCGGCGCCGACCACCTCATCGACGCAAAAACGGAAGATATCCGTGAGATATGTAAATCTCTCGGCGGCGTCGATGTGGTCTATGATCCCGTCGGCGGCGATCAGTTCAAGGCCGCAATGCGCGCCTGCAAACCAGAGGCCCGCATCCTCACAATCGGCTTTGCCAGCGGTGAGGTGCCCAAAGCACCCGCCAACCACCTGCTGGTCAAGAACATCTCCCTCATTGGGTTCTACTGGGGCGGCTACCTGAAGTTCAGACCCAAGGCCCTGACGGACAGCTTATCAAAGCTCTTTGCCCTCTACGAAGACGGCCACATCAAACCCCATATCAGCCATACATTCCCTTTGGAGCGCGCAGGCGAAGGCCTTGAACTGCTGCGCAACCGCAAATCCACAGGCAAGGTCGTGATTGAAATCACACCGCAATCGCAGGACTGACCGGCGCAAAGCCCTGTCTCAACATTGCAGCCAGATCGGCAAAGACCACATCCTTGCGGCTGGCCTCCCCATACATATTGACCTTTTGAACCCCAAGATCCGGCAGGCCGCCACCCGTCTGGATCGCCTCCAGATGCGGCGGAATGCTGTCGGCCATCAGCGCCCCCACGGCCAGATCGGCACTCACCACCGCCTCCACCGCACGATCATCCTCGGAGTCCACGACCATTTCCCAATCGATCCCCGCTTCGTCCAGACGACGCACAACAATGGGCCGGAAGATACAGAATGTGCAAAACGCAAGGCGCAATGGCCGCTTCTTCCAGGCCTGCCCGCCTGGCGCACCAGACCATCGCAACGGTATCTCCGCCAATGTCTCCCCGCCTGGTCGCTGCATTTCCTCGGTGGTCAGGATCAGGTCAACCTCCCCCCGGTTCAGCGACCGGATCAGCTTAACCGTGCTCGATGATATGAGTTGCACCTTCACCCTGGGATAAAGCGCGTTGAACCGCTTCAGAACCTGCGGCACCACAGGATAGACAATGTCGTAGGGCACCCCCAGCCGGATTTCCCCTTCGAACAACTCATCGGTCAACCGACCGACCGCTTCATCATTCAGATCCACAATCTTGCGCGCATAGGTCAACAGCAACTCACCGGATGCCGTGGTCGACAAAGACCGGTTCGAGCGATCAAAAAGCGACACATCCAGAAGCTCTTCAAGCCGCTTTATTTGCATCGAGACCGCGGATTGCGTCAGGTTCAGCACCGCTGCCGCCCGCGTGACGCCCCCTTGTTCGGCCACCGTCAGGAAAGAGCGCAGTGTCGTCATATCGAGATTTCGCATATATCACGATCCTTGATGATTATCCCCACAAACATTCGCTTTCAAAATCATACGGGATGGACCAGATATATCAACATCGAAAATAGAAACAGCCTGAAACATCACGAACTGAGAAAGGAAACACCATGGCTTTCATCTCCACTTCCTCCCGCGCCACCACCGTCAACCGCGGCCGCGTGTCCTTGCTCGACCTCTTGTCCCTCTACCGCCAGCGCCGCGCTTTGGCCCGCCTGGACGCCCATGCACTTCAAGACCTGGGCCTGACCCGCGGCGAGGCTGAAAACGAAGCCCATCGCAGCTTTTGGGACGTACCGGCGCATTGGCGCGGATAAGGAACAAGTTTAGCTAAAACTCGCTTGTTTCCCCTGCGTCACTAAAAAGCACACACAGTTTCCAAAAACCGGGCCCTTTGCGGCCCGGTTTCTCTTGAAATAAGCCCTAACCTTACCGATATTCTGTGCAAAGCCTCCGACGAGGCTTGGGAGTAAACACTTAACGTAAAGACTTTTCGGAGGCTTTCATGGCTGAACTGAACACGATCCGGACGGCAACAGGGACACGCGCCGCTCAGATTGACGAAGGATTGCGTGCCCATATGAACAAGGTCTACGGGACAATGTCCGTAGGCTTGCTGCTGACATTTGCTGCCGCTTGGGCCGTTGGCAACAATGCGGCGATGATGAACGCGCTCTTCACGGGATTCACCCGCTACATCGTGATGTTTGCGCCGTTGATCATGGTATTCGCCTTTGGTGCAGCCATTTCAAGGCTTTCCTACGCAGCAGCACAGCTGTTCTTTTACGCCTTTGCGGCAGTGATGGGCGTATCGATCAGCTACATTTTCGTGATCTACACGGACATGTCCATTGCGCAGGTCTTCCTCGTGACGGCCATTGCCTTCGCGGGCCTGTCGCTCTGGGGCTACACCACCAAGAAAGACATCTCCGGTTGGGGTAGCTTCCTGATCATGGGTGTGATCGGCCTGATCGTGGCGTCTGTCGTGAACATTTTTCTGGGCTCGCCCGCTATCATGTTCGCGATCTCGGTCCTGGGTGTGCTGATCTTCGCAGGCCTCACCGCCTATGACACACAGCGCATCAAGAGCGAGTATGTGCAGTTTGCCCAGATGGGTGACAGCGAATGGCTCGGCAAAGCCGCCATCATGGGCGCGCTCAGCCTCTACATCAACTTCATCAACATGTTCATCATGCTGCTGCAGTTGTTCGGCAGCCGCGAATAACCCCTCCAAACCCACCAGAAAAGGCCGGCGCAAGCCGGCCTTTTTTTGTTGCCCGACCGAAGGGAGGGCCACCCCACCCCAAGCGAGGCACGACCGAAGGGAGCGACGAGCGCCCAAAAAAAGCCGCGCAAACGCGCGGCCTTTTCATCAGCGAAGCCTCAAGGATTACTTGATCTTGCCTTCCTTATATTCAACGTGTTTACGCGCCACCGGGTCGTACTTCCGAACAGTCATCTTTTCGGTCATGGTGCGCGCATTCTTCTTGGTCACGTAGAAATGCCCCGTGCCCGCGGTCGAGTTCAGCCTGATCTTGATCGTGGTTGGCTTTGCCATGAATGTCGCTCCTGCATCGAGGCGGTCAGTTCACCGCGCCCGTAGAATTCCTTGAAGCCCGCCTTTTACTTGAGGACACCCCCAAGTCAACCGGATTCTGTCAGTTCGATGACACGCGTGTCGGACGCTTATAGAAGTGATGCACCCCAATCGTCGCGACCCTCGGATAGACCCGTGACCAGCGCGGATTGACAGCACGGGTGTGATAATGCGTGGCTCCCTTGGTCAGAGGCCTAGGTGCCCCTTCCACCATCAAATGCGCGATTTTGCCCACCTGTTCAAAGGCGCGCCGCTCGGTGATCACTTCCTTTCGACCGTCGCAGGTATAAGTGAACTGGCACTGGTACTTCCGCCCTGTCCCCTGATGCACAACACCGCAGACATCCCCCGGAAACTGCGCATGATCCACTCGGTTCATGATGACCTCTGCCACGGCAAACTGCCCCTGAACGCTTTCCCCACGCGCCTCGAAGTAAAGCGCCTCCGCCAGACAGCGCCAATCCGCGCCTTTGCCACTGAGGGTCTGCCCGGCCAGCCATTCAGCCGAATACGTCACTTCCAAGTCCGGCCGCTTCAGCATCTTTTCAAGCCGCGCATCCGCCAGCCCGCGCAGTATATTCTGCTCACCCGAGAAAAGGTCCGTGACAGACGTATCTGCCGCAGCCCCAAAACTGCCCGCGAGCACAAACGCCTTCACAAAGCCAGCAACCGGCCAGCGGAACCACTGAAAACACATTTGATACAATCCCCAACTCCAAGCGGCCCAGTTGGCCGCGCAACCGACACCACATCCAAAGGGCTTTGGATCAAGAAGACCGTTTAACCCCATGCAATCGCGCGCAAATCCGCGAAAACGAATGGCAGCAGTTACGGGAACGTTAACAAAAGGTCCAGACCCGCCCAAGCGTCACTTTGAAACGGGCACCGCCCAATACTTGTGCAATTCTGTGAATGAAGCGATTTTTCGCTTTATTTCAGCCCACTACCCATTTTCTCGCAAAGGGCGATCTGGGCAGCGGCCAACCGCGCAATGGGAACGCGAAACGGCGAACAAGACACATAATTGAATTTCGCTGCCCGGCAAAACGCGATTGATTCGGGGTTTCCGCCGTGCTCCCCACATATAGACAGCGTCAGACCAGGCTCCACGGCGCGACTGCGCTCCGCCCCTATGGTCAGAAGTTCACCCACTCCTTCCGTGTCCAGCGAATGAAACGGATCTTCGGGATAGACGCCTTGCTGCACATAACTCGACATGAAGCGGCCCGCATCATCGCGGCTCAGCCCATAAGCCATCTGCGTGAGGTCATTTGTCCCAAAACTCAAAAATGACACATGCGGCGCAATCTCATGGGCGCGCAGCGCGGCACGTGGCGTCTCCACCATCACGCCCAGATCAAAGTCAAAATCGGCCTTCTGCTCTGTCCGCACAGCAGCGGCCACCGCATCAATGCGCGTCTTGACCAACTCCACTTCCCGTTTGGCACTTACGAGTGGGATCATGATCTCCGGGATCACCGGATCGCCCTCACGGCTCGCCTCGATGGCGGCCTCAAAAATCGCCCGCGCCTGCATGTCATAGATCTCGGGCACCGTGATGCCCAAACGCACCCCCCGCATGCCCAGCATGGGGTTGTACTCCATCAAACTCTCAACCCGCCGCGTCACCTCCGACAACGGCATGTCCAGCGCCTCCGCCAATTCTCGCATGCCGAACCGGTCTGTCGGCAGAAACTCGTGCAAAGGCGGGTCAAAAAGACGAATGCACACGGGCTGTCCCGCCATGATCCGGAACACCTCGATGAAATCGGCGCGCTGCATCGGCAGCAAAATTTCCAGCGCTGCCTCCCGATCGGCACTTTCATCGGCAAAAATCATCTCCCGCATGGCGGTCATGCGGTCCGGCTCAAAGAACATGTGTTCGGTCCGGCACAGGCCAATCCCCTGCGCCTTGAAACTCCGCGCCAGTTCGGCGTCGGCTGGCGTGTCGGCATTGGCACGCACCTTGATATCCCGCGCATCATCCGCCCATGCCATCAAAGTTGCCAGCGCTTCATCACGCGCGGCTTCCAGAAGCGGTGTATCTCCGGCCAACACCTCTCCGCTGGTGCCATCAATCGTGACCAGATCACCGGCATTCAGTATCCGCCCATCGGGAAACACCAACTGCTTGCGCCGCGGCCGGATTTCAATTTCAGAGGCCCCCACCACGCAGGGCGTACCAATCCCGCGCCCAATCACGGCGGCATGGCTGGTCATACCGCCCCGCTCGGTCAACACACCCGCAGCGGCATGCATCCCGCGAATATCCTCAGGGCTCGTCTCTTTGCGCACCAATACGCAGGCCTCACCCCGCGCATCACTGGCCTGTGCCTCTTCAGCGTCAAACACGATCCGCCCGCTGGCCGCACCAGGACTCGCCGCAATGCCACGCGCCAGCACATCACGCGGCGCATCTGGATCCACCTGCCGGTGCAAAAGTTCATTGATCGTACGCGGTTCAATCCTGAGCAGCGCCTCTTCGTGGGAAATGATCTTGTCTTCGGCCAGCGCCACAGCAATCGCCACGGCTGCCCGGCCTGTGCGGGCCACGCGAATGCCGTCCAGCAGGAAAAGCTTGCCATTCTCAAGGGTAAATTCCGCCTGCATCTCTTCGCGCAGTCGTGACCGCATGACGCCAGTATGGTCCTTGAGTTGCGCAAAGGCCTCGGGCGCCAGATCCTCCAGCGAAGGCCCTCTTTCATCACGTTCAAGAAACAGCGCATCCGCACCCTGGCTCAGCGCTTCACGGCCCTGGCTCTGGCTCAAGTATCGCCCGGTGATCTTACGCTCCCCGGTGGCGGAATTCACCAGCTGCATCACGCCTGATCCGCTTTCGCCCTTGCCAAGCCCCAGCGCCATCTGCTGCACCACAAGGCCCAGCCCGGCATCCACCGGTGCGCCCTTGGCTTGCCGCAAAAGCCGCGCGGTGGTGCCTTCCCAAGCCCGCGCCATGGACCGCAACACTTCCAGAAGCTGCGCACCTCGATCCTGTGGAAACGGCTCTTCCGCCTCCTCTTCATAGGCGGCAAGCGCCTCTTTCAAAGCCTCGACAGGATCGTCCGGGACATCCTCAAAGATCTCTGCGTCCAGCTTTGCCACATGCACCGCAAAGGCCTGCACACACCGCAGGTAAAGCTCAGCCGAGGCCGCCTCTCCGATCTGCGCTGAGAGCAGCGCATGGTTGCGGTCGTTCATCCCAATATTGAGAACGGCCCCGGGTCCGCCCCAGTCAGGATCTTCCGAAGACGGCCGCACGCACAGCACCGCGCGGGGCGAAAAGGGTTTCAGCAGCATCTCGGCGTTCAACTGCTCTCCAGAAGCAATCCCGCGCACCGCATCAAAGGACAACGCGACCGTGTGCGGTACAGGCAAATCCAGTCGCACCAGCCGCTGCAAACACTTCGCACGCCCCCCATGGGTGGCCGCCGCCACCGGGGCATCAGAGGTGATCAGGGTAATATGTTGATCAAATTGCTGCACTGCGGCACTCTTGCGCGACTAAAGCGCAAAAGCAACCCTCAGATGTCAACCTTCCAAGACACTCAAGTCTGCAGCCTGTCTACAAATATCACGGATACGGCTCAGCAGGTTCAGGCGGTTACGGCGCAAAATGTCATTGTCTGCATTGATTTGCACCGCCTCAAAGAACGCATCGATCGGCCTGCGAAGCGTCGCCATAGCCCCCATCGCCGCCCCGAAGTCCTCTGCCTCCACGGCTTTGGCAATCGATCTATCAGCCTCATCAAGTGCTGCGAACAGGGCCTTCTCTTCCTCACTCTCTGCAAACTTTACGTCCGCGCCGAAAGAGTACTCTACCCCGTCCTTTTTTTCGGCCTGCGTCAGGATGTTGTTGGCCCGCTTAAACCCCTGCACGAGATTCTCACCATCTTCCGTGCTGAGAACCGTCTGCAACGCGCGCGCGCGCGCCACGACCAGCGCCAGATCATCACTGCCCGGCAAGGCGAGACAGGCATCAATCACATCATGCCTCACACCTTGATCGCGCAGATAGACTTTCAGACGGTCATGAAAAAAGCCCAGCAAATCCTCTTCCGCACCGTCAGGTGCGGTCGCCGCGAAGCGGCCACCATGAGCGCCCGCGAACGCAGTGAGCGAGCACCGCACACCATGCTCCAGAATCAGTCGAATAACGCCAAGCGCCGCGCGGCGCAGCGCGAACGGGTCCTTTGACCCGGTGGGTTTTTGATCAATCGCCCAGAACCCAATCAGCGTATCCAATTTATCAGCCAGCGCCACCGTGACAGAGACGAGCTGTTTAGGGACCTCGTCAGAGGGCCCGAGCGGCGAGTAGTGCTCTTCGCAAGCCGCCGCCACATCCTCTGGCAATCCAGCTTCCAAAGCATAGTAGCGCCCCATGACACCCTGAAGCTCAGGAAATTCATACACCATTTCCGAACTGAGATCGGCCTTCGCCACCCGAGCCGCCTCGGCGGCGAGGTCTGCGTCAGCCCCAACCACCGGCGCGATCTCCCGCGCCAGGGCCTCAATACGGGCAATCCGCGCAGCTTGCGTGCCAAGCGTCCGCTCAAAAGTCACGCTCTCAAGCTTGTCCAGCCAATCGCCCATGCCTGCCTTCGCCACGCGCAGGTCATTTTCCCAAAAGAACTTCGCATCCGACAACCGCGCCGCAAGCACCTTCTGGTTCCCCGCCAGAATGGTCGCGCCTTTGTCAGGCGTCTCCACATTGGCAACGGTCACAAACCGCTCAATCTGTCCCGATTTTGGATTGCGCAAAGAAAAGAATTTCTGATGCTCTCGCATGGAGCTTTGCAGCACCTCAGGCGGTAAACCCAGAAAATCTTCCCCGATCTCGCCCATGAGAGGCACCGGCCATTCCACTAGACCCGCCATTTCCGCCAGCAAGCCCTTGTCTTCAACCAGCTCCAGTCCAGCCTCTTTGGCAAGCTGTGCGGCAGCAGCACCAATCGCGTCGGCTCGCGCGACTGCGTCCAGCATCACCTTTCGCTCGATCAGCTCAGCCTCAAACTGCGCGAACGATGTCACCTGAAACCGCCCCGGTGCCATGAAGCGGTGTCCTTCACTGGTGTCGCCCGATGTGATCCCATCGACGTCGAAGGGGACAATACGTGCAGCATCATCCTCACTCAGAATGCACAGGATCGATTGCAATGGCCGCACCCAGCGCAGGCTACCCGATCCCCAGCGCATGGATTTGGGCCAGGGAAAGTTGCGGATCGTGGCCTCCAGTACCTCGGCGACGATCTCTTCGGCCGCGCGTCCAGGTCTTTCGATCTTGGCAAAATAGACCTGACCTTTTTTTTCGTCGCGCAGCTTCAGATCCTCGCGTGCCACGCCAGCACCCCGCAAAAACCCTTCGATCGCCTGCTCCGGCGCATCCGCGCGCGGGCCCTTACGCTCCTCCACCACGGCAGGGCTTTCCGCCTCAACCCCATCGACGGCCAGCACCAAACGGCGCGGCGTCGAATAAGCACGCGCCTCACCAAAGCCCAACCCCGCCTCACGCAAACCACCGGTAACACGGTCGCGCAAATCCTCGGCCGCGCGGGTCTGCATCCGCGCTGGGATTTCTTCGGAGAAAAGTTCGATCAGCAGATCAGGCATGGTTCATCTTTCACTCAGGAGGCGTCGGACAATCATCCGGCACCGGCTCCCCGTCAAATACAACTTCGCCGCAGCGATTGATCTGATGCCAGACATATCCCCGCCCGTCATCAAACACGGCAACCACCCGGTCAATTCCATAGATCACGTCGCGCTGGCCCAAAAAGGCGCGCGCGGTTCCATCTTTCAACGCCGCACCGATAACGTCAGCATCAAAACAGTCAAACCAGCCCGGCGCGACCCGTGGTTCGGCATCGGCATAAGGCTCATAGCCCCCTGCAAGCGCATCCTGAGGCAAAGTGGTTTCAAAACAGGCGCGGTAGCGGATGGGCGACGAATTGGCATCAATCGCCTCAAACGCGTCATAGGGCACAAGCTCTGCCTCCCCCGAAGCCAAAGACGTCAGCCGCACATCCTCTCCGGTCGGCACCACCTCTTCATAGAAATGGTAGACCTGCAGGTAATACATCCCCACGCCCGCAATCAGGGCAGCGCCAAGAATGACAATGGACAGAAACTTTCCCATCAGGCGTCAAACCCGCCTGCTTTTGTTCGCACGAAGGCATCCGCGCATTGCTTGGCCAAGGCGCGCACCCGCCCGATATAGGCCTGTCGTTCCGTGACGGAGATCACCCCGCGAGCGTCCAGAAGGTTGAAGATGTGGCTCGCCTTGATGCATTGATCATAGGCCGGATGCGCCATGATGATGCGCTTTCCGGTTTTGGGGTCATCCTCCGGCACGGTCAACATCGCCTCGCAAGCCGCTTCTGCCTCTTCGAAATGTCGTAAAAGCACGTCGGTGTTGGCTGCATCAAAATTGTGGCGACTGTATTCTTCTTCTGTCTGGCGAAAAACGTCTCCGTAGCGCAGCGCGATGGGCGCGTCGGGGTCGTTGAACGGCATCTCCATGACGTGATCGACGCCAAGAACATACATTGCAAGGCGCTCCAAACCGTAGGTCAACTCACCTGAGACAGGTTTGCAATCATGCCCACCCACCTGCTGGAAATACGTGAACTGGCTCACCTCCATCCCGTCGCACCACACTTCCCAGCCCAGACCCCAAGCCCCCAATGTCGGGCTTTCCCAATCATCTTCGACGAAGCGAATGTCGTGCAGCCCCATGTCGATCCCGATGGCCTTGAGGGATCCCAGATAAAGATCCTGCAAGTTCGGCGGACTGGGTTTGATCAACACCTGATACTGGTAGTAGTGCTGCAACCGGTTCGGGTTCTCCCCATACCGCCCATCCGTAGGACGGCGCGAGGGTTGTGCGTACGCGGCCGCCCAGGCGCGCGATCCCAGCGATCGCAACGTCGTCGCAGGATGGAACGTCCCGGCACCCACTTCCATATCATAGGGCTGCATTATGGCGCAGCCTTGCGCTGCCCAATAGCCTTGCAGCCTTAGAATGATGTCCTGAAATGACCGTGGTGTGCTGTCTGTCTCAGACATATCCGCTTCCCGTTTGACCTGCGCGCGCCCGCTCGCAATCTCCTATTGCGCATGGGCCACAGGGTCAATTGCAGCCAAGGGCAATTCGGCGACAATTCAGCCGCAATTTTGGGGTGCACGCGGCTTTCAACCTGATACAAATGACTGCGACAGTGCTGCCACATCAAGGGAAAGATGTTTTTATAATGACGCGTACAGTTTTTATGTTGCTGATTGGTCTGGGCCTGGGTCTGGTCTCGGACGTTGCTGAGGCCCAGAGTGCCCCCATTATTCTCGAGGCGGTAGAACCTGAAACCATCCCGGAAGAAAACCTCAACCAAGCCCGCCAGAGCGAGGCGCAGCTAAATCAGGATCAGCGCGCCGCAATCCAGCGCAAGCTGCAGGATGGCGGGTTCTACCCGGGGGTTATTGACGCGTCCTTTGGGCCAGGCACGAGGGCGGGCATGCGCGCGTGGCAAGCGGCAAACGGTTTTCAACCCACAGGGGTTTTGACCGCCAAGCAGCGCGCCGAATTGCTTGGGCAGTTTTCGGCTAACCTTGATGATCTGGAACTACGCACAGTTCAGGATGACGCAGCTGGCATCAAGATCACCGTGCCCACGGCGACAGTGGCTTTTGACAAATACGAGGCACCGTTCACTTTCTTTGAGGAAACAGGTCAAGTGCCGGGCGCTCGCATGCTTCTGATCAGCCAGCCGGGAGACCGCAACAAGCTGATTGCCTTCTATGATATCCTGCAGACCTTGGAGATTGTCCCCGAGGTGGGCGAACGCGCCATCGAAGGCGACGGATTCACCTTACGCGGACAGAACAGCCGGTTCATGTCGCACACACAGGCATGGCTGCGCACGGGTCAGATCAAGGGCTTCACGTTGATCTGGCCCACGGGCGACGAAGATCGCCGCCGCGCATTGCTGACCGAGCTGCAAGGCAGCTTTGAACGCATTCCGGGTGTGCTGGACCCTGCAGCAGGAGATCCGGAAGAACAGAGCGTGGATCTGATCTCTGGCCTGGACATCCGCCGGCCGAAAGCCTCCCGTTCCGGGTTCTTCGTGGATCGCTCAGGCACAGTGGTGACGGCACTTGACGCCGTGCAAGGCTGTGAACGGGTGACAATCGATGAAGATTACGCTGCCAATGTGGTCGCCATCGATGACACGGTGGGCATCGCCGTTCTGCGGCCTGCCACCCCTCTGGCGCCCAATTCCGTGGCTGCGTTTCAGATGGTGTCGCCCCGGTTGAAGTCAGAAATTGCGGTTGCGGGGTTTTCCTACGGTGGCGTTTTGGGTTCGCCAACGCTGACATTCGGACAGTTGGAAGATGTGCGAGGACTTGATGGTGATGGGCAATTGAAACGCCTCGCGCTGGCCCCGCTTGAAGGGGATACCGGTGGGCCGGTTGTCGACGGCTTCGGTGCCGTAGTCGGTATGCTTTTGCCCAGTGATACAGGCGGACGGCAATTGCCCGATGGCGTCAGTTTTGCGGCCAATTCAGATGCTTTGACCCGCGTGTTGCAACAAGCGGGCGTCGCGCCGCAGGCGTCTGACACCAGTATCCCCGTGCCGCCGGAAACCTTGGCGAAAGTGGCCACCGGTATCACTGTTCTGGTCAGCTGTTGGGATTGAGCTTCATCTAGCTTTCAATCAAGCAGTGTTTCAGCATTTGCGTTTGAGGCGCCATAAACTTTAACGGCGACGGAAAGCGAAGCTCGATACTGTACGAAATAGAAAATCGGCCAGTCTTCGCTTCCTTACAGGCGCGCCTCGCCGACGTTACGACACGAAAAACGGCGGGTACCATACCCGCCGTTTTTGTTTGCCACAGGTGTGGCTTTTACTTTTTGTCTTCCGCCATTTTGGCCGAGGCCGCATCGCCCACGTTGTCCACGCCGCGCTCTTCGAGCAGGGTCGTGAGCCAGTTTGGATCCATCTCTGGCACGGAGCTCAACAGAAGGTCCGTATAGGGGTGGTGCGGCGGCTTGAACATGTCGTCCTTTGGGCCCTGCTCCACGACCTTGCCGTACTGCATGACCACGACCTCGTCAGCGATGGATCGCACGGTGGCAAGGTCATGAGTGATGAACATGTAGGCCAGATCAAGCTCGTTCTGCAGCCGGTCGAGTAGTCGCAGAATACCTTCCGCGACCAGCTGATCTAGGGCGGATGTCACCTCGTCGCAGACGATGAAGGTGGGCTCCGCCGCCAGCGCGCGGGCGATACCGATACGCTGTTTTTGACCGCCCGAAAGCTCCGGCGGATAACGGTTGTAGAACTTCGAGGGATCAAGCTCGATCAAATCGAGGAGTTCATCCACACGGTTCTTCAGCGCCGCACCTGTCAGACCGGAATAGAACTGCGCCGGACGGCCAATGATCTCAGAGATCTTCACCTTCGGGTTCAGCGCGGTGTCAGCCATCTGATAAATCATCTGACACTGCCGCAGCTGATCACGCGTCCGATTGCGATAATCCGGTGGGAATGGATCACCCTTGAACAGGATCTCACCCTTGGAGGGCGGCAAAAGCCCCGTGATGCAGCGCGCCGTGGTAGATTTGCCCGACCCGGATTCACCCACCACAGCGACAGTCATGCCCGCGTAAATGTCAAAAGAGACATCATCGAGCACTTTCGCCCCGCCAGTATAGGACGCATCCACATTCTGCACTGAAATGAGAGGCGTGCCATCCTTCGGACGGTGGCGTTGCGGGCTGGTGAAATCACGAACCGCCCAAAGCGACTTGGTATAGTCTTCCTTGGGTGCGCTCAGCATTTCCTCAGTAGAGGCTTCTTCTACCTCATTGCCCTTCAGAAGCACTTTGATCGTGTCCGCCATCTGGGCCACAACGGCCAAGTCATGCGTGATATAGAGAGCGGCCGTATTGAACTGCTCCACGATATCGCGAATGGCGGCAAGCACTTCGATCTGGGTGGTCACGTCCAAGGCGGTGGTTGGCTCATCAAAGATGATGAGGTCAGGTCGACAGGACATGGCCATCGCGGTCATCGCACGCTGCAACTGACCACCCGACACCTGGTGCGGATACCGAAAGCCAATCTCATCGGGGTTCGGCAGACGCAGTCGGCGGTAAAGCTCCACCCCGTCTTCCTGTGCCTCGACCCGCTTTTTCAGGCGGTACTGCAAAGGCGCCTCTGTGTGCTGGTCAATCAGCTTGTGCGCCGGGTTGAACGACGCTGCAGCGGACTGAGCCACATAGGCGATACGAGAGCCGCGCAACGCGCGACGCTCTCCCTCTGACGCGGTGGTGAGTTCCATCCCGTCAAACTCGATCGACGAGTCCTCCGTGATGCGCGTGCCGTCCCGGGCATAGCCCATCGCAGCCGCGCCGATGGTGGATTTGCCAGCACCAGATTCCCCGATAAGGCCCATCACTTCCCCTTTGTGGAGGGTCAGATCGACACCTTTGATGATGTCTATCCAGGTTTCATCCGTGTACCCTTGGATCTTCAGATCACGGATTTTCAGTAGGACTTCTTTTTTGTCAGCCATGGATCATTGCTCCTTCAGGCCAGAGGACCGGAACAGCATCCAGTCAACAACGAAGTTCACCGCAATCGTCAGCAAGGCAATCGCCGCCGCCGCGATAAGTGGTGTACCGTCTCCAAACGAGATGAGGGTCGCGTTTTCCCGAACCATCGATCCCCAGTCCGCCGTGGGCGGCTGGATACCAAGGCCAAGGAAGCTCAGACCCGCGATCAGCAGGAACACGAAGCAGAATTCCAACCCGTATTCCGCGACGAGTGGCGCCGTGGAGTTGGGCAGGATTTCGCGGCGGATGAGGTACCAGTTGCCCTCACCGCGCAGCTTGGCGGCTTCGATATAGTCCATCACGACCACGTTCCCCGCGACCGCCCTCGTGAGGCGGAAGACGCGCGGCGAATAAATCACCGCGACCACGAGGATGAGTATCACCTCGGAGGCGTCAAAGATGGTAGTACCGGCTGCCGCGAAGGCAAAGCCCGCGCCCAGCATGATCAACCCGCCGATCATCCAGCCCGTCGCTCCTTCCGCTGCAGCGGCAAGGAACAAAAGGCCCACAATGATAGCAAAGCCGAACAGCAGGAAGAAGCTGGTGTTCGGGCTGGCCAGTGAGCCACCGAAGATCGACAGCATCAGCAGGGCGAAGATCAGCGACGGGATCGACATGATCACATCCGCTGTCCGGCCCATGGCCTGATCGAATATCCCACCTTTGGTCGCGGCCAGAAGCCCTGCCATCGCACCCAGGATAAAGGCCAGCGTGGTGCCCAAAAGCGCGAGTGTCACCGTGTTCCGCGCGCCGTAGATGACGCGGCTGAACATGTCACGACCCAGCTGGTCAGCGCCCAGAAGCAGCTGATCATCCGCTGGTGCAAAGGCCGACGAAATCACCTCCGCTTCACCGAACGGCGCAATGGCTGGTGCGTAGATCGCCATGACCGCGACCACGAAGATCACGAACATGCCGAACGCGGCCGTGAGCGGGGCTGTGCGCAGCTCCTTGGCCATGTCAGGCGACATTGGCGCGAGGATCAGCGCAAGCACCACCAACGTGATGAACAACTCGGTGAAACCCCATCCGAAATAGGCCGATGCAAAGGCCAATAGGGAAAAGATCGCCAGTACAGGAACCAGCATCCCACCGCGCAAAAATGCCCCTGCGTCGCCTTCGGCGATTTGGATCAGGAACTCCTTGAAGCCATAGGATATAAGCCCTGCCGCCAGCAAAAGCCCCGCTGCAATCGCAACTGTCCGCAGCGCAGGCTCACCGCCCACAATGAACAGAATGATCGAAATCAGCAGGAGCGAGAAGCCCAGCATGAACGGCGTTCGTTGGTTGAAGTATGCTGCGACGGAGGACCCGACCAACAGCAATGAGAAGTAAATTATTCCAAACATGTCGCGATCCTCTTACTTCGGATGCCGCAAACGCGGGTTGGTCAGGATCGCGCCCACATCAGCTGCCAAGTTGAGCAGAATGAAGGTCGCAGCAAAAATCAGACAGCAGGCCTGCACCACCGGGAAGTCCCGTTTGGCCACAGAGTCCACCAGCGCCTGACCGATGCCGGGATAGACGAACACCACTTCCACAAGCACCACACCGGTGATCAGGTAAGCGAGGTTCAATGCCACAACGTTGATGATCGGCGCCCAGGCATTGGGCAGCGCGTGTTTGACGATCACTTTCCAGGGCGGCGTGCCCTTCAGCCGGGCCATCTCAATGTATGGAGAGGCCAGCAGGTTGATAATCGCCGCACGCGTCATGCGCATCATATGCGCCATCACCACAAGCACCAGCGTGAGAGCGGGAAGGAAGGTTCGTTCCAGTAGCTCAAGGAAGGTCATGTTGTCGCTCAAGCTGCTGATCGCCGGGAACATCTGCCACTTCACCGCAAGGAAAAGGATCAGGATGTAGCCCAGGAAAAACTCAGGCGAAGAGATGAATGAGAGGGTCACCACGTTGGCCGCACGGTCAAAGATTGTGTTGCGCAGCAACGCCACCAGCACGCCCAGGATGATCGAAATCGGAACCGCGATCACAGCCGCATAGGCGGCGAGGAAAAGCGTTTGCCCGAACCGCTGGCCGATAACCTGCACCACCGGTGCCTGTGTCACGATCGAGTTGCCAAAATCAAGCAACACCGCGCCGCTTAGCCATTCGAGGTAGCGCACGATGGCCGGTTTGTTGAGGCCCATTTGCTCTCGCAGTGCCGCAAGGTTTTCCTCAGTCGCGCCTTGCCCCAACACAGCTTGCGCGATGTCACCGGGTAGCAGTTCAACCATGAAAAAGATGATGATTGAAATGATCAAAAGAATGATCAAACCCAACCCGAGCCGTTTACCAACGAGCCCTAAGATGTCTCCCATGTGTCCCTCCTTATGTGATCACCCGACATCAAAACGGGCCCCACGGATGGTTGTTATGCTTGGTGGCATCTTACGTCTGGATTTTGCCCCCGACCGCGATCCCACCTCGCGATTTGGCTTGCCGGAAAAGGAACGTCGGTATTACGTCGGTAAAACGTCGGTATCTTCTCGGCAAACGAAAAGCCCCGGCACCTTGGCGCCGGGGCTGTTTGGTTTAGCCTTCGAACCACCAGCGGCTTGCCGCGCGGGCGCCATCCATGGCCCAGCTGGCCGCCAGCTTGCCCGTAGTCTTGACGTTGCTGCGACGCGCATAGACGAAGTTCGGGAAGTAGGGGATGATCGTGCCGCCATCGTCGCGGGCGATCTGACCCATTTCCGTGTACATCTCTGCACGCTTGGCATCGTCCAGCTCGGCTTTGGCCTGCTGCAGAAGCTCGTTGAAGCGTGCGTTCTGCCAGCGGCTTTCGTTCCAAGGCGCATCGTCCTTGTAAGCCAGGGTGTACATAACGTCCGGCGTCGGACGCGCACCCCAGGTCACCATGACGAACGGCTTTGTCAGCCACACATCGGACCAGTAACCATCGTTGGGCTCACGCACCACGTTGACGGTGATCCCTGCTGCTTTGGCGTGCTCTGCGAACAGAACCGCTGCGTCCACAGCACCAGTTGTGATCGAGTCCGCGGTCGAGAAGTTGACCGTGAGACCTTCGGCACCTGCTTTCTTGAGCAGGGCTTTGGCTTGCTCAGGATCATAGGCACGCTGTTCGATCGAGTCCGGGAAGTACGGCATCGCGGGCGAGTGATGGAAATCGTTGCCCACAGTGGCCGCGCCGAAGGTGATCTTTTCGACCAGGTCTTCACGGTTGATCGCCAGTTTCAGAGCGTTGCGCACGTCGACATTGTCGAACGGTGCGGTGTCGCAATGCATCGGCATCGTGATCGCCTGAGCGGAGGCCACATTGTCGATCTCAACATTCGGATCACGGGCCAGCAGCGCCATGGTCTTGTTTTCGATCTGGCTAACCGCATCCGCATCACCCGTCAGCAGAGCCGTCTGGCGTGCGTTCGGGTCGTTGATGATGGTGAACACCACTTCGTCGAAATATGCGCCTTCGCCGTGCCAATCGTCATGACGCACCATGCGAGCACCCACACCGAATTCGTTATCAACGAGGCGGTATGGGCCACAGCCGTCACCCGATGCCCAATCGATGGAACCATCGGCCTGGGCCTTGAGGATCGGCAGGTGGTAGTCCGGCATGATCCAAGGCAGGTCGGCGTTCGGTGCAGACAGTTTGAACGTGACGCTGTCGCCGTTGTCGACAATCTCTTCAACGCTGTCGAGCAGCGCTTTGGCCGCCGATTTGCTGTCCTCGCCACGGTGATGATTCATGGATGCAACAACATCTGCACCAGTTACCTTGCCGCCGCTGTGGAACGTCGCTCGTGGGTCCAGCTTGAACGTCCACTCGGTCGCGTCAGGCGTGGCAGACCATTCGGTTGCAACATCCGGCCCGAGCGTCTGGTCGGTTTCAATCTTGGTCAGGTAGGCGCGGTGTGTGTGCGCCATGGCGATGGAGCCAAAGGACAGATAGGTGCCGGGATCGTGCGTGTCAGACGTGTTACCGTCGTGCTGCGCGATACGGAACGTGCCGCCGTTTTGCGGCGCCGCTTTCGCGGTCGTCGTCCAAAGACCGGTGGCGGTCGTGGCTGTCATACCCGCCGCCATCGAATAGTTCATGAACGAGCGTCGTGAGATTTTGCCCTGACGGGCAGCATCCGCAAGACGATCGATCATCGCTTGATCAGTGATCTTAGTCATAGTTTCTCCCTGGTCACTAACTTACGTTTATTATTGTCCCCCGCTGATGCGGAAGCTTGTTGGAGCCTGTCCCGTGTTGTTGTTTTGGGATGGCCTGTTCGCGACATGTCGTTAACAAAACACGAAAGTTTTGGTGCATCTACCCCCTTCGGCCTCAAAGCGGCGATTTTTTCCGTGAAATTATGGAAATAAGAGCGAATCGAGATGTCACGGCCGCTCCGCACTGAAGATGACGCTGGGTAAGCTTTTCAAAAATGTTTCAAAAACGACATGAGAGTCGCTGATTTCTGGCTTTTGCGTCAGGTTCGCTGTGTCCTCAACTTCGCAAAATACGCCACGCGCTTTTTCAGTTCGCGCTCAAACCCGCGGTCAGGCGGTTGGTAAAGAACCGGGCGTTTCATGCCGTCCGGGAAATAGTTCTGTCCCGAAAATCCATCCTCGGCATCGTGGTCATAGGCGTAGCCTGCGCCATAGCCTTGATCCTTCATCAAAGAGGTGGGCGCGTTCAAAATGTGTTTCGGGGGCGGTGCGCTGCCCGTGCGTTTGGCCTCTGACCGGGCGGCTTTATAGGCCACATAGGCGGCATTCGATTTGGGGGCGAGCGCGAGGTAGATCACGGCTTGCGCGAGCGCCAGTTCACCTTCAGGAGAGCCGAGGCGTTCATAGACTTCCCAGGCATGCAAACAGTGGGCCTGCGCTTGCGGATCCGCCAGCCCGATATCTTCGACCGCCATGCGGGTGATGCGCCGGGCGAGATAGCGAGGGTCCTCGCCGCCTTCCAACATGCGCGCCAGCCAGTAGGCGGCGGCATCCGGATCGGACCCGCGCACGGATTTGTGCAACGCGGAGATGAGGTTGTAGTGTTCATCGCCGGCCTTGTCGTATTTCGCAGCACGGCGCGTGAGGCGCTGGCGCAGGCCCGCATCATCCAGTTTTCGGTCTACCTTCCACGCGGCCACTTGTTCGATCAGGTTGAGCAGCGCGCGCCCGTCGCCGTCGGCCATTTCCAGCAGTGTCTCGCGGGCCGGGCCGTCAAGAGGGAGGGGCGTGCCCAACTCCGCCTCCGCCCGTTGGGCAAGGTGTTCCAGATCGGTGAGGCTGAGGCGTTCGAGGACCAGCACCTGGGCGCGGCTTAGAAGAGCGGCATTGAGTTCAAAGCTGGGGTTTTCGGTCGTCGCACCCACAAGAAGGATCGTGCCGTCTTCCATATGTGGCAGGAAGCCGTCTTGCTGGGCTTTGTTGAAGCGGTGGATTTCGTCGACGAAAAGCAGCGTGCCCTGCCCGTTCGTGCGCCTTAACCGCGCCTCTTCGAAGACCTTGCGAAGCTCGGGCACGCCGGTAAAGATCGCGCTGATCTGGACGAAATGCAGGTCTGTGGCGTCGGCCAAAAGGCGCGCGATTGTGGTTTTGCCAACGCCGGGCGGACCCCAGAAGATGATCGACCCCAGCGCGCCCGAGGCCAGCATGACGCCAAGCGGTGCTTCTGGCCCCATGACCTGAACTTGGCCCACGACGTCCTGCAGGGTCTTGGGGCGCAACCGATCAGCCAGTGGCCGGGGTGCCGTATCAGGGAGCGTATCTGGCGCGCTGTCGAACAGATCGGCCATGGCTCAGAGCCGGAAATTCATGGTGAGGCGGCGCTGCCCGCGCTGCACTTCGAGGCTGAGGCGACGGGACGCCTCTTCCAGCAGGGTTTCGGCCGCATCGGCGTCAGTGACAGGCACGTCATTGATGGCGCGCAGCACATCGCCTTTGCGCAAACCCGCGCGCAGGCCGATGGATCCGGGTTCATCCACCACCGCGCCGCGGGCGGAGAGGGCCAGATTGTATTCGGCAAGCGTAATTGGGTTGACCGTAGAGAGTTTGAGGCCGGGGATAACGGACCCCTCCCCGGTGACGCGTTGGGCGCGGGCGGGGGTATTGGGGGCGGCGATCATGACGACAGGGGTGGTGACAGGTTGACCGTCACGGATATGGGTGATGTTGGCGGCCTGGCCGAGGCCACTGATGGACATGCGATAAATCATTTCAGGCGGGGTATTCACCTCTTGCCCGTCCACGGCAATCACCACGTCGCCGGGTTGGAAGCCCGCAGTCAGGAACGCGCTGAGCGGATGGAGTTGGGAGATAACGACGCCGCCGGGGCGGTCCAGACCGAAACCCTCGGTCATGTCAGCCGTCAGGGTCTGCCCGTCAATGCCGGCCCAGGGCCGTTGGAACCGGGTTTGCCCGTCGCGCGCCTGGTCCACGAATTGGGCTACCAGGGCGGAGGGGATGGCAAAACCGATGCCGTTCGATCCGCCGGAACGTGACAGGATCGCAGTGTTGATGCCAATGAGCGCGCCATTCATATCCACCAGCGCGCCGCCGGAATTACCGGGATTGATGGGCGCGTCGGTCTGGATGAAATAGCCGCGCAAGTTACCCGTCGCGGTGCCGGAGCGGGCGAGGCCGGAGACGATGCCGCTGCTGACCGTTTGGCCCACGCCGAAAGGGTTGCCGATGGCCAGAACCAACTCACCCACTTGCACGGTATCACTGTCGCGAAGCGCAAGCGCTGGCATGTCGGGGGCATCTTCCATTTGCAGGATGGCGAGGTCGCTTTCCTGATCCGCAAGCAGCACGCGGGCGGAGAATTCGCGGCGGTCGTTGAGGACGACGCGGATGTCGGTGCTGTCCCCCACGACGTGGTAGTTGGAGACAACAATACCGTCCTGGGAGAGGATGACGCCGGAACCCAGTGAGTTCTCGACCCGCTGTCGGGGTGTTCCGAAATCGCGGAAAAGGCCCTGGAAGAAGGGATCGTTGGCGAAGGGGCTTTGGACGTTCACGACCCGGCGGGCGTAGATGTTGACCACGGCGGGGGCGGCGGACTGAACGACGGGGACGAAGCCCATGGAGATTTCCGCCTCACTGTCTGGCACACGCATGTCGGCCTTGGCGGGGATAGCAAGGCAGAGCAAGAGGAGGGTCAGGAGGTATCGCATGATGAGAAGTTAGATGGTTTTGAGGCCGTGTTGAATGGCTATTCTGAAACAGGGCAACAGAGCGGCTTTGTCTGGCCCCGGTCTGGCGATCCTTACCTCTGAACAGCAGCGCTTTATTTTTGGGTTCCCGGACTCCATTCGAGCGATGCTCTGCAGTTGCCATTTCGCCAGGCCCTGGGTGGGGCCCTCCTCTCGGCGATTGCGAGCAATCGCCTGCCGGGCAGCGGACGAAGGCGCGGCGGGCTACGCCCTTGATTCCGCGCCACGGGGCTAACCGGCCACTCCGGCTGTGACATGGATGAGCGTTGGACGATCCGCGTCGAAGGCATTCAGCACGGCTTGCACGACCTCCTCCACCGTTTGCGGCGTCTCGGACAGGGCGCCATAGGCGCGTCCAAGCGCCGCGAAGTCGGGGTTCCCGGCGATGACGGCGTTTGGGGCAATCTGGGCGCGGACCATGCTGTCTTCGATTTCCTTGAGTTTGGAATTGTCCCAGACGAGGATCGGCAATGGCAGGCCCAATTCCACCGCCGCGCCCAGTTCCTGAATGGTGTATTGGAGGCCGTAATCCCCGGCGATGCAGAGGGTGGGTTTGCCTTTGCGGGCCACGGCTCCACCGATGGAGGCGGGCAATGCGTAGCCAAGGGTGCCGAAACCGTTTGGGTGATGCCAGTGGCCCGCGCGGGGCATGTCCCAGACCTCTTTGGCGACATAGGCAAATTGGGTCATGTCGGAATAGATCATCGTGTCGTCTGGCAGCGCGGCTGCGAGGGCGTCGCAGACAGGGACGATACCGGGGCGCTCGGCGTCGGTTTCAAGCTTAAAGCGGGCTTTGATGCGGGCGATGTCCGCTGCATTCCATTTGGGTGCGGCCTCTTGCGGCAAGTGATCCAAAAGTGCCTGCGTAAAGGCGAGAGCGTCAGCTTGTACAGTCGTCTCAGCGCCCTGCCCGTCAGACAGCACCTCAGGATCGATATCGATGCGGATCATCGGGCCTTTGTGACCCAGATGGGCGCGCCAGATATCGCATTCGGACAGCTCCGAGCCGATCACCACCACCAGATCGGATTTGGCGATGATGCCTGCACTGTCAGGGCGGGCGAGGTAGCTGCCGTAGCTAAGGGGCTCATCCGGTGGCAGGAGGCCGCAACCGGCATAGCTCATGAAAGCGGCAGCGCCGGTCCTTTGAATGAGAGCGCGAGCGGCGGTTTCAGCGGGTTCTCCGTATCGAGCGAGGCCGCCGCCGAGAATGAAAAGCGGGGCGGCGGCGGTTTTGATCATGGCGGCGATGGCCTTGACCTCGTCCGGATCGGGGAGGCTCGTCGCTCCCTTACGGGCGCGCCTCGCTGGGCCCGGCGGCGCGGTGCCTTCCAGAAGCGCGATGGGGACCTGAAGGTGCTTGGAGCGCGGGCGGTTCGTTTCAAATTCGGTCAACGCGCGGTCAATGAGGCCATAAGCGGCGGCGGGTGAACGGGCCTCATGGCTCCAATCACAAACGCAATCGGCGGCGGCGCGTTGATCAAGCATCTGGTGCAATTGCCCGCGGGTGGCGGAGGTCTCATCAAGACAGGATGAAATGGCCAGCACCGGCACACTATCCGAATAGGCCTGTCCCAGAGGTGTCATGATATTGCAAAGCCCCGGGCCGGTGATGTTATAGGCCACGCCCGGCTTGCCGGTGGCGCGGGCATACCCATCGGCCATGAATCCCGCCCCCTGTTCGTGGCGGGCAAGGACGTGTTGAATGCCCGCCTCTTCGATACCGCGATACATTTCCTGATTATGCACGCCGGGAATGCCGAAGATCACATCGACGCCGCGAGATTTGAGCATGTGGCTGATTTGTGCGCCTAAGGGGCGGTCGGACATTAGACCCTCCAGAAACTTAAGGTGAAGATGGCGTAGACGGCGAAGAGCTCTAACCGGCCGATGAGCATACCGGCCGAGAGGACCCATTTGGCCACGTCATTGAGCGGCGCGTAGTTGCCCGCAGGCCCGATGGTGTCGCCCAGACCCGGCCCGATATTGGCCAGCGCGGCAGAGGCGCCCGACACGGACGTGACAAAATCGAGCCCGGTGAGGCCCAACGCCACGGACATGACCCCCAATGTCACGACGAAAAATACAAAAAAGGACATCACCGAGGTCAGCACATCATCGACCACCGCGCGGCCCTGATAGCGGGGGGTGAAGATGCCATGTGGGGAATAGATGCGTTGCAGCTGCACCTTCACGGAGGCGAAGAGCAACTGGTAGCGAAAGATCTTGATCGAGCAGGATGTTGATCCCGCGCAGCCGCCGATGAGGCCGATGAAGAAAAGCATGGCCACCGGGAAGCTGCCCCATGCCATGTAATCTGCGCTGGCGTATCCTGTCCCGGTCAGGATCGACATGGTGTTGAACAAAACGCGGCGAAAGGCAGGTTCCGAAAGATCGCCCTGATTGTGCCACTGCCAGAGTGTGAGGACCAAAACGAGATTGAAGGCGGTGAGGAAAAAGCCTTGCACCTGCGGGTCTTTCATAAGCGGTTTTGCGGTGCCTGCGGTCAACTGCACGAAGCGAACGAAGGGCAGTGCTGCCAGCATCATGAAGATTACGGCAAAATACTGCGCCGGGGCACTGAACGCGGCAAACGAATTGTCGTAATTGGCAAAGCCGCCGGTGGCGACGGTGGTCATGGCATGGACGGTTGCGTCGAAGACATCCATTCCAGACAGCAGGTAACAGCCTGCGCAAACCAGCGTGAGGGAGATGTAGATCACAGAAATGCGCGAAGAAATTTCGGTCGCGCGGGGCAGGATTTTTCCAAAAGTATCAAAGCTTTCAGACCGGAAAATCTGCATGCCGCCGACGCGCAATTCAGGCAGAAATACCATCGCCACGACGATGATGCCAATGCCCCCCAGCCATTGCGTCAGCCCACGCCACAACAGCAAACCTTTGGGC
This sequence comes from Pseudomonadota bacterium, assembly GCA_039026055.1. Taxonomy (GTDB): domain Bacteria; phylum Pseudomonadota; class Alphaproteobacteria; order Rhodobacterales; family Rhodobacteraceae; genus Roseovarius. The sequence continues at coordinate 32,027 of JBCCNB010000003.1, read as the reverse complement.
AGGTCATTGAGCCCGGTGATCACCGTCGCGCCGGTGGTGGTGAGGCCGGACATCGCCTCAAAGAACGCATCAGTCGCGCCCAGACCGGTAACGCCGATCATGTAGGGGATGGCAGCAAAGAAGGGCAGTGTGACCCAGACGCCGAACGTCAGTAGAAAGGTTTGCTGCACGCTTAGCTGGTCATGATCGCCCTTGGAACAGGCAAGCGCCACAAGCCCACCGACACCTACCGTGATGGCCGCGCTTTTCGCGAAAACCAGCCAGTTTTCCGCACCTTCTGCCATATCGACAAACATGGGAAGGCACATGGCGACGCCAAGTGCCACGACCATGAGGCCCACCACATAACCGACAGGACGATAGTCTTGCATGGCCGCAGCCTTGGCTTTGCGGCGTCAGGGTGTCAAGCGGATGCGTGTCGCCGATCAGCAGTAATAAAGGTGGCGATGCACATCTTCTTTGACGTGGGCGCGCGACAGTCCCATTTGCGCAAGCTCGTCGTCGGATTTGTCCAGAAGGCGCAATGCGGCGCGTTGGCGGTCTTCGACGATGCGGTCGGGTGTAGATGCAACAGCGTGCAGGACACGTGCCAGAAATGCACCGATATTGGACGGGTTTTGTGAGATGTAAGTCATTGAGAAACCTCTAGATTAAGTGTTTCCCTCCCTGCTTTGTAAATTACACCCTTTTGCGCAAAAAAGAAGACGCAAAACGAGATACCCGCTTTGCGTCTTGTGCAAGATTGAGGTGTGGCAATTACTCCGCCGGATGAATTGCCGTACCATTCGCTGGCGCCTTTTGAAATGCGGGGGGCGCAGAGGGCTGACGCGGGCGTTTGGGGCTGGACTTCGGCGATCCTGCAGTCTTTGCCAGGTGCGACACATGGCTGGGCGCTAGCACCTTTGGATTCGGCGCCAAGGTTTCACGTTTTGTCACAGGCGAACTGAGCAAAGGATGCGAGGCAAGGGCGGCATCCCCCAGAACCTTAATCACCCGCAGTTGTTGTTCGACCATGACGCCCATGAAGCGGTAGCTCATGGCTGAAAATTGAAATGGGTCTGTGATGTACATGATGTTCCTCCCGTTTTGGTCATGCGGGCTGCGCGTGCCCGGTGAACTCTACGATAGGTGGCATAGCACATTGGTTTAACACCCATGTGACATCAGACCGCGACTTTGGCGATAAAACGCGCTCAAAGCACGGGTTTCGATGCAGAGCGCCGTTTTTATGGGCAGTTCGAGAAGGGGATTACCTCAACCGACGTGATAGAGCGTCTTGAAAAGCTTAGGGTCGAGAGAGCTGGTCGCAAAGGTATCGCCCTCTGTCACCACGCTGATCGCGTCGTGGCTGTGCAGGCTTTCCTGATGGCTGGCAATCACGCGAAAATCGCCGATGCGCGGGTCCTTCTGCAGCTGTTCACAGAAGAGTCGCGCCGCGTCTTCCACAAAGATCGGGTTGGCAGCGTTAAGTTCGGCGAAGGCCTGTTCATCCTCACGTTTGACCATGACTTGCGTTTCGGTCTGGACGGCGGCGCGGGCCATTTCAATGAGGTCCTCAAACCAGAGCGTGTCAGGCGCGCTGCTGTCAATCTCAACCGAAATCCGCGCGACAGAGCGTTGCGAATGCGGCGTGGCAAGCTGTCCGCGCGTTTGGCGGGCGTGTTCGCTAAGTTCCAATGAACAGGGGCAAGTCGACGAATAGACGTAATCGAGATGCATGAATTTTTGGCGTCCGCCTTCCCCTTCGGTCAGTTCGAGGGCGATGTCGTAATACTGAAATCCTTCCAGGCCGGAGCGCAGGGAGGCGATCTTCATCGGGTAGGAAAATGCCATCTGGATCCGCGCATCCAACGTATCGAGATCAGAAATGTAATCGCGCAGGGCGGCGTCTATCACGCTGAAAGACATGGTTTTCTCAGCGTGCTTGTAAAAGCTGCGCATGATGCGGGACATGTTAATGCCCTTTTTTTCTGCCTCCAGGCTGACAGAGCCTGTGACAGAGGTTTCCAGCGTGATCGCGCCATTTTCGCGGGTGCGATAGCGGATGGGCAGGCGGAAGTTTGAAATTCCCACGTGCTGAAGCTGCTTTTTTGCGCCCTTAATCAAAGAAGACGGCCCGTTTTGCAGGTCGGGCATTGTGGCCTTATACGCCGCGTCCGGCGTGAAGTTTTCCGGGTAGTCGCGGGACAGGGCGGGATAGTTCGACACCTCAGTCGCAGGCAAGAGACGCGCCACGGCGGGGTCAAGATCGGCAACTTCTTCGGCAGAGGCGGTGGCCGCCCACGCGCGCAGCACATTAAGCGCCGCTTTTGCATCGTCACGATCAAGCTTATCAAGATCTGGATGATGGATATTCATCGAGGGTCCGTCCTTATCCCTAATCAGGGGGTAGCATATAATGTAGGGGCGGTGGAATTTCTAATTTACTTCGCAGGTGTAACGCGTTTGTAACATGAAGGTCTGCGGGCAAGGCGTTGTAAACAAGGCTAAAAGGGTGATATTTTTATTTTTCGGGGATTGCCGATAGTCCCCTAAACCGGTTGAAAATGGATGTTTTTGGCGCAACAGAGGGCCTTCGTCAGGCCCCGGTCTGGCGATCCTAGCCTCTGAACGGCAGCACTTTATTGTTGGGTTCCCGGACGACATTCGAGCTTCAGCCTGCGATTGCTCATTCGCCAGGCCCAGGGTGGGGCCAGGCGAAGGCGCGGCGGGCTAACGCCCTTGATTCCGCGCCAGAGTTCGGACCATTGCGCGAAAACGGAGGACATGTGAAGTTGCACGTCATGACATCCATTTCCGACATCCTCTACCTTGGTCGCTATCCCCTTCACCGCCCGGACAGTTCGGAGTGGACGGCACTGATCACGCGCTGCAAAGGCGATCTGGCAAAGGACGGCATGTTCAATCTGGACAGGTTTCTCCGCCCGGAAGTGGCCGCAAGCGTGGCCCAGCACTTCGCGCCCATGTTTGAGACCGAGAGTTTCCGCCATGAACGATCCCACAACATCTATTTCAAACGCCAGATCGACGGTCTCGCGCCAGATCATCCCGCACTCACGCAGTTTCAAACCGCCAACCGGACGCTCTGTGCTGACCAGTTTGCGGATGGACCTTTGATCACGCTTTATTAATGGCCCGAATTTGCCCAGTTTCTAGCGGCAACGATGGAGAGACCAGAGTTGCACGTCATGGAAGACCCTTTGGCGCGGGTGAATGCAATGCAGTATCGGGCGGGTCAGGCGCTCAACTGGCATTTTGATCGCTCGGAATTCACCACGACGCTGCTGTTGCAGGCGCCTGAAATGGGCGGTGAATTTGAATATCGCACAGGCCTGCGGTCCGAGGACGACCCCAACTATGACGGCGTGGCCGCGATGCTGCATGGTGAGGATGCCCAAGTGAAGCGCATCACGCTGGAGGCGGGGACGCTCAATGTCTTCAAAGGCCGCAACACCGCGCACCGAGTGACGCCCGTTGAAGGCGACACGGCGCGGATGATTTCGATCTTTTCCTTTTATGACCGTCCCGGTGTTGTCTTCTCAGACGAAGAGCGGATCGGTTTTTACGGGCGGGCGTCCTAGGCCTGATCCAGCGCCTGCATCACGTCGGCGATCAAGTCATCCGTGTCCTCAATCCCAACGGAAAAACGGATAAGGCCCGGGGTGATGCCGAGTTCATCCTTTTGATCATCGCTGAGCCGCTGATGGGTGGTCGTCGCGGGATGCGTGGCGATGGATTTCGCGTCGCCCAGATTGTTGGAGATTTTGACAATCTCTAGCGCGTTGAGGAAGCGGAAGGCCGCCTCCTTCCCGCCAGCCAGATCCAACGCGATCACGGTGCCGCCAGCCCCCATTTCGTTCATTGCGAGCGCATGCTGCGCGTGGCTTTCATGGCCGGGATAGATGGCTCGGGCAAGTTTTGCATGCCCGTGCAGCGCCTCAGAGAGAGCCGTGGCAGAGGCCACCTGCGCCCGCACGCGCAAGTCCATCGTCTCCATGCCCTTGAGCATCACCCAAGCCGTGAAAGGCGACATGGAGCCGCCGGTGTGCTTCATGTAAGGCTCCACCGTTTTGCGGATGTAATCGCGGCTGCCGAGGATCACACCGCCCAGGGCGCGCCCCTGCCCGTCGATGTGTTTGGTGGCGGAATAGACAATAACATCAGCGCCTTGTTCCACGGCGTTCGTGTAGACGGGGGTGGCGAAGACGTTGTCGATCACGACCTTGGCGCCGACACCATGGGCGATGTCGGCGACGGCGCGCAGGTCGATCACTTCAAGCGTGGGGTTGGCGATGGTTTCCAGGAAGACGACGCTGGTATCCGGGCGGATGGCCGCGCGCCATGCGTCGAGATCGGTGCCGTCGACGAACGTGACCTCCACACCGTAGCGGGTGAGCACCTCTTCGAGCACGTAAAGGCAGGACCCGAAAAGCGCGCGGGCAGAGACGACGTGATCGCCGGCTTTGAGCATAGACGTGAGCGCGCCGGAGACGGCCGCCATGCCGCTGGCGGTGGCGAAAGCGTCCTCTGTCCCTTCGATGGCGGCCATGCGGTCTTCGAACATGGCCACGGTGGGGTTGCCGTAGCGGGCGTAGATGAATTCGTCGGGGCCTGATTCAATGAAGCGCGCCTCGGCGGCCTCGGCGCTGTCATAGACGAAGCCCTGGGTCAGGAAAATGGCCTCGCTCACCTCTCCATATTGGCTGCGGCGGGTGCCTTCGTGGACCAGTTTCGTGCGTGTGTTCCAGGTTTTAGACATAAGCGTCTCCCAATGAAAAAGCCCCTCATCGCGGTCAAGCGAAAGGGGCCTTTCATCCTGACCTTTTAGCGGAGTTGTTTAAAGTGGCCCGCAATCCGGTAACAAATCGCCACGGAATTTGAGTACGCGGAAGCGCAGAGTGAGTCAATCATGACCTGAGAGAGCGGCTTCGGCTGGCCCCGGTCTGGCGATCCTGACCTGCGAACAGCAGCGCTTTATCGTTGGTTTCCCGGACGACACCCGAGCGGCATCCTGCAATTGGAAATTCGCCGGGCCCTGGTGGGGGCCAGGCGAAGGCGCGGCGCGCTACGCGCTTGATTCCGCGCCCTGGGAACCGACTACTTCTTGGAGGGAGTCATTGTGGCGTAGGTCGCAAAGAGCCGCGACTGCGCCATGAAGAAGACGAAGATCACCACGGGCATGGCGAAGGTCTCAAAATAGACCCAGAATTCCTCGGATTGGGTGCGCCAGACGATCTCATTGGCAACGGCAGAGAGGAAAAACAGCAAGGTGACCCGTTTGGTCAGGATCATCCAGCCTTCGTCCTTCAAGGGCATCATCTCTTCCATCACGAATTTCAGCCAGCTTTGCCCTCGCAAAAGACCTATGCCCAGGATGATGGTGAAGAGTAGATAGACCGCGGTGGGCTTCATCTTGAAAAACTTGGGGTCGTTGAACCAGACGCTGAGGCCTCCGAAAACAATGAGCAAAACAGCCGTAACGGCCTGCATCCGCGCCAGTTTACCGGTGAGGAACCACAGCACGCCTATGCCTAGAAGGAAGATCGGGATGAAGGCGGCGGTGACGGCCACGAAGCCCGTGTATTCGGTCCCACCGATCACAAAGACCTCATCCTTGTACAACAGATAGGCCACGAAAAACCCGATGATAGGCCCGAATTCCAAGGCGGCTTTAAGTCCCGGATGCACGGTTTTCTCAACCGTCTTGACTGGAACGTCTTCGACACTCTGCGCGGTCATCTCTGCCTGCTTCAGCGCGCGTCTTTCCTCACGTCGCGCGGCCTTTCGGCGGGCATGTCGTTCTTCGCGGGTTTCAGCCATGCCGCGTCAGCCTCCTACTTCCACAATCACGGCCCCCGCCGCGATCAATGCCATCAGCGCAATGCGCCACGGCCCCACCGTTTCTTTCAGCGCGATCCAGCCGATGAAGGCTGCAAATACCGTAGATGTTTCGCGCAGGATTGCCGCCTCACCCACCTTATCAAGGCGCGTGGCCAGCATGATCGATCCGAAGGACATATAAGCGACAAACCCGCCGATCGCACCCCTTTTCATCAACGCAATCACGTGAGGCGGGTTTTCCATGCGGCGATAGCGGATCAGGGCGACGAAGGGCATTGCGATCCCGTCGATCAGGAAGAACCACGCCAGAAAAGTGAAGGGGTTGGCGGTGGCGCGAATGCCGTAGGCGTCGAAGGTCGTGTAAAGCGCCACGAAAAGCCCGGTCATCACCGCGAGCGTGAGCGCCATGGGCATGGTATCGCGCGCAATTGTCATGGTGCGCAGGTTGTAGGCACCCAGGCCGAAGATGCCGGTGAGCAGCACCAGAAGGCCGATCCACTGCGTCGCGGTGAAGGTTTCATTGAAGAGGAGGTAAGCGCCGATGACGGCGAAAATCGGCGATGTGCCGCGGACCACCGGGTAGACCACGGTGTAGGCCCCGCGCGTATAGGCCATGGCCTGCAGGATTTTGTAGATCATGTGAATGACCCAGACGAGCGCGAAAATGGGCCACATATGCGGCTCTGGCCAAGGCACGACGAAGAGCGCAAAGGGGGCGGCCATGATGGCGTAGCTGGCATCAATGGCCCCTCGCGTGAGCCATGGGTCAAACCGGCCCTTTTGCAGCGCGCCAAACACGGCATGGAGGAAGGCGGCGAGGATGGCGAGGATGAGGGCGGCTTGCTTGCCCGCCTCGGTGCCTTCGACGGAGATGATCCACTCTGTCATGGGACGCGCAACAGAGTGCCTTCGTCAGGCCCCGGTCTGGCGATCCCGACCTCAAGCCAGAGCGCTTTATCGTGAAGCACCGCTGTGAATTTGAACGACGCGCCTACCTCACACATTCGCCAGACCCTAGGTGGGGCCCTCCTCTCAGCGATTGCGAGCAATCGCTTGCTGGGCAGCGGACGAAGGCGCGGCGGCCCAAGGGCCTTGATTCCGCGCCCGGGATTCAAATCAGTCTTCTAGCCCAGTGAGCGCGGCTGCGAATTCTTCGGGATCAAACGGGGCGAGATCGTCAATTTGTTCCCCGACGCCAATCGCGTGGATCGGCAGCCCAAATTTATCTGCCAGTGCCACCAGCACACCGCCTTTGGCCGTGCCATCGAGTTTGGTCATGACCAGCCCCGAAACATCCGCCAACTTCTGGAACGTCTCCACCTGGCTCAGCGCGTTCTGACCGGTCGTGGCATCCAGCACCAAAAGCGTATTATGCGGTGCGCTTTCATCCTTTTTGCGGATGACGCGGACGATCTTGGCCAGTTCCTCCATCAAATCCTGACGGTTTTGCAGCCGCCCTGCCGTGTCGATCATCAGCAAATCAGCCCCGTCACGGGCGGCCTGTTCCATGGCGTCAAAGGCCAGACTCGCGGGGTCCGACCCTTCGGGCGCGGTCAGTACGGGTACGCCCGCACGGTCACCCCAAATTTGCAACTGTTCGACGGCCGCTGCGCGGAACGTGTCACCCGCCGCGATCACCACGTATTTGCCCGCGGCCTTGAACTGGCTGGCCAATTTTCCGATGGTCGTGGTCTTGCCCGATCCGTTCACACCGACGACCAACACCACCTGCGGGGTTTTTGGGAAAAGCGGCATGGGGCGCGCGACCGGGTCCATGATGCGGGCGATCTCACCGGCCATCAGCTCTTTGATTTCCCGGGTGGACAGCTTCTTGCCCATCCGGCCTTCGGCCATGTTGGCGGTGACGCGCAGCGCCGTATCGACGCCCATATCGGCGGTGATCAGCAGCTCTTCGAGCTGTTCGAGCATGTCATCATCCAGCGCCCGGCGCATAACCGCTTTGGTTTCCTTGCGACCCAACAGGCGGCCCAGCAGACCGGGTTTCTTGGCGGGGTCCGGTTCGGGTGCAGGAACCGGTTCAGGCTGCGGCTCGGGTTCCAGCTCAGGTTCAGGTTCGGGATCTGGCTCTGGTTCGGGCTCCGGTTCAGGTTCTCGTTCCGGCTCGGGCTCTGGTGCAGGTTCTGTTTCCGGTTCTGGCTCCGGATCAGGTTTAGCTTCCGGCTCTGGCTCTGGTACAGGTTCCGGCTCAGGTTCGGGCTCCGGTTCTGGTACGGGCTTGGGTTCCCGCTCAGGCTCGGGTGCCGGTTCTGGTTCCGGCTCAGGCTCCGGTGCCGGTTGGGGTTCAGGCTGGGGTTCTTGCGCAGGTTCGGGCTCAGGTGTGCTCTCTGCCACCTCTTCCACGCCGCCGTCTTCCACGATCGCGTCGAGCCCCTCATCGATCTTCGATGAAGATTTGAAGAGCTTGTCTTTGAGCTTTTTGAAAAATGACATCTTTGCGCCCTTTGGTCCGCGCCATCCGACCTTCGTTGTTCCCACGTATATAACGTGCGCCCCGGATGGAAGAGCGGTGATGCATCGCATGCATCATGGCGCTCTGCGATTCGGTTCAGTTGGCGGAAATCTCCGCCACGCGCAGGGAAAATTCTCGCAAGAGAATACGCTTTACACGCAGCAATACACCCAAGGTTGTATCAGAGCTGATTTCTTTACCCTAATCCAAAAAAATTCTCCAAAAACTTCCACTTGCGGTACTTTCTTCACTTCACCTTTCACATGCTCTGGCCCGACCGACTCGGGCCCGATCCCGATGAGGCCCACCGCCCGTGATACGCTTTGCGATCGTTACTCTTTTGCCCTGCCTTTTGGTGGCCGCAGCCGTGATGCTCGGCGGGGGTTGGGCATGGGGCGCGCTGCTTTACATGACGGCACTGGTAACCTGCATGGACCGCCTGATCGCCACTCAGTCCGAAAATGCGGACCCCGAGGCCGAGTTTCCAGCCAGTGATGCCCTGTTGATCCTCTTGGGGCTTTCACATTTCGCGCTGCTGGTAGCGGGCCTGTGGGGTATCGCGGGGCCAAGCGGGCTGGAAATATCCGACCGCGTGGCATTGGCCGCGGGTGTTGGGCTGATCTTTGGGCAAATTTCCCATCCGGTGGCCCATGAATTGATCCATAAACGCGTCACATGGATGCGCTGGCTGGGGCAGTGGATTTACACCTCCATGCTCGCCGGCCACCATGCCAGCGCGCATGTGCTGATCCATCATGTCTATGTGGGCAGTGACCGCGATCCCAATTCAGCCCCGCGCGGCGAGAATTTTTACCGCTACATGGTGCGCGTGACGCGGCAGTCGTTTGTTCTGGCACTCAAGACAGAAAATCAACGGCGCAGACGGGCGGAAAAGCGAGTTTTTCGGCACCCTTATGTTCTTTACGTCGGCGGGGCACTTTCGGCATCTATTGGCGTCTGGATCGGGTTTGGCGGGCTGGGCGTTTTGGCGTTTTTGTCGATCATGGCGCACGCGCAGGTGCAAATCCTGATGGCTGATTACGTGCAGCACTATGGGCTCCGGCGGCAGCGCCTGGCCAATGGGCGGCTCGAACCGGTGAGGCCACATCATTCATGGAACGCCCCGGACGTGTTCTCATCGTTCCTGATGGTCAATGCACCGCGCCATTCCGATCACCACATGAGCCCGCACAAGGACTACCCTGCGCTTCAGCTTGATCCCGAAGAGATGCCATACCTGCCCTATCCGCTGCCAATCATGGGGGTGATCGCGCTGGTGCCCAAGCTTTGGTTCCGCATCATGAACCCGCTATGCGATGCCTGGAGCGTGGCCCCCGGTGAGATCGGCAAAGCGCGGCCGGTGGGGCGAAATGCCGGTGGTAAGACCGGGGCGCATCTGGCACAGTCCGGCCATGCACAAAGCACTCTTTCATAGCGTCCTTGCCTTTCTGGTTTCGTCCTTGCCCGCCTTTGCGATGAACGGGTCCGAGTTTGACGATTATACCCAAGGCAAAACCTTCTATTTCGCCTCAAACGGAGAGCCGTATGGCGCTGAAGAATACCTTCCAAATCGCCGGGTGCGTTGGACTTTCCTCGATGGGAAATGCAAGGAAGGGGAGTGGTACGAGGAAGGCGAGATGATTTGTTTCATCTATGAGGATCAACCCGTGCCGCAATGCTGGAGCTTTGAGATCAGCGCGGGTGGGCTGACGGCGCGATTTGAGAACGATCCTGCGCAGACGACACTTTACGAGGTGCGCAAAAGCCCGGAGCCACTGATGTGCTTGGGGCCGGAAGTCGGCGTTTGAATAAACAGAACGGCCTAGGGATTTAACCCAGCTCCGGTCTGGCGATCCTGACCTATGAACAGCAGCGCTTTGTCGTTGGGTTCCTGCGTAGCTAAGCGGAGGCATGCGATTGCCATTTCGCCTGGCCGCAGGTCCGGCGAGCGACGCCCTTGCTTTCGCGCCATCAGGGCACCCTTCAAAAGAGAGAGCCTTGATCCGGTATCTTCTTCGGTGATTTGCCAGATGCTTTGGCTTTGCCCCCACCGATCTCCAACCGCCCATCCGCAAACTGCACTTCAACCATGGCTGCCTTCTGCGCCGCCACGCGCGTGGTCACCACGTCTCCATCGCCCCAAACAACGGCATAGCCACGCTGCAAGGTCGCCTCATAACCCACTGTTTGGCGCAACCTTTCCAACCCTGACAACCGGTCGGTCCAGCGCTCCATCTGACGGTTGGCCGCTTTCGACATCCGCGCAAGCAGCGCATCCAACTTCTCCGATTTGCGCGTCATATCACGCTTTAGAACGTCCAGCTGCAGGCCCTTGGCGGTGCTTTTCAACTCACCACGTTTCAATTCAACTTTATTCCTGAGCACGCTTGGACGGATTGCCCCGGACACATTGGCAAGCTCCCCGCGCCGCCGTTCGACCCGTCCTGTCAAAGCGCGAGGCAGTTTGTCAGACCAGGTATCCAGCCTCTGGCGTGGCGCGTCCAAAAGCGTGTCCGCGCGGGGCAGCGCACGGGATAAATCCGAAACGCGTTGCCCGCGCGTTTTAAGGCCACCCGTCAGCGCCCCCGTCAGCCGGGCATCCTGCCCGTCGAGCCATGCCATCAGATCGAGCCGCACAGGCACGGCCATTTCCGCCGCTGCCGTGGGCGTGGGGGCGCGGCGATCTGCGGCGAGGTCGATGAGGGTCGTGTCGGTTTCGTGCCCCACAGCGGAAATCAGCGGGATGTCGGATGCCGCAGCGGCGCGCACGACGCTTTCTTCATTAAAGCCCCAGAGATCTTCGACCGAGCCACCGCCGCGGGCGACGATCAAGAGATCGGGTCGCGGCAATGCCCCGCCGGGCGTCAACGCGTTGAAACCTTGAATGGCACGCGTCACATCCGAAGCGCAGCGTTCCCCTTGCACGGCAACCGGCCAAATCAACACTTTGCGGGGGAAGCGATCACGCAGGCGGTGCAAGATATCACGAATGACCGCGCCCTGAGGCGACGTCACAACACCAATGATATCAGGAAGATAGGGAATAGGGCGTTTGCGCGCCTCATCGAAAATCCCCTCCGATGTCAGTGCTTTCTTGCGCTTTTCCAGAAGCGCCATCAGCGCGCCCTCGCCGGCGATGGCAATGTGCTGCGCGTTGAGCGAGAATTTGGACTGGAAGCCCGAGGCGGTCATGCGGCCCTCGGCCACCACCTCCATCCCCTCTTCCGGCATCACGCCGATGCCCGCCACCTGTCCCTTCCATGTCATGCAGGACAGTACGTTACGTTCGTCTTTGAGGTCGAAATAAAGATGCCCCGACCGCGCGAGCACCACGCGGCCTACCTCCCCGCGCACACGCACCCAGCCCAGTTCGCCCTCCACCAGTTTTTTCACCGCACCCGCGATCTCCCCCACGGAGAATTCAGGCGTGTTGGAGCCGGGGATTGGGTCGTCGATCAGGTCGGACATATGCGTTCCTTGGGGGGTACCTTGTAACTGCTTGGGGGGAACCTTAGAACGCTCGCAACATAAGGCCAAGCGGGGGTATGCCATGAACATTCTCATTCTGGGCGGCGGGGGCCGGGAACATTCCCTGGCCTGGGCGGTGAAGCAGAACCCCAAATGCGATAAGCTGATCGTTGCACCGGGCAATGCGGGCATCGCGCAGATCGCAGAATGCGCCGCGCTCGACATCATGGACGGCGCAGCAGTGGTATCCTTCTGCGAAGCGCAATCGGTAGATTTCGTGATCGTAGGGCCGGAAGCGCCATTGGCGGTCGGGGTCGCTGATCGGCTGCGGGATGCGGGGCTATTGGTCTTCGGGCCAAGCCAGGAAGCCGCGAAACTGGAGGCCTCCAAGCACTTCACCAAGGCGATTTGCGATGCGGCGGGTGCGCCAACGGCTGGCTATGGTCACTTCACGGACGCAGATGCGGCGAAGGCCTATGTGGACACTGCGCCGATCGTGATCAAGGCGGACGGGTTGGCGGCAGGCAAAGGTGTGATCATCGCCGAGACGGTGGCGGAGGCCCATGCAGCCATAGACGACATGTTCTCAGGTGCGTTCGGCGGCGCGGGCGCCGAGGTGGTGATCGAAGAGTTCATGGAGGGCGAAGAGGCGTCCTTTTTCGTGCTCTGCGACGGCGAAGATGCCCTGCCCATCGGCACGGCGCAGGATCACAAGCGCATCGGGGAAGGTGACACGGGTCCTAATACGGGAGGGATGGGGGCCTATTCCCCTGCCCCGGTTCTGACATCAGATATCGCCGATATGGCGTTGAATGAAATTGTAAAACCGACGCTGGCAGAGATGGTGCGGCGGGGAACGCCATATCAAGGCGTGCTCTATGCCGGGTTGATGATCAAGGACGGTGCGCCGCGTTTGGTCGAATACAATGTTCGGTTCGGCGATCCGGAATGCCAGGTGCTGATGCTGCGGCTGGGGGCACAAGCGCTTGACCTGATGCAGGCCTGTGCAGAAGGACGTTTGAGCGAGGCTCAGGTGAATTGGGCCGATGATCACGCTATGACGGTGGTGATGGCCGCGCCGCGGTATCCTGGAAGCTACGCGAAAGGCGCGCGAATCGGCGGACTGGAGGATCTGCCGGAGGACAGCAGCCGTGTAATGTTTCATGCAGGCACAGCACTCAAGGACGGTCAGATTGTGTCGGCCGGGGGGCGCGTGTTGAACGCGACAGCGCGGGGGGCCAACCTGCGCGAGGCGGCAGATCGAGCCTATGCCTTGGTGGACGGCGTGGATTGGCCGGGCGCGGCGGTGCGCCGGGATATCGGCTGGCGCGCTCTTTGATCAAGAGCATGCCCTAACGGTCAGGAGCCCAAAATTTTTCAAAAATTTTGCCGCCAACGTTGGCGGCATTTTTTTACAAAAAAATGCTTGGGCCTAGCTGCGAAGGTCTAGCACCTCATCCAGCAATGCTCTTTCCGTCCGGATGCCGTTGACGGGGTGGTCCGTATCTTCATATCCCAAGGATATTGCGCAAAGGATCAGGCGATTGCAGTCCAGGCCAAAATGACTGCGGATGAAATCCGGATAAGCCGCCACAGAGGCCTGCGCGATGGTCGCCACGCCGAGGCTGGTGGCGGCGAGCATGAAGGCGTTGACGAACCCGCCGCAGTCGAGCGCGCCATAGGGGCCCAGATCGGCCTCGGAATGGATGATGGCGACATGCGGGGCGTCAAAGAGTTCGAAATTGCGGAAGGATTGCGCGGCGCGGCCTGCGCGGTCGTCGCGCGCAATGCCTGCGGCCTCGTATAGCTGGTATCCACAGGTGCGGCGACGGTCCCCATAGACGCCTGGATAGTCTTTGGGCCAGGGCAAATCTGGCTTTGCAGCAGCGCCTTGCGCGGTGTCTTTCAACCCTTCGCGGAAAGCATCAGTGGCCGCACCTTCTGTGATCAAGACCTGCCAAGGCTGTGCGTTGCACCATGAGGCCGTTTTGCCCGCGGTCGTAACGATCTGGTGCAGCATGTCCCTCGGCACAGGATCGGGTTTGAACGCGCGGCAGGAATAGCGGCGGTCGAGTACCGCATTCAACGCATCGATCTCATACATCAAACGGCCCCTTCGCTGAGCGCTATGGCGTAGCCCACCCCGGCCGCGATGATCACGCCAATAACCACGGCGATGGCGATTTTGATGGCGGACCATGGGCGTTCACCCTGCACTCGGCCCGTCCGGCCGTTGACCACGAAGCGGTAGGTTTTGCCGTTGTATTTGTAGGCCGCCAGCCAAACCGGCAGGAGGATGTGTTTGAAGGTGACGTCTTTGACGGTGGTATCGATGTCATGGATGCGCTGACGGTCGCCGCCGATGTCGAAGCGCACGTCGCGCGCGATGACCCGATCCATATGGGCCCGGGCCTCTTTGAAGCCGTCTTCCAGCTCTACCTGATAGCTTTCCGCTTTGAACCCGGCCAGAAATTCAGGGCTGTAGGGTACAAGCGCGCTAAGATCCCAAGGCTCCAACGCGTCGGTGTAACGTTTGGGCAGGGTTCGAGAGGCGAGCACGAGGATGTCGTCGAAAAACCGTGCAACGCGGCCAGAGACAGCCCGCCAGCGGACTTTCGAGACGCGCACTTGTTCGCGTTTGCCGTTGCGGGTGACCGTTTTGGTTTCATAGTAGACGGTGCCGCGTTCGCCGCGATAACTTGACTTGGTGTCAGCGTCGAAGGTCCAGTAAGGAACATAAATCCCCTGCATTTTCCGACCCTTACGGGCGTATTCCTGAAGTCCATTCGGGGCAAACCAAAGCCTGCCCAGCCAATCGGTCATGGCCTTGCGTGCCGTGCTTTCTTCGAGCGCGAAGGGCAGCACGCCCTTGGGTTTGATCTGACGGTGGAGCCCTGTGTCGGTGACCACGGGGGATGCGCAGTAAGGGCATTCCTGCGCGTGAGTTTTGGCGTCAAGTTCCAGTTGCGCGGCGCAATCGGAGCAGGAGTAGAGCCTGGTTTGTTGCGTTTCCGCGCTGTCGAGTTCGCCGGAGAGGGCGGCTTTGAAATCCAGTTCGCGGATGGTGCCTTGCCACGGGGTGGCCTGCGCGATCTCTTGCGCTTTGCCGCAGTGATCGCAGCTGAGCGTGCCTTTGTCGGGATCAAATCGATAATCCGCGCCGCATTGATCACAAGGGAAGGTGTGATCAACGAGGATGGACAGAGGCTCTTGATCGGAGGGTGCCATGGGTGGGTCCGGTTTGGATTTGAGTATTTATGGCCAAAAAGAAGCCATCACGCACCGGGCGGCGGTGGAGGGAGAACCGTGAAAAGCTGGGCCAGCTCTTGCACATCTTCGGCCATGAGCCAACCATCCTGACCTGCGGTCCAGACATGGGTTTCACGGGTGAGCTTTCCCTCGGTGGCCATGCGACCAAGTGCGGCTTTCGAATAGGGGCCGTGGGTTTCGCCACCTTCGGCGATGTGCCAGACATGTTCGACAGGGGGTGGCGGGGGTGGCGCCGCGGCGGCGGGTTGCGCCCCCCAAGGCCCCTGGTTCATCTGGTTCGCCATAGCCATGCCCATCCCCATGCCGAGACCTGCGCCAATGCCTTCGCCTGCGCCGCTGCCGGGGGTTTTGGCGGCGGCGGTCATGGCCTCTGCGGCAGAGTATTGGGTAAATTTGCCCAGATCACCGGCCAGCCCCATGGAGGTACGTTTGTCGAGTGCTTCTTCGACAGCAGGCGGCAACGATATGTTTTCAATGTAGAATTCGGGGATGGAGAGGCCGTATTCGGCGACCACACCGGAAATCTCTGCTGCAATCAGTTTGCCCAAATCGGCGGTGTTGGCGGCCATGTCGAGCACGGGGATGCCAGAGCCTGCGATGATGCGGGAGAAGCTTTGCACGATGATGTTGCGGACCTGATAGCTGATTTCATCCATCGTGAATTCGCCATCAGTGCCGACGATTTCCGTCAAAAAACGCGCGGGATCGTTGATGCGCACGGTGTAGGTGCCGAAGGCGCGAATGCGGGTGGGACCAAATTCGGGGTCGCGCAGCATGATGGGGTTTTTGGTGCCCCATTTGAGATCATTGAAGCGCGTGGTGTTGACGAAATAGATCTCGGACTTGAAGGGCGATTTGAAGCCGTGATCCCAATGCTGAAGCGTCGTCATGATGGGCATGTTGTTCGTCTCAAGCATGTAGAGACCGGGCGTAAAAACATCCGCCAGCTGGCCTTCATGGACAAAGACCGCCGCTTGACCTTCGCGCACCGTCAGCTTGGCGCCGTATTTGATTTCGTGGCCTTGCCTTTCGAACCGCCAGACCATCGTGTCGCGCGTGTCATCGACCCAGTGGATCACATCGATGAACTGACCGGAGAGGAAATCGAAAATGGACATGGGTGGCTCCTTGATCGTCAAATCTGGCCCGGATTGCCGTCCAGGATCCGTTTGATCAACGGACGCGCCTGGTTGAGGGACATGCCGGGTTTGAGGCTGGGATGATAGAGAAGTCGCAAGAGCGCCTCATCATGGGAGGTGAGCAGGGCGAATTCTTCGTCATCGTTGAAAATAGAGGGGCGCGCGGTGGCGCTGTCATTGCGCAGGCCAAGGCCCTGAGCCAGTTCTTCGTGCACGCAGGCACGGCGCATCAGGTCAGGCAGTTCCGCGCGAATGAGCGCTATGCCCTTGTGGATCACGGAATCGTCCGCCGTCTTGGCGAAAGTGAAGACAAAACAGGCCGTCTTGCGGTTGAGATTGCGGATGATGTTGACGCTGGCCTGGTTCATGTTCGGTTCAATCTCAAGGAAGCGCGCGATCGTGTCGTCTTTGTCGTCCTCTCCCGCGATGATCACATGAAAATTGGGATTGCGGTCAGTCAGTGTGATGGGATGGCCGGTGATGCGGGTCAGACGTTTGACATAGCTGTCGATCATATCAGGGTCGTTTTCGCGCTGTTCAGGCAGCGCTTGTCGACCGAACTCCACCGACATGCGCACCGGTTCTTTCCATTTGATCATGCGGCTTGGTTGGCCGGAACCGGGGGTCAGCCCCTGCCCCACCGCGAATTCATCGTAAAACGCGATGCGTTCAAAATTCTTGGCAATATCGGTGTTGGAATAAGGCGTATCCACCCCGCCCCCATCGGCGCGCAGCAGGTCCTGAGCTTGCAGATTGGATTGCAGGCGCGTGTAGTAGCGGGTGAGCGCCTCGCTTTCGGCCGATGGTTCCAGCGGGCCGGTATCAGCCACAGGGGGACGTGGGTCAGGATCGGGGGTGTCCGTTGGAAACAACCCACAAGCGCCGAGTGTGACCAGCGCTATCGCACTGACCAACCCGTTGACCCGGCTGAATTTTCCGTTGGACACCCCTGTTACACGCCCCTTAGCTTGGCACTGCCGTGCCGGCGGTATCGCCCACACCGTCTTTGCGCGACTTGGCGGCGGCAAGCGTGTCGCGCAGGTCGGCCTCCATCTTTTTGAGGTCCTCCTCGGCGGCGGCACGGCGGGCCTTGCCTTCGTCAGCAATCGCAAGGCTTTCTTCGATGGTGCCGATAAGATCGGCATTGGCTTGCTTGACGGCCTCGATATCGAAGACACCGCGCTCCATTTCTTCGCGGATCATCTTGTTGGATTCGCGCAGGTTGGCAGCGTTGGCGGTGAGCAACTCGTTGGTCAAATCGTTGGCGTCGCGCACGGCCGCTGCGGCCTCGGCTGAACGCTGGATCGTAACCGCTTGAGCCAATTGGGTTTCCCAGAGCGGCACGGTGTTGACGAGGGTTGAGTTGATCTTCGTGACCAGTGATTTGTCGTTTTCCTGAACCAGACGGATCGAGGGCAGCGACTGCATGGTCACCTGGCGGGTGAGTTTGAGGTCGTGCACCCGGCGTTCCAGATCATCGCGGGCCGAGCGCAGGTCGCGCAGCTCTTGCGCTTCCATCACTTGCTTGGCCTCAGGTGCTTTTTCGACCTTTTTCTCCTTGGCGGGGATGGTTTTGGTGTCGAGCTCCGCGATTTTTGCCTCACCCGCAGAGATGTAAAGCGCCAGTTCATCATAGAAGGCCAGCGTCTTGTCATAGAGCATGTCGAGGGATTTGATATCCTTCAGCAGCGTGTGTTCGTGGCCCAAAAGATCTTCGGTGATCTTGTCGATCTGGCTTTGGATCGTTTCGAATTTGGCGGTGAATTTCGCAAAGGGCGCGGCCCGGCCCAGCAGTTTTTCCCAGAATGTACGTTCCCGACGGACGTCGAGTTCCGACACTGAAAACCCCCGGATCGTAGTGACGATGTTGCGCAGGCTGTCACCCGCGGGGCCTACATCCTTGTTGCGGACACCCTGCAACATGGATTGAGAAATCGTCTGCAGTTCCGCCTGCGCACCGGAACCGAACGCCACGATGGAATTCGTGTCGGTCATGTCGATCTCATCCATGCGCTTTTTGATTGCGGCTTTTTGGGTCTTGTTGGCGTCCTCAATAGGCACGATCGCCGTGGCCTCCACCGGTTCAGGCAAGATCACCTTGCTTACTTCTTCCACTTCGGCCAGCGTCGCTTCGGCCTTTTGACGAATACTGTCAGACATGTCCCATTTCCTTCTTTAACTTGTCACATCGGGCCGCAGCCCTTCTCGTTTCAGCCGGTCGCGCAGTACTTCGATTTCCACTTCCAGATCGGCGGTGTCGTCGTTGAGAAGGCTGCGTGTCTTGGCGGTAAAATTCTCTTCCAGATCGCCCAGCAGGCCGAAATAGTCATCCCGCGCCTTGGCGTTGCGATCGCGGGCGTAAATGTCGGCAAACTTGACCGTCGCGTCGCGGGCGCCCTGCAGATAGACGGTGAGGTATTTGCGCGCGGTGGTCAGGTCGCGCGGGTCGTTCTCAATCGTGCGAAGCATGTCGCGCACGCTGGTTTGGAACTGGGCGACGCGGGTCTCGGATTTTCGGTCACCTGCGCGTTTGACGGCGTCGGACATGGCAGAGAGCATCCCCTCCGCCTTATCCACGGCGCGGGCGACGCGGTCGGTCTGGAAGGTGTCGATGCCCTCCATGCCCTTGTCTGTCATGGGGTCGAACCCGAAGGCGAAGCTGTGCAGGACGGCGCCGACGACAGCGTAGATGATCGGTTCGATGAGGCCGCCACTCGCCGCAAATCCCGCCACAGCAAGCCCCGCGCCGGTCAGAACACTGCCCGCCATTTTGCGCGGGAAGCCCGGGCGGCGGGCGACTTTGCGAGCCTCATAGGCTTCCTGCGCCTTAATGCCTTCGCGCGTGAGCCAGGCGGCCAGGATCAAAAGACCCATCGCTACGAGGTTGAGGGCGAGACCCGTTGGGCCAGAGGTGAAAGCCTGCCAGATAAGCGGAAGGGGCGCGAGGAAGAGAAGATTGACCCGTCCCCCAGCTTTAGTGCGCACCGCGCCGCGATAGGTACCAGAGGTTTCAGAAAGGTTTTGACCCGCATCAGGGCTATACTTGCCGCCAAACTTCTGCGCCATCACACGCCCCCAGCGATGGAGACAAATAGGATCAGAAGGACGAGCAAAAAGAATGCAAGTTTTTGCAATCCCGTATCAGACATGGCGCGTATGCCCTCGTTAACTAAGTGTAACCTATGCGATGAACGGAGCGCTTTCTAGGCCTAACCTGTCCTCCGTGCCGTCACGGCACGCGAATTTTCGGCGAAAATTCGTCTGTTGTCAGCCACGCAGAACAGCGCCAGGGTTCATGATGCCCCGCGGATCCAGCGCTTGTTTGACCGCGCGCATGGCAGACAGCTTCACCGGATCGCCATAGCGTTCCAGATCGTCGACCTTGAGCCGCCCCACCCCGTGTTCCGCGCTGACCGATCCGCCCAACACGTGGACGGCATCATGGACGGTGCGTTTGATGTCGTCGCGCAAGTGGGTGTAGGCGTCTTTGCTCTGCCCTTTTGGCGGGAAAACATTGTAGTGCAGATTGCCATCGCCCACATGGCCGAAGCAGTTGATCCGAAAAGGCCCGAGTTTTGCCAGAGCGGCATTGCCTGTCTCGATAAATTCCGGGATCGCGCCCAGTGGGACGGAAATATCATGTGAGCTGATCGAACCGATCCGGCGGTTGGCCTCTGGAATGGTTTCGCGCACGGCCCAAAGTTCAGTGCGTTGCGCCTCAGACTGCGCGATGACGCCGTCGGCCACCAAACCGGCCTCATGGGCGTCCGCAAACAAAGCCTCCAAGGCAGTTGCAGGGTCCAGTCCACGCGCAAGACCGATATCGATCAAGACAGTCCATTCAGGCGCATTTTCAAAGGGTTGTTTGACGTCGGGCATCGTCTCAGACAGGAAATCACTGCCCATCCGGTGCATCAATTCAAAGGCGCTGATCCCCTCGCCCATATGATCGCGCGCCATGGCCAGAAGAGTGAGTGCGGCCTCCGGACCTGCCACGGACATCACCGCTGTGCCTTCGCCTGCGGGCTTGGGATGCAGCATCAGAGAGGCGGCCGTAATCACGCCCAAAGTGCCTTCCGATCCGATCAGAAGGTTGCGCAGGTCGTAGCCCATATTGTCTTTGCGCAACCGCCGCAGACCGTTCCAGATCTGCCCATCAGGCAGCACAGCCTCCAGCCCCAGACAAAGATCGCGCGCATTGCCATAGCGCAGCACATTCACCCCGCCCGCATTGGTGGCAAGCAGCCCGCCAACCCGCGCGCTGCCTTTGGCGGCGATGGTCAGCGGGTAGAGCCTGCCTTCCGCTTCGGCGGCATCATGGACATCCGACAGGACCGCGCCGGCCTCAGCGATCAGGATATTTTCTTGTGGGTAAATCGCGCGCACGCGCGTCATGCGTTCGAGAGACAACAGGATCGGCGCAGGGCCGTCGCTGGCGATCTGCCCGCCCACCAGTCCGGTGCCGCCGCCATAGGGCACGACAGGAACCCGTGCCTCGTGGGCGATGCGGATGATCTGCGCGACCTCTTCGGTCGACCCAGGCGCCAAAAGGATACCGACCTGCCCCGCCCAGCGACCGCGCGGTTCCTCCAGATAGCCCGCTGTCGCCTCCCGGAATGTGGCGGCAGGAAGGGCGGCCTGCAATCGTTCGATCAGGCGGGTATCCACAGGGTTCAAGGACATGAGGAGCCTAGGGTCAACGCGTTGATATCAGTCAAAAAGACTTCTGAGACCTTTGAGCGCCTCATCTTCTATGGCGTCCCGCACAGCGTCCTCCAGATCCTGGCCTTCTTCCACGTCGACACCCAATTCCTTGCCGACGGCGCGGCGCAGTTCCTCTTCGGCCTGATCCTCCAGCTTTTCAACCTCCCCGGCGAGGTTCAGTTCCAGCGCTTTTTCCAGATCGGGCACGATGCTTGGATTGTCCCAAGGGCCGCGGATCCGTACCGGGATGGCGAGGCCGGAATTATTGTCACCTTCCAGCAATTTGGGCGTGAAGAGGTAATCAATGTCCCGTGCCCCGATGCCCACGCGGCCCTCGCCATCTGCCTTGGCAAGCGGCAATTCCATGCGCAGGTCATTGTTGAAAAGGTTGCCGTTTTCCATCGTGAATGTCGCGCCCATCGTGTCGAAAATCGTCGTGCCGCCGGTGATGTCGCCCGACCGCATCAGTCGGTCGAGGTCAAATCCGGCGATCACACCGCGCCCCATGCTGACCGATCCATCACCGCTGAGCGAGTTCATGATTGCGTGTTGGGACTGGCCCACGCCCAGAAAGTTCAGGGACGCATCGGCGGCACCCGATAGACGGTTGATATCGGCGGCCTCGGTCAAAAAGCTTTCAAGATCAATGCCTTTGACATTCATCTGTCCACCGACGGACAAACCGGATCGGTTGTTCATCACAAATTGCCCAATGATGGTTCCGTCATAGGCCTGCACATTCTGCAGATCAAACACCATGCGGGAGCGATCAAGCCGCATGCGGGTTTGGGTGGCACCGACCTGCAGATCGCCCAGATCGATGCTGCTGGCCGTCAGCGCGATATCGGCGTCAGCCATGCCAAGTGCGGAGGCGTCGATAGGGTCCTTTGACCACCCGGTGCTGGAGCTGCTTTGCGCGCCAGAGGATTGCCCCCCCGTGCCCGCGCTGTCACCGCCATTCAGAGCACTCAGGTCCAGCGCACCGGCATCGAGTTTCGCCGTGACATTGGGCCGATCACCCGAGAGTGCAACGTCAACCGCGCCGGTCAGACGATTGCCGCCCAGATCAAGGATCAAATCACGCAAAGACAGGTTTTGATCAGCAGTGAATGTGACCTGCGTGCTGATATCTACGGAGCGCCCGAATCCAGCGGGCAGGTCAGCAGGCGGTTGGCCCAGTATGGCCATTGCCCTGTTTGTGTCATCGATTTTCGCGGTCAGTTTGCCATCGGCCGCGCCATCAGCGCTGGCCCGGCCCAGAAAAGCCAGGGTGCCGCCGGGCATGGTGATCTCAGCGGACACATCGCTGACCGCGCCGTCTATGAAATCGCCAACGCGGTCAAGATAGCCAGCAATTTGCACGTCTTCCTCTGCGGGCCTCAATGTTGCATCAAAACTGGCGCGGCCTTCATATTCGGGCCACCGCAAATCAAGCCGCATACCGGTCATTTCGGTGCGTTCACCAGTGCTGTGATCGTCGAAAATGAAGGTGGCGTTTTCAATCAGCGCCCGATCCAGCGTGAGCGCCAGCCGCGACGATTGCGCAGGAGCAGCACCGTCGCCTGTCTGGCCGGAGGGGGCCACACCTTCAACACCCAATTCCCAATTCACTCGGCCATCGGCGGCACGCTCCAGATGCACGCGGGGGGCTTGTGCTTCCAACCCTGTGATGCGGATGTCCCCACCCAACAACGCCTGCGGCTCCACTCCGATCTTGAGGCTATCGGCCTGAAACATCGGGCCCTCGCCTGACCAATCGGCATTGGCAATCGTCACAGCCCCAGTGCTGACGCCGAGGATAGGATAGAAACTGATCGTGGTTTCGCCCGACATGGTGACGTCGCGGCCCGTCAAGCTGGAAATTTGATCAGACGCCAGTCGCGCAATCCGCTCCCCCGGCAGCATCATAACGGTGGCAACAAGGCCGATGCCGAGAACGACCAACAAAAGAATGGCCCGAATGATCCACCGCATAATACACCTCTTTTTGACTGACCCGTGCATGCCTTAACGACAGCCTATCGCGTTTCCTTGGGGACGTGAATCACATATTTGACGCGGGTGAGGGGCGTGCTGCGCAACGCTTGGTTTTGAACGACAAAGGCGCGGGAATTCAGAAGGTGGACGGTTGGCGCACTAAGCTCGGAAGAATTTTCCGTAAATTGCTTAAATGATGCAAATCAAATAAATCTGTGGGCAACTTAGTAATCTAGATCGTATTTTTGTAAGTATTTTGAATAGCAAATTTACGATCTTAAATCTGGAAAATCACCAACGCGTGCTTCGTTCGGCTGCCAGAAATTATCAAATTTATCACGCAAATATCTGTAATTTAACTTAAATTCCCCATCGCGCCGAAAAGCCAATTTTTAAGGAATTTTCACCCGATATCACGCCCCAAACACCTTGCCGCGACATTACCTCAAACCTCTTGCGCAAGGCACGGAATATTAACATATTTTTGTCTATCCCGTGTCATATCACCGACGCGCTGTCATGACATCATGACAGATGAAAGGCGGTCAAAATGTCTTATCCAGATTACACACGTGCGGAACGCGTTGCCGACGCCGTGGTGCATATTCTGGGGGTCACCGGCGCTGTGGTCGGGGTTGCGATCATCTTCTGGCTCTTCAGCGACCGGATGGAATGGCCGACCTTTCTGGGCACCGCGATCTACGCGATTGCGCTGTTGGGAATGTTAACAGCTTCGGCGGCCTATCACATGGCCGCTCATACCGCCGCCCGCCCCATCTTGCGCCGGATCGACCACGCGGCGATCTATGTCAAAATCGCGGGCACTTTCACGCCACTTGCCGTGCTTTTAAACTCTGTCTTCGGCTACGGGGTGCTCATCCTCGTGTGGTCACTCGCGCTGATGGGGGCCGGGGCTAAACTATTGGCAGCACGGGGTAAGATGACGACGGGCTGGATACCGCAGGTGGCGCTTGGCTGGATCGGGGTGGGCCTTCTGATCCCACTTTTTGGCCATCTGCCCAGCGCCAGCATTTGGTTCATCGTCGTAGGCGGGCTGACCTATACGGGCGCGGTGATCTTTTACACTTGGGAAAGCCTGCCTTTTGCAAATGCGATCTGGCACGCGTTCGTGCTGCTAGCGACAGGATGCCTTTTCATGGGAATTTCCACGGCACTTGCGGCTGCGCTCACGCCCTAAAGCCCGGCAGCCGTGCGACGCACGGTTGCAATCCGCTCCGCATTGGGCGGGTGCGTGCCCAGGAAAACATCACCGGGATCGGGGATCTGGGTAAAAAACTCCGCCCCGCGCACCGGATCATACCCCGCACGTTTGGCGATGATCGTACCCAGCGCGTCGGCCTCCAGCTCAAAATCCTTGGAATAGGTGCGCGCGCCTACGCCCGCGCCCAGATCCGCCGCCGACTGCACGGTATTTGATCCCGCGCCAATAATGGCCGCCAGACCGCCCAACAGGATCGCCCCGGTCGCGGCTGTCTGCTGGGTTTTGGGGATGTGCCCAGCGATATGGTGCGCGGCCTCATGGCTGAACACGAAGGCCAATTCATCTTCATTTCGCACACTTGCCAGCAGAGCGAGGTTGAACGCAAGGATCGGCCGACCGTCCCGCGTCAACGTCTGAAAGGCATTCGGTGGCTGGCCCGGACGCTCATCAACCTGGATCAGAAAATCACAGTTTCCATCCGGCAGTTCGGCCCGGCAAATACGCTCTGCCACTGGCTCTGCCCGCGCGACAACCTGTTGGAATCGTGCCATATCCGATCGATCAGGCGTCGGCGTTTGTGCCGCTTGGCGCCCCTGTTGTGGCGCCTGCGTTGTGGTCACGCATCCGCCCAGCATCACCGCGGCAATCAAAACTTGAAGACGCATGATACCCCCTCTACATCGCTCCCTGAGTGATAAATGTAGGGGGCTCCATCGCCGACCACCACCCTAAATGTCGCCGCTTGCATAAACCCGCCCAGCCGCTAGGGTTTGGACATGTTTTCGATTGAACACGAATTTGACTGCACCGTCGTGACCCTTGTGGATGAGGGCGCAGAACCGCTGGGCGAGGATGTGAAAATTCACGCCTTTGAGGAATGCGTGACATTGGAGCAGTTCGACCCGCGCACCGAAAGCATGGAGAAGATTACTCTAACGATGACCCAGCTGCGCGATCTGTCGGCCGCGCTGAATTTGCCCGAAGGGGTCTACACGCTGGAAAAAATTTCCCCTACATCCAAAGCATAACCCAGCAAGGGCCGCGATGACGCCCCAGCCGTTCATGGATGAGGATACTGCACATGCCCCCGAAAAACTCTGATGCGCTTGATTTTCTGCTGACCCGTCGGTCGCGACCCGCCAAAACCCTGACCACGCCGGTGCCGGATCGTGCCACGGTGGAGACGATCCTGAAAGCCGCCGCGCGCACGCCGGACCATGGCAAGCTGGAGCCATGGCGCTTCATCGTTCTGGAACGCGCAGCGCTGTTGCGGCTGGCCGGGTTGGTGGAGCCGCACGGCGCGCGGCTGGGCAAGAATGAGCTCGATATCGCCAAGGCGCACAGACAGTATGACGACGCCCATCTGGCTGTGGCGGTGGTCGAGGTGCAAAAGCCTTCCCAAAAGATCCCTGCGTTGGAACAGACCTATTCGGCCGGAGCTGTATGCCTTGCGCTGCTCAATGCCGCACTGGCCTCGGGCTGGGGCGCCAATTGGCTCAGCGGTTGGCCCAGCCATGACCGGGGTTTCGTGGCAGAAGGCTTTGGCCTGGAAGAAAACGAACGCATTGCCGGGTTGATCCATTTGGGGTCTGAAACCATGGCGCCGCCGGACCGCCCGCGCCCCGATGTGAATGCAATCACCAGCTGGCTCTCGGAATGATATTTGCCGCCTTTTTCAAAGCCATCGGCCAGATCGGCGATCCGCGCTTTCGAAAAGTGCTGCTTCTGGGCATTGGCCTCACCATCGCTTTACTGATCGGGGCGTATGCAGCGCTTTTGTGGATGATTGAGGCGCTGACGGGCGAAGGGACGGTGATTTTCGGCTACGAGGTCACGTGGCTCGGCGATTTGCTGGGCTGGGGGTCGCTGTTTTTGATGTTGATCCTATCGGCCTTCCTGATGGTGCCTGTGGCGTCGGCCATCACATCGCTTTTCCTCGATGAGGTGGCTCAGGCAGTGGAGGATCGCCACTACCCCACCCTGCCCGCCGCTACCCCTGTGCCTTTCTTTGAAGGGTTGCGCGATACGATGAATTTCCTCGGCATCATTATCGCCGCCAACCTTCTGGCCTTCATTCTCTATGCGCTCATAACACCTTCCGCGCCCTTCATTTTTTACGCCATGAACGGCTATTTGCTCGGCATGGAATACATCACGCTGGTGGCCGTTCGGCGGATCGGGCGGCCGGCGGCAAAGGCGTTTCGCCGCAAACACATGGGCACGGTCTGGTTGGCCGGGATCCTCATGGCGATCCCGCTCTCCATTCCGCTTGTGAACCTGCTTATCCCGATCCTTGGCGCGGCAACGTTCACCCATATCTACCACAGGCTCAACACGCGCAAATAGAACGCAGCTCATGTTTCTTCTGGCCAAAAATATCCCCGCCGGAGGCATAGAATCTCAGGCGAGTTACCCCAGAGACGTGACCCACAGAATGGTCGCATCCTCATCGCTCACCGACACCACGTTGTGCCCCATCGTCGCATCGTAGTAGGCGCTATCACCGCGCTTCATCTCAATGGGTTCATAGAACTCCGTGTAAAGCCGGATGACGCCCGTGAGCACGTAGAGGAACTCCTCCCCGTCATGGCGCACCCAGCCGTTGAATTCGCCGACATCGCGTGCACGGATCCGGGCGCGGTAGGGCATCATCCGCTTCTTGCTTAAGGATTCGCCCAAAAGCTCATGTTCATAAGTGGCCGTGGCGTGATGCGTCCCTTCGCCCGCCCTGGTGGTGGACATGCGCCCGCTGATCTGATCACGGCTGGGGGGCGTGAACAGCTGCGGCACAGAGATTTCCAAACCCACCGCCAACTTTTTCAACGCGTCATAGGTGGGCGACATCTGCTCATTTTCAATCTTGCTGAGCGTGGACCGTGCCAGCCCCGCTTGACGCGCCGCCTGTTCCAGCGTCCAACCACGCGCCTTGCGCAGCTCGCGCACCCGCGCACCGAGGTTAAGCGGCTCGCCCAAGCTTTCAGCGCCGTTTTCGCGGGCAATGCGAATGAGGTTACCGGGAAGCATTTCGTCCATAGCTCAAAGCTATAGGCGGCGCGCCTCAACCTTGCAACTCCGGGTGCCGCGGCCTAAGCGATCTCTATGCCGCCAGAAACACTTTCCGAAACGACACCCGATCCGCTTCCTGCGCCACCTGCGGACTTCAATATGGCCGCCCATATTCTGCACCTTGCGGATGAGCTGGGCGACAAGGTGGCACTGGCAGTTCTGACGCTGGGCCGCGCGGAAAGGTGGAGTTTTCAGCGCCTGAAGTCAGCTGTGCTCAGCACCGGGGCCGGGTTTCTCGCGCAGGGATTGATGCCGGGGGACAGGTTGCTGCTGAGACTGGGGAACCGGGTGGAGTATCCGATTGCCTATCTGGGGGCGATTGCCGTGGGGTGCGTGCCGATCCCATCGTCACCACAACTGACAGAGCGGGAGGTGGAGGGTGTCATATCGATCACCAACCCGAAGCTGATCCTGCGGGAAGACGGCATTGCTTGCCCGCAAACAGATGTTTCACAAATGAACCTGCCGGACCTGCAAAACCTGCAGGCATTGCCGCCCGCGCCCTATCACTTCGACGATCCCGACAGGCCTGCCTATATTGTCTTCACTTCTGGCACCTCGGGAAAACCGCGCGCGGTCGTGCATGCGCATCGCGCGATACTCGGGCGACAGATGATGATGACCGATTGGTACGATTTGCGCGAAACGGACCGGCTGTGTCATGCGGGCGCGTTCAACTGGACCTATACGATGGGCACCGGGCTGATGGACCCCTGGACCATGGGGGCCACGGCTTTGATACCCGGGCCAGAGGTGGATATCGCGCAGCTACCCCTTTTGCTGAAACGTCATGATGCAACGATTTTGGCCGCCGCACCGGGTGTGTATCGCAAACTATTGGCGGCGGGCGTGGCGATGAACCTGCCAAAACTGCGGCACGGGCTTTGTGCGGGGGAAAAGCTGTCTGAGACAATCAGGGACGGCTGGCGCGTCGCTGCTGGGACAGAACTATATGAAGCATATGGCATGTCGGAATGCTCCACGTTCATTTCCAGCGCGCCCGCTCGTCCGGCTCCGCCAGTCTCGCTTGGCTTTGCGCAAACCGGGCGGAGGGTTGCGATCCTCGGCAAGGACGGACCGGTTGCTGTTGATGAGGAAGGCACGATTGCCGTGCATCGCTCCGACCCCGGCCTCATGCTGGGCTATCTGGGTGAAGACGCCGCGACGGCAGAACGCATGCAGGACGAATGGTTTCTGACCGGGGATCAGGGGATGATGGCCGCCGATGGTGCCATTACTTTTCTGGGACGCTCGGATGATATGATGAATGCAGGTGGGTATCGCGTCTCCCCCATGGAGGTGGAGGCCGTGCTGAACGCCCATCCCGGGATAACGCAGGCGGCGGTGACCGATATCGAAGTCAAAACCGATGCGCGCGTGATCATGGCCTTCTACACCGCGCCCGCACCGATTGACGAGGCGGCGCTGAAAGACTTCGCAAAGGCACGACTGGCGGGTTACAAATGTCCCCGCGCGTTCTACCATCTGGACGACCTGCCCGCAGGGGCAAACGGGAAACTCACGCGCCGCGCGTTGCGGCCCATTTACGAGGCACTTCATGGTAAAGCTTGATATCATCTCCGACCCGATCTGCCCGTGGTGTTACATCGGTAAAACGCTGCTGGATGAGGCGCTGAAAGCCCGCCCCGACCATCCCTTTGAAATCGAATGGCATCCGTTCCAGCTCAACCCCGACATGCCGGAGGGTGGCATGGATCGCAAAGATTATCTGGAAACAAAGTTCGGCGGAAAGGAAGGCGCCATTCGCGCCTATGCCCCCGTGCTGGAACGGGCAGAGGCCGCCGGGCTGAAGATCGATTTTGCCGCCATCCCGCGCACGCCCAATACGCTTAATGCGCACCGTTTGCTGCATTGGGCGGGGATTGAGGGGCATCAGGAAGAGGTCGCGATGGCGCTGTTCCGCGCGTATTTTGAGGAGGCGCGGGACATTGAGGATGCGGATGTTCTGAGCGACATTGCCGACAGTGCCGGAATGGATGCGGCCGTGGTGCGCAAGCTTCTCGATACGACGGCCGACAAGGAGGATTTGCAGGAAAAGGACCGCAAATTCCGGGAGATGGGCGTGACCGGCGTACCGTGCTTTATCGTGAACGGACAGCACGCCGTGCCGGGATGCCAACCGGCTGAGACATGGATCACCGTGATTGACGAGATCAACGGGCAATTGGCGAATGCCGCCGAAGGTGACGCATGAACAATCCGGTTCTGATCGCCGCGATCTCTTTTCTGATCACGCTGATCGCCGGATCAACTGTGTTTTTTCGCTATGTGGAAGGGTGGAGCTGGATCGACAGTTACTTCTTTACCGTCGTGACGCTGTCGACCGTGGGCTACGGCAATCTGGTGCCGGAGACGCATCTGGGCAAGATCGCCACGACTTTGCTGATCTTTGCCGGCATCGGGGCTTTTGCCTTCGCGATCCAGCAATTGGGCAAGTATTTCATGCATAAAGAGGCCAAGCGGCGCGGGTGGCTTTACCGGCATTTGCCGCATAAGCGGGATGATGAGCAAGAAAAGTAGGTCCTTGCCTTGATAACGGCGCATCTTCCCGCAGGCTATCTGACTGGTCGGGCTTTTGCCATTGCAGGGCCCACGCTTTGGGCGGCGGTTCTTGGGGGAATCTTGCCGGATTTCGATCTGATCTGGTTTTACCTGATCGATGATCGCGCCTTTCACCATCATCACTATCTGGTTCATGTGCCCGCTTTCTGGGCTGCGATCGCTTTGGTAGTGTTCCCACTGATCCGGGTCTTTCAACCGCGTTGGACGTGGCCTGCCATCGCGTTTTTTGCGGCCCTTTTCGTTCATATCTGCCTGGATGCCATTGCAGGCGGGATCAAGTGGTTTTGGCCCTTTTCCAATGAGCTTTTCTACATCGTCACGGTCGAAGCGGTGCAGCGTCACTGGTTGTTAAACTTCATCATCCATCCAATTTTCCTATTGGAGATCGCGATCTGGATCGCAGCATTCGTCGTCTGGCACAGGACCCGCCGTGCGCGACAAAGAAAGGCATAGATCGCAATAGCTTTGCCGCCTGCCACGTGATAGCGCGAAACCATGGCAAACCCGTCCGACCAACGCATCACACAGACTGAGTTTGTGGCCCTCGTGGCCATGCTGGTCGCCGCCGTCGCCTTTTCCATCGACTCAATGCTGCCCGCGATGCCGAAGATTGCCGAAGAACTGACGCCCGAGGCCCCCAACCTTGCACAATTGATCATCACCAGCTTCGTGTTCGGGCTGGGCATAGGGACGTTCTTTGCCGGGCCGCTGTCCGACAGTTTCGGGCGCAAGCCGGTCATTCTGGCAGGCAGCGCGCTTTACATCTTCGCCTCGGCGCTTGCATGGTTTGCCCCCTCGCTGGAGTTGCTGCTGGCCGCGCGCGCGCTGCAAGGTCTGGGCGCGTCCTGCGCGCGCGTGGTGCCAATGGCCATTGTCCGCGATCTCTTTTCAGGGCGGGATATGGCACGGATCACGTCATTCATCATGATGGTGTTCACCCTTGTTCCGGCGATTGCGCCGCTCATCGGTAGCGGCATCATCGCACTTACGGGATGGCGGGGGATTTTCGCGGCCTTCGTTGTTTTCGCGCTAATTTCTGTCGCATGGCTCAGCCTGCGGGTGGTGGAGACTTGGCCACACGAGCGCCGCAACCCGTTTAGGCTGCGTCCCGTCATGGCGGCGGCGCGTCTGGTGATGTCGAACCGTATGGTGCAGCTTTGCACTGTTGCGCAGGTGTTCTGTATGACGGCGCTCTTTGCTTCACTCAGTTCCATCCATCAGATTTTTGATGTGACCTACGACCGGGCGGACGGATTTCCGTGGTGGTTTGCCCTGATCGCCGTGATCGCGGGCGCCTTCAGCCTGCTCAATGCCATGCTGGTGATGCGGCTGGGCATGCGGCGGCTGGTGGTCACCGCCATGGGGCTGTTCATTGGTCTGACATCGGTCATGATCGTGCTGGCGTTCGAAATATACGCCACCCTACCCTTTGCATTCTATATCGTCTGGCAAGGCGCGGTTTTCGTGCATACGGCGATGACACTGGGCAATCTCAGCGCGCTTGCGATGGAGCCGATGGGCGCGGTGGCGGGCATGGCGGCGAGCGTGATCACGGGGCTCGCCACTGTCGGCGCGGTGATCTTTACGATACCCATCGGCCTTGCCTTTGACGGTACGCCATTGCCGCTGATGGTTGGCACGGTACTCAGCATCACCTGCGCGCTTCTTCTGGCTAAAAATATCCATGAAAGCGCGCCACAGGACGGAGGCTAAGCTTTTGTATACCAAAGCATACAGCCCTTCCCAATCCTGCAAAACTGGGCTATGACGCCCATAACGTCGCGCCAAATCAAAGGACCAAGACATGACCAAGATCAAGGTAGAAAACCCAATCGTCGAAATGGACGGCGATGAAATGACCCGCATCATCTGGGATTTTATCAAGAAGAAGCTGATCCTGCCCTATCTGGATGTGGACCTGCTTTACTACGATCTGGGCATTGAAGCGCGTGACGAAACAAATGACCAAATCACCATCGACAGCGCCGAAAAGACCAAAGAAGTGGGTGTCGCCGTCAAATGCGCGACCATCACGCCGGATGAAGCGCGGGTCGAAGAATTTGGCCTCAAACAGATGTGGCGCAGCCCCAACGGCACGATCCGCAACATCCTGGGTGGCGTCGTCTTCCGTCAGCCGATCATCTGCCAAAACGTGCCGCGCCTTGTGCCGGGCTGGACCCAGCCCATCGTCATTGGCCGTCATGCCTTTGGGGATCAGTACCGCGCGACGGATATGAAATTCCCCGGGCCCGGCAAGCTGACCATGAAATTCGTGGGCGAAGATGGC
>JBCCNB010000002.1:0-185502 GCA_039026055.1 Pseudomonadota bacterium | reverse complement strand
GGAAGATCCGGGCACGGTGGCCTGGTTGGAAGTACATGCCGAGAATTACATGGGCGCAGGCGGACGCCCGATTTCGCAACTTGCGCATCTGGCCGAACGGTTCCCCATTTCCGTGCACGGTGTTGGTTTATCCATCGGTGGCGAGGGGCGGCTTGATCCCGAACACCTTGCGCGGTTGAAAAAGCTGTGCGGATGGGTGAAACCTGCCAGCTTTTCAGAGCATCTGGCATGGTCGACCCACGACACCGGGTTTTTAAACGACCTGCTGCCACTGCCCTATAATGAAGCCACGTTGACCCGAGTGGCTGATCATATCGATGAGGTGCAGGAGGTGGTGGGCCGCAGCATGCTCTTGGAAAACCCGTCCTCATATCTGGCGTTTGAAGACAGTACGATGTCAGAAACCGATTTTCTGCAGGAACTGGCGCGGCGGACGGGCTGTGGCCTGCTGCTGGACGTCAACAACGTGTTCATTTCCGCCACCAACCTTGGGATGGATGCGAAAAGCTATATCGATGCCTTCCCGATGGAGCATGTGGGCGAGATGCATCTGGGCGGCCATGATGAGGATGAGGATGACCATGGCGCGCCGCTTTTGATTGACAGCCATGGGGCAGAGGTGGCTGACCCGGTCTGGGCGCTTTACGGCTACACGCTCGCCCAGGCGGGACCGCGGCCCACTTTGATTGAGTGGGACAATGATGTGCCCGATTGGCCCGTTTTGCGCGAAGAGGCCGCCCGGGCCGCCGCGTTTTTGCAACCGGTTCACGCCTGAAACCCAATGAATACCCCCCAGACAAATTTTACGGATGCGATCTTTGACCCGCATGCGGCCCGACCCGAGGGCATGGTTGATGGGCAAGGGCGCCCGGCGGGGCGTCGTTTCGACGTCTACCGCAACAACGTGATCTTGTCGCTGATCGAGGCATTGGAGGCCGCGTTCCCGGTTATCGTCAAGCTGCTGGGACCGAAGAACTTTAAAATCCTCGCGGGTGATTTTGCGCGTGCCCATCCGCCGTCTTCGCCGTTGATGATGTTTTACGGCGCTGAAATGCCAGAATTTTTAGAGGGTTATGCCCCGGTTGAAGGCATCAAGTACTTGCCAGATATGGCGCGGTTGGAAATTGCGATCCGTGAAAGTTATCACGCGGACGACGCCGTCCCGGTGGATCCTGGCGCGCTGGGCAAGCTGTCGCCTGAAGCGTTGATGCAGGCGCGCTTGTCGCTGGTGCCGTCGCTGCGATTGGTGCGTTCGGCCTGGCCCATTCATGCGATCTGGCGATTCAACCGCGAAGAGGACGCGCCAAAACCTGTCGCAGAGGCGCAGGATGTGGTTGTTTTGCGGCCCGGTTTTGACCCAGTGCCCCATCTCCTGCCGCCTGGGGCGGGCGTGTTTTTGGCGAGGCTTTCGCGCGGCGTGTCACTAGGGACCGCGATGGCTGAGGCCGCAGCGGATGTGGAGGGGTTCGACCTGACACAAGCGCTGACCCTGCTTATCGGCAATGCTGCCATTCTGAACATCGGAGTAGACCCATGAAGACCATTTTGCACCTGCCTGACCGCGCTTTCGCCTGGGCCGAGCCGATGACGGTACCGGTGATGACCACGCTGGCGCGGTTCGTTTTTGCGGCCGTTCTGTTTTGGTATTTCATCAATGCCGGTCTTACGAAAGTTGACGGTATTGGCAGTCTTTTCTCACCTACTTTCAATGCCTTCGCGCAGATTTTTCCCAACGCGGCGCTGGCTGTGAGCTATGATATCACGCAGGCCACCGGGTTCCAGAAGCTGGTGATGCTGGCGGGCACATGGGCCGAATTCATCCTGCCGACGCTTGTGGTTGTGGGGCTGTTCACCCGTGCAGCAGCCTTTGGCATGATCGGGTTCATCGTGGTCCAGAGCCTGACCGATATGATCGGCCATGGCGCAGAAGCGGGCGCATGGTTTGACAACCTGTCCGATGCCGCGATCCTCGATCAGCGCGCATTTTGGGTGTTCTTGCTGCTTTACCTGATGTTCCGGGGTGCGGGGCCATTGTCGGTGGACCGGCTGCTGTTTGGTGGAGCGGAGAAGAGTGAGGCGGAAGCGGTTTGAACGCTGCTTTCATCGTTTCTTCGAAACGATTGCCGCTGGGGTTCACTGTTTGGGAACGGTGCACTTTCCTTGCAGAAAGTGCTTGGTGGGCGACCTAGGAATCGAACCTAGCGTGCGTCTCCGCGAGGGAGTTACAGTCCCCTGCCACACCTTGCGGCCTGTCGCCCACTGACGCGTGTTCCTAGAGGTCGGGCTGAGGACCGTCAACCGGAAAATAGGCTGAAAAACAGGTGGACGCGGGCCGTCGAGCGGCGCATTGTGCGACCGCTTCGATTTTGTGAGGAAAGCGCGCCTATGGCTGCGAAAAAACCAGACTGGGTGGTCGCCAAGGAACAGGCCAAAAAGGCGGCGCGGGACGAGTCCATTTGGTTGTTTGGGCTGCATGCGGTGCGCGATGCGTTGTGCAATCCTGCCCGTGAAAAGCTGCGTTTGATTGTGACGCAGAACGCGGCTGCAAAACTGGCTGACGCGATTGCGCAGGCCGGGATAGAGGCTGACGTTGTTGATCCACGCAAATTTCAGGCCCCAATTGATCCGCAATCGGTGCATCAGGGGGCGGCGCTGGAGGTTCGTCCGCTGGAATGGGGCACGTTGGAAGACGTGTGTCTGCGCGGCGGGGCAGGCCCGTTGCGCGCCGTTCTTCTAGACCGGGTGACGGACCCGCACAATGTAGGCGCTATTTTGCGGTCAGCGGAGGTGTTTGGCGCCTCAGCTGTGGTGGCCCCGCGCCATCATTCGGCCCCTGAGACGGGTGCTTTGGCGAAGTCCGCCAGCGGGGCATTGGAGCGCCAACCCTATCTGAAAGTGCGCAATCTGGCGCAGGCGATCACAGATTTGCAAGCCATGGGCTATGTGGTGCTTGGATTTGCCGGGGAGGCAGAAGAAACGCTCGAATCAGCGCTTGTCGATTTGGGAGATCGGCCAGTCGCGCTGGTGTTTGGCGCGGAAGGGCCAGGGCTTCGGGCCAAGACGCGAGAGACTGTCGATCGGTTGGTGCGAATCCCGTTTGCGGGTGGGTTTGGATCCTTGAATGTCTCAAATGCGGCGGCGGTGGCGCTTTATGCCTCGCGGGCGTGAGCGCACCCCTTGAAGCCGCGAATTGGCGACTTTTATTACTATGGCGCGATGAACAAACGAGCGGTCATGGGAAAAAAGATTGCCACCTGCAACTACTGCGGTACCCGCGCCATTCTGGTGTTTGATGAGGCACGTCATGAACTGACGTGTTCGGCCTGCGGTGCGCCCTTGCATGATATGAAATTCATGCCGCAACCATTTGTAAAGAAACACAAAAAATCTTCAAAACCGAAAACGCGCAACGGGTTTGCCGCGGCGGCGGCAGGGGCATCGGTCTGGGACTTCAAGGGTCGGAAAACTAAGAAAAAACGAAAGAAAAAGCCAGTTTTTCGCCGCGTTTTGGAGGATATCTTTGACGAGATCGAAGATATCTTCGACTGATCTGCAGGGCCTTGCCTTGCGATCTTCACAGGTTTTTGACGAACCCTTTGAATTTGGAAATTAAGACCTATCTGAGGTTCAGGGATGCCGGTACGGAACACCGGCAAACCCCTTCACTGTCCCTCGTTCCGCGACTGCGCCCAGACTTTGTTCTGGGCGCTTTTTTTATGCGGTGAACCGAGTATCGGCCAGAAACGAGGCAAAATCCAGCTTCAATGACGGTACGAGGCGACAATGTGTTCTTGGTGGCTTACGGGCGCGTCTTGCGGGTGGCTTTTTCGGCCAGGCCGGACTGCGACTGGCGGGTTTGCAATTCGTCCATCACATCGCTCAGGGCGACCCCGCGGGAATGCAGCATGACGAGCAGGTGGAAGAGGACGTCGGCGGCCTCGGACGTGAGGCGGGCCTTATCGTCTCGCACAGCTTCGATCAGGCATTCCACCGCTTCTTCGCCGAATTTTTCGGCCACTTTTTCGGGTCCTTGGTCGAGCAGTTTGGCGGTCCAACTGTCGTCTGGGTGCGCGCTTGCACGGGTTTTGATGATCGCTTCAAGCTCTTCCAGTGTCATGCGCCCAACCTCATAGGGATGCCTGCGGCGGCCATGTGGGCCTTGGCCTCGGCAATGGTGAAGTCACCGAAGTGGAAGATCGACGCGGCCAGAACCGCTGAGGCCCCGCCTTGTGTGACGCCGTCAACAAGGTGATCGAGCGTGCCAACGCCGCCTGAGGCGATGACGGGAATTGGGACAGCGTCGGAGATTGCGCGGGTCAGCGGCAGGTTGAAGCCCGCGCGTGTGCCGTCGCGGTCCATTGACGTCAGAAGGATTTCACCGGCGCCCTTGGCGGCGACGGTGCGGGCGAATTGTACGGCGTCGATGCCGGTGGGTTTGCGCCCGCCATGGGTGAAAATTTCCCATTTTCCGGGCGCGGTGGTCTTGGCGTCGATGGCCACGACGATGCATTGGCTGCCAAAGCGTTGGGCGGCGTCCGCGACAACATCGGGGTTGGCCACAGCGGCGGAATTGAAGCTGACCTTGTCGGCACCAGCGAGCAGCAGATCGCGGACATCTGCGTGGGTGCGCACGCCGCCGCCAACGGTCAGCGGGATGTAGCAGGCTTCAGCGGTGCGGCGGACCACGTCGAACATGGTGCCGCGATTTTCGTGGGTGGCGTTGATGTCGAGAAAGCAAAGCTCATCCGCGCCAGCCGCGTCGTAGGCGCGCGCGGCATCGACCGGGTCGCCCGCATCGCGCAGATTGACGAAATTGACGCCTTTGACAACGCGCCCATCGGCGACATCAAGGCAGGGGATGATCCGGGTTTTGAGCATGTTTCCGCTATTTTGACCGGTGAATTTGCAGTGTCACGAGGTTGTTTATGGGCAAATGGGTCGATATGCCAGAGGATGCTGGCAATGATTTAAATGACGAAAGGGTCCAACATGTTTCGAATAATCCTGAGCGCTGTTTTCGTTGCGCTGGCTTTGCCGGGATGGGCCAAGAATGACGATCTGGTCCGGGTGCAGGCAGCGGGTGATGTGGCTACGACCATGGATGCGCTGGAGGCGGCAGTTACGGGCGCAGGTGCCACGGTGTTCGCCAGGGTCGATCACGCTGGCGGTGCGTCCAAAGTCGATCTGGATCTCGCGCCATCACAGCTTTTGATTTTTGGCAATCCCAAGCTGGGCACGCCTGCGATGCAGGATGATCCGATGGCCGGGCTTTTTCTGCCGTTGAAGGTTTTGGTCTATCAGGACGGTGCCGGGCAGGTGTGGCTGGCCTATGAGGACCCACGCGCCATGTTCAAGGATTTGGGGGGTATCTCGGGTGATGCGAAATATCTTGATGTGATGACGGGCGCGCTGGCCAAGCTGACGGGTAAAGCGTCCGGCCTCTGAGGGCCGGAGTTTCGACGAGCAACGCGACCTCAAAATCCCCGGAAATCAGCGAAGCGGCGCTCTTCCTCCCGTTGAAGGGCGTCGAGCGCCTCTTCGTGCATATGAACGTCATCCATAGCATTGCGGGGCGCATCCGTATTGAAGAGCGGACCATCAGGGGCATGATTGCGGGCAAAAGAGGGCATTTCGATTGCAGGGGCGCCATGGTCATCTGAGCGGACCACCTTGAACCGGTTAAGATTTCGCGACAGTTCCGCCGATTTGTGATTGAGCGACGTAGAGGAGGCATTCACCTCCTGTGCGGCGGCTGCGTTCTGTTGGGTCACCAGATCAAGCTGGTTCACGCCATTGTTGATCTCGTCGATGCCAAGGGCCTGTTCGCGCGCGGCGACCGCGATGTCGGACATGACCGTCTGCATCTCGACCGTGTTCTTGAGGATCATTTCCAGCCGCTCGCCAGTGTCTTTTACCAATTGGCTACCTTCTGTCACATGGGTGGCACTGCTCGAGATCAGCTGATTGATTTCCGTGGCTGATTCCGAGGCGCGTTGGGCCAGAGAGCGCACCTCTGAAGCTACAACCGCGAACCCTTTGCCTGCCTCACCCGCCCTGGCGGCCTCTACCCCAGCGTTGAGTGCCAGAAGGTTGGTCTGGAATGCGATGTCGTCAATCACGCCGATGATACGCCGCACACCGTCAGAGCTGCTTTCAATGAGGTTCATAGCATCCATGGCATCGCGCACCACCTTGGCCCCGCTTTCGGCCATCTCGCGATTGTCGCGCCCGGCCTTTTCAGCCTGATCCGCGCGGTCACTGGTGCTTTTGACGCTTTCTGTCAGTTCATTGATTGCAGCCGCTGATTGTTCCAGTGTCGCGGCTTGGGTTTCAGCGCGGGAGGCCAGATCATCAGAGGCCTGATGCATTTCGCCCGCGCCGGTCTCCACCGCGTCGACGGTGTCATGCATGTCGGCGATGGTCTGTCCCATTTCTACCAGAACGGCATTGTAGCTTTGGCGGAGGTCTTCATAGTCTTCGGGGAAGGGATTGGAGGTCGGGCTTTCGATCTTGCGGGTCAGATCACCCTGCGCCAGCCTCTCGAGGCCCGCACCGATGTCTTCTACAACGCGGCGCTGTTCTGAGAAAACATCCTTTTCCGAGCGATGTGCAGCCAGTTGCTGAAGATGTTTTTCCTGTTCCTCCTGTAGTGTTTTGGTTTGTGCGAGGCTTTCGCATAAATCGCGCAAGGTGTCGGCCATATGGCCCACCACGTCGCGGACCCCTGTATTAGGGATGTCGACATCTAAATCCCCCTCCGACATTTTTTGCATCGCACCGCGCAGATCGCGCAGCGGTTTCATCACACGGTGCAGGGCGATCGACACGGTAAATGCAATGATTGTCGCAAGAACAGCGATCACTGCGATTGAGGTCACCGCCACCGACCGCAGCTTTTCGGTGATCGAGGCATTGTCGATCCCCGCTTCAAGCGCACCGATCAAAGTGCCCGCGCCGTCACGAATTGGCACCCAATTTGTCGTGTAACTGGTTGTGCCCGTGGTGATGTAGCCGGTGAAGCCATCTGCCTCGTCAAGCAGGTCGGTCGTGACCTGTTGGGCCACATCGGAAGATATCGAGCCAGTTTGAGCATCGGGAAAGGATGTCGCGATCCGCGAAAAACCACCCGTGGCGGGATCATGGGACAAAAGCGAGACATGTATCCGGGATTGCGCGGTGATCTGTTCCAATGTCGCGTCCAGCCCGCCGGTCGGCAAAGCGTCCCATATTAGAGCGTCGATTGTGCCCTTGGCGTTTGTGACCGTTTTTGGCACGTCGACAGAGCCGTCGAGCTGGGCATTCCGCATCAGAGCGCCGGTCATCACGTTGATCCCGACAGATGTTTCGAAATCTTGTCCGTCTTTCATCGCGGAGCGCTGGAAAAGCCCCATGATCACGGCGAAAACGACCATGGAGGCGATCACGCTGACCATCGTGGTAAGCACTACTTTGGTGTTTAGCGTCGCGGAACGCGGCATTGGACATCCTTCCTCACTCAAGGGCCAAAACAGGCCATCAGCTTGTCAGGTGTCATAGCTGCCAAGACTTTAAGAACATGTTTCCGCAAATGGGTTTCTGTGCGGAATTCACCGCGAAGCTTGTTCAAATTCCAGAAAATTCAGAACAACTCTATACTTCCTGACGTGCGCTTGGGCTGTGAAAGATGTTTGTCACGCGGCAAGGCCGCTGTGTCGTGCAGCACGTCAAGCTTTGTAGCGCCAGTTGCGGGCATGAACACGAGCCGCCGCCCATGGACGCCACCGACTTCACACAGGCTCAGTTTGAACCCTTCCTGGCGGATGAAATCCCGCGCGAATTGTGCATTGTTTGCGCCGATCGGTGACCCTGTTCTGATCACTTTCGCACCGCCAAAGAGGCTGACGTCCATACGGTGCTTTGCGGCGCCCGCCCGCAGCAGCGCGTTGACCAACTGTTCCATAGCATGGGCGCCGTATTTTACTTCCGCTGTCGTGCCGGGGTCGCGCCCGGGCAGCAGGAAATGGTTCATGCCACCAATGCGTGCCACCGGGTCGTAAAATACTGTGGCGATACACGATCCCAAGATACAAAAGAAGCGGTCCTTGGGATCGGCAGAGACGCGAAATTCACCCTGTTTGATGTTGAATGCGGTGTTGGTGGGATCAAGCATCGTGGGTCTTCTTCCGGCTATGGGCATCTGCGTCTGTGTCGACATTGCGTTGTTGCGAGGCGATCTGTTGGGGCAAAGCGGCTGCCTTGAGTGCGGCAGGCCCGATCTGTGATAGAGGCAATTCTTCGCTGAGGGCACCGGCTTTGGCGGCGGCGCGCGGCATGCCGTAGACCGTGCAGCTGTCCTGATCCTGACCAATGGTCCAAGCGCCTCGCTTACGCATCTCAAGCAGGCCGGACGCGCCATCGCGCCCCATACCAGACAGGATGATACCGACCCCCTTGGCCCCCAAAACCACGGCCGCAGAGGAAAACAACCTGTCGATAGAGGGGCGATGGCCAGTTTGCGGAGGGCCGTCTTCGAACTGACATCGGCGACCATCCTGAGAGATGACCATATGCCGGGTATTGCCGGGTGCGAGGAGGATTGACCCCGGTACCAGCCTGTCATGGCTTTGAGCCGCACGAACGGATGGGGCACATAGTCTGTTCAGGCGTTCCGCCAGACCCGGAATGAAATAGCCCTTGATATGCTGCACGATCAGGGTCGGCGGCGCATTGGCCGGAAAATGCGACAGCACTTCGATCAGGGCATTGATACCGCCCGTAGAGGCACCCATCACAATCGGTTTCCATTGCGTCTTTGCACGGACGGGCATGTCCACGTCCGTGTGCACCTTCTTGGACTGCATTGAAGCTACACGGGGGTTCCGATCGGCTTTTTGATCAATGGCCTGTGTGCAGCCGAGGGCGAGTTTTGGGTGCCATTCCCGCGATACAAAAGATCCGAGCGCATCGATCCGAACCTGACGTCGGGCTGGCAGGCGGTCATTTGGTACGTCCTCATATACCATGGCCCAATCGATGGCCAATGCCGACAATATGGAGATAAAAACCGCCAATTCAGGCTCTTGCAGGATGTCATGATCCATGATCACAAGATCCGGATGTGCCTTTTGTGACAGATCATGGGCTTGAGACAGATCGATTGCGTAGCGCAGTGTGGCGTCCGGGCGCGCGGCCCGTAAATCCGCCATCATCTGCACTGCGCGGGCGCGCTTTCCCTGAACAACAAGAAAACAGGAAGGAACGGGGGATTGCGGCACGAAGGTGTCCATCCTTGCTGGCTTGCGATTTTGCAAAACCCTAGTGCGCAGCCCTTAAAAATTAGAAAACGGCGATCGGTTCCGGCGACGGATTGCGCTTTTCGTGAATTTTACGAATTTGCCGCAAATAGCCTTGTGTCGGTTAACGGATTCTTTGTGTGTTGCGGCAATTTTTATCTGTGAAGCTAGAGGCTGATCTGATCGGCGGGTCGAATGGGCGATGCATGTGCGGATGCAATGTTTCCTACCGGGACCCTGTCGCGCTCTGTCCGCCATGGCGGCCCGCGGTCTGGTACAGCGCTCGGCGCTGACCCCGGCCCCTGCAAGTGGACGATGAATACAAAAGGAGCGTGCATGCCTGACGACAAACTATACTTGCCTGAACATTTTGACGGCACAAACGTGTCGCAGGTCGCCGCAGAACTGCTCACGCGACGCGGTCAGCCCGTTAAGCTGAGCGGAGGGCGTGTGAAAACGGCCGGTGCGTTGGGTTTTCAGGTCTTGGCCAGCGCCGCCAAACAGTGGCTAGCGGATGACCACCCATTTCAGGTGGTCGATGCTTCGGATGAATTGTTCCACGCAAGCGAGGTGTTAGGTTTGGCGCAGGCCGACCTTGGGTTTGTGGCAAGGCGGGTGGCGCCATGA
Source organism: Pseudomonadota bacterium (assembly GCA_039026055.1). Taxonomy (GTDB): domain Bacteria; phylum Pseudomonadota; class Alphaproteobacteria; order Rhodobacterales; family Rhodobacteraceae; genus Roseovarius. The sequence continues at coordinate 175,603 of JBCCNB010000002.1, read as the reverse complement.
GCCTGAAAATTCTTGCAATTGATGACTCCCGAACAATGCGAAACCTGTTGCAAGCCACGCTGTGTCCCGCGGGATTTGACGTGGATTTGGCCGAAGACGGTGAAGACGGACTGCGCGTGTTCGACGATACTGACCCCGACGTTGTGATCACCGACATTAACATGCCCAAGATGGACGGCTTCGGCTTCATTGAGGCTGCACGCCAAAGAAAACGCGACCGGGTGGTTCCCATCTTGGTGCTGAGCACGGAATCGGGCGACGACATGAAAGCGCGGGCACGGGCTTCGGGCGCCAGCGGATGGATCGTGAAACCGTTCGACGAGGACAAGCTGCTGTGGGCCATCGAACGCGTGGCGAGCAAGGGCTAAAGGCATGTCGGACAAAGAGGACTTTCGCAGCAGTTTTTTCGAGGAATGTGAAGAGCTTCTCGAGCAAACGCAGGATGGCCTGGATGCGCTGGCAGAGGATGCAACGGACACCGAAGCCGTCAATAGCGTGTTTCGCGCTGTGCACTCGATCAAGGGCGGTGCTGGGGCATTCGGCCTGGAGGCGCTCGTGGATTTTTCTCACAAGTTCGAGACCGCGATGGATGCCATTCGGTCTGGCGAAGTGGAGCTGAGCGATGACATGCTGGAGCTTTTCCGCATGTGCGGCGACAACCTCTCTGATCTGGTGAGCAATGCGCGCGCGGGAGACAACAGCCCCATCACATCAGCAGCCCAGCTGGAAGACCGTCTTTTTGAGATTACGGGCGACGTGGAAGAGGAAGACGACCCGGAATTCAATCCGGTCACCCTGGATCTGGGGATGGACCTGAATGATGTGCCGCAGGAGGATGAAGGCCGGCTCGTCTACACCATCCATTTCCATCCCCGGGCAGACCTATTTGCGGCGGGCAATGAGCCGGCGGCACTTTTCAAAGCGCTGACGCGATTGGGTGACGTGCAGGTGAAAGCCAACCTCGATGATGTGCCGGAATTGAGCGCGTTGGATGCGATGTTGTGCCAGATTTCATGGCTCATTGAAGTGACCACGGATGGCAACACCGACGAAATCAAAGAGGTCTTTGAATTTGTCGAGGATTGTTGTGATCTTACGATTGAACCCCCTGGTACCTCGGAGTGTGCGGCCGGTGGTCTGCCGGGGCTTGATGAGGTTGCAATTTCTGACGTCGATGAGGCGATGGCGCCAGATATGCCCAATCTGGGCGATCTGGTGCCTGAAGTCGGTGGCAGCGTTGGTGCTGTGGCGACTGGAAAAAGCAATGTGAACGCGGCCGATGACGTCGCCCACAAACCGGGTGATGCCAGCCAAAAGGCGCTCCCTGATGCTGGCGCGGCTGCGGTGGCGCGGAAACCTGCGAAAACGGACAAATCTTCTAGCACCATCCGCGTGGATCTTGGCCGCATTGACAAGCTGATCAACCTCGTGGGCGAGCTTGTCATCAAAGAGGCGATGCTGTCGCAATCGGTGGATGAGTTGGATATCGCGCGCGGGTCTGGCGTGTCCGCTGCGCTCGACAGCGTGAAACAGATCGCCAGCGAAATTCAGGAAGGCGTGATGGCTATCCGCGCCCAACCGGTAAAGCCCATGTTTCAACGCATGGCCCGCATCGTGCGAGAAGCCAGTGCAGCCACCGGCAAGAAGGTTCGTTTTGTCACGATCGGAGACTACACCGAAGTGGACAAGACCGTGATTGAACGTCTGGTTGATCCGCTGACCCACATGATCCGAAACGCCATCGATCACGGGCTGGAATCACCCGAAGAACGCAAGGCGGCGGGCAAATCGGTGGAAGGTACGATCACGTTGAGCGCCGCGCATCGATCCGGTCGTGTCCTGATCGATGTGGTCGATGATGGCGGCGGGATCAACCGCGAGGTGGTGCGCAAACTTGCGATTGAGCGAGGCCTTATTCAGGACAGCGATCAGTTGAGCCCCACTGAGATTGATCACCTGCTGTTCATGCCGGGGTTTTCGTCGAAAACCGAAGTGTCTGAATTGTCGGGACGGGGCGTTGGACTTGATGTGGTGCGTAGCGCCATTCAGAAACTGGGCGGCCGGGTGGCCATTCAATCCGACCCGGGCGAGGGGGCGACATTTTCGATCAGTCTGCCGCTGACGCTTGCCGTGCTGGAGGGGATGGTCGTGCGGGTGGGCAGTGAAACCATGGTGGTTCCGATATCTTCCGTGCAAGAAACCGTGCGCCCCATGGCGCAGGACCTGGACCGGCTTGGCGTCGACGCGGTGGTCCTGCGCAATCGCGGAGAGCTTGTTCCGGTCGTGGACCTGGGCGCGTTTTTTGGGTTCCGAACTGCACCGCAGACGCTGGATGATCATGTGCTCTTGCTGATCGCGTCCGATCAGGGGCCGCGCTACGCCCTCGTGGTTGATGAAATTCAGGACCAAAGACAGGTCGTGATCAAAAGTCTGGAGACCAATTACCAGCAAATCAGCGGCGTGGCCGCGGCCACAATCCTCGGCGACGGACGCATCGCGCTGATCATCGATGCAGACACGGTCATGCGCGATCTGGGATCAGGTGGTCCCGGATCAAGCGGTCTGAGTGAGAAATCAATGAGAATGGCAGGTTAGACATGCAAGATGCGGTTTTGGAAAACACCGAGCGTAAACTGGAAGTCGTGGCGTTTCGCGTCGCAGGGCAGGATTTTTGTTTCGATCTGGCTTCAGTCCGGGAAATCCGCGGCTGGACGTCGACCACTGCGCTGCCCCATGCGCAGCCCTTTGTGAAGGGCGTGATTAACTTGCGCGGTTCCGTGGTGCCGGTCATCGATCTGTCCCAACGGCTGGGATTTGGCATGGCCGATCCGGGCGCGCGCCATGTGATCATCATCGCCGTGATCGCCAATCAGACGGTCGGACTTTTAGCCGAAGTGGTCTCTGACATCCTAACAGTATCGGAGGCGGATCTTCAGCCGATCCCGGAAATCGTCGACGAAACCGTGCGAAAATTCATTTCCGGCGTTCTGATCCAGGAAGACAAGATGATCCGACGGCTCGAATTGGGCATGATCCTTGATCAAGAGGGTCAATATGCCGCCTGAGGATGCCACGCTACCTTTCGCACTCCAAAGCGGGCCAGACGTGACCCGATCGCGGAACCTGTGCCTTGACGATTCTGCCTTTGAGCGCATCGCCGAGCTGGTGCGCACGGAGGCCGGGATCAAGCTGAGCAAGAGCAAGAGCAATTTGATTGTTTCACGCCTCGGACGGCGGGTTAAGGCTCTGAAAATGAACGATTTTCACAGCTATCTTGATTTTGTCAGTGCCGACAAAGGGCGCCAGGAACGGCGTGAGATGCTGTCGTTGCTGACCACCAATGTCACCCGTTTTTTCCGTGAGCCGCACCATTTCGACGCGTTGCGCCGGACGGTTCTGCCGCCTCTGATCGCCAAAGCCAAAACTGGGGCTGCGGTGCGGATCTGGTCGGCTGGCTGTTCCATCGGGGCAGAGCCCTTGAGCATCGGGATTGAGCTGTTGCAGCTATGCCCAGACGCCCCGGACATGGATATCCGTATTCTGGCCTCCGATCTTGACCCGAAGAGCTTGCAAACGGCCAGTGACGCCATTTATGTCGAAGCCGAAATCGAGCGGGTGCCCGATGACATCGCAGCTTGCTATTTCGAGGCAACGGGATCGGGCAAGACAAAACGCGCGGTGCCCAGACTGCGCGATCTTATCACCTATGCCGAGCTCAATCTGGTGGGACCGTGGCCGATGGAGCGCGGCTTTGACGTGATCTTTTGCCGAAACGTGGTGATCTATTTCGACAAGGCCACCCAAACGCAACTGTGGCCGCGTTTTGCGGATGCTCTATTGCCTGGGGGTATGCTGTTCCTAGGACATTCCGAGCGGTTGAGTGGCGCGGGCGAGGCCCGTTTTGAACCTGTCGGGATCACGCAATATCGGCGCATCTGAATTGAAAGGGTCAACCAAAGAGCCGGGGTTGGACCATTAGACTTCGAAAGAGAGGGGCTTATGAGTACTAAGGATCGTTTGTCGGTGATGGTGGTCGATGACATGGCCGTCAGCCGTGGTTTGATCATTCAAGCCCTGGAAGATCTGGGTATCAAGAAGATCGACTATTGTGCCGATGGTGAAACGGCGTTCAAACGCTTGGCCGCACAGCCGGTGCATCTGGTGATCTCGGATTACAACATGCCCGGCGCGAATGGTCTGCAACTGCTGGCTGGTCTGCGCAAGTATCAGACCACGCAAAAGATAGGGTTCATCCTGATCACCGGCAAAGCCACGCAGGAAATCATCGATACCGGCAATCAGCTGGGCATGAACAATTACATCAAGAAGCCCTTTGCGACCCCGGATCTGAAGGCGTGTATTGAACGGGTGGTCGGACCCCTTTGATGGCAGAACTGGACAAACGCGTTTCCCTGAACACAACGCTTGAAAACATGTCCCAGGAATTGGACAGGTTGGCGCAAAAAGCCTTGGCGCTGGATGAAGCCTTGGGCGAGGCGATTTCGGCGCAGAATACCAACGGCGCCCTGCCTGTGACATTGATGCAGGAAGTGGACCTTGTGCGTCAATCGGCGGACTGCCTGCGCATTGTGATGGGCAATCTGGTCAAGATCACAGGCACAAAGACGCAGCCCCCTAGCTTTCTAGAAACGGAGGCAGTGATTGATGGTGTTTATCTATCCGCTTTGAGGGACCGCGTCGTGGCGGCGCAGGCTGTGCAGAGGCCTGTTGAAAAGGGTGCGGATGATTGGATCGATCTTTGATGACGCCATGATGCCCACGTGGCCGGAGACGGCTCTTTTGAATGCGCAGAAGGATTGGCAGGCTGGAGGTCCCGTCGTCAGGTGACCGCTTTGCGGGTTTTGTAGTCTTCGCGATCCCAAAGCCTTTCCTTGAGAATGCGGGCCAGGACCTCGACCGCGCGATCAATGTCAGTGGTGTCGAGATAAAGCGGAGCGATGCCGAACCGCAGGATGTCGGGCGTCCGAACATCACCGATGACGCCGTGATCGATCAAGGCTTGCATGATGGGGTAGGCGTTATCCGTTGCAAAAGACACCTGACTGCCGCGCGCACTGGGATCGCGCGGGCTGACAAGCCGCAGGGTGGGGCAGGCGGTCTCGACGCCCGCGATGAAGCGTTGGGAGAGGGCCTGGGATGCTGCCCAGACCGCGGATAAATCGCGCCCCTCCCAAATGTCCAGTGCTGCGTCCAGTGCTGCCATTTGCAGAACCGGCGGCGTGCCGATGCGCATGCGTTCCATACCGGGTGCTGGGCGGTAGTCTGGTTCAAACGCGAAAGGGGCTGCGTGGCCAAGCCAGCCTGACAACGCAGGCGTGATGCGATCCATCAGGTCAGGGCGCATGTATATGAAAGCGGGCGCGCCGGGTCCCGCGTTAAGGTATTTGTAGGTGCAACCCACCGCCAAGGCGCAGCCCGAACCGGTCAGATCGACTTCAATCGCGCCTGCGCTGTGGGCCAGATCCCAGATCATCACCGCGCCTGCAGCGTGGGCGGCATCGGTGATGCGGGCCATGTCATAGCGGGCGCCTGTGCGGTAATCCACATGCGTGAGCATGACGGCCGTGACACTGTCATCTATGGCGTCCTCAATGTCGCCCGGGGCGACAAGGCGCAGTTCGTGGCCTTGACTTTTTAGTTTCGCAAGGCCGTTGGCCATGTAGAGGTCGGACGGGAAATTGCCGGTGTCAGACAGGATAACACGCCGCTCCGGCACCAGATCAAGCGCGGCAGATAGCGCCTGAAAAAGTTTGAGCGAGAGCGTGTCGCCCACCATGACACTACCCTGGGGGGCGCCGATGATTGGCGCGATCCGGTCACCAAGGCGTGAAGGCGCATCCATCCAGCCGCGCGTGTTCCACGCCCGGATGAGATCTTCGCCCCATTCGGTTTTCACCGTTTCCGTCAAGCGTGATGCAGCGGTTCTGGGCAGAGGGCCGAGGGAGTTTCCGTCAAGATAGATGATCCCATCAGGCAGGCAGAAAAGATCTTTGCGTAGGAGCGTCATGCCAAGATGACCTGCGTCAGGGGGCTGTCGGGTTGGCGCAGGGCTTCAATTACCGTGAAATGGTCGTGGCCTGCGTCATAGATGGCCGATGCGTCGATGTCGTGGCGCGTCCATGCCTCTTCAATCAGGCGGGTCTGGCGGAGGAATTCGGGCCGTTCTTGTGCGCCGACCCATGCAGTAAAGGGCACGCCCGTCAGAGGGGTCAAAGCGGCGGGACTTTCCGCGCGAGCCTCGTTTTCTGTGAGGCGTAGGATTTCGTTCAATTGGATCAGGCAAAGGGGTGCAAGATCATGAAGCCCGCTGATCGAAAGGACGCGGGCGAGCCTGCCGGAGACCGCGCTGGGCAAAACGCCGTCGCACATCATGCGGGATGCCAAATGCCCACCAGCGGAATGTCCTGCGATGCGGATGGAGCCCGGGGTGGCTGCGGCGGCCGTTGTGACCGCGGACGCGATGGCCTTGGTGATGTCGGATATGCGGGCTTCGGGGGCGAGGACGTAGCTGGGCATGGCGACTGTCCAGCCCGCGTGCAAGGCGCCTTCTGCCAGATGGGACCAGAAGGATTTGTCAAACCGCCGCCAGTAGCCACCGTGGATGAAGATAAACAGACCAGCGCTGTCGCCTTCGGGCACGAAGAGATCATAGCGATGGCGCGTGGCCGGGCCGTAGGAGATGTCGCTTTGCAGAAGGCCTTTGGCCGCCCATGCATCGCGGAAAGCTGCGGCTTGCCTGGCCCAGATATCCGGCAGGTCCTGCGCGCCGGGGATATGGCCGGAAATTTCGAATGCGTCGTCCCAGTCGATCATGGAGGTCCTGTCCTGTTTTTCACATAAATGTGACGCCTCGTCAGGGTTTGTCACTTAACTTTCGCGCGTCAGATCACATTTTGTGCCCAAACACTGCGAAAGGGCCAGCGGGTCACGATGGAATTTCTGTTTGCGTATCTTGCGGGGCTTCTCACGCTGATCAATCCCTGTGTTTTGCCGGTTCTGCCAATTGTTCTGGTGGGCGCGCTCAATGCCAGCAAGGCCGGGCCTGTGATGCTGGCGGCGGGAATGAGCGTTTCCTTCGTGGTCTTTGGCGTTTTTGTCACCGCATTCGGGTCCGCCATCGGGCTGACGCAGGATACACTGGCGCAGATTGGTGCGGGTTTGATGATTGTGTTCGGGGTGATCCTTTTGATACCCGCCTTCGCGCACCGTTTTGAGTTGGCCACGGCTGGGGTTGCCGCTGGGGCCGATGCGCGGATGAATGACATTGATGCGGGGTCGAACCGGGGGCAGTTTCTGGGCGGGCTTCTGCTGGGCACTGTATGGTCACCTTGCATCGGGCCCACGCTGGGGGGTGCCATCGCACTGGCCTCGCAAGGGGAGAGCCTTGCTTACGTCACTGCGATCATGATTGCTTTTGCCGCCGGTGTCTCCACCCTGATCGTCGGCCTGGGGCTGGGCGCGAGTGAGGCAATCCGGACACGGGCCAATACGCTGCGGGGCTTGGCGGAGCGATCAAAGCCTATCATTGGGGCAACATTCGTGCTGGTGGGGGCAATGCTGCTGCTCAACGTGCATCATATGGCCGAGGCCTGGGCGCTCGAGGTGATGCCGATTTGGTTGCAAGATCTATCTGTCATGTTCTGAGGAAAGGAAACGCGAATGAAACGCAGAACTTTTATTGCGGCAGGACTGGCCATGGCGGCCCTGCCATTGAAAGCGCGCGCGGCCGGGTTTGTCGATTACACGCCCGGTCTGATTGATCAAAAACTGGCCGCCGGGCAGACTGTTTTTGTCGATTTCGGCGCCAAGTGGTGCACCACCTGCAAGCGGCAGGAACGGGTCATCAATGCGCTGCGCGAGGCTGATCCGGCCTATGATGCGGCGATGGCATTCGTGAAGGTGGATTGGGATACATACAGGAGCGCCGATGTAACCGTCAGCCGAAACATTCCGCGCCGGTCGACCTTGTTGGTTCTGCGCGGTGAGGAAGAGCTGGGCCGCATTGTCGCGGGCACGGGTGAGAGTCAGATTAAGGCGCTGATGGATCTTGGGCTTTAAGGGCTCGGGCGTCAGCCCGGTTTCTGCCACAGGCCAAAGGCGAAATGCGAAATGCCCTGATCGCGGGCTTTCTGATCGAGCCGGATAAGGCGGTCGTGGATGTCGGGATCTTGGTCTTCAGCACCGTTGAGAAAGCCGCCGCCGAGATGAATGATGGCACCACCCAGAATGTTGAGGTCTTCGCCCGTGTGGCGTTTGTAGGCGGCTTCGATCTTGTCACTCTGGGGGGCTTCTGACGGATCACGGTAAGCCTGTTTGAGGCGTCGGAATGGCGTGCCCATCTTGACGCGTTTCGGATCCACGCCCAGAAGATCTTCGTTGTCGCGCAGGAATTGGCGGACCATGCCAACTTCACTGCGCCGCCACTGTAGACGGGTGGGGCCAATATAGTCGTTGATCACCAGCAGTCCGCCGGGTTTGAGCGCGCGCACGCTCCAACCGACGGCGTGATCGACATCGAACATGTGATGCAGCGCATGTTCCCAGTAGACGAGATCGTATTCGCCGTCGAAATCGTTGTCGAAGGCGTCTTCCAGCCGGGCGTTTACATTGTCCTTCAAACCCGCCTCTGCGGCTTTGAGTTGGGACTGTTCCACACGGTCTTCTGACACCTCGAACAGATCGAAATTTTCCACCAGACCGGCAGAGATCAAGGCGATTTCCTTAGCTCCGTCCCCGGCACCCACAGAGACACCCCGGCCCAAAGCAACATTGCCCGTGGCCGCGCGCATAGCGCCATGCACGCCGGTTTCATGTTCGGGCGAAATCGACCGGTCGATGTAGGAGGTGAATTGCACATTATCCACCCAACGGGTGTTCGCGCGTAGGTTCTTGAACTTGCGCCCGGCCTTCTTGTGGAGAATGGATTTCAAAGGCATCAGCATCCCGGTTTCTGGCTTTGTTGGGCATAGACGGGGAGCGGCGAGGTATGCAAGCGGTTTGACACCCGTTCCGCATTTCAGCAAGAACGGCTGGACGCGCGCGCAACCGGCTGGACCCTTGATGCCTGAGACCCCGTTTCTGTCAGTCTGCATACCAAGCTATGCCATGGGCGGTCAGGGGGCTGCGTTTTTGCAGCAGTCGCTGGATGTGCTGGCGGGACAAGATTTTTCGGATTTCGAAGTGATCGTGGCGGATCAATCGGACGATACGGAAATCCGCGATCTCTGTGCCGGATATGACACATTGACCCTGCACCATGTGCAGACAGGACATTTGAAACGTCAGGCCTCGGCCAACACCAATGCCGCGATTGAAGCGGCGCGGGGCAAGGTTGTGAAGGTGCTGTTTCAGGATGATTTCATGAACGGCTCAGAGGCGCTGGCCCAAATCGCCGCGGTGTTTCAAAATGCGGATTGGTGTTTGACGGGCAGTGCGCATACCCATGACGGCACGCGCCTGATCCGGCCGATGGTGCCGCGATACCATGATCGTATTCATTTTGGAAAGAACACGGTCAGCAGCCCATCGGTGCTGGCCTTCCAGCGCGAGGGCGCGCCTCGGTTTGATGAAAATCTGGTCTGGCTGATGGATGTGGATTTTTACAAGCAGTGCGCGGATAAATGGGGTGCACCCGCCATCCTGCCTGAGCCGGTGGTGGTCAACCGCCTGCACCCAGGTCAGGTGAGTGCGGGCGTCGACCGCAGCCTTGTTCGGCGAGAATTGCGTTATATCCGCGATAAAAACGCAACCAATATGACTTGGGGGGATTGGGCGCACTTTCTGGGGCGGATGAGCAGGACTTGGATCTGAGCAAAACGCTTGTCAGGGCGTTCCGATTCTGTGACAGCTTACGCGTCACTGTGATGACGAGGTCAGGCCAAGATGCGAAAAAAAGTGTGTTTTCTGTTTCAGGGCGTTGGGCCGCAGGTCTCCGAAAAGTTTGAACTGCTTTATGGGGCGATTAGTCCGGACCACTTTGAGGAGGTTGCGCTTGAAGAAGCAGACTATCTTTTTTTCACGCCTTTCGCGCCGCAACACCATGCCGCGGGCCCAGATACGGTGAAAGTCTTGATCGCGGGTGAGAACATGACGCCCGATTTCAACGCATGTGACTATGCGATCAGTGGGGAGTTTCTGGAGTTCGGGGATCGCTATCTGCGCGTTCCGATTTATGCAATGGATCCGGCAGCCAAAGGGCTGCAAAATCGGGCTCGGCTGACAAAGGACGAACTGTCAACGAAATCGAAATTTTGCAATTTCATCTATTCCAACAGCGTTGTGGCCGACCCCTATCGACTGGAATTTTTTGAAGCATTGCACGCGATAAAGCCGGTTATTTCCGCCGGCAGGCTTAGGCGAAACTACAACGGACTGGCCGAGATGGGCCCGGATGTCGATTGGGGCGCTGAAAAACGAAAGCTTGTGCGTGATTGCCGGTTCACACTTGCCATCGAAAATGCGGAGCAGCCAGGGTACATTACGGAAAAGATGACGGATCCTTATCTTGTCCACTCCATACCAGTTTATTGGGGCGATCCGCTGATTGAGGATGAATTCAACCAGGACGCCTTTTTAAACCTGCGCAATTTTCCTGACGCCGACACTGCGATCAAAACCATCATTGAGTTGGATGCGGACCCAGACCGGCAGCTTGCGATGCAAAATGCGTCGGTTTTTACCGGCAATTTTGACCGAGTAGAGGATTACCTTTCAAAGGCTCGGGACTTCTTTCAGGCCATTTTTGACCAGCCCCTTGATACGGCCCGTCGACGTCCCCGTCACGGTTGGGTGCAGGGCATGGAAAACATTCGGCGCAAGTATCAAACCAAGAACATGTGGTTCACAAAAGGCAAGAGCCGCAACCCATACTAACCATATTGTCTGTCACTGTATTGACTGGTCTTGGCGGTCAGGCCTGTTTCAGGTGATCTGCCAGCCGCACGGCAAGCGCCATAAGTGTGAGGGTCGGGTTCACCCAGCTTGAGGTCGTGAACACCGACGCCCCTGCCATGTAGAGGTTGGCGAGCCCGTGCACCTTGCAGTTTTCATCCACCACACTGGTTTTGGGATCAAGACCCATGCGCGTTGTGCCCATGTGATGCGTGCCTGCGCCGATGCCCCACATTGCATCCCCGTCCAACAACCAGTCGGCCAGTTTGACGCGTCCCATGCCGAGGCGTGCATATTCGAGGCCGAGCGCCTGCACATTCTCCACGATGCAGCGTTTGTCGATTTCCCCCAGACGCCAATCCATCAGAGCCAGCGAGTGGCCGAAACGATCGCGTCGTTCCGACAGCATGATCCTGCTGGACGGGTTGGGGGCCTGTTCGGATTGGGATAGCAGCACTTCCTTGGATGTTTCATCCGTGTCATCCGGCAAATCGCGATTGCCCCAGGAAAAAAGCGTGTCTGCATTCGGTTCGGGCTTGTGGAATAGGATCGAGCTGAGCAGAGACTTGCGCCGTTGCAGTGCGGTGCCCGTGCGATAGATGGCCCGGTGTTCAATGCCGTCGATGAACCGGCCTTTCTGCAAAAGCGGATCGAACCCGTTGGCAAAGATAAGCCCGGACGCCGCGTAGGGGTGTTCCATGAAATACCGACCGACCTGATCGTTTTGGTTGCCGATGCCTGCCTCGATCTGGCCGTTGGACGCCAGCAAAAGTCGTGCGTTTTCGTTACCGCCGCAGGCCAAAACGAAACGCCTGGCGCGGATGGGTTGCGATTTGCCTGACAAGCCGGACAGGGTGATGTCCGCGACCGAATTGCGATCATCATCGAGCAGGATTTGTGTGGCGTTGGCACCGAGAATGAGATCAAAATTGGGGTGAGCCTCCCACACCGAACGGTAGGTTTCGCCGAACCGCGTAGGGGGGCTGTAGCGCAGATAACTCAGTTCGATCCGGTCTTGATCGAAGGCAGGGTAGTCGGCATCGGGCACCACATCGCGAATATCGCCGAATTCATGGGCGCCAATTTCGCAGATCTCTCCGGCGCGCAAATAGGCCTCTTTCAGATCGTCGCGGGTGATGGGCCAGCCGCTATGTGGAATATCGGCCCGTTTTTCGAAATCAATCGCGTCAAAGGGCGCGCACCAGCCGTTCCAGCAATTCGAACTGCCCCCCAGATAGCGCAGGCGGCAGGCATCCAGGGGGTCATGGTCAAATCCGACCACGTCGCCTTCGTAAAGCTCCTGAATTTCGCCGTCATAGTCCACCTTGCCACTTTCAATCATGGCCACGCGCCGGCCGCTTTCCATGAGCTCCAATGCGACGCTCATACCCGCCGGTCCGGAGCCGATGATGCAGATGTCATAGTCGAGCGCCTGTTCCGGCGGGAGGGTTTCGAAATCGATGATCATAGAGACTGCACGCAATCCTGATCCTGCTTAAGCATCGCAAGGGATGCTGACAGTGCTTCTGTTTCGGTCATGATCCAACCGTCTACAGATGTCACCCTCGCAGCGGACAAATCCGTTTCGTGGCGGGCTTCGAGATCTGCAGCGATGTCTTCGGCGGAGCTGTGGGGTGATCCTGACAGGACCATTTGCAGGGCTTCCACCTGCGCATAGGCAGGCGCGCCATCGCCGCGGCGGGCACCGCAGCGCATGGCCGGCGTCATGATCCGGGACGCCAAAAAGAGTTTGAGCCCGGCATCGATCACCTCAGGGTCCACTGTCTGCGCGACGGCGTCTTCAACAGGTTCGCGTGTCGCTTCGGGTGGCGTGGCGGTTCGAACCGGCGAGAGCCACCACATGCCAAGGCCGATAGGGGCCAAGGCCAGTGCAGAAATCGCAAAGCGTCGATTGGTGTCCACGGGAACTCTATCCTTTTCTCAACAGGTATTTTTTATTTTCGTGCGCAGCAATAGTTTAGGATGGAACACGCCCGAATTTGGTGGTTTAGCTGGCGCATTATAAAGTCGTGAGACCCTGGGGCGCACTGTGACAATTTCGGAATTCTACGCTTCGCATTCGCGTGGGCACCTGCGCCGCATGGTGTTGATGGTTGCGTTCCTGATGTCGGCGGTCACCTATTTCACATGGCGCATTTTTGTCTTCAACACGGAGTATCCGGGCCTGTCGGCGGCCATGCTCCTGATGGAGTTTTACATACTGATTTCCAGCCTTGCCGTCATCCCGTTGAGCTGGAAGGTCAAGCCGAGGGCAGAGCGGCAAGCGCCAGAGGGTCTGAAAGTCGATGTATTTGTACCAACATACAATGAATCCGCCGATCTGGTGCGCCGTACGACGTTGGCGGCTATGCATATCGACTACCCGCATGAAACTTGGATCCTTGATGATGGAGACCGGCCAGAGATCAAAGCCGTGGCTGATGAATTGGGGTGTCATTACCTTGCGCGATCAGAAAACACGGGCGCGAAACCGGGCAATCTGAACAATGCGCTCAAATACGCCAAGGGTGATTACATCGCAGTCATAGATTGCGACCACATTGCGCAACGCGACTATCTGGACCGGTTGCTGGGCCATTTTGACGACCCCAAGGTGGCTTTTGTCCAGGCGCCGCAGGATTACTACAACACCAACGCCTTTCAGTTTGACAATGATCCTGAACACGGCTGTCTGTGGCACGACCAGAGCCTTTTTTTCCAGATTGGTCAGGCCGGGCGGGATTACATCGGTGCGACCAGTTGTTGTGGCACGTCCACCATCGTCAGCCGCGCCGCGATCGAGGCGATCGGCGGCTTTCCGGAGACGACATGCACCGAAGACATCCATGTCGCGATCAAATCTCAGAAACTGGGTTACAAGACGGTCTACTATCCGATCACCTTGGCCTATGGTGTGGCGCCAGTTGATCTGGGCGAATTTCAGAGGCAACGTCTGCGCTGGGGCCAAGGCAATGTTCAGGCGGCCCACCAGGAAAAACTGCCCTTCACAACAAAACTGGGCTGGATCAAGAACCTGGCCTACACGTTTTTTGTGATTTTTCACTTTGAAGGTTGGGCGCGATTGATCAGCTATTTTGCGCCGTTCTATATCGTGACCCTGGGCAGCTATCCGATCACGCCCACCTATGATTTTCTATGGTATTTCGTGCCGTACGTCCTGTTGATGTACTTCTTTTTTGATGAGCTGGGACGCGGCAACACCCGGCTGCGCGCCAATGAACAAATGGCGATGAGCCGCTTTGTGGTCTATGTCGCTTCGACACTTGCCTACTTCAAAGGGCGCATTCCGTGGGTGGTGTCGTCCAAGGCTTTCATCGGGAATTTTGAGGTGGATCTGTTGATCCCGCAGATTTTGGTATTTGTCGCTAATGTGGCTGCCATAGTCATCACCTTCATCTTCCCGGATTACGAAGCGTTGGAGGACTACGGCGTCGCGCTTTACTACACTTTTGTGGCCTGGTGTGCGTGGAATGCCTATAACGCGCTTCTGGTCATGTTGCGATCCATGCGAAGCGCGGAAAACAAGCGCGCGGATTATCGGTTTCCCTTGCCCCTGCCCATTGAAGTGAATGGCGGGATGGGGCGGGTCGATAAACTCTCTGCAACAGGGCTGAGTTTTTTCGTGCCCAAAGATTTCGCGCTGCCCGCTGGTGCCCCGATCACAGGCACGCTGTTTTTACCTGGCAAAAGCCTTGCATTCACGGCTGTGCCCGAGCCTGGCATGGCCGCTGAGATCGAGGGTGAGGAAAAGAAGATTTATGCGCTGTTTGAATGGGGTAAAGAAACGGACCGGGACATATTGGACCAGTCACTGCATGCCTGTGTCTGGCATCGCAAACGCATGTGGTTCGGCGTGTACTGGTACACGGCACTGGAACGGCTGGCCTGCCGCCTTGGCTTGATGAAAGACACGCGACCCACGGCACAGTATCGTAAATTCGTGCTGACCCGCTCGGGGGAAGATGATCGCCCGGAATTGGGCATCCTGATTGCGGATCCGGTGGCCGATATCCATGAATTCATCGGGTTTTCGGCTGCGCGGGATGAAGTGAAGGTCATTTGGCGTGAAGATCTTGGGTTGCTGGAAACACCACACTTGGTTGAAATTGCAGATCATCTTTCAACCGCGGTGGCATCTTCGGGGCCTAATGATGTGAAAATGCATACTTATCAAACCGTTGAAGCCAGGTTGCGGGATGTGGCGCAAGGCACTATCACCGCGGAAAAGGGTTTGATGCCCGAGGCCGTGAAAACACCCATAAAGCAAGGTTAGACGTGCTCAGATGAGTAGACGAATTTTGGTAACTGGCGGCGCGGGGTTCTTGGGATCGCATTTGATCGATGCGCTTCTTCATCGCGGTGATGAGGTGACCTGCCTCGATAACTTCTACACGGGCTCTAAGGATAATCTGCATAAGGCCTTCGCTTCCGACCGGTTCAGATTGCTGGAGCAGGATGTGTGCGATCCGATCAATGTAGAAGTCGATCAGATATACAACCTTGCGTCTCCCGCCTCTCCTGTTCAGTATCAGACAGAGCCGATCAAGACGACAATGACCAATGTGCTCGGCACGAAGACAGTGCTTGATCTCGCGCTTGCATCGGGCGCGCGCGTTTTGCAGGCCTCCACCAGTGAGGTATATGGCGACCCGCAGGTGCGTCCGCAGGCCGAGGATTACGTGGGCCACGTGAACGTATGCGGGCCGAGAGCCTGCTATGACGAGGGCAAGCGGTGCGCGGAGACCCTGTGCTTCGACTATGAGCGTCAGCATGGATTGAGCGTGCGGGTTGCGCGCATATTCAACACATATGGCCCTCGCATGCAGTTAGATGATGGGCGCGTGGTGTCGAACTTTTCTGTGCAGGCGCTGCAGGATCAATCGATTACGCTGTACGGCGACGGTCAGCAAACCCGCAGCTTTTGTTATGTGAGCGACATGGTGGATGGGTTGATGGCGCTAATGAACCATGCCGCGGATGGTATCGGTCCGGTCAATCTTGGAAATTCCAACGAGATTTCGATCGAAACCCTTGCCAGTTTGATCATCAGCCGGACCAAATCCAAGTCAGAGGTTGTGAGGAAGGACCTGCCCAAAGACGACCCGAAATACCGCTGTCCGGACATCGCGAAAGCCAAACGCCTCTTGAGTTGGGCGCCTGCGGTCGACCTGGAGCAGGGGCTGGAGAAAACGATCAGGTATTTTCTTGGGCATTTTGAAATGGAAACTTAAGCAAAGCTGGCGTTTTGCTTTATGGTCAAAAAGTTACACTCATTCAAAAAGTCATGAGGCTGGCAGACCTTATATATCAATACTTTGAAAACTGTGATGGTTTACAATCAAATTCAAAATTGGGGCTATACCATGAAAACTTCATTCCTCCTTGCCACCACATGTGGTCTTGCGCTTGCTGCTGGATCGGCATTCGCTCAGGGCGCACCAAAGAACGCTGTCTTCACGGGCATTGATGCCACGGATGACTCTTACTACCTCTTTGCGGGCTGGATTCACTCCTTCACCGATCTGGACACCAGTGGTCCTGCCGTGAAGCTGACGCTGGGCGGCGGCGAGTATGATTTTAACACGGCTGCTGGCGTGCCGGTCAATGGCGACAGCTTCAATACTGATCTGCTGGTTGGATACCGTTTCAACACCGCTGAATGGCAGAGCGGCGCGTTCATCGGTGTGTCTTATAAGGACTCCAGCCAATCGGTTGTGGTTCCATCCAACCAGGCCGTGGGCGATGAAACCAGCTTTGCCATTGAACTGGAATTGCACCACGACGGCAATCAGACCAACCCTGTCTATGTCGACCTGCGCGGCAACTATTCTGACGCGTTTGAAACCTACTGGACGCGTGGTCAGCTGGGGTACAACTTCGGCAGCTTCGTGCTTGGCGCCGAAACTGCATTCCTTGGCAACGAAGACTTTGACCAGCAGCGGTACGGTGCATTCGGTCGGGTCGGCATCAGCGATACAGCCAGCATTTCGCTGTCCGTTGGCTTTGCCGATTTTGACACCAATGTCGCGACCAACCGCAGCGACGGGATTTACGGTCAGCTCGGAGTGTCCTTCGCCTTCTAAGGCGACATCCGTTCAACCTGAGGTCTGATGACGCATAGCAAACCAGCCCGCATCCGCTATCCATAGCAGATGCGGGTTTTTTCGAAGCGAGAATTTATTCTAGCCACGGCGAGTTCGATTGCAGGTCTGATCTGCAGCACGCCATCTGTGACCGCGTCCGCTCTGCTTGATGGCCACAATCCGGTAAATTCTGATCCTGCTGCCCCAAGTTTCGAGGTGTTCTATCGGCTCTCCCAGCTTGTGACCCTTCGCGACGATCTGGATGTCGCGTATTCGAAGGATGTGTTCGCAGCCTTTCAAGGGGAGCCTTGGGTCGAAAAACACATCTCCACCTCTTACGCGATGATCACCGCGTTGCTGGAGGGGCAGACAGAAAAGACCATCAGCCCGATCTTTGCCGAAGAATTCTTCGAGTTTGGCGAGCGGTGGTTCGTATCGCATCTTCTGACCACCTATTACCTTGGCGTGTACTATCACGATGAACGGCCCAATCGCCGCGTGACCTATGACAAGGCGCTGATGTTTGAGCTTTTGGCCGATTATCGCCCCGTTCCGGGCTTTTCGGATGGTGCCCCGGGAGATTGGGTAAAAACACCGCCGATTGATCCCCGGTGATGTATCCTCTGGGGGACACAACATATGATGTGGCCATTGTTGGATCTGGCGTGGCGGGCAGCCTGAGTGCTTATCGCCTGGCCAAGGCTGGCCTGCGTGTCGCGGTGTTGGAGGCCGGTCCCTGGGTGACGGCCGGGGATGTCTTCGATGCGTATCAGAAAACCGAAGATCCCTACCATTCGGCCTGCTATCCCAGCCTGGAATACGCACCTCGTCCACAGGAAGCGCATCCGCATCACTATCTCACCCAGAAAGGCCCTGACATATTTGCCACCGATTACCTGCGGGTGGTGGGCGGCACGACATGGCATTGGGGCGGTGCCTGTCTGCGCATGCGGCCTGATGAGTTTGACATAAAGACGCGTTATGGCGTGGGCCGCGATTGGCCGCTGTCCTATGCCGATATTGAACCTTATTACCTTCAGGCCGAAGATGAGATGGGGATCTCCGGTGATCAGGAGGATGATCTGGGCTCGCCCCGCAGCGCGCCTTTTCCTCTGGGTCCGATGCCTATTTCGATCCTGGAGCACACGGTCAATGACGCGGCTGCGTCAAGCGGTATGGAGTTTCGTATTCTGCCGCAGGCGCGTGGACTGCAACCCTATAAAGAGCGTCCGGCCTGTCACGGACATAGCCTTTGTACGCCGATCTGCCCGATCGGAGCGATGTACAATGGTGCCGTGCACGCAACAAAAGCGATTGATGCGGGTGCCGAGCTTTTTGATAGAACACAGGTGACACGGATCGATGTTGGGCAGGGCCGAAACGTCACCTCGCTGCAGTACCGGCATGCAGATGGCCATGTGGGACAGGTCAAAGCGCGGGCCTTTGTCGTCGCGGCCAACACCATGGAGACGACCAAGCTACTTTTGGCTTCTAGTTCAGAGGCCACGCCAAATGGGGTTGCCAATTCATCGGACATGGTGGGGCGAAACCTGATGGGGCATCCCAGCGTTCTGGTGCATCTGCGCAGTAAGACACCGGTTTTTGCCGGGCGGGGTCCGCAGGCCAACTCGGCTGCACATTTGTTGCGGTCGGGGGATTTCAAATCAGACCGCGCCGGGGTCACCGTTGTCTTGGAAAACCGCATTGATCTGGGCGGCATCACGGTCAAGGCGCTGCAGAACCTGTCGCCCGACCGTCCCCATGGTGAGGTCATCCGGGACAACGCCATGCGCGAATTCGACATTTACTTTTTTGCCGAACAACTGCCCGATTCCCATAACCGGATCACGATTGACCCCGAGGCGCTGGACAGTTCGGGGATGCCTGTCATGAACATTCATTTCCAGTCGGGGCAATATTCGGTCGATGGGCTTGATCACGCGATGGATCAATTGTTCGCTGCCAATGGCATGGCAGACCAGTTCGAAATCTTGTCGCGCAGTTGGGGCCTGGCGGGTACCCATGTGACAGGGACCACGGTGATGGGCAAAAATCCCAAAGATTCCGTGGTGACGGCAGACGGCCAATCCCATGACCACCCCAACATGTTTATCGCCGGTGGAGGCGTCTTTGCCAGCAGTTCAACCGCGCATCCGACGCTGACCATCGCGGCACTTGCATTGAAAACGTCCCAGTCTGTCTTGGACTATCTTGAGGCGACGTGACCTGCTGATCAGTCCCCAACGGATAGAAGAGATTTGATCGCTTCCATGACATCGCCCGCGTGGACCTGATCCAGCGCCGCCGGGTGCGGGTTGGCAAACATGCCGCTGTCATTGTCAAAATACGCGCCAGACGCATCCGCAAAGCGCGCGCCGAGGGCTGCCTCGATCAGGATATCGGCCCCTACGTTCAAGTCATTGCCCGCGATGCCGAACCCTTCTTTCACCATCTTTGAGGCAAGCAGCGAGCCGGGATTGACCGCCACCATCAACGGCCCGTCGGGCAGGGCTTTGGCCCACTCCTGCGTCCAGATCGTGATGGCCAGTTTGCTTTGGGAATAGGCTTCCATATCGCTCATAGCCACGCCGCCTCGTATCGCCTTCAGGTCCACTGGCGCCTGGGCGGCGGAGGACAGATTGACCACACGCCCGTCGGCGGGCATCAGCGGCAAAAGGCGGTCGGTCAACAGGTAGGGGGCAAGGGTGTTCACCACGAAGCGGATGTCCTGACCGTTATCCAGCACGGGCTTTGGTGCCTTGAGCACGCCCGCATTGTTGATCAGCACATCGAGGTGGTCATGGTTTGCGCAGATGTCTTCCGCCAGTTTTCCAACTTCCGTCAGGTCGCTGAGATCCGCGGCATAGGTTTCGACATGACCGCCCATCTCAGCTGCGGCCGCACCCAGCTTGGCAGCGCTTCGGCCGTGAAGCATCACCGTATGCCCAGCAGCGGCCAGTTTCTTCGCTGTCAGTAGACCGATGCCGTCCGTTGAGCCGGTGATCAGAATGGTTTTGGTCATGGTAAAGGTCCTTTTTCAGGAGAAATCCGGCAGCACAGTCTCTGCCAATTGTTCGAGCGTGGTGTCGATAGGGGCTTGGTTGAAGCGCAGGTTGAGGGCGACGTGGTTCACGCCAAGCGCTTCGATCTCGCGCAGGTAGGCGCGCAGGTAATCCGTGCCTGCCTGAAAGCCCAGATGAATAGGGCGGGGGGATGCGTTTGGATCGGCCAGCAGATCGACATAGAGCGATTGCATGACAGGCTTGTCCGCGCCGCCCGCTGACTGAATGCGGGATCGGTAATCGGCGATGATCTGGCCCTGGGCGGCGGCATTGCGGGGATAGGTGATCCACCCGTCGCCGTTTTGCGCGACCCAATCAGGGCTTTGCTGGCCGCCGCCGGTGATCAGCAGCGGCAGCCGGGACCCATGGGGTTTGGGCAACATATCAATCCCGCCTGTCAGGGTGCCATGGCCGTTATGAAGCGTGGGATAGGGTGTGCCGAGGGCGCGGATGTAATCCACGCTATCACGGAACCGCGTACCGCGATCGGGGAAGTTCATGTTCATCGCCGGATATTCTTCTGGCCGATCGCCGGAGGCCACGCCCAGAAGCATGCGCCCCTCTGACAGCACATCTGCTGAGGCCGCTGCTTTGGCCACATGGGCCGGGTGTCGCAAGGGCAGGATGATGCTGCCGGTTCCAAGGGCGATGCGATCCGTGACAGATGCCAGCGCGCCAAGATAGACAAATGGGTCGTGCATCTGCCCCACATCACCGAAGCTTGGCACATCAAAGGGCACATCCCGAAGCCAGAGCGCGGCAAAGCCCAGCTGTTCGGCTTTTTGCGCGGCCGCCAGATGCCCGCGCAGTGTGGGTCTATCGCCCACCGCGTAGGCCTCCAACGGCAGAACAAGACCGATGCTCAGCCGACCCGGTTGAAACACCCGGTTGTAGGCGGCGTTGATGGTCGGAAAGGCGGTGGCGTGGGTTCTGTCCAGCATGATCCTGTCGTCCTTGATGTCGCGCCAGTCTAGGAAAAAAGCGGGCGGCGCAAATCCTATATGTCTTCTGGCAAGGGCTATAAAAACAGGGTAATTTAGGATTTATAATTCGGATATTGGATATAATGAGCCTCAACACAGACGCGCTCCGCCTTTTTGTGCTGGCGGCGGAGCTTCTCAATATCAGCGCGGCAGGGCGTCGGCTTGGGCTGGCCCCGGCGGTATCGAGCGCCAAGCTCGCCAAGCTGGAACAGCATCTGGGTGCAGAGTTGCTGCACCGGACGACGCGCAAGGTGTCGCTGTCTTTGGAGGGCGCGGATTTTCTGCCTTTTGCCCGCGAAATCATCGCGCAGGAGGAAGCAGCACTGGCCTCTTTGGGCAAACAGACCACCGCTCTGCGTGGAACGCTGCGTTTTGCAGCCCCCAGCACTTTTGCGCAGCTCTACATCATGCCCATTTTGCCGAAATTTCTGGAGCGGCATCCAGAGCTGACGCTTGATCTGCGTCTTTCGGATTTGCAGCTGGATCTGATCGAGGGCAGTTACGATCTGGCGCTGCGCAATGCGCCGCTCTTTGATACCAGCCTCAAGGGTCGCAAGCTGTCCGATGATCAGCGGATCCTTTGCGCGTCGCGCGAATATCTGGCGTCGCATGGCGTACCTCAGACGCCCGATGACCTGGCAGGGCACAGCCTGATTGCATTCCGAAACCGGGACGCGCGCCCCTTGAAGGGCCCGGGTGGAGCGACGGGGCATTTTGATCCTGCAAACGCGGAGGGACGCTTGATCTTGGATGATGGGCAAAACCAGGTCCGCGCGACATTGGCGGGGGCCGGTATTTCGCTCAACGCCGTTTGGGCCGTCCATGCGGAATTGGCTTCGGGGCGATTGGTGCGTGTCTTGCCGGATTTTGAGGTGGCGGAGGACAATGTGCTTTGGTTGATCTATCCCAAATCCAATGTGCTGTCACCGAAAGTGCGCGTGTTCTTGGATTTCCTGATCGATGAGATCGGTAAAGCACCGCCATGGATGCAAAACGGGCCACGCTGAGAAGGCGCGGCCCGTCTTTCAGCTCCAGCATAGAACGGCTCAGCCGTTGATCCAGCCGTTTACGATGTCTTTGTTGTCAGCGATCCACTCCGCGGCCACTTCAGCGGGGTCGCGCTTGTTGGTGAACATCTCAACGATCCAGCCGTTGATTTCGTCACCGGAGAACTGTACGCGGCTCAGCATTGCAGCGACGTCTGGGTTACGCTCCTCCAGCGATGCCGAATAGGCGACGTGCACGTTGTTGGGTGCGATCACGCATTCGAACTCCGACACTTCCAGCCAGTTTTCCGCGTCCAGATCCACGTCTTCGCAGCCGTCAAAACGGTCAGGCTCACCCACGATGGACAGGTCGTACTGAACGTGAAGCGCTTCAGGTGTCCAGTGGTAGAAGAGCTGCGGCTGACCGGCGGCATAGGCTGCAGCGAGACCCGCCTTGAACGTGTCAGCGGAGACGATGTTGGGCTCCCACAATGCATCAAGCCCGTAGGATTTGAACTTGATCTGCCAGCGCTTGGTCGACGCCCAGGTCACATCGCCCGGCCAGTATTCGCCAAGGCCATCGCCATCGGTGTCAAACATCGCGGCGACTTCGGGGTTGTTGAGGTCCTCAATGGACGACACCGTATCGGCCAAGTAGGCCGGAACGTAGATGTTCGATGTGCCAAGATAGGGCGTGTTCACGCGGACGGATTCGTTGCCTTCCACATATTCATCCCATGCGGACTGCCAGTTGGGCATCCACATGTCGGGATGGACATCGATGGAACCATCGCCCTTATCCATACCGGCGAAGATCACCGGCTGTTGGTTCATGCCAGCGACGATTTCGGCATCGTCGCCCATCTCTTCGATGACCGCTTTGATCACATGGCCGATGGCGCGCGCGCCGTTCCAGCTGGGATCAGAAATCATGACCTTTTCCTGGGCCGAGGCCGGGGTGCTGGCCATCAGCGCCGCTGTGATTGCGGCTGTTGTGAGCAGATGTTTCATTTTGGTCTCCCTATTGGTTTCTGCTGTTTTTAGTTAAATGCGGCTGAAGGAGGCACGGATGCCCCGCAGGATGCGGTCGATCATCATCGCAACGAGCGCGATGGCGATACCGGCCAACAATCCTTTGCCTGCCTGGGCATCGCCCAGGGATTCTGTGACCAGCGCGCCCAGCCCCGCCGCGCCAATGAAGGCAGAGATCGTGGCCATGGACAGCGCCAGCATGATGGTTTGGTTGAGCCCTGCCATGATCGACGGGATCGCCATCGGCAGTTCCACTTTGCGTAAAAGCTGTCGCTCAGACGCGCCGAAGGCGAGGGCGGCTTCTTTCGTGCTTTCGGGCACTTGCAGGATGCCCAGTGCCGTCAGCTTCACCATCGGCGGGATCGCGAAGATCACGGTGGCGAGTACCGCAGGCGGCTGCGAGATGCCGAAGAAGGCCACGGCGGGAACAAGATAGCTGAGCGACGGGATCGTCTGCATCACGTCCAATATGGGCTCATTGATCCATCGGAAGACCTTGTTCTTGGCCATCCAGATGCCGACGGGCAGCCCCACGAAGACGCATATCGCCGTGGCGACCACCACCAGCGCCATGGTTTGCATCGCCACTTGCCAAAGCTCGAACGCCGCCAGGAAGGTCAGCGACCCGGCCACGAATATGGTCGTGGCGCGGTTTGTGTAGGCCCAGGCGAGCGCCATGAAGAGGAAGGCCACCACCGGCCAAGGCGTCTGCATGAACGCGACCTCGACCCGGATCAGGGACTGGCGCAGCACGGATGTCATCGCGTCAAAGATGCCGGCGTATTGTGCCCGCAGATAGTTGATGCTCGTGTCGATTGCTTCCGCGTTGTAGGTGAAAATGTTGATGCGGCGGCCTTCAACAATCGGGCTTTCCTGAACCAGCACCATGGTGGCGTCTTCATCGCCCGCTGCACGGGCCTCTTCATCCGGCACGCGGCGGTAGCGAACTTCGGCTGGCGCATCAAAACGGGCCAGTGTTGGAAAGTCATCGATGAATTTGCAATCAAACCGATCTTTGGGCGTTATGGCCAGAAAGTCTTCCACCGTCTGCGCCTCTCGCGTTGTGGCGCGCAAATCCTTGCGCGCCGCCGCGCGTTCTGTCTTTTCAGCGTCTGTTGGGTCAGTGAGCCCATCAAGGCGATCAAACGTCGTTTGCAGCACCACCACTTCATCCGCGATGGATTGCTGCAACGCGGGCAGATCGTTGAGGTTGTAGCGGGCCATCAGTTCCTGAACCGTTTCACCGGCCCGCACTTGTCCAAGGCAAGCCCGGTCATCCAGGCGCAGCTGCGTGGCACGGTAGGTGGTGAGCGGCGCACAGATGGCCATGATGATCAGGCCGATCACCACGCGTTTGAACATCACCCCATTGGCCACCGCATGGTCGATCCGCCAGCGGGTGTATTGCACGTAATACCACCGGTTTGCCTGGCTCCCCATCCAGAGCCTGCCGCCGATTAGCAAACCCCAACCGACGATGAAATACGTGTTGATCCAGCCTGTGTAGCGCGGGATCAGGGTTGTGTTGGCCTCAGGGTTTTTCAGCGCCTCTTCCAGAAGCGGCGTGAATTTCAACACCTGCATGAGACAGACAAGGGCCAGAACATCAATCGCCAGTGCGATCCAGAACATCAGCCACACACCGCGCCAAGACGCCCAGAGCCACGGGACTAGAATGCCCCATATGTTCATGTGCCAGCGCGGAAGCTCGGCGCGTTGAAGGCGCTCAAAAACGGTGCTGAAATAGGGTTCATTTTGAGCAACGAAGGTGCCGACGGAGACGTCGCGATCTTCGATGTCGATTTTTTCTGCGCCGCTCATGCTTCTGCCCCCCCTTGCAGACCAGTAAGAAGGGTATCTTTGCTGACAACCCCCACCAAAACGTCGCCATCCTTGATCAGCACCGGTTGGTCGGACCCGGTGGAGAGGCCCACAAGCGTATCGAGATCATCATCGGGCCGCGCCACGGGGTGACCTTTGCCCTTGATGGGCCCGTGCTGATCCGGTGAGACCATGATCTTGGAGGCCGAGACCAGCTTCAGCCGGGAAATGCCCGCGACGAAATCGGCCACGTAGTCATCTGCCGGTGCGGTCACGATGTCCTCGGCGGTGCCGATCTGTACGATTTCACCGTCTTTCATGATGCCGATGCGGTCGCCCATTCGGATCGCCTCATCGAGGTCATGGGTGATGAAGACGGTGGTCTTTTTCACGTCGACACTGAGGCTCAGGAATTCATCCTGTAGGTTGCGGCGGATGAGTGGGTCGAGGGCTGAGAAAGGTTCATCCATCAGCAGGATTTCGGGGTCTGCGGCCAGCGCGCGGGCCAGACCCACGCGTTGCTGCATGCCGCCCGAAAGCTCAGAGGGCAGGCGGTCGCCATAGCCATGCAGGCTGACGGTTTCCAAGGCTTTGTCCGCGGCTTTTGCCCGGTGGTAGCCATCCATCCCGCGCAGCTCCAGCGCAAAGCCGATATTGTCGCGAACCGACCGATGCGGCAGCAGGGCCATGTTCTGGAACACCATACCGATCTTGTCGGCGCGGGTCGCGCGCAGCTGCTCAGACTTCATCGCGCCGATGTCTTCGCCCATGATGCGGATGGTTCCGGCAGTGGGTTCGATCAGACGGTTGATATGGCGCACAAGTGTGGATTTGCCCGAGCCCGACAGGCCCATCAGGCAGAAGATTTCCCCCTTGGCCACAGAAAAGCTAGCATCCTTGACGCCCACGACAGCGCCGAACCGTTCTAACACTTCGGGCTTGCCGATGCCTTCCGTGCGCACCGCCTCCATCGCCTCCGGGGCGCGTTCGCCGAAGATTTTCCAGACGTTTTCAAGCTCTACAACGGCTTCACTCACGCTCGTGCCCTTTCGCGTTTGGGGTCATAGAATGGCGCGGCGCAGACAGATGCGGGCAGGCGTTTCATGTGCCCGTCCAATTGCCCCACTTCCAGTTTTCGCCCCGTTTCGGAATATTCGACGGCCAACCGGGCCATCGCGATTGTGCGTTCATACATGGGTGACCGCGTGGCGGAGGTGATCACCCCCACGGGGCGTTCGCCGTCAAACACATGCGCGCTGTGCAGTGGCACATCATCGCCTTCGAACCAGAGCCCGCGCAGCACCTTGCGCGGGTTTTCCGCGTTGCGGGTGAGCGCCGCCTTGCCAATGAAATCCGATTTGCTGAGGCTGACGGCAAAGCCCAAACCGGATTCAAACGCATCCACGCCCGGCGCGAATTCGGCGTTCGCCGCTGCGAGCCCCGCCTCAATCCTCAGGATATCCAGAGCGGCAGAGCCCATGGGTTCAATCCCAAATTCCTCGCCCGCCTCCATAACGGCGGCCCAAAGGCCGGGCGCATCATCTGTGGCGCAGAAAAGCTCATAGCCCAGCTCGCCGGTGTAGCCGGAGCGGGAGAGCATGAAGGGGATGCCATCGCGGTCGCCCACGCGGGCCACGGTGACGCCGAACCATTTCACATCATCCAGCGAAGGCACGGTGGGTTGGGTGAACACGATCTTGCGCAGCACATCGCGGGATCGTGGTCCTTGCAGGGCGAGGTTGGGCAGGGCGTTCCCCATGGCGTGAATGCGGGCTTGCAGGCCTTCTTCGGTCGCCAGTTTTTCCATAACGCGCGCGCTTTCTTCCGTGCCGCAGCACCAGCGGAAGAG
Source organism: Pseudomonadota bacterium (assembly GCA_039026055.1). Classification (GTDB taxonomy): domain Bacteria; phylum Pseudomonadota; class Alphaproteobacteria; order Rhodobacterales; family Rhodobacteraceae; genus Roseovarius. The sequence continues at coordinate 148,855 of JBCCNB010000002.1, read as the reverse complement.
GTTCGGGGCAAGCCGGAAAAGCGTGCCGTCATCCACGACCGCGCCCGCTTCATCACAAATAAGCGCGTAAGTGCCGCGCCAAACGGCCAACCGCGCCACATCGCGGGTCATCACGCGCTGCAACAGCGCCTCGGCATCCGGGCCGATGATGTCGTATTTCCGCAATCCCGACATATCCTGCAGCGTGACCTTTTCCCGGCAGGCCCAGTATTCGCCGATCGTGCCCGTCGAGGGGAAGGACACTGGCGCCCACAAATCCCGCGCCGGTGCGAAATGCTTGGTCAGTTTGGATGTTTCCGGCGCAAAGGCGCTTTCCTGGCTGATCGCCATGGGTGCGTCCTCCTTTTCGCGATAGGCCACGGCGCGCCGGATGGGGGCGTCTGGCTTGTAGATGCGAACATGCACATCGGTCGGGTTCCAGCCATTGATCGGGTCGATGTCATCAGGGCAGGCGGTGGAGACGCAGACCATCGCATCGACGGCCCTGAGCGCCACGTAATCGCCGGGGCGGGAATGGCTTTCTTCGGTCATCAACTGGTGGGAATGGTGATCGACCCAGGTGTTCCAAAAGAAGTTGATCGCAGGCCATGCCGGTCGGCGCGACACTCCGAACGGGACGAGCGCATTAGAGATATTGTCAGAACAATTCACATGGCCCGGGAACCCACGTTCTTCGTAACCGCGCGCGGTGCAGGCCATGCCGAACGTGTCATGGCGCCCGCAGGTGTCCTGCACGACCCGCATCATCGGCCGCAGATCCTGATCAAAGAATTTGTCGAGCAAGCCAGGCCCTGGATAGGCGCCGCGCACCATGGACCGGGTCGCGGTGCTGTCAATGGCGCGCTCAACGCCACGTTCCAGCACATCGGCGCGCAAGGCCATGAAATCGGAACACTGCTGCCCGTCGATGTCGATGATTTGCACCACCTCGCCGGGCCTCACCTCATAGGCCCGCGCGGTGCCGCGGGAGACGGTGAATTCGTCGCGAACCTCGCCCATGGGAGGCGGCAGGACGGGGCTGTCCTGTGCGGCCGGTGTGCAGGAAACGATCAGCTGACCGGCATCTGCGCCGGAAACCAGTTCGTCAATTTGGAGCGGCCGAACCACCCAGACGGTGCAGGGATGGACCGCGCGAAAGACGCGAAGATCGTCGACCGTAACCTGGGTGGCGGGGAACTGACCGACAGGCGTGCCGCCATTGCCAGCATACCATCCCAAAAGTTCCTGTGCGGCAAAGGCGTCAGTGTTCAGTTCCATGTTTTTGGAAAGGCCAAGATAATCCGGAGCATGGTGCCCGGCGTGATCGAACACCAAAAGGGCGGCGATCTGCGGTGCGTTGCCTTTATGCAGCGAGAGCATATCGCCCGGGTTTAGCGAGATCCGGATCGCTTCGCGCGGAGACAGAGAGCGGGTGATGGATTGTTTGGAGGCAGCAAAGCCCGGGAAACTGCGGCGCGATCCCTCGAACCCCATATTGCTGAAATCCCGAATGACTGGCTGCGGCAGCACGCTTGTCTCCCCTTGGCAATGTAACTGGTTACATAGCGCCCGATTCGGGTCAAGAATTTCTTGAAACTAGTTACACTCTGCAGTTAGCGTGGCGACATGCCCCGTGGTTCAAGGAAAAAAGGCCCCAACCTGCGCGATGTGTCGCGTGCGGCGGGGGTGTCGGTGGCCACGGTCTCTCGGGTGTTGAATTCACCCCATGTGGTCAACAAGGACACGCGCGAACGCGTCGAAGCGGTGATCGAAGAGCTGGGTTTTGTCCGCTCGGCGGCGGCGCTTGCGATCAATTCGGGACGCACACGTCTGCTGGGCGCGCTGATCCCGACGCTGGAAAGCGATATCTTTGCCCTGACGGTCAGCAGCATGGAACAGACATTGGTGCAGCATGGGTTTTCATTGATCGTAGCCACCACCGACGACGATCCCGAAACCGAAGCGCGCAAGGCAAGGGAACTGGTGGACGTTGGCGTCGAAGGGTTTTTCATCTCCGGTGTGACGCACAGCGATGCGTTTTACGATCTGCTTCGGCGTACCCGGGTTCCGGCGCTGGCGATTTCGTATTTTGATGAAACCTATCACCTTCCAACGATCGGGTATGACAACCGCTTGGCTGCCGATATCGCCTGCACGCATCTCAGAGAACTGGGCCACGACCGGATCGCGGTCATCCATGGGCCGCTGACCGGCAATGACCGCAACAAGGCACGGGTCGATGCAACACGCGCTGCGCTGAACGCGCAATCCTGCTGGTTTTTTGAAGAACCGATTTCCGTTGCCGGAGGCGTTGCAGGCGCAAAGCGGGCGATGGATCAGATCGGCCAGTTTGACGCGGTGTTTTGTATGTCTGACGTCATGGCCTTCGGCGTGCTCCATGAATTGCACCGCGCGGGGCTCTCCGTGCCGGGGGATGTGTCGGTTGTTTCGATCCACAACCTGCCTGCGTCTGAATTCACCTACCCGCCGTTGACGACAGTGCATCTGCCCGCTCGGCAAATGGGGCAACGCGCAGCAGAAAGTCTTGCCCGCTGGGTAGAGGATGACATGCGGCCGACATCCACCTGTCTAGGGGTGCATCTTGTAGAGCGCGGTTCGACAGGACCGTTCAAACGGAGTTGATAACAGCACGTGACGCCGCCGTTGGTGGTAAAATACCGTGTGTTTTTGCTGGGGTGGTGGCAGCCCGTAGGGGAATCGAACCCCTCTTTCCAGGTTGAAAACCTGGCGTCCTAACCGATAGACGAACGGGCCACTCTATCTGGCACTTGGCCTAGACCCGCTGATTATGAAAAAGCATGGGTGTGTGCAAGGGGGTATTTGCAGCATTTTGAGTTTCGACCCCTGCGGCGAGATCAGGCGGGACAGGCGTCTTCGAGGCGAAGTTGCACGCTTTGCCGACCACCCCACGTGTTTATGTCCAGCCGTCCGGCGAGATGAAAGCGGGCGCCGCCGTGGTCCAGTAGGCGAGGGCCCAAAGATCCGTCGAATGCGCCAAAGGCGATTGCGTCAAGTTGAGGGCCGGTTCCGTCACCGAAACGGATTTTGAGGTGGCTGTCGCCCACGCGTTTGGCAAAAGCGATTGCCATGTCGGGAAAGGCGTAGCGAGGGCCGGGGGCGCCCGCGCCGAAGGGGCCTGCGGTTTCGATCTGGGTCACGAGGTCAGGGGTGGCCGCACCGGGCATCAGAATACCGTCGAGTTTGAGATCGGCGGGGCCTGTTTCGCCCGCGCCTTGCCTGGCGAGTAACTCGGAAAGCCGGGCCATCGCGGTTTCCAAACTCTGGCGGGTCACCGTCAGGCCCGCCGCCATGCGGTGGCCGCCGCCTTTTGTCAGCAGGCCCTCGGCGGCGAGGCGTTGGATGGACGCCCCAAGATCGACGCCGGAGACGGACCTGCCAGAGCCTTTGCCCTCGTCACCGTCGAAGCCGATGACAACGGCAGGGCGATTGGTGCGTTCCTTGAGGCGACTTGCGACAATACCGACGACGCCCGGGTGCCAGCCATCTGCTGCGGCCCAAACGAGCGGGGCATCGAGGCCGCGCTCTTCAGCTTGCGTGAGGGCTGCGTCGCGGACGGCCGCTTCGATATCGCGACGTTCGGCATTGAGATGATCGAGGCGTTCAGACAGGGCAGCGGCCTCATGCGGGTCGGTGGTGGCCAGCAGGCGCGCACCAAGATCAGCCTTTCCGATGCGCCCACCGGCGTTGACGCGAGGGCCCAGGACAAAGCCCAGGTGAAAGGAGGAGGGCGCAGTGTCGAGACGCGCCACATCCGAGAGCGCGGTGAGGCCCGGGCGGCGACGTTCGGACATCACGCGCAGGCCTTGGCGAACGAAGGCGCGATTCACGCCTTTCAGAGGGGCGACATCGGCCACGGTGGCCAGTGCAACCAGATCGAGCATCGCCATAAGGTCGGGCCCTGTTTCGCCCGTTTCACGCAGTTGACGTCCGGCTTCTACCAACATGAGGAACACCACTGCAGCAGCGCAGAGATGGCCCAGTTCCCCGCTTTCGTCCTGGCGGTTGGGGTTCACGATGGAATGTGCGTCGGGCAGCGTTTCACCGCCCAGATGGTGGTCGAGGATGATGACGTCTGTACCTTCAGCCGCCGCGATGGCGTCATGGCTGAGCGTGCCGCAATCAACGCAGACAATCAGATCATGCGTAGCCGCAAGCTTGGCCATGGCGGTGGGGTTTGGTCCATAGCCCTCGTCGATCCGGTCGGGAATATAGAGGGTGGATGAGAGGCCCATCTGACGCAACCAATCGATGAGAAGTGCCGCAGAGCTGCCGCCGTCGACGTCGTAGTCGGCAAAGATTGCGATGCGTGATGTCGCACGGGTGGCGGCGACGAAGCGGCTGGCGGCCTGTTCCATGTCTTTGAGGGAACGCGGATCGGGCAGAAGGTCGCGGAGTTTCGGGTCGAGATAGCTGTTGACCTCTTCAGACTGGACGCCAAGGCGGGCCAGCGTTTGGCACAGAGGGCGGGGCAGGGACGTGGATTGCGCCAGTGCCTCGGCCTGGCGATCGACCTCTGCGCCCGGACCGATCCAGCGGCGGGCAGTCAGGGAGGTTTCGACATTGAGGAAGGCGGTCTCGGGCATGTTGCTCGTCGCTCCCTTCGGGCGCGCCTCGCTCAATCTACACCGGGTGACGGCAGGTCATGCGGCGGCGTTCGCCGGTTTTTGATCTCAGCAGCATCGTGTCGGTTTCAATGTAGCCCGCGCCCAGTTTCAGCCCTGCGACCATCGACCCCTGCGTGACGCCGGTGGCGGCAAAGATCACGTCATCGGTGACCATTTCATCGCGCGCATAGATGCGGTTCAGGTCCGTGATGCCGGCCTTTTCAGCGCGGCCACGTTCGTCGTCATTGCGAAAGAGCAGCTGCCCCCAGATTTGACCGCCCAGGCATTTGAGCGCGCCTGCGGCCAGCACACCTTCGGGCGCGCCGCCGGATCCCATATACATATCAATGCCGGTCGTTTCTGCGTCAGAGCAGTGGATGACACCTGCCACATCGCCGTCGCCGATGAGGTAGACCGACGCGCCTACCGCGCGCAGTTCTGTTATGGTGTCCTGATGGCGGGGGCGTTCGAGGACGCAGACCGTGATCTCGGACGCAGTCACGCCCTTGGCCTTGGCCAGTGCTTCAACCCGTTCCGTCGGCGTCATATCCAGAGACACGACATCCACAGGATATCCCGGACCTACGGCGAGCTTGTCCATGTAGACGTCAGGCGCATGCAGCATGGTACCGCGTGGGGCCATCGAGATGACCGTCAGCGCATTGGGCATCGCTTTGGCGGTGATGGTCGTGCCTTCCAGAGGATCGAGCGCGATGTCGACGCCCGGGCCGTTGCCGGTGCCCACCTCTTCACCAATAAAGAGCATCGGGGCCTCGTCGCGTTCACCCTCACCGATAACCACAACGCCTGCGATGTCGAGCTTGCCCAGTTCTTCGCGCATCGCATTAACCGCGGCTTGATCGGCGGCTTTTTCGTCACCGCGCCCCACAAGCGGGCGGCAGGCGAGGGCGGCTTGTTCGGCCACTCGTGCAAGGCCGAGCGATAGCAATGCGTCATCAAATTGCGCGGACATAGGTCTTCCCTTTAGATGCTTTCTGGCGCGAAGGTGTAGCTTTGCAGGCGCCGTCCCACAAGGCGGATTAAGGGCGTTTCGGCAAATTCACGGCAAAAGGCCGCGCGTCTGTTCTGTATGCCGAAACTTGGGCAAAACGGCTCTTGACCGTTCAACGCAGCGGTGCAATGGACGTCGTGTCGGATTTGAACGGGAATTCGAGGAACACGGTTCACGGGCGTCAATGCCCGACCCAGACTGCCCGCGCCATTTGAGGCGGTGAGCCAGTTTTGCCCTGACTACTTGGGTAAAAACAAGCGTCACGCCACTAGCCAACGATCTCCGACGCCTTACTGCAACCTCTCAGGAGGGCCTCAGATTATGCGAGGGCCCACCTGCCTAATGTGAAAGGAACATCTGATATGAAACGTATGTTCGTTGCATTTTCTGCCCTGACCTGTGCGCTTGGTACGCAGGCGTTGGCTGGTGAAACCCAGTACCCTCTGACCCTCGAAAACTGTGGCCAGACGGTGACTTTTGATGAGGCGCCATCTTCCGTTGTGACCGTTGGACAGTCCACCACCGAAATACTCTATCTGATGGATCAGGCCGATAAGGTCGCGGGCACATCCGTCTGGTTCAATCCGGTTCTGCCTGAATTCGCAGAGGTGAATGACAAGATCGAACGCCTGGCTGACAACGATCCCAGCTTCGAGACCATCGTCAACAAGAAGCCCGGTCTGGTGACGGTCATGTATGAATGGCATATCGGCCCGGAAGGCCTGATCGCCACCCGCGACAACTTCCACGATGTGAACGTGCCGACCTATGTGATGCAGACCGATTGCGCTGGCAAAGACAACACCGTCGGCATTGACGGCACGCGCTCTGATCTTTTCTCGACGCAGCTACTGTACAAAAGCATCGAAGAACTGGGCACCGTGCTGAACGTCTATGACAAGGCCGACGCGCTGGTGTCGGATCTTAAGGCGCAGGAAGCTTCTGCGATTGCCAAAGCCGAAGGGTTGAACCTGCCTGAAGGCACGTCTGCCGTTTTTTGGTTCTCTTCTGCCGATATGGAAGCTGATCCTTACGTGGCGGGCCAGAAGGGCGTTTCTGCTTACATGATGGACAAGCTTGGCGTGCAAAACGTTGTGCAATCCGATGAGGAATGGCCTGTTGTCGGATGGGAAACCATTGCCAAGGCGGACCCGACTTTCATCGTGATCGCTGAAATGGATCGCCGCCGTTTCCCGGCTGATGACGTGGAAATGAAGCGTCAGTTCCTGCAAAACGATCCGGTCGCCAAGGAAATGACCGCCGTCAAGGAAGGCCGCATCATCACCATCGACGCCCACGCCATGAGCCCGACCGTGCGTGCGATCATGGCGCTTGATCAGGTGGCAGGTGAGTTGGAAGGCTTTGGGCTTACCCAATGATTATGGCACAATGACCGCGATTGACCGGCCTTTCGACAGACGGCGCCGGTCATGGCTACACTGGGGGTTTTTGACGCCCCCGGTGCTTCTTTTTGCGCTCATCGCCGGGGCATCGCTGGGTGAGACGCGCATACCGCTCGACATCGTGTTTCAGGTGTTGGGCAACAAGATATTCGGGGCGTCCTTCCCGGTTGAGAAGATCGACGAAGGGATTGTCTGGAATTACCGGATGTCGCGGGCCGTTGTGGCCGCATCCTGCGGGGCGGGGCTGGCACTGTCGGGCGTGGTGCTGCAGGCGCTTTTGCGCAATGCGCTGGCGGATCCGGATTTGCTGGGGATTTCCGCAGGCGCCTCGACCGGCGCGGTTGCGGTGACCGTGGCGGGCTTGGGCGGCGGGATGATTTCGCTGTCGGGTGGAGCTTTCGGCGGGGCGCTTTTGGCCTTCGGTCTGGTGGCCTTGCTGGCCCATGCCGCAGGCGGCGGTGTTGGTTTGCGCGCGGCCGGTGTGATCGTTTTGGCGGGCATTGCGGGCTCGCAGCTTTTCAACGCAATCACTGCCTTTTTGATCGCCAAATCTGCCAATGCCGAACAGGCGCGAGGCATCATGTTCTGGCTTTTGGGCAACCTGTCTGGTGTGCGCTGGATTGATGCCTGGACGGTGGTGCCTGCGGCCCTGTTCGGAACTTTTGCCTGTTTGATGAATACAAGATCGCTCGACGCGTTCACGTTTGGCGCGGACAGCGCCGCGTCACTGGGCATTGCAGTGCGGCGGGTGCATCTGACGTTGATCGGCATAGCGGCGCTGGTGACGGCGGTGATGGTGTCGACCGTGGGGTCGATCGGGTTTGTTGGGCTCGTGATCCCCCATGCGATGCGGTTCATTGTGGGTAATCGCCATGGCGTTCTGGTGCCTGCTTCGGCATTGGCGGGCGCTGTTTTCCTGATATTCGCCGATGTGATTTCGCGCGTGATCATCCCAGGGCAGGTATTGCCCATCGGTGTGGTGACGGCACTTGTGGGCGCGCCGGTGTTTGCCTTCATCCTGATTGGTGGGCGGGCGAGCCAATGATTTTGTCCTGTGAGAACCTGGCCTGGACCGCGCGGGGTAAGGACATTGTAAGCGGCATTTCCCTCAAGGTGAATGAGGGCGAAAAGCTTGGCCTTATCGGGCCGAACGGGTCGGGAAAATCCACGCTGCTGCGCATGTTGGCGGGCATTCGCGCGCCCAGCCGAGGAGAGGTGTTTTTGGGCGACGGGCCCATGCGCGGCATGCGTCAGCGCGACATTGCGCAATGTCTGGCGCTGGTGGAGCAGCATGCCGATACCGGCGAACGGATCAAGGTGCGCGACGCGGTGGAACTGGGCCGCACACCGTGGCAGTCGGCCATGCGCGGCTGGGGCGTAGAAGATGACCGCGTCGTGGATCATGCGCTGCAGAGCGTGGGGTTGATGGGGTTTGACGCGCGTCTCTGGCACACATTGTCTGGTGGCGAACGTCAGAGGGTGCATATCGCCCGTGCGCTGGCGCAGGAACCTAAGGTTCTGCTTTTGGATGAGCCGACCAACCACCTTGATATCCATCATCAGATGCTGATTTTGGAAATGGTCATCCAGTTGCCCGTGACAGCGGTCATTGCACTACACGATCTCAATCAGGCGATGATTTGCGATCGCATCTGCGTCATGAAGGCTGGGCAACTGCTTACGGAGGGGCCACCTGCCGAGGTGTTGACCGAAGACCTTTTGCGCGATGTGTTCGGTGTGGCAGCCCGGTTCATCATCGACCCGGTGGATCAGTCGCGCGTGATAAATTTCAAGGCGGCTGAGGTGTCTGGGGCCTAGACCTCTTCAATCCGCAGCGCGACCGGTTCTTCTTTCACAACGTCAAGCTGACCCATACCGATGATGGCGGCGTCCAACGCATCGCGCGTTGTCTTGTGGGTGACAATCAGGACGGGTGCTGCGCCTGCGTCGTGGCGGTATTGGCGCATGCGGTCTATGGAAACGCCGGCATCGCCCAGCACTGCGGCCAGTTTTGCAAGCGCGCCTGGTTTGTCTTCCAGCGCAAGGCGCAAGTAATAGGGCGCAGGCGTGGCGGTTTTGGCCGGTTTGGCGGCGGTCAGCGCGGCTGCGGGCACCCCGAAGGTGGACACACGGAAACCCCGGGCGATGTCCATCACGTCGCCCATCACGGCGCTCGCGGTCGGGCCTTCGCCCGCACCCGGGCCGCGCAACACGACCTGTTCCACCTGGTCGCCTTCCAGCACGACCATGTTGGTTCCCCCTTCCAGCTGACCCAGGGGGCTGGTCGCTGGCACGAGGCAAGGCGACATGCGTTGTTCCAACCCGCGACCCGTCATTTGCGCCACGCCCAGAAGTTTGATGCGGTAGCCCATATCGGCGGCCTGATGGATGTCATCGATTGTGATGCGCTCAATGCCTTCCAGTTCGACGCCCGCGAAATTGACCTGCGTGCCAAAAGCCACCGATGCCAGAAGCGACATTTTATGACCGGCATCAATGCCGCCTACGTCTAGGGTTGGATCTGCCTCCAGATAGCCGAGCGCGTCGGCTTCGGCGAAAACGTCCGCGTAAGGAAGTGCCGCCGATTGCATGCGCGTCAGGATGTAATTGCATGTGCCGTTCATCACACCCATGACACGATCCATGTCATTGCCGGAAAGCCCTTCGGTCAACGCCTTCACGACTGGGATGCCGCCCGCGACGGCGGCCTCAAAGCGCAGCACTGCACCGTTTGCCTCGGCCAATTCAGCGAGCGCCTGACCGTGGTGGGCCAGGAGGGCCTTGTTGGCGGTGACCACGTTTTTGCCCGCCTTGAGTGCGGCCTCAACCGAGGTCTTCGCGGGTCCGTCCGAGCCGCCCATCAATTCCACATAGACATCTACGTCGTCGCGGGTTGCGAGAGCGACCGGGTCATCCTCCCAAGCATATTGGGAGAGGGTCACACCGCGATCTTTGTCTCGGTTGCGCGCGGAAACGGCGGTGATGTCGACGGCACGGCCCGCGCGATTGGCAAGCAGGTTGGATTTCTGACGCACGATCTTCACAACGCCCGCGCCCACCGTGCCAAGCCCTGCGATGCCAAGGCGAAGGGTGTCATGTTTGCTGGTCATGTTGGCGCTCCGATCCGAGTAGATTATTCAGATCGGCTCTACAGCCTTGCGGTAGCCTGTGCAACGCGGGTGTTGGTGTCTCTCAGACTTCTTCGTCGTCGATGGTGATCTCTTGATCCAGACGCTCACGGTCTGCTTCGTCAATCACATCGCCGCGCAGGCTGGCGGCGCGGGCGCGCAGGGAACTGGCGCGATTGTCGATCTGTTCGGCATCCTCTTCCAGCGTCGCCACCAGCGGCAGATCGCGCTGTTCCAGCGGTCCGGTAGAGGCCTCAGCGCGCAGATCATCCACCGGCAAAAGTGCGGGATACGAGGCGCTTTGAACCTCCGGCGCGGTGCGGGCGTCCACCTCGGGAAAGGTGGCACAAGCCGAAAGCCCGACAGTGGCTGCAATGATCATGAAGGTGCCGCGCATGGCGCTTCCTTTGAAAAGCCAGTTACAGGGATGTTTTGCCATTTATCCCCCCTCCTGCGCAAGCGGGGATTGATCTGGGGCCATCTTCGGTAAATGGTTGCGCATGGCACGTACCCAAGGTTCCCATTCCGAAATCACCGGCCCGCGCCTTCGCGATGCGGCGAAAGCGCTGTTTGCGCGTTTCGGCTATGCGGCTGTTTCCATGCGGCAAATTGCGGCTGAGGTTGGGGTGCAGGCGGGTGCGCTCTATAACTACATCCCCGACAAGCAGAGCCTGCTTTTTGATCTGATGAAGGATCATATGGATGAGCTTTTGGCCGCCTATGACGCGCAGGAGGCGACCGGCACCCCGCTTGAGCGATTGCAGCACTTTGTCAGCTTTCACATACGCCATCACGCGGATCGGCCCGAGGCGGTGTTCATTGCTTACATGGAGCTGCGCAATCTCACCGAAGCCAATTTCAAGCACATTGAGGCTTTGCGCCGGGCCTATGAGGCGCGGTTGGAGGATATCTTGTCGGACGGCGTGAAAGCAGGTGTGTTTCAAATCAGCGACACGCGGATCGCGGCGATGGCGGTGATTGCCATGCTCACGGGTGTGAACACGTGGTTCCGCGAAGGCGGGCGGTTGAGCATGGAAGACGTGGAAGCGCTTTATTGGGATATGGTGCGTAAATCTGTTCTGGCGTGATCCCGGTCGGTTCCCTGAAATTTCCCCTCGCAGCCCGGGCGCAAAGCGGGTAACGACGCGCCCATGTCCGATGACGTGATAACAGAGCTTTATGCCTCTCCATCCCGCAGGTACCTGGGTGTTGGGATGCTTTTGATCCTTGGGGGGTTGCTTGTCTACACTGGGCTGGCCCATCCCCCGGCTGTGCTTGGCTGGCAGGCATTTTTGCTGGGGATGGGGGCCGCGTGCCTTTGGGTGGCCGAAAAGATGCGGCAGGCGACTGCGCACGGTGTAGAGCTGACCGAAGCGGGGTTGCGCAGCAGTGATGGTGAAATCATCGCGGCGATGGATGATATCGCGTCAGTCGATCGCAGTATTTTCGTGTTCAAACCGTCGAACGGCTTTGTGGTTCGGTTGAAACGGTCAACCCCCTCACGCTGGATGCCGGGCTTGTGGTGGCGCATGGGTAAGCGGATCGGCATTGGCGGTGTCACACCGGGTGGCGCGGGCAAGATCATGGCTGATATGCTGGGGGCCATGTTGCTCCAGCGCGAAAAAGGCGAAGACGGGCCGCTGTTCTAGCCCGTCTTCCGTGCATTTTTCAGATTTTCAGATCTGCGCCTGCGTCAATCTTCGAAGTTCAGCTGCGGTGCAAAACGGATCGATGTGAACACGCGCGTCCGCATGGTCAGCTGGTCGGAAAAACCAACGTCGAAGATCGTGTTGTATTGTGCGCGGCTTTCTACCAGGATCACCTGCTCGCCGTCGTCAAGGATGGGCAGGATGTCATGATCGTCGCGCACCTGCGCGTCTGTCAGTGGCGCCATGGTGTTTTCGCCACGCACTTCTGACCAAGCTACGCCGTATTCATCATTGGGCTCGTCGTAATCGATGACCGTCACACGGATCGTGTTGACGCCGTAATCATCAGCGATTTCGTCGAAAAGCGTCTTCACATTGTCCATGTAGACGTCGTTGATCAAAAACTGTTCGCGCGACAGCATATCAGCGACAGTGTAAGACGCCTTGTCCCGCGTGCTTTGGAACCGGTGCAGTTCGAAGAATTCGAACATCGCGGTCAGCCCCATGAACATCATGGGCAGGGTCAACACGGTTTCCACCATGATCGTCCCGCGCGTGTCTTCAGCGAAATCGCGAAAGTAGGATTTGATGAGAGGCCAGTAGGTCATATCAAAGAGGCTCCTGCACGAAAGCACTTGTCACTGTGACGGAGGCTTCGCCGCTTCCATCAACATCCAGTGCGCTGCCAAGGAAGGCATCGGGGAAAATCGGCTCATACTTCAGGCACGCTCGCAGCAGCATCAATTCATTTTGCAGACCCGGGGTCCATTCGCGCACAGGCTTGGTGGGTTCGGCGCTGTCGGTGCAGTCTGCGGACGTGTCGAGTGCGGCAAACGACCGAATATCGGCGGACCGCATCTCCAATTGCAGTTTGTTCTGGCAGTCCAGCAGCATCAGCGAGTGTTCGCAGATCATGTCCTTGATATCGTTATGCTGCGGCGCAGTACCTGTACCCAAGCGCACCTCCCGCACAGCGATATCAAGACCGCGTTCCAGAAGCGTGTGGCGCAGGGTGATTAGGCCTAGTTCCACGCCCATCACCATGATGGCAATGTAGACCGGCATGACCAGAATAAACTCCACAGACGCAGAGCCGCCGTCATCCCGCGCAAAGTGTTGGATATGCGTGCGCAGGCCTTTGAGTGTCGGACCTTTGATCATTGTGTCAACCTCAGGTTTTTCACGTTGGACGCGATGGAGTTGAACGCAGCTGATATGCCCTGGCCATCGGTCGGGTAGTAGTGGTTCGGGCTGGATGCGCAGTTTTCAAGCTGCGTTTCCGCGTTGCCATTCTCCGTGATGTCGTAGCCGATTGAGTAGACAACAACGCCTTCGTTCTTGGTGGCGGTGCAGATCGACTGCATCAGGCCGTCCTTGATCGTGCCGTTGTCCACTTCGGACCCCACAAAGTCGTTCCAAGGCCCGTAGTTACCTGTCACGTCGCGGAAAAGATCAGGCGACATAAGACCCCATGCAACTTCCCAGTCCACGGCTTCGGACCCCACAAAGGACTGCCCGCCGCCCGAGCCGTCGAGATCGCTCAGATCGTCGAAGTCGTCGTCAGACAGCCATACGTAGGAACTGGAGCTCCGGGTCTCGAGCGCGCTCGCCGAGGCTTCCATGTCAAGATAACGGTCGTCGTTTTCGTCGTACAGGTAATAAGCAGAGTATTCGTCGCCTACGGCGGTGTAGACGCATGTCCATTTGGAGTTCGAACACTTGCTCTCATCATTCGAGTACTTAACGCCGCCCTTTTTCTTACTGCGCCATGCGTAATCGAACTCCATGTCCTGCCACGTCACTTTGTGCAGGTCGGAATTCGGCCCCAGATATGAGCCATTTGCATTGAAATAGTAGGAACTGGTGTTCCGACCATCGGCCATCAGAACGATGATTTTCAAGGTCTCCGCTTCACCGTACTGGGCGGGCAGGAAGTTGAGCGATGCGTCAACCACGCCTGCGGTCTGCAGATCGTCGACAACATCCTGGAATTCATCATCGAGCAGGGCCGCGCCCCACTTCATGCCAAGATGCGCCGATGTATTTCCGTCTGCTGAAAGTCCGTTGATATGTCCGTGAAGCGCAGTCTCGCTGATCGAATAGGGCAGGATCATCGCCTCTTCGTCATTGTAGCAAGTGCGCCAGCTTTGATCCAATTCGTCAAAGCCATCGTCAAACGGGGATGTGAATTCCTGCAGCTGATAGGTCGTATCAGGGTCAATGCCGGTATCGTTGAAATCTGAATCGTCAAACCGCAGGCAGGTGGCGTAATCGTGCTCATCCGTCGTGGACAGTGCTTCGAAAAGTTCTGTGCTCGGCGTCACATTCCAGGCGAAAGGCACAACCGAGATCACGGAGTTGCCCGGATCTGACTGCCCCAGAATAGTAGTGACGAAAGACCTGGCCGCTGTTTGCAGGTTGGTAAGCTTGGTGCCGCCCATGGAGCCGGATACGTCCAAAACAAGCGCCACTTCCAGCTTCGGAGTAGCTACCTCGGCTGCGGCAGCGCCTGCTGCAGTCAGGCTGTCGACGCCTGTCAGCTTCATCAGATAAGTGTCCAGATCCACCGACGCTTCGGCATACACCTTGGTCGCGTTGAGCGATGTCTGAATGTCAGCGTTGTCGCCCTCGAGGTTCAACTCATGCAGGTAGGACGACATTTCGTTTTTGTCGAAATAGTCCTCGACAATGTCAGCAATTTGCTGAGCGTCGGCTTCACTGGGCGCGCCTGCACCTGCAAGCACCGCTGAATCCAACGTGTTCTGCAAGTGGGTGCGCTCCATTTCCTGGCGCATTGTGTCGATGCCCACGCCCGCCAGGACCAACAGCATGAACGTAGTGTAAAAGCTCAGTAGTCCGCTCGCGCCGTCTTCGTCGCGGCCAAAGCTCGACATGCGGCGCAGAGCCGTCGAATTCAAAAGAGCACCGCGCATGTCACGGCCCTGCTTGGCACAGGCGGTTTTCACGTTTTCCCAATCGATACTCATCGCGTTTCCCTCAAATCAGCCACGGAACAACCCGCAGTTCTCGGCCCGAGTGGTATCGTTTAAGAACGGGGCAGAAATATGGCGAAATCTGGCATAAACGAATGATTTAAAAGAATTCTTTTGCACAATCCTCCGATTTTGGGGGGATCGTTTCCAAGACGTATTCAATCGTCGGTCGATTCGCGCGAACGCCTTCGCGGCTTCGTGTTTTCACAATGCTGGACAAAGTCCGGGTAAGTGACGACCATGTTTAAAAAAAGGCTTGGCGATTCAACGCGAGGCTGTAATCCAGAAGGAAGAGAGACATGAACACCAACTCCAAAGAGCCCAGTTTCCGCGAAAGTGTGGATCTAATGTTCAACCGTGCCGTGGCGCTGATGGAGCTTCCGCCCGGCCTGGAAGAGAAGATCCGGGTATGCAACGCGACCTACACGGTGCGCTTTGGCGTCCGGTTGCGTGGTCAGCTTCAGACCTTCACCGGATACCGTTCTGTCCACTCCGAACATATGGAACCTGTAAAGGGCGGCATTCGCTATGCCATGGCCGTCAATCAGGACGAGGTGGAGGCGCTGGCGGCGCTGATGACGTATAAATGTGCCGTGGTCGAGGTGCCGTTTGGCGGCTCCAAAGGCGGCTTGCGCATTGACCCGCGGGAATGGGATGAAGATGAGCTAGAGTTGATCACCCGCCGCTTCACATATGAACTGACCAAGCGCGACCTGATCAACCCTGCGCAAAACGTGCCGGCCCCTGACATGGGAACGGGCGAGCGGGAAATGGCCTGGATGGCTGATCAGTACCGCCGCATGAACACGACCGACATCAACTCCCGCGCCTGTGTGACCGGCAAACCGGTGAATGCGGGCGGCATTCAGGGCCGCACGGAGGCCACGGGCCGCGGGGTGCAATTTGCGCTGCAGGAGTTCTTCCGCAATCCCGAAGACATGAAGAAAGCGGGTTTGGACGGAAGCCTCGATGGGAAGCGGGTGATCGTGCAGGGTCTGGGTAATGTGGGATATCACGGTGCCAAGTTTCTGCAGGAGGAAGATGGCTGCAAGGTGATCGCGATCATTGAACGTGATGGCGGCCTTTATGACGAAAACGGCCTCGACGTGGAGGAGGTGCGCAACTGGATCGCCAAACACAATGGCGTCGAAGGGTATCCTTCGGGCAAATACATCAAGGACGGTGCGAAGTATCTGGAAGAGGATTGCGACATCCTGATCCCGGCTGCTTTGGAAGGGGTGATCAATCTCGACAATGCCGCCAACATAAAGGCCAACCTGATCATCGAGGCCGCCAATGGCCCTGTCACCGCCGGTGCTGATGCGATCCTGCGGGACAAAGGCGTGGTGATTATTCCAGACATGTATGCCAACGCAGGTGGTGTGACGGTGTCCTATTTCGAGTGGGTCAAAAACCTCAGCCACATTCGGTTTGGCCGTCTGCAGCGTCGTCAGGAAGAGACGCGGCATCGATTGCTGCTCGATGAACTTGAGCGCATCAGCAAGGACAATTCGATCAACTGGACGCTGACACCCACGTTCAAGGATCGGTATTTGAGAGGCGCTGGTGAATTGGAACTTGTGCGATCGGGTCTCGATGACACGATGCGATCTGCCTATCAGGAAATTTCCAGTACCTGGCACGAGCGTGACGACGTGCATGACCTGCGTACGGCGGCCTATCTGGTGGCGATCAACAAGGTGGTGAGCAGCTACAACTCGCTCGGCTTGTGACCAGGAGCCTCAGAATCTTCGCATGAAAATTCGTGGACGAAAATTCTACGAATTTTCTCAGGCGCGTTAGCGGAAAACGCCCATTGCAATCGGCGTAAAAGGATGGTGACACTTCTCGTGCAAACGGGAGGTGCCAGATGGGCTTTTCAGGGTTTCGCATCCTCAAAGAAGGTCTGACCGGGAACAAGGGCTGGGGCGCGCATTGGAACGATGCCACCCCCAAAGACGCCTATGACGTTGTGATCATTGGCGGCGGCGGGCATGGGCTTTCGACCGCCTATTATCTGGCCAAGACGCACGGCATCCGAAATATCGCAGTTCTGGAGAAGGGCTATCTGGGCGGGGGCAACGTGGGACGCAACACCACGATTGTACGCGCCAATTACATGATGCCCGGCAATTCGGAGTTTTATTCCCATTCGCTCAAGCTTTGGGAGGGGTTGGAGCAGGATCTCAATTACAACGTCATGCTGTCGCAGCGGGGTCAGATCGTGCTCTTTCATTCTGATGGGCAGCGCGATGATGACATTCGGCGTGGCAACGCGATGATCAATCAGGGCGATGATGCGGAACTTCTGTCGGTTGCGAAGTTGAAGAAGCTGGCGCCATACCTGGATTACAAGCAGGCGCGGTTCCCGATTTACGGTGGTGTTTTGCAGCGGCGAGCCGGCACCGCTCGTCATGATGCGGTCGCCTGGGGCTATGCCCGAGGGGCCAGTGACAACGGCGTGGACCTGATCCAGAATTGCGAGGTTACAGGGATCGATATCGAGGGCGGTCACGTCACCGGTGTGCAGACCACGCGTGGTGCGATCAAGGCCGGGAAAGTCGCGATCATTGTGGCGGGGCGCAGTTCCAAAGTGGCCGCCATGGCCGGAATGCGTCTGCCGATTGAGAGCCATGTGCTGCAGGCGTTCGTCACCGAGGGTCTAAAGCCTTGCGTGGATCACGTGATCAGCTTCGGCATGGGCCATTTTTACATCAGCCAGTCGGATAAGGGCGGGCTGGTCTTTGGCGGCAATATTGATTTCTACCCCTCCTATGCCGCGCGGGGGAACCTGCCCATGGCTGAACATGTGGCGGAGGCCGCGATGGCGTTGATGCCCTCGATCGGCAAGGCACGCATGCTGCGCAGTTGGGGTGGGATCATGGATATGTCGCCCGATGGCTCGCCCATTATTGACCGGACGCATATTGAAGGGCTCTTTCTGAATTGTGGCTGGTGCTACGGTGGGTTCAAGGCGGTGCCGGGGTCGGGCCACGTGATGGCGCATCTCATGGCCACCGGTGAGCCACATCAGGCAGGTGCGAAGTTCCGGCTGGATCGTTTCCGTACCGGGCGGGGTTTGATGGATGAAGAGGGCACAGGCAGTCAGCATAATTTGCATTGAACTGCGTGGGTAAGATCGGAACATGAGTATTTTTGGAAAGATGAAGCGGGGGGACCTGTGAGGCTAAATTGCCCCAATTGTGGATGGCGGGACATCCGGGAATTTACCTTTATGGGGGCGGCGACGCTGATGGGTCGGCCAGAGGCGGATGCGCCTTTGGACGTTTGGGATGACTATCTGCATCTGCGCGACAACCTCGATGGGGTGAGCCGGGAGTTGTGGCATCACACGATGGGCTGCGGCGCGATGTTGGTGGTGACGCGCAACACGCTGACCCATGAGGTTATTTCGTGTGAACTGGCTGAGGAGCTGGCGTCATGAGGATCGATGGCGAGGGCTTGATTGATCGCGACAAGCCGGTGTCTTTTCGGTTTGATGGGGTCAGTTACCGTGGTTTTGAAGGTGACACGCTCGCCTCCGCACTTTTGGCCAATGATATTCGACTCATTGGGCGGTCGTTCAAATATCACCGCCCACGTGGGATACTGAGTGCGGGAAGTGAGGAGCCTAACGCCCTGGTGACACTCGGAAAAGGTCGCGGCCAGGAACCAAATCAGCGCGCGACGATTGTGGAAATCTTCGAGGGGCTGGAGGCTTGCAGTCAGAACGCCTGGCCATCGCTTCGCTTCGATCTGATGGCCGTGAATGATCTGGCCGCGCCATTTCTGGGCGCAGGATTTTATTACAAGACATTCATGTGGCCCAAAAGCTTTTGGGAACGGGTCTATGAGCCGGTCATTCGGCGCGCGGCAGGCTTGGGTGCGCTGCATCTGGAGGCAGATCAGGATCACTACGAAAAGGCATGGGCGCATTGCGATCTTTTGGTGATTGGCTCTGGCCCTGCGGGTTTGATGGCGGCACTCACAGCCGCGCGGGCCGGGGCGGATGTGATCCTCGCAGAGGAAGACACCGTGCTGGGCGGGCGGCTCAATTCCGAGACGATTGAGGTCGATGGTTTACCGGGCCACAGATGGGCGGCAGAGGTGATCGCCGAGCTGCGCGACATGAACAATGTCCGGGTCATGACGCGATGCACGGTGACGGGGGCCTATGATGGCGGCACCTTTGGCGCGTTGGAGCGCTTGGCGCCCGAGGTGGCCGCGCGCGCAGGTGCCCCGAAGGAGTGTTTCTGGCGGATCGTGTCCAAGCGCGCTGTGTTGGCCGCGGGGGCGATCGAGCGGCCGATCGCCTTTGCCAATAACGACCGGCCAGGGATCATGACGGCAGGCTCGGTGAGGTCATATGTAAACCGCTGGTGCGTGGCGCCGGGGCGGTCCGTGGCCATCTTTGGCAACAATTCAGATGCGCATCGCACGGCGGCTGATTTGCTGGAAGCAGGGGTTCATGTCAGTGCGCTGATTGATGCCCGCTCAGAGGCGACCTGCGATCTGGATGTGCCATTCTATGCGGGGGCACATGTCGTGAATTCTTCTGGCCGCAAGGGGCTGGAGGAGCTGACTGTCGAAACCGGTGTTCGTCGGGAAAAGATCAAGGCCGAGTGTCTTGCTGTTTCTGGCGGGTGGAATCCGACGGTGCATCTCACCTGTCACATGAACGGTCGACCTTCCTGGGATGACGCGATTGCCGCCTTTGTTCCAACGCCTGGGTCCGTACCGGGATTGGTGGGCGCAGGGGCTGCGGCGGGCATTATGGAAACCGGGCCTTGCCTGCAGCATGGCGTGGATGTGGCGCGTGAGGTCGTTGGCGATCTTGGATTGAAAGCGCCCAAGGTGGAGGTGCCGCGCGCTTCGGACAGTGCCTATGATATCACGCCGCTTTGGGCCGTGCCGGGCAAAGGGCGCGCGTGGCTCGATTTTCAGAATGACGTTACGGTCAAAGATGTGGGTCAAGCGGTGCGGGAGAATTTCCGCTCTGTCGAGCATATGAAGCGCTACACGACGCAGGGCATGGCCACGGATCAGGGCAAGAATTCTAACGTGCAGGCGCTGGCGGTGCTGGCGGATGCGACGGGGCGCGGCATTCCGGAGACGGGCACGACCACTTTCCGGCCACCTTATGTGCCAGTGCCGATTGCGGCCGTGGGCGCGGGGGGGCAGGGCAAGGGCTTTGCGCCCGAGCGCAAGCTGACCTCCCATACCGCAACCAAAGCGCGCGGCGCGCCGATGATTGAGGCAGGTCTTTGGTATCGGCCGAGCTATTTCCCGCGCGCGGGGGAGCGGACGTGGCGGCAATCCTGTGATCGTGAAGTGCAGATGGTGCGCGAAGCGGTTGGTGTGTGCGATGTCTCCACTCTGGGCAAGATTGACATCCAGGGGCCGGATGCAGGGGCGTTCCTCGATTTTGTCTACACCAACATGTTTTCGACCCTGAAGGTCGGGCGGGTGCGCTATGGTCTGATGCTGCGCGAGGACGGGCATGTGATGGATGACGGCACCACCGCGCGGCTTGGCGAGGCACATTACCTGATGACCACGACCACCGCTGCAGCGGGTCAGGTGATGGGGCATCTGGATTATGTGCATCAGTGCCTGCGTCCCGATTTGGATGTGCGGTTCGTTTCCGTCACCGAGCAATGGGCGCAATTTGCCGTGGCCGGCCCGAAATCGCGCGCGCTGCTGAATGACCTGCTGGATGCGCCTATTGACGATGATAGCTTTCCTTTCATGGGGTGCGGGCAGGTGGCTATTGGCGGGGTCAGTGCGCGGCTCTTCCGAATTTCATTCTCGGGTGAACATGCTTATGAGATCGCCGTGCCTGCGCGCTATGGCGCGTCGCTTTTCGACGAGGTGGTGACCCGCGCCGAGGCGATGGGCGGCTGCGCTTACGGGATGGAAGCGCTCGATGTCATGCGGGTTGAGAAGGGATTCATCACCCATTCCGAGATCCATGGCCGCGTGACTGCGTTTGATATCGGGATGGAGCGGATGATTTCGGCCAAGAAAGACTGTATCGGCAAGGCGATGGCCACGCGGCCCGGGCTGCTGGGGGAGGAACGCGAGCAGTTGATGGGGTTCAAACCGGTGGGGTCGGTCAAGGAGATCGTGTCAGGCGCGCATGTATTCACCGACGGTGATGAGGTGACGCGGGTGAATGATCAGGGCTACGTCACTTCGGTGGCCTATTCACCGACATTCGGCCATGTGATTGGGCTTGGGTTTCTGAAAGGCGGGCGCGCGCGGATCGGAGAGACGGTGCGTGTGGTCGATCATATGAAGTCTTCGCGCACGCTTTGTGTGGTGCAGGACCCGGTGCAGTTTGATCCGAAAGGGGAGCGCACCCGTGGTTGAATTGAGTGCACAAAGCCCGTTGGGTGGCATGACCGCGCTGGAGGTCGGCAACACGCGTCTGAGCGAAGTTGATCTGGGTGTGCTGACCTGCCTTGCCCCTACCAAGGGGCAAGACGCGGCTTTGTCGAAGGCCTTGAAAGCGGCCCACGGTATGGCATTGCCCAGTGTCGGGCGGGCCAATGGAAAGGAGGGCGCGCGGGCGATTTGGTTTGGACATCGCCTGGCTTTGCTGGCCGGGCCTGCGCCGGATGCGGGGTTGGCTCAATTTGCAGCACTCAGCGATCAGACGGATGCATGGGTCTGTGTCCGGCTGGATGGGGCAGATGCGGCATCTGTTCTGGCACGGTTGACGCCCCTCGATATGCGCTTTGATGCGTTCAAGCGCGGGCACACTGCCCGGACGGAGCTGCAGCACATGGCCGTTTCCTTGACGCGGCTGTCGGAGACAGGGTTTCTGATCCTCGCCTTTCGCAGCATGGCGGACACTTTTCGCCATGATCTGGAACAGGCGATGCGTGGGGTTGCAGCCCGGCATGGTGCCTGACAGATTGATCGCCATGAGAAACTTTTTGCTCAAATCCATTTGCGTCCTGACCCTCTCGATAAGCCTTGCCTCACCCTCGTTTGCAAATGCGAAACGCAAGGAAAGCTGTGCCATAACAGCCGAGATCGTGTCACAGGCGGTCTTTGCGCGCATGGCCGGACAGACGCCGGACCAGGCGAAGGCGGCTTTACGGGCGGATGGGTCGGGCATCACAGGGATTTACAAGGCAACCATCCCCACGCTGGTCGATATGGTCTATGGCTTTGAGCAAAGCACGCTGGGCCAAGGCGTTGTCGATGAGTATGAAACGCAGTGTCTGAGCTTTTGAAGCCGCTTTGATTGAGTATTTTTGGCAAGATGAAGATGGGAGCGCGTCCCTTGTTTCATCTTGCCAAAAACACTCATAAAATCGCGTTCCGCTGAGCGGAGACTTGGTCGTTTGAGCGCGTCTGATCAACCAAACATCGATGACGCCTCTTGGCCCCCGAGGTGCTTTCCCCCATATTTAGTGTCATGAGTCTGCCCCCCGGTTTCCTTGACGAACTGCGCACCCGCACCTCGCTCACCCAAGTGGTGGGGCGCAAGGTGATGTGGGATGCGCGCAAGTCGAACCAGGGCAAGGGCGACATGTGGGCGCCGTGCCCGTTTCATCAGGAAAAGACGGCGAGCTTCCATGTCGATGACCGCAAAGGGTACTACTACTGCTTTGGCTGCCATGCGAAGGGCGATGCGATCTCATTCGTGCGGGAAACCGAGAATGTAGATTTTATGGAAGCTGTGAAGATCCTGGCGCAGGAAGCCGGGATGCAGGTGCCGGATCGTGACCCGCAAGCCCAGCAGAAGGCCGATCGGCGCCAGCAGTTAATCGACGTGATGGAGATGGCCGCGCGCCATTTTGCGATGCAGTTGAAGACCGGCGCGGGTGCGGCAGCGCGGGAGTATCTGGAGCGGCGCGGCCTCAAGGAGGATGCGCTTACGCGGTGGGGGATCGGATTTGCGCCGGATGCCTGGCAGGGGCTGTGGGATCATCTGACCGCCAAAGGTGTCGAGGCGCAGATGATCCTGGATTGTGGTCTCGCCAAGCCCAGCCAGAAGGGCGGCAAACCTTATGATACGTTCCGTGGCCGCATCATGTTCCCGATCCGCGACCCAAGGGGCCGCTGCATTGCCTTTGGTGGCCGCGCGATGGACCCGAACGACAACGCCAAATATCTCAATTCGCCCGAAACCGAACTTTTTGACAAATCCCGCACGCTTTACAACCACGGCCCCGCGCGAGAGGCCGCGGGTAAGGGCAAGGCGCTGGTTGTGGCCGAGGGCTACATGGATGTGATCGCGCTCAGCGAGGCAGGGTTTGGGGCCGCGGTGGCGCCACTTGGCACGGCGGTAACGGAGCACCAGTTACAGATGCTCTGGCGGGTGTCGGATGAACCGATCATTGCACTGGACGGTGACACGCCGGGACTGCGGGCCGCAAACCGGGTGATTGATCTTGCGCTGCCCATGCTGGAGGCGGGAAAATCCCTGCGCTTTGCGCGGATGCCGGAAGGCCAAGACCCGGATGATCTGCTGCGCGCCAGCGGCCCGCCTGCGGTACAGGCGCTGCTGGATACAGCTCTGCCCATGGTGCAACTGTTGTGGGAGCGCGAGACCGAGGGCCGAAATTTCGACAGCCCAGAGCGACGCGCGGCGCTCGACAAGGCGCTGCGCGACAAGATTTCGGACATCCGGGATCCGAGTATCCGCCATCATTACGGACAGGCAATCAAGGACTTACGCTGGGATCTCTTCCGCGCGCCGAGCACGCGAAGTCAGCAAGTTAATCCTCAGCGCGCAGGGCGCAGGGGGGCCGCGCAAGAACCTGTGCGCGCTACAACGCGGTCTTCCATGTTGGCCGCCGCGCAAGGGGAAGTGGAAACGGAACTGCGCGAAGCTGTGATTTTTGCCATTCTTCTGCGCTACCCCGATCTTTTCGTCGAATTTGAAATGCAAATTGAAAACATGGTCTGTTCTACGCCTGGTCATCGCGCCTGGCAGGATGTGATTTTGCGGTATGCGGGCCTCGGTGCGGACACGTTGGAGCATCACATAGATCAATCAATGGGGGCTGAGGCGGTTGAAAGCCTTTATGCGCGCCCCCATGTGGCACTCATACCAGCGATCCGCCGCGCCCGAACGGGTGGTGAAGTTCAGCCGGTCCAAATTGAAATGGCACGTCAGACCCTCAAAGAGGAGCTGGCCAAACTGGACGCAGCCCTTGGGCTCAAGTCCGAGATATCAGAGGCCGCAGAAGATATTGAAGGAATTGCCGACGAAACCGTGACCTACAGATTGTCAGAGGCCACGGCGGCGCAGCACCAAGCGCAGCGATCTTTGCAGGAAGACCAGACGGAATATGAAATTGGCCCCAACGGGGCTGCAATGAGCCGGGCGGAGAAGGATGCCTTTGATCGTCTGCTTGAAAATATCGGAATGCCGAAAGGATCCGATCCGTGACAACCTGTTAATCTATGTCCGTTAAGTTTTTGATGGCATGGAAGGCACGAATCGGTAGAAAAACAAGGGACAAGGGTTTGCGAATCACTTAATCGCGCTAATGATTCGTGATGAAAGCGAATCATGTCGACTGATCAACACTTCGCACACCCAGAGATGCATCGGGAGCACTCCATGGCCGCCAAAGACAACGACGACCAGAAGACCGACGAACAAGACGCAGAAATTTCCCTCGATTTAAGCCAAGCCGCAGTCAAGAAGATGATCGCGGAGGCGCGCGAGCGGGGCTTTATCACCTATGATCAGCTGAACCGCGTGCTGCCGCCTGATCAGGTGAACTCCGAACAAATCGAAGACGTCATGTCCATGCTCTCTGAGATGGGCATCAACATCATCGAGGAGGAAGACGCCGAGGAAGAGGAGCAGAAATCCACCGCAGTGGCCGAGATTGGTCGCAAGGGTGAGATAACGCTCGGGTCGGGCAAGGAAGAGAAGCTCGATCGCACGGATGATCCGGTTCGGATGTATCTGCGCGAGATGGGCTCGGTTGAACTTCTGAGCCGCGAAGGCGAGATCGCGATTGCCAAGCGGATCGAGGCCGGCCGGAACACAATGATCGCCGGTCTGTGCGAAAGCCCGCTGACCTTTCAGGCGATCACGATCTGGCGCGACGAACTTTTGGGCGAAGACATTCTGCTGCGCGATGTGATCGATCTGGAAACCACATTCTCCGGCCAGATGGGTGAGGATGGTGAAGAGAGCGAAGGTATGGTGGACGCCGCCAATATCTCGACCGCGCCATCGTCCGGCCAAGCCAAAGGTGAGGCCGCGCAGGAATTGGATGCCGATGGCAACCCGATTGCCAACGACGATGACGATGACGATGATGAACAGGCCAATATGAGCCTGGCCGCGATGGAAAGCGCGCTGAAACCCCGGGTGCTCGAAACCCTCGACCGCATCGCGGAAGATTACGAAAAACTCTCCGAAATGCAGGACAGCCGGATTTCGGCCACGCTGAATGAAGACGGATCGTTTTCCAAAAAGCAGGAAGAGAAGTATCAGCAGCTGCGGTCCGAGATCGTTGAACTTGTCAATTCGCTGCATCTTCACAACAACCGCATCGAGGCGTTGATTGACCAGCTTTACGGCATCAACCGCCGTATCATGCAGATTGATTCAGCCATGGTGAAGCTGGCCGATCAGGCCCGGATCAACCGCAAGGAATTCATCGAAGCCTATCGCGGGCGCGAACTGGATCCCAACTGGCTTGATGACATGGCGCAGAAATCGGGCCGCGGTTGGCAGATGTTCATGGAACGCTCCCCCGAAAAGGTGATGGAGTTGCGTGCCGACATGGCCCAGGTGGGCCAGTATGTGGGCCTCGATATCCCGGAGTTTCGCCGCATTGTGAGCCAGGTGCAGAAGGGCGAGAAAGAAGCGCGGACTGCCAAGAAGGAAATGGTGGAAGCGAACCTGCGCCTCGTGATCTCGATTGCGAAAAAATACACCAATCGCGGGCTGCAATTCCTCGACCTTATCCAGGAAGGCAATATTGGCCTGATGAAGGCCGTGGATAAGTTCGAATACCGCCGTGGCTACAAGTTTTCCACCTATGCCACTTGGTGGATACGTCAGGCGATCACGCGGTCCATTGCCGATCAGGCGCGGACGATCCGTATTCCTGTGCACATGATCGAGACGATCAACAAGCTGGTGCGCACGGGCCGTCAGATGCTCCATGAAATTGGTCGGGAACCGACGCCGGAGGAGCTGGCCGACAAACTGCAGATGCCGCTTGAGAAGGTGCGCAAGGTGATGAAGATCGCCAAGGAGCCCATTTCCCTTGAAACGCCGATTGGCGATGAGGAAGACAGCCAGCTGGGTGACTTCATCGAGGACAAGAACGTCATTCTGCCACTCGACAGTGCTATTCAGGACAATCTGAAAGAAACCACCACGCGGGTGCTTTCCTCGCTGACACCACGCGAGGAACGCGTGCTGCGGATGCGCTTCGGGATCGGGATGAATACCGACCACACGTTGGAAGAGGTGGGTCAACAATTCTCGGTCACGCGCGAGCGTATCCGACAGATTGAGGCCAAGGCGCTGCGCAAGCTCAAGCATCCCAGCCGGAGCCGGAAATTGCGGTCTTTCCTTGACCAGTGATCTGTGACTGACCGTTCCCACAGGGACGCAAAATTTTAAAAGATTTTGCCGCCAACGTTGGCGGCATTTTTTTGCAAAAAAATGGGTCCTGTACGGAAGAGGACTACCTCGATTCCATGAAGCTACCTGTTTCAAAACTGGGTCGGGACCTGGAAGGTCAGCTCAATGCCTGTGACGTCATCGTCTTTGATGGTGAATGCGTGCTGTGCTCTTGGTTTTTTCGATTTGTATTGCGTCATGACCGGGACAAACGGTTTTGTTTTGCCATGGCACAAGCGGAAATAGGGCAGTCCTTATACGGTTCGCTTGGCATGCCGCTTGATGATTTTCAGACCAATCTGGTGATCAGGGACGGGTGGATTTACACTGATCTGGATGCCTTCGCCGCGGCCATGTCTGCCCTTGGTTGGCCATGGAAAGGCCTGGCCGTTACACGCCACCTGCCCGGCTTCATCAAGCGACCGGTTTACCGCGTCATAGCCGCAAACCGCTATCGCGTGTTCGGGCGTTATCAGATGTGTATCCGTCCAGATGCAGAGGTTCAGGAGCGGTTCCTTGAAGATGGCATCATTTAACCGGATTTACGCATTTTGGGGCACCTGTAAGACGGTCAAAACTCAATTTGTAAAAAAAGCCAGGGCGTTGCGGTCTTGGGTGTTGCGCCGCGCACGGTGGTTTAACCGGTTGTCCATAACGCGTCCCTGCCAGCCCAAGTCAGACGAGATTTTCCCCACGAAGCGTCGCCCATATGCGCGGCGTTCATTTGAGGCCGGCGTTGCGCTAGGGTTTCATCCACAGACAGCGGGAGAATCGCCATGAAGACAATTGTAAAGCTGATCGGTCTGCTGGTGGTCTTGATCGCCCTTGCCATGGGCGTGGGGATGCTCTTGCCACGAGAGGTCACGGTCGAGCGCAGCACGGTGATCAACGCGCCAGCCAGCGATATTTACCCCCTGGTGGCCAATTTGGCGGCCAATCAACAATGGAGCCCCTGGGCCGGTTTGGATCCGGATGCGCGGTTCACCTATAACGACGTGCCGGAAGGCGTGGGGGCGAAGATGGTCTGGGCCTCTGACGGCCCGGATGTGGGCAATGGCAGCATGGAGATCACCGAGGCCACCGAAAATGAGGCGCTCAAGGTGGCGTTGCTCTTTGGCGATATGGGCGGCGGTACGGCCGTTTGGCAGTTTAAAGAAGCAGATGGCGTCACGACGGCCACGTGGTCCATGGTGGCCGATATGGGCGCGGGGCCCATCGGACGGTGGCTGGGCTTGAAGATGGATGATTGGGTGGGCGCCGATTACGAACGGGGCCTCGCCAACCTCAAACGCGTGGTTGAAGGCGGCTGATGCAGATATTTGACATCGCCACGCGCGGTCAGGGGCTTTATGAGTTCACGGGCCGCGTTGCCGATTGGGTGCGGGGGCATGGCGACGGGGTGCTTACGCTTTTTGTGCGCCACACCTCGGCCAGCCTGCTCATTCAAGAAAATGCTGACCCCGAGGTGCAGACGGACTTGCGCAATTACTTTTCCCGGCTGGTGCCGCCCAGTTGTGACCCATCGATGTCCTATCTGACCCACACCTATGAAGGACCCGACGACATGCCCGCCCATATAAAGGCCGCGATGATGCCGGTGAGCTTGCAGATCCCGGTTGAGGGCGGGCGCATGACGCTGGGCACATGGCAGGGCATTTATCTGTTTGAACATCGCGATGCGCCCAAGACGCGTCAGGTGGCCGCGCAGTTCATCGCGGCATGAGCGAGGCTGCAAAAACCGCCGAGCGCTGGCTTGCGCAGAACGCCGGCGCGATTTCGGACTGGACGGCGACTATTTTTGATTTTGCCGAGCCCGCCTGGCGCGAATATCGGTCGAGCGCGTGGTATGTGGAACGACTGCGGGCTGAGGGGTTTGAGGTCGAAGAAGGCTCTGGCGGCATGCCCACGGCCTTTTGTGCGCGCTGGGGCCAGGGAGAGGGGCCTGTTGTCGGCCTTTATGCCGAATATGACGCGGTGCCAGGAAATTGTCAGGCAGCCGCGCCGGCGAAGCGCCCGCGCCAGGGGTTGAGCGATCTGGCCGCGGGGCATACCGATCCGCATTCGGGACTGGGCATTGCCGGTCTGGCCGGGCTGTTGGCCACGAAAGCCGCGATGGAGGCGCATGGCATACCGGGTGGGTTGCAATTCACCGGGGAACCAGCAGAGAAGCTGCGCGGATCAAAGCCCATCCATGCCGCCCGGGGCTATTATGATGGCCTGGCTGCGATCCTGTCGTTTCATCCATTCTACATGCTGCCTCTTTGCAACACGGTGCGATGGGACACGCAATGCGGTGCCGCCTATTCGATGATCTATCGGTTTCGGTGTGACGCGCCTGAGATGTGGGGCGCCCGTGATGGCGCGCCGATCCCGCAAAGTCATTCGGATGTGCGGGCACCGGGTGCCAATGACGCGCTGATGATGATGTATCAAAGCGCGCGCCTCTTGCGCGACAGCATGGCATCGCATCAGGGTGGGTGGTCGATGTCAGAGGCCATTCTGGGCGCGGGGCAGGCCACCGCCGACAATCTGCCCGCGCTGCAGGCGGATCTGCAATACATGATCCGTGTGCCGGATTTGGGCTTGGCGGAGCGGATTGCAGGCCAGCTTGATCGCTTGGCGGAACATGCAGCGGGCATGACTGCGTGTCGGGTTGAGAAGCACTGGGTCTCGAAATCGCGCCCTGGGCTGACCAACCATGCGATGGCGCAGATGATCTGGGAAGAGATGCAGGGCGTTGGTGCGCCGGAATGGTCGGAAGCAGGGCTGGCTATGGCGCGGCAAGTGCAGGAAGCCTGCGGGTTTGAGGCGGATGCGGCCCCGTTGATCGACGCCTGCACTCAGCTGATTTCACCCCAGGAGGCAGAGGCGGTGTTGCGCGAGACCCTGCCGCCGGTGCAACGTCATGCGACCTCTGATGACTATACGGATATGAGCTGGCACGCACCGCTCGCACGCTTTTATGTGGCGCGACCGGCGCTCAAAGGTGGGCCGTATCCGGCCTGGGCGATGAATGCGCTGGGCGGGATGCAAGAGACGATTGATCCGATGGTTGAGGTGGCGTCAAAGGTGCTGTCGCGCGGGGCGATCCGGGTCTTGACGGACGAGAGCCTGCGGCAGCGCGCCTGGACGGAATTTGAAACCCGTACGGGCGGAGGCGTTGGTGGGGCGGACTGGACCGCACCCCTTGCCGATTATGCGCCGCCCATTGAATTTGCCTGGCCCGAATATGTGGAGACAGTGCGAGGGCGGCATTGGTGGATCTGAACGCGCGCGCTCTTCGCTCCCTTGCGGGCGCGCCTCGCTTGGTTCAGGCACACATGCGTCAGGTGCAGGCGGTCTGCCGCGCGCGACGAATAAAACCGGCGCAGCGGCGTTGGCGGGAAGTTTGGCGCAGGCGACGCGCGGATCTGCCGTAGCGCGGTTTCTGCGCTGGGCGCGGTTTGCGGATGCTGCGAAATGGCGGGATGATCGGCTCACCCATCGGCGTTTGCCTGAGCGGCATATCCAGTTTGGCCATCATCGCCAGAAGCGGGCAGGCGGCCCTTTGTGCGGCATTGCAGCCTCCCTGACAGGCGGTGGCCGCAGGGTTCGGGCTTTGGGGTTCACACATAAGATTTCCGTCCATCGATTAGTTTGCTGATTGTTTCGTTTTAAGAAACAGTCGTTTCCAAATTGGGCAAAAATCGGGTGGCGGCTGGGTTTCATTGGGAACATCGCATGGCTTTGATTGGGCGCACCCGTCGCCTGTTTGTTTGGATGAACCCGGTCACATGCCGGTTTTCCGATCCACGATCTGTTGAATCGCTTTGACGCGGGGCCGGAATCAGTTTTAGTAAACACACTTCGGTCCGGGCGGTGCGCCGTCTGGATAATAGGGAACACGGTGAGGTCGTAGCCAACAGGCACCAAATCCGTGACTGCCCCCGCAACTGTAAGCGGAGAGCGAAGCCGGACAACGTCACTGCCAGTGCAAAGCACGGTGGGAAGACCCGGCCAAGCAATGACCCGCAAGTCAGGAGACCTGCCGAGGTGATCACCCTGTCCGGACGCGGGGCGCGTTCCAGGCAACGGACCTTCCGTCGTGGTGACAACCTAGTCGTCGGCGGGGGTCATTTCCTTCGTCGACATGCCACGTTCATTGACGCGCTTTTGCGCGCACGGAGGGAGTGTACCTCATGAAGACCCATCGCCTGGCCGCTTTGGCCGCATCGACCATTTTGATCGCCAATCCTGTTCTAGCCCAAGACGGTCTGGACCTTGGCACATTGATCTTGTCAGGGGGCTTTACGCCAATTGAGGCGGAGAAGTTTGGACGATCTGCAAGCGTGATCACAGGAGAAGAGATTGAACGGCGCGGTTTGACCAGCGTGCAGGATGCTCTGCGCAGCGTACCTGGTGTTGCTGTGAGCAGTACAGGAAACAACTTCACCCAGGTCCGCATTCGTGGGGGCGAAGGCAATCACACGCTGGTCCTGATAGATGGTGTTGAAGCCGCAGGAAACGGCAGCGAGTACATTCTGAGTGGTTTGGACACGGCCAATATTGAGCGCATTGAAATTCTGCGCGGGCCACAGTCTGTTTTGTACGGTGCAAATGCATCATCTGGTGTGGTCAACATCATCACCAGAACGGGTGTCGCCGGGCAACAATACAGTGTGTCAGCAACCGTGGGCACCTCTGGAAGCACTTTCCTGTCCGCCTTCGCGTCGAGTAGAAATGCGCGCGGCGGGCTATCCTTGAGTATTGCTGAAAACCGCGATGCGGGTTGGGATTTTTCCGGTGACGGCGGTGAGCGAGATGGGACTGACCGCCACACGATCATTTTCAAAGGAGATTACCGTGTAGCAGACCCTCTGAAAATGGGTTTCAACCTCCGCTACTCCGATGAGCGCTACGACTTTGACAACACGGCCACATCAGCAACGGAAGCAGGGTATGTTGTTGATACGTTGGGCGCGTTTTCGGAGCGTGAAGAGAAAACATTCAGTTTCTTTGGCGAGTATGGCCAATCTGACAGCCGGATTACGCACAGGTTGACTTACGAACTTACGGACAACGCCCAGGCGTTTTTCGGTGGAGCTGACACTTTTTCCCTGACTGAGGTTTATCAGTATATCGCATCTATCGGTCTTGATGGCAGCGCGTCGTCCGCGGATCACCTGCTGAACGTTCTTTTGGAAAATCAGAATGAGCGCAGCAGTTCAAACGCATTTAGCCGAA
This sequence comes from Pseudomonadota bacterium, assembly GCA_039026055.1. GTDB lineage: Bacteria > Pseudomonadota > Alphaproteobacteria > Rhodobacterales > Rhodobacteraceae > Roseovarius. The sequence goes on along the minus strand of JBCCNB010000002.1, from coordinate 117,202 downwards.
ACACGCAGTCCGTTGGCCTTGAATATCGTGGCAGCTTTTCCAATGGGTTAAGCCTGCAGGCTGGTGTGCGGTATGATGACAGATCAGCTGGCAGCGATAATACGCCGTGGAATTTGGGCGTGTCATACACTCTCCCCGGACGCGGCGTGCGGCTTCATGCGTCGGCGGGTGCCGGTTCAGTTGACCCGAGCTTTTTCGAGTTGTTTGCAAACGCGTTCGGTTTTACCGGCAACCCTAATCTTTCACCCGAAGAGAACCAAAGTTTCGACATCGGTGTGGAAGTGCCAATCTTCAATGGTCGAGGGTCGGTTGATGTGACATATTTCAATGAAACTCTGACCAGTGAAATTACGGCGGTCCCCACTGGCGCGACAACCTCCACCTTCATCAACGAACCCGGTGACAGCACGCGTGAAGGTATTGAAATCGAAGGGCGCTTGGAAGCGACACCAGGTGTTGATCTGCGCCTATTCTACACGTTTCTGGAAGCGAAAAACTCGGACGGAACAGTTGAACAACGCCGGCCCGAAAACGAGCTTGGTGTTGGTGTGATAGCTGACGTGTTGAGTGGCCGAGGCTCTGTCGCTGCGGACATGCGGTATGTCTCCGGTGTCGCCGATCTGCGACGTTTTGGTTCGGGCGGTGTTGCAACAGTGCCAGATTACTTTGTTTTTGATGTATCTGGCAGATACTCGGTCAGCAGCTCTGTCGATGCCGTGCTTCGGATCGAAAACGTGTTTGATGAACGGTACACGGATGCGTTTGGCTATGTTGCCCGAGATCGCACAGTGTTGTTTGGATTTGATGCGAATTTCTAAGTTTCTTGTGGGTTGTGTTATTGCATGGGGTGCATCAGTGCTCCATGCAAATCCCGCCGATTTGAAAATTGAAACCGCTGCGACACGCGTCGTGTCCATGAACCTATGCACCGATCAGTTGGCGATGATGCTGGCGGGGCCGGGTCAGTTGCATTCGGTTTCCTATATTGCCGCGGATCCTCGCGCCTCGGCTATGGTGGAAGAGGCGAAAGGCTATGCCATCAATCATGGGCTGGCCGAAGAGATCTATCTGATGCAGCCCGATCTGGTCATCGCGGGTGCGTTCAGCACGCGGGCGACGGTGGCGATGCTCAGGCGTCTCGACATCCCCGTCGTGGTGTTTGATCCGGCATATTCGCTGAGCGATGTGCGCGCGCGTATCATGCAGATGGGGGAGGTGTTGCATCGCCAGCCGCAGGCAGACGCCATGGTGGCAGAATTTGACGCGCGGCTTGCCCGTTTGCAGGCGGAGGTGGAGGCGCGGCCGCGGGCGGTGCTGTACTATGCCAATGGCTACACCTCCGGGCCGCAGACACTGGCGGGGCAAATCCTGACCATGGCGGGGTTTGGCAATGCGGCAGAGGAGCGGGGTTTTGAAACGGGCACGAAGATGCCGCTGGAGGTGCTGGCCGTGACGAACCCGGACGTGGTGATCACGTCACAGCCCTATCCGGGCGCATCCCGGTCGGAGGATATTCTGGCCCATCCCGTGGTGCGGTCTTTGCGGGCGGCGAGGGGGGGTGCGTCCATCACCGATCACGATTGGGTCTGCGGCACGCCGTTCGTGTTGCGCGCGATAGAGCGGCTGGCGAGCCAGCGGGCGGTCATGACGGGCGAGGGGGAGTGATGCGACTGCTCACCGGCTTGTCGGTTATGGTGGCCCTGCTCTTTGTGGCCTCTTTACTGGTCGGTCCGGCGGGGATTGGTCCGGGGGAAAGTCTGGCGGCGCTGTTTGCAGGGGATCGCGGGCCGCTCACGCTGGTGATGCGGGAAATCCGCCTGCCGCGCGCGATGCTGGCGGTGATGATCGGGGGCAGTTTGGGATTGGCGGGGGCGGCGATGCAGGGGTATCTGCGCAATCCGTTGGCGGAGCCGGGGCTGATTGGCGTGTCGGGGTCAGCCGCGTTCGGGGCGGTCCTAGCGATCCATACCGGGGCGGCGGCGGCCTTTGCTCTGGCCCTGCCGGTGGCCGCCTTGGTGGGCGCGGGGTTGGGTGTGTTGATCGTCATGGCCTTGGCCGGGCCACGTGGGACATCGCTGACGTTGATCCTTGCGGGGGTGGCTGTGTCTGCGCTGGCGGCGGCACTGACGTCGCTGGTGCTGAACCTGTCGCCCAATCCCTTTGCGGCCAATGAGATCATTTTTTGGATGTTGGGGTCGCTCGCGGATCGCTCGATGACGCATGTCTGGCTCGCATTGCCGTTCATGGTGATAGGTTGGCTGTTGCTCAGTCGGTTGGGGCGAGGCCTGGATGCGCTGACCTTGGGAGAGGATGCGGCACAGGCGATGGGTATTCGGCTGCAACACTTGCGCCTTGGGCTTGTGGGGGGCGTCACCTGCGTTGTGGGTGCAGGCACGGCGGTGGCGGGTGCCATCGGGTTCGTGGGGCTGGTGGTGCCGCATATCCTGCGGCCATGGGTGGGCGCGCATCCGTCGCGCTTGCTTTGGGCCTCCGCGCTGGGCGGTGCGGCGATGGTGCTGGCGGCGGATATTGCCGTGCGGATGATCCTGCCGGAGCGGGACCTGAAATTGGGCGTTGTGACCGCGATCATCGGAGCGCCACTCTTTCTGCATCTGATCCTTAAATTGCGACAGGAGCGGATATGACCCTTTTGTCCGTCTCCGACCTGTCGGTATCCCTGCATGGGCGCGAGGTGCTGCGCGATGTGTCTTTTGAAATCGGCACGCAAGAACTGGTGGGTCTCATTGGTCCCAACGGCGCGGGTAAAACCACGCTAATGCGCGCGGCCCTTGGATTATTGCCTTTTGAGGGAAGAAGCACGATCGCTGCAATGCCCGAAGACGCGCGCGCCAAACACGCGGCATGGCTGCCGCAAGCGAGAGAGATCGCCTGGCCCGTGACGGTGGAAACTGTGGTCATGCTGGGCCGCATTCCACATGTGTCCTCGGTTCAGAAACCCACAGAAGCTGACCGAGCAGCGGTAGATGAGGCGCTGGCGCAGATGGATCTGGCAGATATGCGCCAAAGGCCCGCGACGCAGCTTTCAGGCGGGGAACAGGCGCGGGTGCTGATCGCGCGCACCATTGCGCAACAGACGGACCTTTTGATGGCCGATGAGCCGGTCGCGGGGCTTGATCCGGCGCATCAGATCGCCACCATGCAAAGCTTCAAAGCATTGACCGCGAAAGGTAAATCCTGCCTCGTCTCGCTTCATGATCTGGGGCTGGCCGCACGTCACTGCACGCGGATCATCATGCTGGGGCAAGGTGGGTTGGTGGCCGACGGCGCGCCTTCGCAAGTGCTGACAGAGGCGCGCGTGGCCGAGATCTTTGGCATCGCTGCGTGGTATCAAGATACCGATCAGGGACCGATCTTTCAGCCATTGGACGTGGTAAGATGAGCGCGATCACGCTCGATGCGCCGTGGATGGAGTTCGATCTGGGCTCTGACATGCAGGTGCTCAGCTGGTCGCTCAACCGTCCGGGTTTCGTGATGGCCCATCGCATCCTCTGGCGGGAGGTGCGCAATGCTGATTTGCCGGAGGACTTGGACGTGGATGCCTGGTTGTCAGAGGTTATCCGGGCCAAGGGTGTGCACGACGCCGTTGTCATGCTGACCTCCCGTCCTCTGCGACATTTCACTCAAAGCCTGGCAGAGGTTGAGGGGATTGAGGCCCATGCTTTGGCCACGGTCGGCTTTTCCAATGCTGAACGGGTTGGCCACCGCGTTGACCGGGTGGGTGCGGATTTCGGCACCATCAACGTGGCCGTGCGGGTGAGCGAAGGCTTGACGCAGGCCGCGCTTTTGGAATGCATGTCTATCGTGGTTGAGGCGCGCACGGCGGCCGTGATGGATGCGGGGTATGTGACCCCCAAGGGCATGACCACGGGCACAGGCACCGATTGTGTCGCGGTGGCAAGCCCCGAGGGTGACGTGCGTTATGCGGGCCTGCACACTGGCGTGGGTGAGGCCGTAGGACGCGCGGTGTATGATGCGGTCACAGTGGGCGCGAAGGATTGGTTGGAAAGCAAAGGGGAGACGGGACATGCTTGATCTGGAAAGGGTTCTGCGGGACGGTTTGAATGACCCGGAGGCAGGGTGGAACATGGGGTCGCTGGGCGCGATTGCGGAGTTTCACCATGTAAAGGGCGACCCTGCCGCGCCAGAGGTCAAGGCGTTGCAGCAAGGTACGACGCGCGGGGCCATTCGGATTGACACGCTCGAAGGCGTGCGGCCTGTCGCCTATGAAGGGGTCAGCGCGAAATCCCATCGCTGGATGCAGGCGGTGGCGCTGTGCCTGCCGGAGGATGCGGCGCGGATGGGCGGCCGCGATGTACTGACCGAACTGGGCGCGGACGCAGGCGCGATCCGGGAGGAGGATCGGGACGGCGTGCTTTTTGATATGGGGCTGGGCCAGCCGCAGCTTGATTTCTGCATCCGCACCTCGGATGTCGCGTTGCTGGAGGTGCTGCGCGCGCAGGAAGGCCGGTCACTGCTGGAGGCGGGCAACCCGGCCATGGGCGCGATCCTGAAGGCGCACCCACACCGCATTGCCATGACGCGGCTGGGCCGGGTGGAGGTCTATCAGATGATCGGCGGGCCCGACACGGGCGGGCGATCCCCCGAAGGCCCGCACACCCATGTCTTGCCGCAATTCTTGCGCGTCAAACGCACCCATGCGGCGAGCACGCCCATTCCCAAGGGCTGGAGCCCGTGCTGCAGCTTTCACCCCAAAAGCCCGGTCATGGGGCGCATGGGGGAAGACAAGGATTTCGATGCCGGTGCCTTTGATCAATTCCAGCACCTTCTGATGGAATGGGGTCCGGAACAGTACATGGATCAGAAACAGGATGTTTGGGCGGCAATGGCCGGTGCGGTGCAACCGGAGGCTTGGGCGCAACCGCAGGACCTGACCGCGCGAGCCGGGTTACGCAACGCGATCCGGCAGTGGCGACGTCAGCACGGGGACAGTGATTTGGCGCTTGCATGGTCCGCTGCCTTCGATCGGGGCGAAGAGGGCACCGAAGAGGAAAACCCGGGCCACTAAAACGCGTCACGAGAGAGGCAGCCCTTCAGGGCTGAAGAGCCTTTCGCCCTTGCCAAGCCTGCCGTCTCTCGGGCTACACTGCGCCAGCGTAAGGCCAGCAGACCGGGAGGCGCTCATGAACACCCAATCTGATGCACGATCCATGCAGTCGGCCGCCACGCCATATGGTACCGACCCCGGCTACATGCCCGGCTGGGGCAATGATTTTGAAACCGAGGCTTTGCCCGATGCTCTGCCGAAGGGGATGAACAGCCCGCAGAAATGCAATTACGGGCTCTACGGGGAGCAGCTTTCCGGCACCGCCTTCACCGCCAAGCGGCCGGAGCGAACGTGGTGTTATCGCATCCGGCCGTCCGTGAAGCACACGCATCGGTTTGAAAAGATCGATCTGCCCTATTGGAAATCTGCGCCACACATCGATCCGGATGTCGCCTCTTTGGGGCAATACCGCTGGGATCCGGTGCCATTGGAGACGGCGGTGCAGGAAGGGCTTAGCTGGATGACGGGCATGCGCACCATGACCACGGCGGGTGATGTGAACACGCAGACCGGGATGGCAGGCCATATCTATCTGGTGACGCAATCCATGGTGGATGATTACTTTTATTCCGCTGACAGTGAGTTGCTGGTGGTGCCGCAAGAAGGGCAACTGCGGTTCCTGACGGAACTTGGGGTTATCGATGTCGCGCCAAAGGAGATTGCGATCATCCCTCGCGGGTTGGTTTATCGTGTGGAACTGCTGGAAGGTCCGGCGCGGGGCTTTGTATGCGAAAACTACGGGCAGAAATTTGATCTGCCGGACCGCGGGCCGATCGGGGCCAATTGCATGGCCAACCCGCGTGATTTCAAAGCCCCTGTCGCGGCGTTTGAGGACCGTGACGCGCCCTCGACAGTCACGATCAAATGGTGCGGACAGTTTCATCGCACGAAGATCGGACATAGCCCGCTGGACGTCGTTGCCTGGCACGGCAATTACGCGCCCTACAAATACGATCTCGGCACATACTGCCCTGTGGGCGCGGTACTGTTTGATCATCCTGACCCGTCGATCTTCACCGTTCTGACTGCGCCGTCCGGTGAGGCGGGCACAGCCAATATCGATTTCGTTCTGTTTCGCGATCGCTGGCAGGTGTCCGAGGATACGTTCCGCCCGCCCTGGTACCACAAGAACGTCATGTCCGAGTTGATGGGCAATATCTACGGACAGTACGATGCCAAACCCAAAGGGTTCGTGCCAGGGGGCATGAGCCTGCACAATATGATGCTGCCCCATGGGCCCGACCGGCAGGCGTTCGAGAAAGCGTCAAACGCCAATCTGGGGCCGGATAAGCTGGCTGAGACCATGTCTTTCATGTTTGAAACCCGCTTCCCGCAGCACCTGACCCGCTTTGCCGCGACGGAGGCGCCGCTGCAGGATGACTACATCGATTGTTGGGCGGATATGGAGAAGAAGTTCGACGGCACGCCGGGGAAGAAGTGACCGTTCATGAGTGATTTGATGCGGTCCTGGGTTGAGAGCGCCAATGCGCCGGGCTCTGTGTTTCCTCTCAACAATCTGCCTTATGGGGTGTTTTCGGTCGATGGGATGCGCCGCTGTGGTGTGGCGGTTGGGGATATGATCCTTGATGCGACCGCGTTGGAAGCATCGGGTATTTTGCGCGCTGATCGGGCTCAGGATGTGCTTCAGGATCCTGCCTGGAATCAGTTCATGGCCTTGGGCAAGCCGGCGTGGTCGGCCTATCGCAAAGGGTTGGTGGATTTGCTGTCCGAGGGTGCGGAACACTCCGTGCGGCCATTTTTGGTGGCTATGCAGGGTGCCAGACTGCACCTGCCGTTTCGCGTGAGCGAGTTCACAGATTTCTACGCAAGTCGCTATCACGCGACCAATGTTGGCACCATGTTTCGCGGGGCGGAAAATGCCTTGCCACCCAATTGGTTGCATATGCCGATCGGGTATAACGGGCGGGCGTCTTCGGTGGTGGTCTCGGGCACGGATATCACCCGTCCCCATGGACAGATCATGGGCGAGACCGGTCCGCGGTTCGCCCCTTCTGAGCGGTTTGATTTCGAATTGGAGATGGGCGCCGTTGTGGGGCAGCCATCCCAAGGGCCGCTTTCCGTGGCGGCGGCGTTTGAAAATATTTTCGGCTATGTCTTGCTCAATGACTGGTCGGCCCGGGATATTCAGGCTTGGGAGTATCAGCCGCTTGGCCCGTTTCAGGGCAAGGCCACTGCGACCTCTATCAGTCCATGGATCGTAACCTGCGAAGCGCTGGAACCGTTTCGGTGCGACACCCCCATGCCCGAGGTGGCGTTGTTGGAGCATCTGCATGCACCGGGGCCAATGCTTTATGACATAGCACTTGAAGTGACGCTGACGCCTGAGGGCGGCCCAGAGAGTGTCATAACGCGCACCAATTACAGCGAGATGTACTATGCCTCCGCCCAGCAGCTGGCCCATCATGCAAGCAGCGGCTGCCCGATGCGGGTGGGGGATTTGTTGGGCTCCGGCACGATTTCCGGGCCGAAGCGGGAAAACCGGGGATCAATGCTGGAGTTGAGTTGGGGTGGGTCGGAGCCCTTGGTGTTGGAGGGCGGCGAAGAGCGCTGTTTTCTGGAGGACGGCGACCGGGTTGTGCTCAGCGGTTACGCGCAAGGAAATGGGTTCCACATAGGGTTTGGCGAATGCGTTGGCACATTGCTGGGGGCGAGGCTGTGAAAACGCAAGTGGCAATCATCGGGGGCGGGCCATCTGGGCTGCTCCTGTCGCAGCTTCTCAATCGGGCGGGGATTGAGACCGTCATCCTTGAACGTGCGCCACGTGATCATGTGTTGGCGCGGATCCGGGCGGGTGTGCTGGAAGGCGGCACTGTTGAAATGCTGCGTAAAGCCGGTGTGGGCGCGCGAATGGATGCGGAGGGCATACCTCACGAGGGCTGCTATCTGACCGATGACGATCTCATGGTGCGAATAGACTTTCAAAAGCTCACCGGGCGGTCGGTGATGGTTTATGGCCAGACCGAAGTCACGGCCGATCTGTACGCCGCGCAGGATGCCATGGGCACGACCATCCTGCACGGGGTTGAGGATGTGGTGATTGAAGGGGCCGACGGGGACGCGCCTGCGGTGGCCTTTACCCATGGCGGCGGGCGCCGACGCTTGGCGTGTGCCTACGTTGTCGGCTGCGACGGTTTTCACGGGGTCAGCCGCAAGACCATTCCTGAAAGCATCCGGCAGGAGTTTGAGCGGGTCTATCCATTTGGATGGTTGGGTGTCCTGTCGCGCACGCGGCCTGCCCATGAAGAACTGATCTACGCCAACTCCGCGAATGGGTTTGCGCTGGCCTCGATGCGCAGTGAACGGCTGAGCCGGTATTACGTGCAGGTGCCGATGAGTGACCGGTTGGAGGATTGGTCGGATGATCGTTTCTGGGCGCGGCTGCAATCCTGCCTGCCGCGTGACGTGAGCAATCGGATGGAGACCGGCCCCTCGATTGAAAAATCCATCGCGCCGTTGCGGTCTTTCGTTAGTCAGCCCTTGCGCTGGGGGCGGCTCTTTCTGGTGGGGGACGCGGCGCATATCGTGCCGCCAACCGGGGCCAAGGGGCTGAACCTTGCGGTGTCAGACGTGCATTACCTGCATGACGCGCTGATAGCAGCGATCAAGACGGGTGATCAGACGGGGATTGACGGGTATTCGGACAGGGCGCTGGGGCGGATCTGGAATGCGATCAGGTTCAGCTGGCAGATGACCAAGATGTTGCACCGGTTTGAGGGTGAGGATGCCTTTGCCACGCAGATGCGCAAATCTGCGTTGCGGCATCTGGCGCAATCGGAAAACGCGCAGCGGGAGTTGGCGGAGAACTATGTGGGGCTGCCGTTCTGAGGTGCGGGGTTTGCGCGTATTCGTGAGGTTGCGTAGGGTGTTACGGGTGAAGGAGGCAGCAGATGGCGGACCGGTATGAGAAGGGGATGGAAACCCGGCGCGCGGTGTTGGGCGATGCCCATGTGGATCGGGCCGAGGCTGCCAAGACCGATTTTGACGCGCCCTTTCAGACGCTGATCACCGAAGGTGCCTGGGGCAATGTCTGGGCCTCTGATGCCATCAGCCAAAGAGAGCGATCCATGCTGACCCTTGCGCTTCTGGCCGCGACGGGAAACTTCGATGAGATCCCCATGCATATCCGCGCCACGGCCCGAACTGGTGCCAGCAAAGAGGATGTGCTGGAGGCGTTTCAGCATGTGGCGATTTATGCCGGTGTTCCACGAGCGAACCATGCGTTGAAACTGGCCAAAGCAACCTATGCGGAGATGGAGGCGGAAGGTGCCTGACGCCCTGTCGGTCTTTGACCACCCCTGGATGGGTGCGCTTTTTGCGGATGCGCAGATGGCAGCGCTTTGGTCCGCAGAGACGCAGTTGAGCCATTACATCGCCTTTGAGGCGGCGTGGTCGCGGGCTGGGCATTTGGCGGGGCTGTGGTCTGAGGCAGAAGGCGAGGCGGCGGCCAAGGCGATTGAGAGCGTCACCATCGCACCGGAAGAGTTGGCGGCGGGCGTGGCATCGGATGGGTTGCCGATACCGGCCTTTGTGCACCTTTTGAAAAAGCGGACGGGGGAGGCGGCGATCCATACCGGCTCAACCTCTCAGGATGTGATGGACACGTCACTTGCACTTTCGATGTCGGGCAGTCTGAGTTTGGTCATGGATCGCCTGACCACCCTGCAAGCGGCGGGTGACGCCTTGGTGAAAGACTTTGGCGACACGCCCCTTATGGGGCGCACGCGCATGCAGACCGCGCTGGAGATTACGGTGGCGGATCGCATCGGGCCCTGGTTTGCGGCCATCGCGGATCAGTTGGCCGGGGCGCGCGCGTTGATGCCAAGAGCGAACGCAATCCAGATTGGGGGGCCGGTGGGGGATCGTCGCCGGATGGGGGATGACCCGGAGGCTATCGTGGCCCATATAGCAAACGCGCTGGGCTTGGTGCGTGCACCTCAATGGCACGTGAAGCGTGACCATGTGGCGGAATTTGCGGGGCTTTTGGCGCGGGTCAGTGGCAGCCTGGGAAAGATGGGGCAGGACCTTGCGCTGATGGCGCAGATGGGGGAGGTGAAGATCGCGGGCGGGGGCAAATCCTCTGCTATGGCGCATAAGGAGAACCCGGTGCTGGCAGAGCTTTTGGTAACGCTGGCAAGGTTCAACGCAACGCAAATCTCAGCCATCCATCACGCGATGATCCATGATCAGGAACGTTCTGGTACGGCCTGGCCGCTGGAGTGGATGATCCTGCCGCAGATGGCACAGGCAACGGCGCGCGGGCTGGCGGTCGCGCTGGAATTGTGCGGCAAAATCGAGCGGATGGGCTGATACGGCAAAGTGTGCGCCGGGCGATGATTTTTCGGGCAATTGCCTAAAATTATTCTCAAAATCGAAACAATGCACGGCTTCCTCGAACACCGTTTCGTTAATACGCGGCTGCGGCGGCAATGCGTGCGTATCGGGCTTGATCCTCAGGTCGGTGATGTAGAAAGCTGCGCCTGACCGCCAGCAAAATTGCCGATTTGTTGGGTTCCAAACTGTTTGATGTTGCTCGGGGGGGCTGCGACGTGACCAACTACGTTTTGGACTGGGATGAGGTATTCACATCCGGGAATGCACCATCCAATACGTCCGTCGGCACCGTTGATGTCAGTTTTTCCACCTCGACCGCTGCGGGCGGTGCGCCAACATCCCAGGCAACGACTGTCAGCAGTGATGAGTTCGGTGCGGCCGCCGCGGGCCATCTGCTGTTGGAAATGCGGGCCACATCCAGCGGTCAGGGATTTGTCCAGACGATCAGCTTCGATGAGACAGGTTTTCCCAATCTTGGCGTCACGGACGTGACTTTCACGCTTCTGGATGTTGATCGTTTCTTTTGGGAAGATCAGGTTCAGATCATTGCTTATGATGTGAATGGCAATGCCCTGCCCTCCAGTGCGGTCCTGCTTGTGCCGGATGCGGGCGCGGGTGCGGCGGTCGTTTCTGGCACGACTGATACGGCGCAGGGCGTCATTGAGGCCGGTGATGATGAGGCCATCAGCAATGTCGATGTTACCATCACCGGGGAAGTGTCGCGCGTCGATATCGTCTACACGGCGGGGCCGAATTTTCCCTCTGGCATGATTGCGCAGGATATCGGCATTGGGCCGGTCAGCTTTACATCTCAGGTGATTTTTGACGACAGTGATGGTTTCGATGACGGCGTGGTCACGGCTACGGATGAGACTGATATCATCTTCGGCAACACCATCGCCGATGGCGGCCTGCCCGGAAGCGCGGGGGATATTGACCCCACGACGCCCGATGATCTGATCAATGCGGGCGACGGCGATGACACGGTCTTTGGTGGTGCGGGCAATGACACGATCAATGGCGGAGAGGGGGAGGACAACCTGCGCGGCGGGGATGGTGTCAATGTCATCAATGGCGACGGGGGCGACGATATCATCTTTGGCGGCAGCCAGATGGAAACGCTGTCTGGCGGGGCCGATGACGATGTCATCTTCGGCGGTGGTGGCACCGATGTGATCTTTGGCAATGGCGGCAATGATGAGGTGATCATAGGGGCAGCGGATGCGGGCAGCATCGGTGCGGCGGATGGCGGCGGCGATACCGACACGCTGAGCATTGGTTTCGGCACGTCTGCCACGCCGGTGGTGGTTGATATTCGCGGCGTCACCTATCAGAACTTTGAGGTTCTGGATTTCACCGCGCGGGATACGGATGCAACGCTGCGCCTGCTTGATGAGCAGATCGGGCAATTTCGCACCATCTTCTTTGACAGCATCGGCAGCAACACCGAGGTGGTCGAGGTCACGATGGATACGCTCACCACGCTCGATCTGTCGGGGGTGTCGCCCACGCAGGATGACAATGATTTCATTCGGGTGATCGGGGATGGTGACGCGGAAACCATTACCGGCACGTTTCAACGCGACCTGCTGCAAGGCAATGGCGGCAATGACAGCCTCGACGGCGGATCGGGCGATGACACGCTGGAGGGCGGTGCGGGTGTCGACACGCTGATCGGTGGGCGCGGGGATGACAGCCTTGATGGTGGGTCGGAAAACGATTCCGTTCTGGGCGGTATGGGGGATGATACGATCATGGCCGCCGTCGGTGTGTCGGGCCTAACGGCGACTTATGACGGCGGGGAAGACGACGACACGCTGCTTTTGCAGGGCAATCAGTTCTTCCTGCAGGATGCCATTCTGCGCGACATTGAAACGCTGGCCTTTGACAGTGATGTGATCACGCGGGTGGAACTTCGGTCAGATCAACTTGAAGCCTTTGACGCGGTCACAACCGAAACCGGGCGCGTCTTCAGCCAAGGCGTCGATGTCTTCTTGGGCGACAACACAACCGCTGATTTCTCAGCGATTACCTTTACCAATTTCGATCAGACCTTTGACAGTGTGTTTATCCGTGGCGATGGGGATGATGAGACCATCACAGGCTCGCAAATCAATGACATCATCAGTTCAAGCAGCGGCGATGACAGCCTTTCAGGCCAAGATGGTGACGACACGGTTTTGGCGGGACAGGGTCTCGACACCTTCGACGGGGGTGAGGGCAATGATGCCTTGAATTTTGCCAACGTGCCCGTGGCTGGGGTCAGAGTGGATGACAATGGAGATGGCACCGCGTTCAAGGTCTTTGCCTCGTCTTTGCCAACGGGCCAGGAGACATTTGAAAGTGTGGAGACCTTCATCGGCGGCGATTTTAGCCAGGACGCCGATATTATAACGCTGGAAACAGCCATCAATGCCGCCGATGTGGGCGCGCAGATACAAGGTCTGTCGGATGTGGCGTCGGGCCGCTTCACCAGTTTTGACGGCACCCAAACCCAGTTCGGTCTGTCGGCGGATTATAGGCTCTCTGACATTCTGAATGGCACTGCTCCGGCGAGCGGGCAGCCGGTGGTTGGCCCGGCTGGGGAGTATGAGATCATTGCAGGGGTCGCAGGCGGTCAGATCGGCAATATCTCTTTCTCTGAGTTTGAGAACATCAATTTTACTGTGGTGGACCCCGATGGCGTGGTGACCGGTGAGGCGTCCGCGCAATTTATGGGGTTGGGCTTTACCGATCTCGAAGGCGATATGATCACCACAGGCAATGATGTGATCGACGGGGTGTCGGGGACAGACACGATTGAAGCCGATGCGGGCGATGATATGATCATCGCAGGCGACAGCGGCACCCAGATTGATGGTGGCGAGGGGCGCGACACCTATGACGCCACGGATCAGGGGCGCATCCAGTTTCTCAACGTCACCGATGATGGCGATGGCGGCTTGCGCAAGGAAAACCTGTCCGGGGTGCCCAGCAACGATTCCATCTCCAATGTAGAAGATTACATCGCGCCGGACGGCCCCGGTTCCTTCGACACGATCACCCTGCGCACGGCGGTGCAGCAATCGGATATCGGCACTGCTATTCAAGACCTGTCGGACGACGCGGCGGGGACGTTCATGGATGTGGGTGGCAATTCCATCGCGTTTGGCCCGGGTGAGGGGTATCTGCTGTCTGATATTCTGAGCGGTACTGCTCCGGCTGGCCTGCCCGCCGTGGGCCCGGTTGGATCCTATGAGATCGGCTCGGGCGATGAGACGGGCCAGGTGGGCAATATCAGCTTTGAGAATTTTGAGCGCATCATCTTCACGGTGGAGGCCTCCGCCGACGGGGTGGTCGACGGCGCGAACACAGGCGAGGCGATGGGGCTGGGCTTTGTCGATGCCGAAGGCGATGAGATCACCGACGGGGCCGACAGCATCCTTGGCAATGGCGGGAATGACACGATCTTTGCGGGCGCGGGCGATGATACCGTCGATGCAGGCATGGGTGATGATATCGTGGAAGGCGGCGCGGGCGCCGACAGTCTGGATGGCGGTGAGGGCAGTGATACGCTGTCTTATGCCACATCCGCAGAACAGGTGGTCGTCAATCTGGCAACCGGGTCGAGCGTGTTCTTCGGTGACGCGGCTGGCGACACATTCGTCAACTTCGAAAACCTGACAGGGTCTGCCCTTGGCGACGCTCTGGTGGGGGATGTGGGCGACAATGTGATCGAAGGCGGTGGTGGAAACGACGCGCTGGTAGGTGGCGGCGGCGATGACACGCTGCGCGGCGAGGGCGGCAATGACAGGCTTTCAGCGCAGGCCGATGACTCAACTCTCGCTGCCACCTATGACGGTGGTGAGGGGCAGGATTCGCTGGAGGTGGACGGGTCTGTCTTTTCCCTGCGCGCGTCCACGATCACCGACATTGAGACGCTGAATTATGACGCGGGCAATATCGACGTCACGGTGGAATTGACCCCGGATCAGCTGGAAAGCTTCAATGAGGTTGTCACCGAACTGGGCCGCTCGGGCACCGACCACCGCATTGAGGTGGAGATGGGCTCGGACAACACCGCTGATTTCTCAGGCGTGACCTTCACCAATTTCGATCAGTCGGGTGATGGGCTGTTCATTCTGGGTGATGGGGACAATGAGACGATCATTGGCTCATCGCTCAACGACATCATCGCGTCGGGCGGGGGGGAAGACAGCCTTGAGGGGCGGGACGGGGATGACGTCTTTGGCATCTTCACGGGCGATTACAGAATTGACGGTGGCGCGGGCAACGACATTTACGATACGGCTTTTGTCGATCTGTTGGTGGCAAGCGTGGACGACACAGGCGCAGGCTTTTCCAACAAATTCTTCGCGGGCACGCAGGATGCGGCCGACAGTTTCAACAATATTGAAACCTTCGTCGCGGGGGAGGCCGTGGATGAGAGCGATGCGATCTTCCTGACCACCGACGTGCAGGACACCGATGTCAGTACCGCGATCAGCGGGCTGGATGATAGCGCAGCAGGGTTCTTCACCGATCCGGGCGGCACCGCGACTGCCTTTGGCCCGATGGAGGATTATGATCTGTCGGACATTCTGTCAGGTACATCGCCTGACGGCGTGCTGCCCGCTATAGGGCCGGTTGGGGACTACAACATCCGGGGCGGCGATGAAGACGGCCAGATCGGCAATATCGCCTTTGAGAATTTCGAAGACATAAACTTCACTGTGGCCGCAACCCCCGACGGGGTCGTTGATGGCACCGATGACGCGCAAGACATGACCCTTGGCTTCACCGATGCCCAGGGCGATCAGATCACGGAAAATGCCGATACGATCCTTGGCAATGGCGGCGACGATACGATCGCGGGCTTTGGCGGTGATGACCTGATCGAGGGTGGTGGGGGCGATGATGTCTTTACTTATTCCAGTCTTAACCTCGGAGGTCTGCCTGCAGATGTAATCGACAATGACACACTGGTGGGCGGTGAGACGGGTGAGACAGCGGGCGACACGCTGGATGCAAGCGAACTGAGCGATGCCGTAACGCTGACCTACACAAGCGCGGAAAGCGGGACGATCAGTGATGTCACCGCCACGGCCAGCTTCTCTGAGATTGAGACGGTGCGTCTGGGCGGCGGGAACGACACGGTCATCGGGTCCGCTGAGGCGGAAAACGTGGACGCGGGCCTTGGCGCGGACAGCCTGGCTTTGGGCGAGGGCGACGACACGATCGTGGCGACCCTTACGGGCGCCGATACCATTGACGGGGAAGGCGGTACGGACATCTATGAAGGCGATTTTGCACGCATGACCGTGCAGGTGGATCTGTCGGGCGATGGATCCGTGACGAAAGCGGCAGGCCTGACCCCGTCGCCGACCTTCCCGGATGTGGTGGACAGCATCACCAGCGTCGAAAGCTTTGTGGGTCGTACCGATGGGAGCGACCTCATCACCCTGACCGAAGAGGTTGAAGTGAGCGATGTTGCGGGCCTGCCGAGTGACAGGGCGGGTTCTTTTATCCCGTCGAGCGGCAGTGGTCGACCGTTTGGACCAGCGGAGCTTTATTCGTTTACCGATATCCTGAACGGCACCTCGCCCGATGGCGTTCTGCCCGCGATTGGCCCTGAGGGCACCTACACGGTGTCGGCGTCTGACCTTGATGGCGAAATCGCAGGCATCTCTTTTGACAATTTTGAAAGCATCACCTTCACCATTGCAGGGCCCATGCCTGACGGAGTGGTCGATGGGGCGGATACCGGTGAGGTGATGGAGCTGGGCTTTGTCGACACCGATGGCGATCAGATCACGACCGGCGCGGACAGCATCCAAGGCAATGGCGGCGCCGATACGATCGACGGCGCAGGCGGGGCGGATACGATTGACGCAGGAGCGGGCGATGATCTGATTGTCACAAACTCAAGCGGCGATGTGGAAAATCTGGTGTCTGTCGAGGGTGGCGAAGGCACGGATACGTTGCAGGTCAACTTCACCAACGCGACGAATGATTTCGCCGAGCTTGGCGCGGATGTCACTGGGATTGAGGTGCTGGAGCTGGATGCGAGCTTCACCGGTCCCAACACGGACGATATCACCCTGCGCGTGGACGAAGACTTTGCCGAAAGCCTTTCCACGGTTCGGTTTGGTTCAACGAGCCCGAGCAATGAAGAAGACATCAGCCTGCAAATCGGCAGCGGCGCGACGATCGATCTGAGCGGGATCACGATCGAGAACGCCTCTGATGGCGATGGGTTCGTGATCTTCGGCTCGTCCACGGGCAATGAAACCATCACCGCCTCAGACGCGGATGATTTCATCAATGCCAATCTGGGCGATGATGTGGTCGATGCGGGTGGTGGCGATGACCTTGTTTCCAACGCAGGCAATGACACTGTGTTGGGCGGCAGCGGGGATGATACCGTCGTGGCGGGCACTGGTGCTGGGAATGTGGACGGGGGCGAAGACACCGACACCTACACGGTCACGCGCTTTGGCCTCGACTTTCAGACCAATTTGGTGGTTTCCGTTGATGAAAACGGCAATGGCACCGCCAAGAAGACGAACAGTGACGACGAGAACAGCACTGACATAATCAGCAGCATCGAGCACTTTGTCGGCGCGGGTGATGCGGGCAGCGTTGATGTCCTAAACTATCAGACTGAGATTTCTGTAAGCGACATCGGCACGGCGATCACTGGCCTCGATACCGCCACGGTCTCTGGCTTCTTCTTTGAACCGGGTGCCGCCACGCCGGTTCTCTTTGGTCCCACGCAGGATTACACACTGGGCGACATTTTCGCTGGCACCTCCCCGGATGGGACACTGCCTGCGGTTGGTCCCGAGGGCGATTATCAGGTGGAAGGCGGCGTGGATGCAGGCAGCATCGGCGGCATCTCCTATGAGCAATTTGAGGTGCTGACCTTCACTGTGGCCAATACGGATGACGGAGTGGTCGACGGCACGGATGATGGCCAGTTGATGGAGCTGGGCTTTACCGACGCGCAGGGCGACCAGATCACCACGGGTGCCGACAGCATCCAGGGCAATGGCGGAGACGATACTATTAATGGCGACGCGGGCGATGACACGATCGTTGCGGGCGCGGGCGATGACCAGATCGACGGTGGCGAGGACAACGACACATACGACAGCGGGTCGATCAACCGGTCTTCTGTCGAGGTGGACCAATCCGGCAGCGGCACGGTCGACCAACGGGCGCAATTCGCATTGAGCAGTGACACCGACACGGTCGCGAATATCGAGACCTTCGTGGCGGGCGAAGCAAGCTCTGCAAGTGACAGCTTCACCATGACCGACGCCGTCCAGGCCAGTGATGTGCAGGATCTAAGTGACGATGCGACAGGCACTTTTTTTTCTACAGCAGGCGGCAGCGTGGGTTTTGGCCCGACGCAGGACTATCAGCTTTCGGACATTTTGGCGGGCACCTCACCGGACGGAGTGCTGCCTGCCTTTGGCCCAGCGGGCGACTATGAGGTGACCGGCGGCGACGAGTCGGGTCAGATCGGCAGCGTCGCATTTGAGAACTTTGAGGATATTTTCTTCACGGTCGTATCGACGCCGGACGGAGTGGTGGATGGCACCGACGATGGCCAGCTGATGGATCTCACTTTCGTAGATACCCAAGGTGATGCGGTCACTTCCGGCGCGGATAGTATCGAGGGCAATGGTGGCGCTGATACCATTGAGGCAGGCGCAGGCAATGACACCATCGACGGTGGCGCGGGCGGCGATGTGATCAATGCAGGTGGAGATGACGACAAGATCGTTGCCTCCTCCGGGGATGATACAATTGATGGCGGTGACGGCACTGACAGCTATGACGCCAGCGATGTCGCGCGCTCCTCTGTCACCGTTAACGCATCCGGCACGGGTTCCGTAAGCCTGAGCGATCGTTTCTCGTTGTCACCATTCGCAACCGACACGGTTGAGAACATCGAGAACTTTGTTGGAAGCACGGGGGTTGGTCAAAACGACATAAACATCACCGCGCTGAACGACCCTGGCCTTGTTCAAATCAGCGACGATGCAGAAGGCACCTTCTTCCCGGCGGATGGCAGTGCCGGCGTCAACTTTGGTGGTTCGGCAGATTACCTCCTGTCTGATATCCTGGCAGGCACGCCACCCGTATCGGGCGGCTTGCCTGCTGTCGGCCCTGTTGGCGATTATGAAATCAACGGCGGCACGGATGACGGGCAGGTTGGTGATGTCAGTTTTGAGAACTTCGAAGTCATAAACTTCACTGTGATTGATCCCGGCGACGGTATTGTGGACGGCACGGATGATGGCCAGTTGATGGAGCTTGGCTTCACCGACGCGGATGGTGATCAAATCACCACCGGCGCGGATAGCATCCTTGGCAATGGTGGCGCTGATACCATCGACGGGGATGCGGGCAACGACACCATTGATGGCGGCACCGGCAATGATTTCATTGATGGTGGCGACGGGGATGACAGCATTATCGGAGGGGATGGATCGGAAAGTGTCGATGGCGGCGACGGCGCGGACTTTATCGACACCTCCGGGCCAATCTCTCTGGATCCCAATAACCCACTGGGCAAGCCGGATCAGGGGTTCCCAGGTCTCTTTGTGGCCGATGACGACCCGACGAATGACAACGATACCGTCATTGGTGGGATCGGCAATGACACGATCTTCACCGGCGATGACAATGACAGCATCACGGCAGGTGATGGCGATGACGTGGTCGATGCGGGCTTTGACAATGACACCGTTGAGGGCGGCGATGGCAATGACTTCATCGAAGGGGGTGAAGGTTTTGACACCCTGTTTGGGGGTCTTGGCGACGACACGATCTACGGTGGGGATCAGGGTTTTGACGTTATCAACATCCCCGATAACGCCGGCGATCTGCGCCCCGACAATGGCGATGACAGCATTGAGGGTGGCGCGGGTAACGATCTGATTTTCGGCCAGGACGACAGCGACACCATCAGGGGCGGGATCGGCAATGACACGCTGGATGGCGGTATCGACAATGACAGCATCTTTGGCGATGATGGCGATGATGACATCGCCGGCGGGCAGGGGGCGGATACGCTCAATGGCGGGGACGGGCGCGATGTTTTCCGTTTTGCATCGGTCGAGGATGCAAATGGTGACGTGATCGACGGCGGCGATGGCGCTGGCAGCACGGAAGATTTCGATCAGCTGGATCTGGGCGGCCTTGGCCCATATCGCATCGTCAATGAGACGATCGATGCCGATCTGAACTCCACCAGCGGGACAGTTGAGTTTCTCGATGGCGCGGGCGGCGTAACCGGCAGCTTTGACTTCATCGAGATCGAAAAGATCATCTGTTTCACGCCTGGAACTCGGATCATCACGCAGACGGGCTATGTGCCCATCGAAGAGTTGCGCGCAGGTGACCGGGTGATGACGCGCGACAATGGGTTCCAAGACATCGCCTGGATCGGTCAACGGGTGCTGTCCGTGAAAGACCTGCATGCGTCGCCCAAATTGCAACCGGTCCTCATCAAGCGCGGCGCGCTGGGGCCGGACCTGCCAGACCGGGATATGATGGTCAGCCCCAACCACCGCATGCTGCAAATGGGCGGAACGGTAGAGTTGCATTTCGGTGAACCCGAGGTGCTGACGGCGGCCAAACACATGACCCACCATGCCGGGATTGAGACGGCCCGTGTGGATCAGATGACCTATATCCATATGATGTTTGAGGCGCATCAGATCGTCATGGCCGATGGATGCTGGACCGAAAGCTTCTATCCTGGGGAAGAAGCGATGGATGCAGCCAGCCAGGAACAGCGCGAAGAGATTTTTGAGTTGTTCCCGAGGCTCAGCACATCCGAGGGCCGGGCGAATTTCGAAGCCGCGCGGCCCATGCTCAAGCGGTTTGAAGCAAGGCTGATCTAGTTGGTCTTGGGCTGCGCGGCGTTAGCCACGAGGCGCTGGGTGACCAGACGCATGACCGACATGGCGAATTTTGGATCTTCGTATTGCAGGCGCGTGAAGCGTTTCTCATTTACCTCATAGACCACCGTGTCTTCCACCGCGCGCACCGTAGCGGAGCGTTCGGCGCTGGAGTTGAAGAACGCCATTTCGCCGAAGATATTGCCAGCGGTCACTGTCGCATTCGCACCTTCGATTTCAACCAGACCCTCGGCGAGGTAATAGAGGCTGTCGACGTCATCGCCTTTTTCGAAAATCACGTCCCCTGCGGACACTTCGCGCTTTTTGCCATAGGCGATGGCTGCGGAGTAATCGGCCTCGGAATCGTCCGTCATATGCGTCACGAGGCGGCGCAGGGCTATGATTTCGTAAAGACGATAGGCGTTCATGCCTGCCAGGATCAGCTCTATCACAAGAAGCGGCCAGATCTGGAACACAGCGGCGTAGACGATGAAACAGATGGAGGAGGCGATCACCAGCACCCGCAGTTTGATCATCGTGTTCATCTGGAACGTGGCCAGTTTGAACGCGACTGCGAGCCAACCGATGGTCTCGATGACATAGGTGTTGGTTATGAAGTCCATCATGGTGTCCCCGGGGTATTCGCGCAGGCCATTGGCCGATTTTATAGGTTTTTTGCATGACGCAGACGTTGTGTTGCGTCAAGGCGGAACTCTATCGAAGCCGTCTGGTGAATTAAACGACTGTGCTGCGTGCGCCGCGGCGTGCATCATTTTCCATCAATGTGCTTGTGCAGCGTGTGAGCAATCAGGCTGCCATGGCCAAAGACCGCGCTGTGGCTGCGCTGGCGCATGTTGTCCTGCGGCGGGTTTTTGATCAGTCTCCAGCCCATTACGATCGCAATCGTTGCAAATATCGTGCTGCCGAGGGCCTGGCCGATCAGCACCCCATGCGCGCCCATCCACATGCCCCCTGCCACCACAAAGGGCCAGGTGCCGAGCGTGTTCTGACCCCAGCTGAGCCAGGTGGAATAGGACGGGCGGCCCAGCGTGTTGAAGGAGGCGCTGGCCACGAAGACCGACCCGCTGAAGAACGAAGACAGCGCCACAGGGAAGCAGTAAAGATAAATCAGCTCACGTGTGAGGTCTTTGGCGTTGAAGATGTCGGCTATGGGCCCGCGACACACAAACAGGATCAGGGTCACGGCAAGCACGTAGATCGCCACGAACTTGATCGCTTCGATATAGGCACGCTTGACCCGGTCCACATGCCCGGCGCCGAAATTCTGCCCGATGATGGGGCCAATTGCGCCCGACAGCGCCCAGATGACGGAAAACGCCACGGGTGTCATACGTCCGATCACGGCCATTCCGGCGACAGCCTCAGGTCCGAATTTCGACATCTCGCGCGTCACAATGGCCGTGCCGATGGGGGTCGCCACGTTGGCCAACACCGCCCGACTGGCAAAGTGTGTCACGGTTTGCAGATCGCGCATCAGCAGGCGCAGGTTCGGCATCACGAAGGCGTTGTGCTTCTTGACCGCTGGGTAGAGCGCGAGGCCAAGCGTTACGAAACGTGCCGCCACCGTGGCCCAGGCCGCGCCGGGCAGGCCAAGGCCAAGAGCGAAGATGAAAATGGGGTCAAGAATGGCATTGGTGAGAGCGCCGAAAAGTGCGGGGTACATGGCCAGGCGGTTTTCACCGTAGCACCGGAGCGAGGCGACCGTGACCATTGAAAGGCCCGACACGAACGTGAACGGCACGACGATCCACAGATAGGTGGCCGCCAGTTCCGCCACCTTGCCCGTGGCCCCAAGAAGACCTACGAAGAACTCAACATTCATGAGCAATATCAGAGGGATGGCGAGGCCTGTCAGCATCACTAGCATTGCGGTGCTGCTGGCGTATTCGCGCGCTTCCAGCTCATCTTCCTCGCCAATGGAACGAGACACCAGAACACCTGCTGCAACGGACAGGCCGATATTGATGGCGCTGGTGAAGAACATGAGCGCGCTGGCATACCCTGCGGCTGCGGCCATTTCTTCGTGCCCCAGCATTGAGATGAAAATCAGGTCAATCAGGTCAACGGCATAAATCGCCATCAGACCGATGCTGGAGGTAAAAGAGGACACCGTGACGTGGCGCATGATGCTGCCCGTCGTGAACACGGCGCTTTTTCCCGAACTCATCGCGAAGTTCTCGTCATGTCATTGTCCCCCTGACGCAAATGTCCATTTCGTGGTGGATTTTTCATCTGCGCTGCCGTTTTGTACAAAGTTTCTCCGGTTTCGCAAAGCATAGCGTTTCGAAGCTTTGACAGGCCGGGCGCGCGTGCGGATTTTATGTTTCACCGCAGTGGGATCACGCAGTATCGTTGTCTCGTGGTGGATGGTGAAATCCGCTTTTTTCAAGCTTTCTGCAGGTGGCACGTCGATGACCCTTCCGTCCAGTTCCAAGATTGTCGTTATCGGGGGTGGCATCGTGGGGTGCTCCACCGCGTATCACCTTTCGAAGATGGGACATGAGGTTTTGCTCCTTGAAAAGGCGGCGCTCACGTCCGGGTCCACATGGCATGCCGCCGGATTGGTGGGACAGCTGCGGTCGAATGCCAATATCACGCAGCTGCTGGGCTACTCAATTGAGCTTTATGATCGGTTGGAAGAAGAAACCGGGCTTGCCACGGGCTGGAAGATGAATGGTGGGCTCAGGCTTGCATGCAATGCAGAACGTTGGACGGAGGTGAAGCGGCAAGCGACGACCGCGCATTCCTTTGGTCTTGATATGCAACTATTGACCCCGCAGGAAGCGCAGGATCTTTGGCCGATCATGGATATCGGGGATGTGGTAGGGGCGGCGTTTCTGCCCACAGATGGGCAGGCCAGCCCGTCGGATATCACACAGGCGTTGGCCAAGGGTGCGCGCATGGGCGGGGCGCAGTTGGTGGAAAACTGTCCCGTGGCCGGTATCCTGATGGAGAAAGGCAAGCTTGTCGGGGTGCGGACGGCGCAGGGGGATGTGACGTGCGAAAAGTTGGTGCTGTGCTGCGGGCAGTGGACCCGGGAGCTGGCCGCGACGATCGGGGTGACGGTCCCGCTTGTGTCGGTCGAGCATCAGTACATGATCACCGAAAGCTTCGGTGTATCCTCTGATCTGCCGACGCTGCGAGATCCGGACAGGCTGACTTATTACAAGGAGGAAGTGGGCGGGCTTGCCTGGGGTGGCTATGAACCCAATGGCATCCCATGGGCCAAGAACGGTGTGCCCGACCCGTTCGATTTTCAGCTTCTCGACAGCAATTTCCACCATTTTGAACAGCTAGTGGATCTGGCCCTGCCGCGCGTGCCGAAACTGCAGGAGGTCGGTGTGAAGCAGTTGATCAATGGGCCGGAAAGCTTCACGCCCGATGGGAATTTCATCATCGGAGAAGCGCCGGAGATGGCCAATGTGTTCGTTGGTGCGGGCTTCAATGCGTTTGGCATTGCAGCGGGTGGTGGTGCCGGGATGGCGCTGGCCGAATGGGTGGCAACGGGCGGACCGCCTTATGATCTGTGGTCTGCCGACATTCGCCGCTTTGGCCGCCCGCACACCGACACCGATTGGGTGCGCACGCGGACCTTGGAGGCTTATGGAAAGCATTACACCATGGCTTGGCCTTCGGAAGAGCATGAGAGCGGGCGCCCCTGTCGACGGTCCCCGCTTTATGAAACGCTGAAGGCGTCCGGCGCGGTGTTTGGCGAAAAGCTGGGCTGGGAGCGACCCAACTGGTTTGCCGCTTCAGGTGAGCAGGCGCGCGATCTCTACACCTTTGAACGACCCAATTGGCATGATCCGGTGGGGCGGGAACATAAGGCTGCGCGAGAGGCTGCAGCGCTCTTTGATCAGACATCTTTCGCCAAATACGTTCTCAAAGGCCCGGATGCCGAGGAGGCGTTACAGTGGATCGCAGCGAACCGTGTGGACCGGCCGGTGGGCGCGATCATATACACTCAGATGCTGAATGATCGGGGCGGGATCGAATGCGATTTGACCTGTGTGCGTTTGGCGCAGGATGAATACTACATCGTGACGGGCACCGGTTACGCGACCCATGATTTCAACTGGATCGCGCGGAATATTCCCACCGGGATGAATGCGCAGTTGGTCGATGTGACCTCGTCCAACGCGGTGTTGTCGCTGTTTGGGCCGAAGGCGCGCGATGTTTTGCAGGCTGTGACCCGTGCGGATGTGTCGAACGAAGCGCATCCCTTTGGCCGCGCAGAGCGGATCGGGATTGCGGGTTGTCCGGTGCTGGCGATGCGTATCACCTATGTGGGGGAGTTGGGGTGGGAGCTGCATCTGCCTGTTGAATATGCGCAAACTGTCTATGATGCGCTGCACATGGCAGGGGCGGAACATGGCCTCACCAATGCGGGGTACCGCGCGATTGAGACGCTGCGTTTGGAGAAGGGCTATCGCGCTTGGTCGTCTGATATTGGCCCCGATCACACGCCGGATGAGGCGGGGCTTGGTTGGGCGGTTAAGATGAAGTCGGGTCTGCCCTTCAAAGGCCGTGAGGCGGTCGTGGCGCAGCGGGAAGCAGGGGTGAGAAAGATCATGGCGACGTTTACCGCGGGTCCGGAGGTGATCCTGTCGGGGCGTGAGACCATCTACCGAGATGGGGTGCGGTGCGGTTGGCTGAGTTCGGGCGGGTTTGGGCACACGATTAGGAAATCCGTCGGTATGGGCTATGTGCGCAGCGACAGCCCGATCACGCGCGACCATGTTCTCTCTGGGCGCTATGAATTGGATGTGGCGACGGTTCGGGTGCCTGTAGAGGTCACGTTGCAGCCGCTTTATGATCCGAAGATGGAGCGGGTCAAAAGTTGACGGGCGGTGATTCAAGCGAGAAATTTGAATGGCATTTTTCGCACTCTGGTTGTATTAACTATTTTATTGCCAGGATTTGATAACGGGATCGAATATGGCCTTTGGAGTTATTTTGTTGGGCAGCGTTGCGGGGATGTTAGCGGCCGTCGCGGCGGCTATCTTTGGGTATTCGTTGTGGGGTGTTCTTGGCATCTACATCGGGGCGAGCTTTTTGGGAGCCACACTGGTTGCCCTGCTTTTGATCCTCAAGAAAGGTGCGGCCAAACGGCGCCAGGTTGATACTGGCGCGCAAGGGTTGGCGGTGAAATCGTCTGACTGAAGTGAGACTTCAGAGTTTTGAAAAGCGGGAGTAGGGCAGGCGTTGGCGCGGCTCTTGCGTCAAAGGCGGTGTGGTGCGGTCGGACACGGGTTCATTGATCAACCATACGCCTGCGCCGAACATGAAAAGCACGAAGGAATGCACGTTCGTCCAGATATGGACTGTGCAAAGTGCGAAGGTCAGCCCGACGAAAGTCAGCGCCCAGGTGAGGCGGATTTGCGCAAGATCGGGATCGGATGACAGATCGCGGAAGATCACTTTTAGCAGCACATAGAGATACCCGATGGCCACAAGGATGAAACCCGGAAAGCCGTGCCGCACAGCAAGCACGAGCCAGTAATTATCCATGCTGTCGCCATACATCCATTCTGGCCGCACCCAATCATTCAGGCCGATCCCAAAGAGCGGATTGTCCAGCGCGTTTTGCAATCCGTATTCAAAGATCAGCCCTCGCCAATAGGCGGTGTGAGCGGAGAAGGTGGCATAGCTCATGAACACGCGCACGGGCGTTCTGTCAGATACAAGGTCGACGGCGATGTAGGCCAGTACGCCCAAGCCCAGAAGGATCCACCAACGCGATTTGGAGCTGCGGAATGCGAAGGCCCAGGCGATGAGGAAAAGTTGCAAAAGCAGCGCGAGGAGTGCGCCGCTGGACAGGGCGAGAAAGCAGCCCATGCCGACCAACGCGGCTGTGATCCAGCGGGTGGGTGTTGTGATCTGGCCCTTCAGCCCGATGAACACCATTGAAAACGTCACCGCGCAATAGACACCGTAATGGATCGGGTGGGCGAAGACATTCTGCACCCTCTCCATACCCATGCGACCGGGAATGTCGACCCGGGGAACGGAGAAGACGCCCGGCAGTCGGTTGATGGCCTCAACGAGGTAGGGCGTGCCGGTTTGGTTTTCGAGCAACGCTAAGGGCAGGGTGATCAGCGCGATGAGGGGCAGGAAGCTGCAAAGCCCGAGAAAGGCCTCTCGCGTGCGGATAGAGGCGCGTCCGATGAGATATCCGCCGAGGAATTCGATGCCCGTGGAGCCTGCGTTCTGGATCACCATCGCCGGGTTGTTTCGCAGGAGGCTGATGCACATCCACAGCACAAAGAGTGCGAACATGAGATCGGTGATGATCAATTTTCCATACGCGCCGCGCAGCAGTTGGATTGTCAGTGGGATGAAAAGCAGCATGAGGATCAGGCGCAGGGCGCTGAGCAGCAGGGGTCCTGCGTAAAAGAAGAGCGGAAGAGCCAAGCAGATCACGTAGATGACGGCTATCGCCGGCAGGCCGCGTGTCAGCCCCAGCAGGCCGGGTTTGGCGGGCGCGAAGGTGGGTCTGAGGGGCTGAGCGTCGAGTGTCATGGCGGCTCAACAATAGGATCTGAGGTCAATCGGGTGTGGCACAATAGATTTGAGCGTTTGGTTGTGTGCTGTGTAGCGGGCGTTGAAGTGCCGCCGAACGTGGTCGGTTACCGGGTGTTTGCCTGCAATGATCTGTTTGATGGGCCCGCGTCGCGACAGCCCGCCGACGAGTGTATAGAGGCCATCCCACGCAATCACCGGCCGTGGGTTGAGGGTGGTTTTGCGAACGTGGTTGGTGCGGCGCAGGGCGGGGGCGGCGGCTTCGGGGTAGCCTGCGGCATGGATGGTTTGGGCCGTCCGGCACAGCGTGGTGAAATGCGTGGCCTCGGCAAAATCCGCAAGCGCGGTGCAAGCGGCTTGCATGTCTTGGGTCAATGCTTCTTGGGTTGAAACATAGACATTCCCCGCCCCGAAGAGCGTCTGGTAATGGCGCACCAACACGTCGTATTCGAAATGTTCGGGCGTGAAGCCGAAATAGCCGGGCTGATTGGTGCCTTTGAGGAATGCCTCATGCCCCATGGTGCCACCGCGTTGAAGGTACTGCATGTAGACCGATGGGATGATCTTTATCTGGTCGCGGATGGTGATGAGGATGCGGGCATCCGGGGCGATCCGGGCCAGCCTTTCGGCGTAGACATCGCTTTCGTGTCCGCCTTGGAACGGGTGGCCGGAAAGGATTTCCGAGGATATGACCGCCACATGATCCGGGGCAACCTGAGTGAGTCTTTCTTTGATCAATGCCCGCACGGGGCCCGTCTCAAACCGCAGACCATGGGGTCGGACGACGAGGTCGAAGACCTCCTGATGGGTCATGATCTGGTGGTAGCCGTGATGGGGTAGGAAGAGATGTTTCTGCATCCAGGTGGTGGCTGTCTTGTGATAGCCGATATGGATCAGCAGGGGTTTGCTCATTCGCCTGGCTCCAAGCTCGGCTGGCGCTGGGCGGTTTGTACATAGCGTCGCAGCGCCCCCATGGTGACGGCGAGTGTGGTGAGCCCAGCCGCGATGATGCTTAAGCTGAGCCACGGTGTGGTGGCGTTGTATCTGAGCATGGCCGCGATGATGATCATGCTGACAGCGAGGCTTGGCAGGATCGGTTTCAACGGCACGTGAATGCGTGTTTTGGTCAGGATGAGCGCCAATGCGTAGCTAATGGCCTCTGCGCAAAGCGCGGTAAGGATCACAGACCAAAGCCCGCCGCCCTCAACCACCAGCCACCATGCCACGGGCAGGGCCGCCACCCGGATCAGATTGGGCCAGAGCGCGTTCGTTGTCAGCCCTTTGGCCAAGGCCGCGGTGGCCGGGCCGCTTTTGCAGACGCGGATGCCCTGAATGGCGGCGAGCCAAATCAGGAACGGCGCGAGGGGCGCGAATTTGTCGCCGAACAGAAGGTCTATCAGCGGGACGCCGATCAGGGACACAGTCGCCACCAGAATGACCCCGTTCAGCATGGCAGTCTGACACGCGGCGTGGGTGAGATCGGTAAAAGCGCGGGCGTCCGATTTGGCGGCGCGGGACAGTTGAGGCAGGAAGAAGTTCTGCGTTGATTTGGCAAGGATCAGCGTGGGGGTCAGGGTCAGCGTAACGCCCATGCCAAAGAGGCCAAGCGTGGCCATGCCAAGTTCACGTCCGACGATGAGTTTGTCGCCCTGCATCACCAGAAAGAGCAACGCGCCGTTGAGCAGGAGCGGCCAACCGAATGTGACGGAGCGGGCCATGATGTGGCGATCCAAAGAAACGCGATAGGGGCGTTCGGCCAAAAGATGGGAGGTGAGCGCCGCGATACTTTCATGCAGGATCAGCGCGAAAAGCATGACGCGGTAATCACCAAGCCAGAGCGCAAAGGGGAAAACCGCGATGAGGGAGAGGATCGCAGGGATCACGCCGGTCAACAGCATCGGCGTGTAACGCAAATGTCGGTTGAGGCGGTGAATGTCGAAATGCTGCAAAGCGCGGAGGACGGGCAACAGGGCCATAACCTGATAGGCCCAGGCAATTTCAGGAATGCGCAGGAAGGCGGCGATGGGCGCGGCCAGCACGAACAAGATCCCCCCGGCCAGCACGCCGCGCAGGATTTGAAACCCCTGCAACGCAGCCTGAAAACGCGGGTCGTTGCCGTTGCGGTCCTGCACGATCTGCTGGTGCAGGCCGAACTGGGTGGACATCTCCACCAGAGCCATGGTCATCGCGAAACTGGCGGCGATGCCGTAATCTTCAAGAGGGATCAGGGCCGCAACGGCGAGGTTTCGGGCCAGAAGAAGCAGAGCGGCGGCTGCGTTGCCTGAAAGCAGGGTCAGGGCCTTTTGCAGCATTCGGGTTCCTTAGTCGGTCAGTCGGCTTTGCAACTTAAGCGGGTTATTGGTCATCTTTTGGTCACTCATGCGCAGGAAGAAAATAGCACGGCGAGGAGGTATTTTGCAAATATTACCGCGTGATGGCGGTCATCCGTTTGGCATTGCAACTACAGAGGTAACCCGTTTAGGTTGTTAAAATCGATATGAAGTGCCCACCCTCATGACACGCACCATCACAATCGCCCTGCTTTGGCATTCGATGAACTCGGACAATCTGGGCATTGGTGCATTGACCTTGAGCCATGTGGAGATCTTGCGGGAGGCGGCCCGGAAGGCTGGGCTGACGGCGCGGTTTCTTGCTATGAGCTGGCAAGATCCAAGGCCGGATTATGGCACTTGGGATGACATCGAAAACCTGCATTTCCGCACGCGGCATTTGATCGGGCCGTCTGGTCCGCTGGCACAGGGGCTGAGGCGCGCTGATATCGTTTTTGATATCGGCGGGGGCGACAGTTTTACCGATATTTACGGGCCGAAGCGGTTTTTCACGGTTTGGGCCACGAAGCTGCATGGCATTTTGCGGCGCAAGCCCCTGATTTTGTCGCCACAGACCATTGGGCCGTTTGAGATCGGTTATGCACGCATGCTGGCGAAATGGTCCATGTCTCGGTCTCGGTTGGTGGTGAGCCGCGATGGGCCGACGACGGAGTTCCTTGGCCGGATGGGGGTGACAGCGCCTGTGTTGGAGGCCACCGATGTGGCTATGCGGCTGCCCTATGAGAGACCGGCTGAGAGACAGGGCGACAAGGTGAAAGTAGGGCTGAATGTATCGGGGCTTTTGTTCAATGGCGGCTACACGCAGGCCAATCAGTTCGGGTTGAAGGCCGACTACCCGGCGCTCATTCGTCGTATCATCACCTATTTTCATAACAGGTCGGATGTGGAGGTACATCTGGTGGGCCATGTCCAGTCAAGGGAGATGGCGGTGGAGGATGATCACCGGGTGGGCGAGGCATTGGAACGGGAGTTTCCGGGCGTGATTGTCTCACCCTTTTTCGGCTCGCCGATTGAGGCCAAGACCTACATCGCTGGGCTCGATTTTTTCATGGGCGCGCGGATGCATGCAACGATTGCGGCATTTTCTTCGGGCGTGGCCGTGGTGCCAATGGCCTATAGCCGGAAATTTGAGGGCGTGTTCGGTACGTTGGGCTTTCACCGTTCGGTCGATTGCAGGTCCGATGACCCCGACAATATCATGGCCTGCATCGAGGAGGCGTTCGTTCACCGAGACAGGGTGCGCGCGGAGATTGCTGAAGCGATGACCCATGTGGATGCGCGGCTGGGTGCCTACACCGACAAGGTGGCGGCCATCCTTGGGGGCCTCTAGGCCTTTATTGGGTCAGTGCGATGTCTGCGATAACGCCAAGATGGTTCGATCCAAGATCGGCGCCCCAAGCGGTGAGGGACGCGATTGCGGCGTCTCCCCGTACCAGAACATGGTCAATGGGAATGCCCCAGGGGCCCGTATTCACTGGCCAGGTGGCCACGGGCTGTTTGGCATGGCGAAAGTTGAAGCGGCCTGTGATGTCACGCATCCGGCGGCTCCAGGGGGCCGCATTGAAATCGCCCATCAGGACGGTGGGGGCGGTGTTGTTCGCGTTGGCGATGGCCCAATGCAGGGTTTTCTCCTCCCGCTCAGAAAAGCCATAAACCCAAGGCTTGATGAGATGGGTGGCGATCAGATGCAGGTTTGCGCTGCTGCCGGGCAGATCGACCCGCGCGCGCAGGAAGCGTTCGGTGCGGGTGGAAAGCGGGCGAACGCGAGGCTGTTTCAGCGGATGGCGGGAGAGAAGGAGCACCCCGCAGGTTGATCGTTTTTCGCAACCGAGGCGGAAGGGATGGGTTTCGGACATCAGTTCGGGCAGGTCGATCGCGGGACGGCTTTCGGCTAGGACGATGATGTCAGCCTCCGTTTGCTTCAGGGCATCTGCCAGACTGTTGGGTGCGATACGATTGCTGGTTTGCATGTTGAACCATAGAACGCGCAGGGTTGGCGCGCCCCCGCCCGGGTCGCTGCGGTCTTGGTAATCGAGGATGAGTGAGATCACGATTAATCCGGCCAGGCCAACGGCGCCAAGTGCCAGCCGCCAATATCCCAGAAGGGCGACCAGGCCAGAGAGAAGGATCGCCACGGGGATCAGGTGCGGGCGCACGCTGTCGAAACTGCGCAGTTGCGTGGTGATGTACTGGCCTGCCACATCGCCCACCAGATGGCTGAGCCCGGCCAGAAACAGGACGGTGGCCAAGGCCAGGATCAGGACGCCGGAGATTTGGTCTTTGAGCCGCCTCAAGGCGCGGGCCTTTTGCGTGTGCCCACCTGTTTGGCGGGGCTGCCCGCGATGATGGCGTATGGTGAGAACGTGCCGCGCACCACTGAATGTGCACCAACAATACAGCCCTCGCTGAGCTGAGTGCCTGCAAGGATCGTTGTCCCGCGGCCGATCCAGCAATCTTGCCCGATCATGATGTCCGCCTCATCCATTGCCTGATCCGTCACAGGCGCGCCATCATCATAGCGGTATGTGGTCGCCGTCACCATCACGTCGGGGGCGAAAAGGGCGTAATCGCCAATCACGATGCGCGCTTTCTCCGGCCCGGCCCAAAGCTGGCAATATGCGCCTATGGTGGCGTGTTCGCCGATGACGATGTTGTGGGCGTTGGCGAAGCCCGCATTGGGCGCGATATTGGCGGTGCGGGCGACGCGGGCTTTGCGGATTTCCCGAACATGGGTGTAGTTGTGGTAGTTCATCACCTTGATGAAATGCGCCCATGCGCGCGGGTCGATCACGGCCATGATCAGCCGGATCAGGCGCTGCGGGCGGCTTTTGCGCGGCTTTTGAACGCCTGTGGGCTTCACGACATTTCCTTGCGGGCATGGCCGATGGTGATCGGGGCCAATCTCAGGGCCGCGATGCAGGCGGTGAGGCTGATGGCTGACACGGCAAGGAAGAGAGACAGCGAGCCCATTTCAAAAGCATAAAGTGAGATGGCGATCACGGCCGGGTGGATCAGGTAGAGTCCCAGTGACAGGGGGGCGAGGCTGCCCGTGAGCGCGGTGCAGGGGGTGCGGAAATGAAACGCGGCGGCGGTTGCGAGCCCCGCGATGACAAGTTGGTCGCTGCTGGCGGTGAAACCAGCGATCCAAGCGAGCCCTGCGCAGAGCGTGAGCAGAAGTGGGGGCAGAACGGGTCTGCTCAGGCGCGCCATGATCAATCCGGTGAATGCGGCGGGGATGATAGTGACCCATTGTGCCAAGGGGATGGGGGCGGTGGTTTGGGCGGTGATGACGCACAGGGTGGACAGGACGCAGGCGACGGCGATCAACGCCCGGTCAGGAAGGTGGCGCAGGGCCCACGCATTTAAGCCAAGGAAAAGCGCGCAAAAGGGCAGGAACCACAGATGGATGGAGGTGCCAGTCCAGACCATCCATGGTTCAAACTCATTCCCCATATCAGTGCCCGAGACTGTGCTTTGCGCGATCTTGAGCAGGGCGTAGATCGCGCTCCAGATCACCCAGATTTTGAGCAAACGGTTGGCGCTTGCAGAAAGCGGCGTGCCCGCCCCGAAATAGACCAGCAGCATCACGAACATCGGCAGCGCGGCGAGCCCGATAGACGCGTAGGGCGCGCCGCAGTGAAAAAGGATGATGCCGA
Source organism: Pseudomonadota bacterium (assembly GCA_039026055.1). Lineage (GTDB taxonomy): Bacteria > Pseudomonadota > Alphaproteobacteria > Rhodobacterales > Rhodobacteraceae > Roseovarius. The sequence continues at coordinate 84,318 of JBCCNB010000002.1, read as the reverse complement.
ACGCGCCGATCAGCCGGAGGATGTCGATGGAACCGTTGCGTTCTTTCAGGGTCATTTTGCGCACACTCAATACCCCTGCCGCCAATTTGCCCGCTCGGCCCAGATGCCACGCCAAGTCTTCGCGGCGTCTTTCTTTTGCCCAGTGGTGCGCGTCAGTGCGCCCAGACCATAGGCGCGCAGACCGGCCCAAAGCGTCATCATTGCCCGACCAAAAGCAATGGCAGGACGCGGCCAGTGATCCTCGATCAGCGTCATCCGGGCCTTGGCGACCATAACGGCGTGCTTGACCCTCGCGGAGCCCGAAGATGCGCCTACCAAATGCATGATCTGCGCGTCCGGCGTGATCATAGGGCGGTAGCCCAGGGCCTTGGCACGCAGGCAGAGATCGGCCTCCTCCCCGTACATAAAATACCTGGGGTCAAAACCGCCGAGCCGTTGCCAGAGCGTGCGGCGGAGCATCAAAAAGCAGCCCACGACGATGTCGACCTCGCGCACGCTGTCGCGCGGCCATGCGCCCATGGCCTCGGAGTTGAAAAATTCTGATTTGGGGAAAAGTGCGCGCAGCCCCGTGGCGTTGCAGAAAGTGGACCATGGCGTCATGCGCATCCAGCAGGACGCGATGTTGAGGCTGCCATCGGGGAAGACCGTGCGCCCGCCGGTGATGCCGGCTTTGGGGTGTGACTTGGAGAAGGCGAGCAGGTTGTCGACGGCGCCTTCGTGGCATTCTGTGTCGGGGTTGAGCAGCAGCAACCATTCCGTATCAGCACGGCCTGCGGCGAGGTTGTTGGCTTTGGCAAAGCCCAGATTTTCTGGTGAGGCGATGACGTCCACGTCGGGGAATTGAGCGGTCACCGCCTCTGCTGTGCCATCGCCCGAGGCATTGTCGAAAAGGATCGTTTTGAATGCGGTTTTGGTTGTGTTGTGAAGCGTTTCCAGCGCCTTGAGCGTCAGATCCCGGGTCTTGTAACTGACCATGATGACGGTGATTTCGGCAGGGTCCGTGTCGCTTGGCCTTGGCATGGCTGTGACGTCTTTCAACTAAGAGTTGATTAAGAATTAGCCCAGAGAGCTTTTATTTGAAAGGCGTTTTTCTCTTGTCTTAGGGGGGTGAACCGCGTCAAAATGGGGTATTACACCCCAAGGTTGCGCAATTTGGTAAGGTCAAAAGACGATGTCGGCGGATGCTACGGACATTCCAAATGTGAAGGTAAGGCGGGCGGGGCTCAACCGGCTTTACCGGCTGCGCTATGCCGTGATTGACCTGGTTCGATGGTATCACCGGCGCGTCTGGGGGATGGATTTGCATCCTAGCTGCCAGTTTTCGCTATCGACCAAATTTGACAAGACGTGGCCGCGTGGCGTGCATGTGGGGGAGGATAGCTATGTCGCGTTTGAGGTGCGGATTTTGACCCATGACATGCCGCGCGGGCTTTTCACCGACACGCGTATCGGAGCGCGGTGTTTTATCGGGGGCAGGACAATCGTGATGCCAGGGGTGGAGATCGGGGATGATTGCGTGATCGGGGCGGGGTCCGTTGTGACAAAATCGATCCCAACAGGGTCGATTGCAGCGGGCAATCCGGCCCGAGTTCTGCGAAAAGGGTTGACGCTGGGAAGGTTCGGCAGGCTGCCAGAGGCCGACGCAACCGAAGCTGCCAAAGCCTTGGAAATGGCGGAGCTTTAGGCGCGCGCGTAAAGTTTGCTGCGATAGGCCTCCACCGCAGTCCAATTGGTGATCAGCGATGTGTAGCCCGCGTCTTTTGACACCCTTTGCAGGCGGGGCACCCTGTCAAACTGATCATCGACATCCAGAAGCTCGGCGATTTGCGCAGACACATTATCGGTGAACTGCGTCTCACCTGTGACAGGGTCGGGCATGAACAGATTTTCATAGCTCAGCTCCAGAAACTGCGTTTGTCCGGCAAAGGTTTGTCTGATTTTGGCATAGGTTGCTTCGATCTGGTCCACCTGCGCATCGATCGCGTTGAGGTCGATTTCAAACGGTGTGGGATCGGTGGTTTCGCCGTGATAGCTGTGATAGGCACCGCGTTTTTCGGCGACCTGACCAGACACGTAGCGCGCGACAAGGTCCTGACGGGTGAGCAGGATCACCGGCACGCCCGCAGCCTTGAGGTGGTCGAACAAGGAAAAATTCGGCCCCGGCATGCGCCAATTGCCTTCGATCATGTGAAGGCTTTCGATCTTCAGGTCAAAAAGGCATCGCTTGGCCGGTTTGGTCGCCACCAACCGTGCGCAGTAGCGGTAAAATTCTTGCGCCATCAGAGTGGGCCGGAGCGACCATCGCCAAAGGACCGAGCGGCTGAGCCATTGAAAATACGAATAAAAACTGTCCTCTCCCAGGACCTCGCCGAATGTGACCACGTCGGGATGGGAGGCGAGAAAATCTGCTAGAACGGTTGACCCGGATCGCCCGTAGCAAAGCAGAAACACGCTGCGCCCTTGCATATTGCGCAGGTGATCAACAGGCGTCGGCAAGCGTGTATAGTCACGTTTTCGGCGAAAGAACGCGTTATAGAGGGGGCGCATTTTGCGAAGGCGCTCGCGGACCCTTGTATGATGGAGAAGTGACGTCATCGGCATCGTGTCCATAGCATCTCAGGGGTGCAAAATACAACCAAAGCAATCTTTCAATTAACTAAAAATCTTCCTATAGTTGTTCACCTTCGTGAAGGGCGATTAACCATGCGGTCACTTGTGCCGACCCCCAAGGTGATGGCGGTGTCTTCCGGCGGCGGGCACTGGGCAGAATTGTTGCGCCTGCGCCCGGCATGGGAGGGAGCGGATGTGGTCTATGTGGTGACGCAATCCAGCTATCGCAGTGATCTGACGCGCGGCGGTAAGGACACGCGACATGTGCATGGGTTTTTCACCGTCCCCGATGCCAACAAGACCCAAAAGCTGCGCCTTTTCATGTTGGCGATTAAGATGGCGCTTTTGGTGATCTGGGTGCGCCCTGATGTGGTTTTGTCCACTGGTGCTGCACCGGGATATTTTGCGATCCGGGTCGGTAAGTGGCTGGGCGCCCGGACGGTGTGGGTGGATTCCATTGCCAACGCCGATGAGATGTCTTTGGCGGGCATGTTGGCGAAACCCCATGCGGATTTGTGGCTGAGCCAGTGGCCTGACCTCTCCGAAAGCGCCGGGGCGACTTATGCGGGGGCGGTCATGTGATTTTCTTGACCGTTGGTACACAGCTTGCATTCCCGCGTTTAGTGGGGGCCGTGGATGATTGGGCGGCGCTGCATCCGGACATGGAAGTTGTTGCGCAACTGGGAGACGGAGCGACAGCGGATCATATGACGTGCCACTGCGTCTTGCCGCCTGAGACATTCCGGGCGTGCTGCCTGCGGGCCGATCTGATCGTGTCGCATGCGGGAACGGGGTCTTTTCTGATGGCGCATCAGGTGAACAAGCCGCTTTTGGTGATGCCGCGCCGGGCCGCGTTGGGGGAGCATCGCAATGATCATCAGATGGCGACGGCGGCACATTTTGCGGACCATACGGGCGTGCATATTGTGCATGAGGCAGAAGATGTTGGGCCGAACATCGATCTTTTGCTGGATGGGTCGGGTCAGGGGCCGCGCTTTTCTGAGCACGCTGATGAGAGCCTGATCGCGGCCATCCGAGGCGTTGTGTTTGCACAGGGGAGCGTCTGATGGATGTCAGCGTGATCGTGCCTGCCAATAATGAAGAGGCCTATATCGGTGCATGCCTTGAGGCGCTGCGCGGCCAACAGATGGGGAATTTGCGGGGCGAGGTGATTGTGGCGGCAAATGCTTGCGACGATGGCACGGTTGAGGTGGCGGAGTGCGGGCGGTCTGCGTTGGAGGCGCGCGGGTGGATCCTTCGGGTGCTCAACCTTCCGGAGCCGGGCAAGGTGGGTGCGTTCAATGCGGCGGATCAGTTGGCGGTGGGCGATATTCTGATTTACCTCGATGCGGATGTGGTGATGGAGCCCGATATGATCGCAGCACTTCATACGCAGCTGGCCGTCCCAGGGCCGCGCTATGCCAGTGGGGTGTTGCGCGTGGCGCGCGCCAAAAGCTGGGTCACTCGCCGCTTTGCCACAACGTGGCAGCGGCTGCCCTTCATGGTCACGAATGTGCAGGGTGCAGGTCTTTTTGCCGTCAACCGGGCGGGCCGGGCGCGGTGGGGCACGTTTCCCGACATCATCGCCGATGACGCCTATGTGCGGTTACTGTTTGCGCCAGATGAACGGGTCAAGGTCAGCCCCGCCTATATCTGGCCCCTTGTCGAAGGCTTTCGCCGTCTGGTCAGGGTTCGGCGGCGTCAGGATGCGGGCGTGCAGGAGATTGCGGTCAAGTTCCCCGGCATTCTAGCCAATGAATCAAAGCCGCCAATGCGCGTCATGGATCACCTGATGCTGCTGGCGCGCATACCCGTCAGCTATCTGGTTTACGTGTCGGTCATGCTGGCCGTGAAACTCGGCCCCAGAAACGCGTCGGGCTGGACCAGAGGGCGCTAGCACCCACCGCACGCCCGCGTAGGGATCAGGTAAACAGATTGGGCTCTTTTCCGCCGGGTTCCGGACATCCGTTCAGCGCCGGGCGAGAGGAGAGACCATGACAGACCGCTTCAAGAGAACTGTTTCGACCATCACAGGACCGGCGACAGAGCTGCATCCCATAACCCCCGACGATGCCACCGATCTTACGACCCCTGTGCGTGCCATCGCGGTGGCGACGTCTGGCGCGGTGCGGGTGACAACCGTTGGCCGGTCGGACGCCACTGTCTATGTGCTGGCTGGCGCGCCGTTCCCCGTGCGCGTAACGCGGGTTTGGGCCACAGGCACCACGGCGACCGGCATTGTGGGGCTTGTGTAAATGGTGGGGATTGGCATCTCACTTGACCTTGGGGCGGCCCGGGTGGGTGGCGCGGGTGAGGCGATTGTGCCGCCAGCCGCGGAGACCCAGCATCTGGTGCTGCTGGGCCAGTCGGAGCCGCATCGGATGTTTCTGTCCGCCCATGCTGATATCGGGAATGCCGATGTCGTGGTGGACGAGGGTGCGTTGGAGATCTGGTGGTACGATCTGAATGGGTCAGGGCTCTATGATGGGGCGCGGCGCGATGCGATCACCAATGCCAACAAGGTCAGCCGCTGGGCGGTTGAGATGTCAAATGCACTGGCCGCGTTGGCGCCGGGCGTTCAGTTCAAATTGTGCTGTCTGCTCTTTGCCGGAACGGGCTTGGGCAACTTGTTGCAAGAAGGCGAGCCGTCGGAAGAGCGGTTTTGGGCCAATGACCGGGCGACCTATGATCTTTTTGTAACCGATACCGGGATTACCCAGCCCGATGGGGCCTTCATGGCCTGGCAAAACACGGACAGCACGCAGTTGCAGTTTCAAATCGGGGACGCATGGTGGGTCGCCCTGACCGGCGCTGACATGCTGGGTCAGGCGGTGTCTGCCGGTTCAACGCAGCACAACGTGAGCTTCGATCACAAGCTGAATGAACTGTGGGATACGGCCGCCGTGCCCTTTGAATTCCTGATGCCGCGCTATGATGTCTATTCGGGATCCGCAATTGATTGGGACCGGTTCCGCGATGTGCGGGTGGCGATGGACCGATTGGTGTCCTCTGCCCAAAACGGGGGCCGCGTGGTGCCTTTTATGCGCGGTGTGGATCCGGTGGCCTATGAAAACGGCTATGACGTGGGCGACGACAGTCACCCGCGCAAGACGGCTGATGGCGCGTCAAAATTCGCCCAGCAGCTGGCCTATAACATGGCGCGTATGGCGGGTACGGCGTTGGTCAAGCCTGAGATTGACACCGTCGCATGGAGCGCATCTGATGTGACGCTGGCCAGCAGCGCGGGTAATCTGACCACGACGCGGATCATCCGGGGTGGTGCGCTGCCTGCAGGACAGCCCAAAGTGGCGCAGCTTTACTTCCGCAGTGCGGCGGATCCCGAGACGTTGCATGAGGTGCCGGACGCGGCGATTGCCATTGCCGGGGGCGATATCGTGCTGGATGCGGCGGCTTTGCTGACGGCGATTGCGGCCGGGCGCACCACGTTCCTGCGAGGGGATATGATCGAATTTGCCTCCGGCCCCAGCGGGGCCAATGATGCGCAGGACAAAACCGACGACACGTGGCTCGATTATCCGGGCCTTGCGGATGCCACGTTGGAATTGGTGCCGTTGCAACCTGTCGCGGGCGTCATGACATGCGATCTGGGCGCGCCGCCGGTGCTGACCAACGCGCTGGGCGATTTTGCAGCCTTCGCGGCGGCAGAGGGCATGACGGATCAGGGCGATGGCGGCTACATTGCCAATCTCAATGACAATTATGACAGCAACCAGACTGGCGCGCGGGACATTGATCTGACGATCCTGACCTCCGGCACGGTGACGATCTTTGCTGATATCGACCGGGTGCTCGGCCAAGACGGGGTCAATTCCACGACTGTCAATGTCCGCGATCTCAGCGGTCAGGGTCATCAGCGTGTGCGCGTCAATGACATCTGGGGCGAGATGAGCGCCACGGATGTGAACGGCCATGCCATTGCACAGGGCGTCATCCCCTTGCCCGAAGGACGTGTGCGGCTTTGGGCGCATATGCCGATCACTGTAGGTGGGCGCATCATGTACTATTTCAACAATGCCAATACGGGCGGTGCATATCGCGATGCAGGGATGTTTGATGGCGCGGTGCCCGTGGAGGTGATTGCGGCGCTCTAGTAATACTGGTCTGGGTAGGCGCTATCTGCTGCACCCAGACGGTATTTGTTCAGCACAACACCCAGCACATTCGTCATCTCTGACAGGTCGCGTTCGCATTTGTCGATCTCGGCGGCGGTGGAGGCTTCCGCCGCCGCCACGATCAGGGCGCAATCGACGTTTGAGGTGAACGCGATCATGTCGTCGCTGATCAGCGAGGGCGGCATATCGCAGATCACCATGTCGATCTGATAGTCGTGTTCGAGATCCGCAAGCACGCGCCCTACATCGCTCGATAGCAGCATGTCGGAGGGGTTTTGCACGGATTGCCCGTTGGTTACCAACGCCAGTGAGTTGCGGTGGTTGAGCGCGACATCGGCAAATCTGTTGTCCCCTGACAGGATATCGGCAACACTGGTGGGCGCGGTTTCATGCCTGCCAACGAGGCCCAGAAGTCGTTGTTGCGAGGGCCGGCGCATATCCAGTTCAATCTGAAGCGTGCGCATGTTCGGTTGACGCGCCATGGCGAAGGCGAGGTTGAGCGCGATCGTGCTTTTGCCGCATTCCGGTGTGGCGGAGGTGATGGCGAGCCGTTTCCAACCATTCTGTTGCATGGTGCGCAAAACCCGCGTGCGCAGGATGTCAAAGGATGCTGCAAGGGGGCCCGCTTCGGCGGTGAAGATGCGGTTTCTTTGCAGGACGTCGCCATTCAAATGCAAGGGTTTGAGCTGCGACCACGCCTCATCCATGGCCCCACCTGTCCGCGCGCTGCGCCGCGGGGTGACGCGGTCCCGGTCGTCGCGGGCCTTTTCAATGGCGGCTTGCAGGCGTTCCATGGGCTACATCCCGTTCCTGATCATCATTGGCCACCCCGATCCACGAAAATCTGCAAGGGCGATACGATCTGATCGATCCCCCAAATTGTGCCAAGCAAAACGGCTGCGACGATCAAACTGCGCGCGATGGCACGGGTGGGAAACTGGAAGCGAGCCGTAGCTGTATCCAAGTAGGGAATGGTCGCGAACACCTGGATGCCCAACGCATCGCTGAGGTCCTGCGGGCGGCGGATGGTACGGTTGAGAATCTCCAGAACTGCTACGATTCCCAAAGCCAAGAGAAGGCCGAGCGATAACCCACCCGCTGCGACAAGCGGACGGTTCGGGCTGGATGGAAATTCCGGCGCGACGGCCTGTTCCACCACGGTTATCCGCTGCCCACGCGACAGGGATTCGATGATCGCCCCGGTTTCCGCGCGGGCCTTGTTGGCAACGGCCTGATTGTACTGTTCCTGAAGGTTGGATTGCGTCCGCTCCAGCGTCGACAACGTGACGGCATTGCCGGGGGTCGCCTCGATCGTTTGCTCAATGAGGGACATCTGGGTTTCCGTCGCGGTCTTCTGATCCGTGATGAAGGCGATTTGCGCGTCAAGATCGGCCAGTTGAATGTCAAACAGAGACATCTGCGCCCCGGACCCCAACCCAAGGGTTTTACTGTCGTCGGTGGGCAAAGCGGCGACGTTTGCCTCTGCCGCCTCAATCTGTGCCCGCATCAGCGCCATGCGCGGATTATCCTGCGAAAGCACAGAGACCAGCGTGGCATATTCTGCGCGTAATTCTGCCAATTGTGCCTCCGCAGGGCGCAGGCGGGGTGTGCGGGTGCTGTCTGCGCCGACGCTCAGACGACCGGTGGTTTCAAACAGCGTCACCAACTGAATGCGGCGTTCCTGCAGCGCGGTGGCTTCGCGGTCCAATTGCAGCAGGCGTTCCTGCAGATTGGCCTGTTGCGACCGGCGAAAATCCAGGCTGTCGGGCAGGGCCTCCAGATTGTTTTCCTGAAAGTTAAGGATCGCGGCATTTGTTTCGCTTAGCGCTTGGTCGAGGCGGTCTACGTCTTGCGTAAAAAAATCGAGCGTTTCCCGCGCCACGGAGGTGCGCATGTCAACATTTTCCTGCAGGATCAGGGTAACCACTTCATTGGCTACAGCAGCGGCAAGGGTGGGTTGGCTGGCGGAAAAGGCGACCTCCACGATGGTGGCGTCCCGCGCGCCCCGGCGCACTTGACCGCCTTGGGTGACGATGACAATGCGGTTTCGAAGGTCGGTGACCTTGGCATCTGCACCAAGGGCAAATGGATTTTTATAGATGTCGAAATCGTTGGCAAGCTTGAGCAGCAGATCGCGGCTGAGGATGCGTTGTCGGATAATTTGTAGGGCTTCGTTTTCGCCCGTCTGCACGGTTGTGGCAGCCAATTCATCTGGAATTTGCGCGGATTCCACGACCAAAACGGCCTTGGATCGATAGGTCGCATCGAGGGTTTGGGCAAGGATCACCCCAGCAACCGCGCCCGCCGCCGTCAGCGCCATTACCATCGGCAGGTAGCGACGGAAAATCAGCCAAGTGGTTCTGATATCCATGCCTGCCATCTATTCTGCCGCCCTGTTTTGTTCGCCTTGATGGCCATGGGCAACAAGCAATACGCCATCTTCGGTAACCGCGTTCACCGCCTCTGCCGTTACAGTCGCTTCACCTTCGGCAAAGGCGTAAAGCAACGCATAGTCGCACAGTTGATTGATCAGGCGCGGGGTGCCGCCTGTGGCCTCGAAAATCAGGGCATGCGAGGCATCGTCGAACACCTGATAGGCTGCACCGGCCAGGGTCAGGCGATGGGTGATGTAAAGACCCACATCCTCCCGCGAAAGTCCGGGTAGATGCATGCTGGCTGACACGCGCTGGGCCAGTTGGCGCAGATCGGGGCGCATGATCATGTCTCGCAGCTCACTTTGGCCGATCAGCATCAATTGCACCAGTTCATGTTCGGCGAAGTTGATATTGGTCAGCATCCGCAGATGTTCCAGCGAAGACCAATCAAGGTTCTGCGCCTCGTCAAAGATCAGGACCACGCGGCGGCCTTCGCGGTATTCCTCCACCAAAAACGCCTCCAATGCGGCGTAGAAGGTCGCGTAGCTATTGCCGTCGGGTGGCTGTTGTCCCAGTGCGTACAGGATAAGGCGCAACATCTCCGTCCGGTCGGCGGGGGACGCATTGGCAACGAGCCCGATGCGCACATCCTCTTCGATAGTGTTCATGAAATCGCGCAAAAGAAGCGTCTTGCCCGCGCCGATTGCTCCGGTGACCAGTGTGATCGGGGATCTGGCCACCAGCCCGTATTCCAATGCAGATTTGGCCCGTTGATGGGCGTCGGACAGGAACAAAAAGTCAGGGTCGGGCGCAAGGCTGAAGGGCCGTTTTGACAGCCCGAAATGGTCCAGAATTTTCTCAATGCTGAAACTCATATCCGATTTATTGCGCGCCTTTCTTTTGTTGCCAGCCCGCCAGCAAGCCAGTTTTCCACAGGGCTTAAGAAGCATTGGCATCGTAAGCGACATTCGCCCTTAAGAAGCATTGTAATTGGTATTACAACACTTAAAGTTGTAACACATGCTGATTTTACACGCACTCAAAGTTTCACATTTGCAGGAAAAACCATGCGTCATGCGCTGATCCTGCTCGTGTCCCTGCTGTTTTTGGCGGCCTGCGAAGACGAAACCGTGAAAGCGGAGCGGCACTATCAGAACGCGTTGGCCTTGCTGGAGGACGGCGACGAGGCGCGCGCAATGGTGGAGTTGCGCAATGTCTTTTTGCGCGATGGCTTCCATAAAGAGGCGCGAAACCTCTTTGCATCCCTGCTTTATGATCAGGGCGAATGGCGGCAGGCCTATAGCCAGTATTTGCGTCTGATCGAGCAATATCCCAACGAGGTGCATGTGCGCCGGCGACTGGCGGAAATGGCGCTTGATTTCGGTGACCTGGCGGAGGTGAAAAAGCATGGCTCTGCTGCCATCGATCTGGCACCGGATGTGCCGGATCATCAAGCCTTGGGTATGGTCATCGCCTATAATGAGGCGGATGCTGCGCGCGATCCTGCAAAAGCCGCCGAAATCGCGACTGAGGCCAGGGATCTTCTGGATGATTACCCCGATACTGACACTGCGCTGCGGCTGGTGGCCCATTGGTACGCCCAAGGCCCCGATCCCGCACGCGCGGTGCCTTATCTGGATCAACTGATCGCCGCCTATCCCGGATCGGTGTCGCTGCACCTGTCGCGTCTGCGCGCGTTAGACGCGGCGGGCGATGATGACGGGGTTTTGCAGCATATGCGTCAAATGCTGGCGCTGTTCCCAGAGGATGAAGGCGTCGCGCACCTTTTGCTCAACTGGTACGCGTCCCGCGATGATCTTGAAGGGATTGAGGCGGTGCTGCGCCGCCGTGCGGGTGCGGATAATGCTGCGGCTGAGGGGCATTTGACGCTGCTGTCTTTTCTGGAAGAGGCGAGAGGCGTCGACGTGGCCATGGCGGAGGTCTTGCGCCTGATTTCGGCCAATGAGGGCACCGATCTGGGGCGGCGATACCAGGTTCGACTGGCCCATCTGCGGCTTGAGGCGGGCGATGGCGTGTCAGAACAAGACCTGCAAACCCTTATCCGTGACACGCAGGACGATGATCTGCGCAATTTGAGCCTGCACATGATCGCGCGGTTGCGCATGCAAGAGGGCGACGTTGACCGCGCGATGGAGATTGTAGAGCGCATTCTGGAGCGCGACAAAACCCACGTACAGGCCTTGATCCTGCGCGCAGCGAGGCGGATAGACGGGGGCGCGATCAATGAGGCCATCACCGATCTGCGCACCGCCCTCGACCAGACACCGCAGAACGCGGATGCGCTGATCTTGCTGGCTGAGGCGCATCAGAGCGTGGGCAATCTGGCGCTGGCAGAACAACGTCTGGCGCAGGCCTTTCAGGTCTCAAACGCTGCGCCCGAGGTGGCGCAGCTTTTTGCGCGGTTCCAGCTGGCGCAGGGCAAAACCCGTGCTGCCGCGCGCGTTCTCGGCGATGCCGTGCAGGGCAATATCGAAGATGAAACGCTGGTTGCGTTCTATGGTCATGTCTTGGTTACTTTGGGTGATACCGCGACGGCGCGCGTGCTGATTGAGCGTCTGGAGGAACGCGGCACCCCGATAAGCAAAGGCCTCGCACGTGACGTGAAAGCCGCCATTCTGTTCCGAGATAACCGCGTTGACGAAAGCCTTGATGTGCTTGCCGCGTCGATGGGCGAACAGGGATTGGCGACCCAGCAACTGGCAACCGAGGTGCAGCTTTTACGCATGCGAATGCTGTCGGGCAGGTTCGATGCGGCGCGCGCTCAGATCGCGGATATGCAACAGCGCGCCCCAGACAGTGTCGCGCTGAGCATGGTGCGGGCGAACCTGTGGGCACTTGAAGGGCACGGCGACGCGGCCATTGAAGGCTACCGCCTGATCCTACGCGATCACCCAGACCAGATTATCGCGGTGCAGCGGCTTTACGCGTTGCTGCGGACCCAAGGCCGCGAAGACGAGGCGCGCGCGCTGCTGGCCAAGGCGTTGATCGCCGCGCCGGACCGTTATGAATTGCTCAGCTTGCGCGCCTATGACTTGGAACAGACGGGCGATGTGGATGGTGCGCTTGACATCTACGCGGGGCTTTACGCGCGCAATCCGGGCGACATCATCGTGTCCAACAATTACGCGTCCTTGCTCGCCTATTTCCGTGATGATGCGGCGTCGCTCAACGTCGCCGGTCGGGTCGCCGACAAATTGGAGGGCACGCAGGTTCCGGCGTTTTTGGACACGCTTGGATATGTCCGATTGCGCGAAGGCCAGTACCGGAAAGCCATATTCGCGTTTGAGGCGGCCGCGCGGGGATCGCCTGACAACCCGACCATCGCCTTCAATCTGGGGGAGGCCTATGCCGTGGTGAGCCGCGCGGCTGACGCGCGCGCAGAGCTGGAAAGAGGGTTTCGATTGGCTGGACAAGACAAACAGGTCCACAAATATGCCCACGCGCTGGATGTCTATCAGCGCGTATCGGAAAAGGCACAGAACTGACCCGCACCAGCATGGTTAAGGTCCAGTTAAGGTTTGGTAACTATGGTTAAGGCTCACTTAAATTGAGCACCAAAGGCCCGCCAAAATGTTCTCGTCTTCATTCCAAGATGCTGATCTTGCACGCATTCGGAGGGGCGCGGTGATGCGCCGGATCTATGCCCTGTTCATCTTTCTTGCATTGATGATCAGCGCCTCCATTGCCATGGCCCAGCAATACCGCATTCAGGCCGGTGATGTGCTGCGGATCGAAGTGCTTGAGGATGCCACGCTCAACCGGGAGGTTCTGGTGGCGCCGGACGGGCATATCTCCCTGCCGATGGCCGGGTCTTTGCGCGTTAGCGGCGTGTCCATACCCGAAGCGCAACAAAGGGTGACAGCCGCGCTGGCACGTAATTTTGCCACCCGGCCCAATGTGGTGGTGTCCCTCATTCAATTGCGCGACGTGAAGGCGCGCGTGCCGGACAATGTCTTTGTGATCGGTGAGGTGAACAATCCTGGCAAGATCGACATTGACCGGGGCACCACCCTGCTGCAGGCCTTGTCGGTGGCAGGTGGCGTGACCGATTTCGCGGCGATCAAGCGGATCCAATTGCGTCGCACGGATAAATCCGGCCAGGAAAAGGTCTACACCTTCAACTATCAGGCCGTGCTGAACGGGCAAAGCAGCATAGGCACATCGCCCGTCCAGAAAGGCGATGTGATCGTCGTGCCGCCCCGGCGCCTGTTTGAGTAGGCCCTTTTTCATCAGACAGGGTGAAGGATGAAACCGCCCGGGCCATCAATGCTGCAAGTTGCGCTGGCTGCGTGGATGGCGTGTCAGGGGGTGGCCACGCAGGCACAGGATGGCGGCATGTATTCCGAACTGTCGTTCAGCCAAAGGATTGAAGCTGCCAACAACCCGGCCCTGAATCCCAGTTCCAATGATGCCCGGTTCGAGGCCACGACGGCACTTGATTACACCATCACCTCCCGCACGCGAGGGAAGTCGATTTCGTTCTCTCTGGGCGGTGACATTCGGCTTTCCGGCGATGATGCGCCGAACGCCGATGACGGGCTCGATTTTGACAGGCCGAGAGTGGAACTCGATTACACTTCGACGTCCCCCCGGTTGGATTTCAGCCTCAACATCAAAGCGGTTCAGAACGACATCTCTTTCCTCAATCCTATCGATCTGGTGGATTTCAATGGAGGCACGACAGCTTTACCCGATGACTTCGATGATCTGGATGGGTCCGGCACGCGCACCAGCCTGCGATATCGCCTGCGGGCGGATTTTGACGAGGATCGTCCGTTCAGCTGGGGCATCGGGCTGATGGGCAATGCGATCAGCTATAGCGATGTGACCGCGCCCAATCTGGTGGGCAGCACGCGGGCGACGGCCGTTCTGGATACCGGAGTGTCGCTTTCGCCGTCTACCCGGCTTGATACGCGGCTGGGTTACACCGTCACGGATGAGGAAGATGGCACGCCCGCCAGCGGCACGACTATATTCAATGCCCGCCTGCAATCGCGGTTGAACGACAGGCTTGCGCTGCAGGGAGAGGTGGCGCTGGCCTTCCCAGACATCGCAGCGGACAGAACAACCCTGACCGGCGGCTTCACGTATCAGCCCACGCCCACGACGCGCCTGGGTTTTGAGGCTGGCATGACGTTCCTCGATGGCCTGACGGACCGCGTAGTTGGTCGGATGTCTTATGAACAGGATCTGTCCCGGACCACGCGCTTCAACGCGCTCTACGCCCGTGACGTTAGCAATAACAATGACAACCAGACGGTGCTGTCCTCAATCGCGCAGTTGGGCTTGGATATCGCGCTCTCGCCGATCTCCGCGGTTTCGTTCGATGCAGCCTTCGTCGACAGCGATCGCATCAACGTGGCGAATGACAGCGAAGAGATATCCACCAGCGCGGTTTATCGGCGGCAGGTGACCAAGGATTGGGCGGCCTCTGTCGGTTTGCGTGTCACGCAGCGGACCACCAGCGCCCAGGGTCGTGCCAGATCAGAGGCGATTTTCGTGACATTTGACCGCAAATGGATGGCGAAACACAGATGACCGTGCAATCCGCCAAAGCGTTGCCACAAGGAGTGCACATATCCGGTGCGGTGTTGCTTGTGGTGATGGTGCTTGCTGTTTTGCCTGTGTTCTGGCTTGGCATTGCTTCCCTCGGTCAGGCGTGGATGACACCGGAATACAGCCATGGTCCGCTTATCCCGTTGATTTCTCTTTATTTCTTTTTGAGGGGGCTGCGGGATAAGCCCGCACTGCCGCACCCGTCGGACCGTCGACCGGGGCTTTTGGTTCTGGGTTCGGGCCTGCTGGTGGCGGCACTCGGCAACATGGCGGGCATTCCGGATATCGTCACCTACGGTTTGATCCTCTGGGTGTCGGGTGTGGTCCTGACCTGCATGGGCTGGAAGAACGGGCGGCGGCACCAGTTGGCGGTGTTTCACCTGGTGTTCATGCTGCCACTGCCGCAGTTTCTCTACTGGAAGCTCACGATTTTACTGCAGGGGCTGTCCTCTGAACTGGGCACCTGGTTCATTCGATTGGCCGATATCCCGGTTTTCCTCGATGGAAATGTGATTGACCTTGGCCCCTACAAGCTCTTGGTGGCGGAGGCCTGTTCGGGGCTGCGCTATCTTTTCTCGATCCTGTCTTTCAGCTATTTGATGGCGATCCTCTATCGCGGGCCCGCGTGGCACAAGGCGCTGCTTTTCGCGATGGCGGCGCCGCTTTGCGTGGTCATGAATGCGCTTCGGATCGGTGTGATCGGCGCGTTGGTCAATTCCCATGGGATCGGCGCGGCGGAGGGGTTTTTGCATCTTTTCGAGGGCTGGGTGATGTTCGCCGCCTGCATCGGTGTTCTGATGTTGATGGCCGCAGCATTGCAGCGCTTTGCGCCGGAACGTCGGCGGTTTTTGCAAGTTCTGGATCTGGATTTCGCAGGTCTGGGTCAGCAGGCTGGGCGCGTCATGCAAATGCGCGCCTCCCCTTCGCTGATGCTGGCGGCCATTTTTGGAATGGCCGTGTCCATGGCGTTCATTTTGGCCCCCAGACCCGCGCAAGACGCACCACCGCGCGCCGTGTTTTCGATCTTTCCCAGCACGTTGGGGGCGTGGTCGGGCACTCAATTCGCCCTTGAGCCCGCGACGGCACAGGTGCTGGGTGCCACCGATTACATCAACAGCGTCTACCGCCATCAAGCCACGGGTGAGGAGGTGGAGTTCTTTTCCGCCTGGTATGCGTCTCAGACTGCGGGGCAGGGGATCCACTCGCCCGAGGTCTGTTTGCCAGGTGCAGGGTGGGAGGTTTTCGCGCTGACCCCCATGGATGTTCATTTCCCGGGCACTGTCTATGGGACATTCACCCTCAACCGCGCGATCATCGAGAACGGGCTGGATCGGCAACTTGTCTACTTTTGGTTCGAACAGCGTGGGCGGCGCGTGACACATGATTTCGCGGCCAAGATGACGGTTCTTCGGGATGGCGTGACAACAGGTCGGACAGATGGCGCCCTGGTTCGGTTTCTGACCCCCATTGGCGCGGGTGAGACCGTGCATCTAGCCGATGCGCGGTTGCAGGCCTTCATGACTGAAGCGCTGACGGGCCTGGCCCTCTACCTGCCTGAGTGACTTCGCCCCCACCAAGTGATGCTTCAATTTCGATCTGATCGACAAAAAATCATCATCTTTCCGCAAAACAATCGCCCCGGCCCCAAAACATCTTTGCATCCTTCGAAAACCAGGGATGTTGGGAGCGGGATATGGGTGGACGAGCAGCAATATGCGTATTGGCTGCGTTGCTGTCTTGCAGCAACGGCAGTATTGCGGCGGCCGATGATACAGGCGGTCGTGAGGCGTTTTTCACGTCGGAGCCCTACATCGTCGGCAATGATCATGGCGGTTCTGTTCAGCAGCGGCTGAAGGATGTAGCCGCACTGCGTGCCTCAGGCCGCAGTGTCGAAATACGCGGTCTGGTGTGCCATTCCAGTTGCACCATGCTGTTGGGGTTGGAGCAGGTTTGCGTTCAGCCGCACACTCGATTTGGATTCCACGGACCTTCGCGTAACGGCGCGCCACTGAAAATGACGGAGTTTGAGGCCGTCTCACAGATCATCGCGGCGCAGTATCCGCCTGTGTTGCGGCAGTGGTACCTGGACGTGGCACGGCACAGTCTTGACCGTTTGCATGTTCTGTCGGGGGCAGAGCTGATTGCGCGCGGTGTGGCGAGGGACTGTGATCCTGTTGAGACAGCCTCAACGGCGATCAAAAGGCACAATGACGGAGGCTAGATGCCTCTGGCTCTGCGCGCCGCAAACAGACCAATCAACGCAGATGCCAACAACCAGAAACCGGCCGGAAGTGGTATGGGCGCGGTTGTAGGCGCGCTTGTGATGTCCTCGCCGCCGCCACCGCCGCCCGTGACGCCGGGAAATTTGGTCGGGCCAAAAGGATTTGTGGCCGGAGCGTTTGTTCCTATGGGTGTATCCAGAAGAGCGGTATCTGTGCCCGCGCCTGCGATCCCCTCACCGCGCAGAATGCGGTCTGAAATCAGCGGCAAAAAGCCCGGTGGTTGTGCTGCGCCCGGCGCAAGGTTTGTGATCGTGGGATCCAGTGCGGTGATGTCGAAGGGACGCGGGCAATCAAGCGCAGACATGCTGCAAGTACCGATCACGAAGCCCGTCTCAGAAAGAGCAAGAGTGGTGTCTGGCAGATCGGTTGCATCGCTCAGAATCTGGCCAAGAAGAATGGAGATATAGGTGCCTGGCCGGGTCGGATCCGGTGTGAGCCGGACCAAATGCACCCGGCCCTCTGGGTCGATCGCGTTGGCAACGATCATGCCCGCGTCATTGATATCGTCCGCTCTCAGCAGCGTGAAACCCGGCGGTAAAGCGGGGTCAATCACGTCGCTGAGTGCAGTCGGACCGCCCCCTGATGCGGGCCAAATCACAGCTTGCGGCAGATCACCCTCCGACATGCCCACCACGTCCCCATGAGTGTTTAACCCGACGGCCTGCGAATCGTTGCCTTGAATGCCGCGCAGGAGAACGGGCGGTGCGCTGCTCATGAACAGAATGGCGTAGGTCTGTCCTGTCCTGGTTTTGACCTGTCCAATGACCTGCCCCGACGAGGAAATCGCACGCGCGTCCAACAAGGTGTGGTCTGGGTCCGTTTCCAGAAATTGCAGCTTTTGACCGGGTTGCCAGACGAAAGATCTTTGGTCTCCTTCATCACTAGCCCGGCCCAAAACGAAGCCCCCCGGTGCCACATCAATAACCTGCGAAATGCTCAATGCCCCGTCTGTGGATATCAGCGCCTGCAAGTTTTCCTTGTCATCCGACCGCCAGACCACGGGTTTTGAAGCATTGCCGTCAACCACCCAAGGCGTGCCCGTTTTTGGTGCAGGATCATTTGTAGGCACCAATCCCAGCCGGGGATCCCATCGAAACCCGCCAGCTTGGTCAGGATTGGACGCAAAGCCCAGCAAGATTGCACCTGGACCCCTGTCTGGCAGCAACCCGGCTGGAGGTGCGGCAGAGGAGGGCGTAAACCCGGTTTGGGGTGACCAGAAAAAGGGTTGATGCGCCTCAGGTGCGGCGTTCAGAAACGCGGTCAGGGACAGAGGGTCTTGTGCGTCGCTGGGTGATATCGTGGCCGCTTGGCCAGACGAGGGAAGGGAGAGGACCGCAACCGCCGCGATAGCGATCCATACCGCCCTGCCTGTCGCGCGCTGTCGTGTCACGTTCCTGTGCCACGCAGGACCACACCCACGGTCTGCAAAATCAACCGCACATCCGTGGTGAAATCCATCGACCCGAAATACCATTCATCATAGCGAACTCGATCCGTGAAACTGGTTGTGCCGCGACCATAGACCTGCCACGGGCCGGTGATGCCGGGTCGCAGCCGGTAGTAAGCCAGCCCGCCTGCCTGTTTGTAGAGCGCGTCTTGTTCAGACAGGAAAGGGCGGGGGCCCACGATGCTCATCTCGCCCCACAGCACGTTCCAGACCTGTGGCAACTCATCAATGCTGGTGGCGCGGATGATGCGGCCGATGCAGGTGATGCGGGGGTCGTGCTTCAGCTTTTGATCGCGTCGCCATTCTTCGGCAAGCCTGGGGTCGCCCTCACAGAGTTCCTGCAGAACCCTTTCCGCGTCCACAACCATCGACCGCAGTTTCCAGCACGAAAACACCCGACCGTTTAGGCCGACGCGTTCCTGTTTGTAAAATCCCGCGCCGCCGTCGCAACGAATGATCGCCCAACACGCGAAGACAACCACTGCAACGATCGGCGCTGTCAGAAGGACAATCGCAATGTCGAGCGGTCGCTTGAAAGACTGAATGTAGGACACCCGTGGCCTATCGAGCCAGCCAGTGGCGCCCAGTTTGACGGAGTGGTTTCTGGTTTTGATCGTCGTCATCTTAGCCCCTTACCTGCCAAAGCAGAGCGTTGTGCATTTGAACGGACGACTTCGGGCGCATTATGGGGCTTGGTTTTCCGACCGGCGCATCAGCCAGGGGTTGAGCTGCGCCGTCGCGCAGGCCCACCGCAAAGGCCACTTGGTGGTGCCGGAAAAGGTTCACATATGTCATGTCAGAACGCAGTTATCCCCAAGAAGTCGACGGTAAGAAAAAAACAATCTGAGTTAAAATAGTCTTAAACTTGATTGTTTTTCTGAGCAGATTGGGTGGTTTTCTGCACTGATTTGAGGGTGTTTGGGCCGCAAATGATAAAATGTCGGGATATGCGGCCCTCATCGGCAGCCACGCGATTTCCCTTTGTTGCCAATGCGCTGCACTCTTCTTAAGGTTGTTTTTGGGTTCACTTACGTTGCCACAATCGGCGCTGAAGGATACGTCGGAGCGTGCCCAGCGTGGATTGCAATTTCAGGCGCAATGGCAGCGCGCGCCACGTTTCGAACAGCGCAAGATCGCGAAACTTCGTGGTGGGCAGCCCCAACAGGCGATGAATCAAACGCCGCCCCCAGACCGATCCTTTCTTCTGCAACAGCGCGCGTTGAGAGGCCTCAATCTTCCATGCTTCGGCGTCCCAAGCGGTGAGGTATCCGATCGCCAATGCGCCCTCGACAATCTGTTTGCCCAGCTGCGTGCGTGCCAAGATGAGCGAAGACCCAGGGTTTTCACCATCGGGCATCTCATACCACGGATCGCCGCAAGAGATATCGGCGAGCTCACCAGACCCGTCAGGCCAAAGATGTGTGGACCACGGTCGGAAACGCTGCAGGAAGGCCCAAGCGTCGTAATAGATCAAGTGCTCTGTGTCAGAGCCGGTTCTGCTGCGGGTCGAAAAGTGCCCCGGCCATCCGTGACCGCGATAGCGCAAAGATGTGACCGTTGGCTCATCCACCTTAAAGCGTTCAAGAAGTTTGCGGGTGGCCAGCGTCGGGGGTGTTTCGGCGCAGAAAAAGGACATGGTCACGCCTATCTTTTCCGCCAAACCGGGGCGCACCTTCATGGCGTTGCGGGTACCTGCGATTTCGACGGGCTTGCCGATGACGACACAGGGGGCAGGGGCGTTTTCAACGTCGCCCAATCCCTGACAGATCGCGGCGGGCGAGTAGCGCGATCCGAGCGCGGCCATAAGATCTACGCGATTTCGTGACAGCCGGGTTGAATTGCGGAGGGGATCTTTGGGGTTTTCGCCTGTGTGCAGTACGCCGTGAAAGCCACGCACCTCAAGGCAGTATTGCGCCAAAGCCGTGAGTGCCCCACCGGAGCTGGCTTTAAAACGGATCTCCTCATCCGTGGCATGGCCTTCCCAAACGCCGGTAATCGCGCCCCAGTCGCGTTCTGTTTTCGGGTCCACCGCGCAGCGATAGTCCTCTCTGCGTTTCAGTTCGCCAAAATCAGTGGACACGGTGGGGCAGATGGCGTGGAGCCGCGCGACCTCCCGGGGGTCTGCATCGTCGGCGAGTGTCGGGCGCAAGCCAACTTGATCGACATCCACCATGGTCACCTTGTCAGGGCCGCAGACGTAGGAACACACCCCGCATCCCAGACAGAGCAGCGGGTCAGACACTCTGCCGGGATCACGTTTTGGCCCCAAGGTAGGTTCCGATACAATTTATGGTTGTTTTGAGTTGTGGCGTGATAGCGTTGAGGTATCAAGTCTTTCCCATTGTGTGGCGCGTGGCCCTTGATTGGCTGGAAATCTGTGTTTTGAAGCGCTGAACACGTCAGTTGGGACTTTTGTGACGGAACGTCACTTTGGCCGCATGCCAGTGAAATCTTGGAAAATTAAATAAAAACAGTGATTTAACGCTTTTTGGCGAGAATGCTGCAATGCAGCAATAATGTTGCATTGCAGCATGACGTGCATTAAGTCTACGTCAACTGCCGCAGTTATTGCGCAGGAACGAAAGTTTAAAACTGGAGATATGACAATGTCCGCCAAGACCGAAAAGAAAACTGCAGCACCCAAAACTTCCACTCTGGACAGCATCCGTGAGAACGTGTCCGAGCGCGCCTCTTCCGTGCGCGAAACAGTCGGCACTGTCCGCGACACAGCCGGTCAGACCGTTGGCGCGGCGACCGAGTTTGGCAAGGCCTACTACGCTGGTGTGAACGTTCTGGGCCAGACGCTCTTTGGCTTCGGCAAAGAGTTGTATGGCGAAGTGACCAACCACGCGCAGAAGACCATGAAAGCCAAGAGCCTCTCCGAGGTTGCTGGCCTTCAGGCGGCCTTCGTGCAGACCCGTATTGAGACCTCTGCCGCTCACGGCAAAGAGTTCATCGACGTGGCACGCGTTCAGGCTGAAGAAACCATGAAGCCTGTGATCGAGCTGCTGGACGGCAACCGCGCCGCCTAAGCGCAACACATAATCGCGGCCGCCGCACATGGTGGCGGCCGCGTTTTACAAGGCAATCGGATCAAGCGGGAGGGGCCGATATGTCCAGACACTGGACCAAAAGTTATGACGCCGGTGTGCCTCAGTTTATCGATGCGGATGCGTATACGTCGGTTGTTGCGCTGCTCGACAAAGCTGTAGCGGATTTCGGTGATCTGCCTGCGTTTGAGTGCTTCGGCACACAGATGACCTACGCCCAGCTTGACGCGAAATCGCGCGCTGTGGCGGCGTATTTGCAGCAAAACCTTGGAATCAAGCGCGGGGATCGCGTGGCGCTGATGTGCCCGAATATCTTTGCGTTTCCAGTGGCCATGATGGGCATTCTGCGCGCAGGCGCGACGCAGGTGAACGTGAACCCGCTTTATACCCCACGCGAATTGCAGCATCAGTTGACGGATGCAGGGGCAGAGACGATCCTGATCTTTGCGCCGTCGACGCAGACGCTGGGTGCTGTGCTGGATCAGACGCCGGTTGAAACGGTGATCACCATTGATCTGGGCGATGCCATTGGATTGCCAATTCCCACGCCGCCTATCGATCCATCGATCCCTGCGCCGATCAAGTTTGCGGATGTTCTCGCAGAAGGTGAGACGCTTGCGTTTGAGCCGGTGAAACTGACCGGCGATGACACGCTCTTTTTCCAGTACACTGGTGGCACCACGGGCCTATCCAAGGGCGCGGTGCTGACCCATCGCAACCTGATCGCCAATTCTGAACAATTCCGCGCCTACCTGCCCGAGGCCTCAGAGCCCGGCCGCGAAGTCGTGGTGGGCGCGCTGCCGCTCTATCACATTTTCGGGCTGACGCTGTCGCTGTGCTACATGGCCATCGGCGCCAAGATCGTGCTGATCCCGAACCCGCGCGACATGGATGCTTTCATTGCAGCCATTAAGGATAGCAAGTTCTCCATCATGGCAGGGGTCAACACTCTGTTTGCGGGCCTCTGTATGCATCCCGCGTTCAAAGAGGTGGATTTCAGCGGCTACAAGGTCTCCATTGGCGGCGGTGCGGCTGTTCTGGAAGCCACGTCCGAGGCATGGAAGGCCATCACCGGTCACCACATCAAGGAAGGGTATGGCCTATCGGAGACCTCCCCAATTCTGTGCATCAACCCCATGTCGGTCACGCATTTCACCGGGGCCTGCGGGCTGCCTGTGTCCTCGACTGATATCAAGCTTCTGGATGACAATGATCAGGAAGTGGGCATCAGCGAACGGGGTGAGATCTGCGCGGCTGGTCCTCAGATCATGAAGGGCTATTGGAACCGCGATGATGCCAATGATGAGGTCTTCACCGCGGATGGCTATTTCCGCACGGGCGACATTGGTGTGTTTGATGAGGCAGGCTATCTGCGCATCGTGGATCGTAAGAAGGACATGATCCTGGTCTCGGGCTTCAACGTCTATCCCAACGAGATCGAGGCCGTGGTGCAAGCCTGCCCCGGTGTGGCCGAAAACGCCTGCATTGGCATCGCTGACGACAACACGGGCGAGGCGCCGCATGTTTTCGTCGTGAAGGCCGAAGGGGCCGACCTGACCGAAGATCAGATCATAGAGCACTGCCGCGGCAGCCTCACGAACTACAAACTGCCGCGACGTATCACTTTCCTGAAGGATCTGCCCAAGTCTAATGTGGGCAAGATCCTTCGCCGCGAATTACGCGAAAACGCTTGAGGAGGAAGCCAAAATGGCGACACCAGATGGATATTCTGTTGCAACGATGAAAGACTTTGTCGGGCACGAATGGGCCGCGCCTGATGAGATCGAAGTTAATCAGATACGTATCAACACCTTTGCCGATTGCACCGGCGACCATCAGTGGATCCACGTCCACCCCGAGATGGCCAAGAAGCACAGCCCTTTCGGGGGCACTGTCGCGCACGGGTTTTTGGTGCTGTCTATGCTGGCGGGCTCCATTGCCGATATTGGCCTTGTACCCAAAGATGGCAAAGGCGTGCTAAACTACGGTACGGACAAGGTGCGGTTCATCACGCCTGTGCTGGTCAACAGCAAGGTCACCAATTCCTACAAGCTGGTCAGCGTTGAGGAAAAGGGCAAGGACCGGCTGTTGGTGAAGGTGGAGGCCACGACGACCATCGTAGGCATGCCGAAACCGGCCGTGGTGGCGGAAATCCTTGCCATGATCGTGACCTGAACGGGAGGACGGGTGAATGACAAAGAAAGACGACAAAGCCTCGCTGGAGACCGCGACCGACCTCGCCAAGGCGATGATGGGCTTTTACGGCAAGGCAATGATGGCCCCGCAGGTGGCGATCAGCGAAAGCATGAAGCTGGGTCAGGAAATGGTGCGGTCTGCCACGGGCAAATCGACCGTTGGGCCCGAGAAGGGTGACAAACGCTGGCGGGATCCGGTCTGGATGACGAACCCGGCCTATCGCGTGGTGATGCAAAGCTACCTGACCTGGTGTCGGGGGATTGAGTCGTGGGTGGATGGGCTGGCGCTTTCAGATCGCGACAAACTGCGGGCCAAGCTGTTGACCGGCATTGTGACAGACACGATGGCCCCCACCAACACGCTGGTGGGCAACCCCACGGCGATGAAAGTGACGCTGGAATATGGCGGGCAGAACCTCGCCAAGGGTCTGCAGCAATTCATCGGCGATATGCAGAACAACAATGGTCTGCCGTCGATGGTGGATAAATCCAAGTTCGAGATCGGCAAGAACCTCGCGCTATCGGAAGGCAAGGTCGTCTACGAGGAAGACCATCTGGAACTGATCCAGTACCTGCCGAAGACCGACACGGTCTACAAGACGCCGATCTTCATCGTGCCGCCGCAGATCAACAAGTTCTATGTCTGGGATCTGGCCCCGGGCCGGTCGGTGATCGAATACCTCACCACGCTGGGCCATCAGGTCTTTATCGTCAGCTGGCGCAACCCGACCTCGGAACAGGCGGACTGGGGGATTAACACCTACGTCAAAGCGCTCGACCGTGCGTCTGACGTGGCCTGTGAGATTTCCAAATCCAAATCGCTCAACGTGATTGGTGCCTGCTCGGGTGGGATCACGGCGGCGATGCTGATCGCGCTTTGGACCGCGCGTGGGGATGAAGCGCGCGCAAACACGTTCACCTGCCTTGTGGCGATCCTCGATGTGGAAGGCGGCAAGAACACCACGATGGGGCTTTTTGCCAACCTTGAAACACTGGAGTTGGCGCGGGCCTTCTCGGGGCGCAAGGGTGTGCTGGAAGGCAAGGATCTGGAACGCACCTTTGCGTGGCTCAGGCCCAATGATCTGATCTGGGCCTACTGGGTGAACAACTACCTGATTGGGAACGATCCGCCCGCCTTCGATATTCTTTACTGGAATGCCGACACCACCAACCTGCCGGCCGCACTGCACAGTGATCTGATTGAGCTGCTGCGCCGTGGGGGCCTGTCGGGCGAGGAAGGCTGGGAGATTGACGGGCACAAATTGTCCCTGAAGGACGTCAAATGCGATACCTTCATTGTGGGGGGTGAGACCGATCACATCACGCCTTGGGATGGATGCTACCTGTCGCATCACGCCTTTGGTGGCAAGTCTGAGTTCATCCTCAGCCAGGCGGGCCATATCCAGTCGCTGATCAACCCTCCGGGCAATCCGCGTGCGAAGTTCATGACCAATGACGGCGATCACAAGACACCCGAAGAGTTTCTGGAAACCGCCCAGCAAAATCGGGGCAGCTGGTGGCCCCATTGGATGAACTGGATGAATGCGCGGTCAGGCGATCAGGTGAAATCACCTGCCTCGGAAGGGTCGCGCAAATACAAACCCTTGGCCGATGCGCCGGGCGCTTATGTCCACGCCAAAGCCAAAGTGAAGTAAAGAGGCCGCGGGTGCCACGCAAAACCGGAAGCGAGGTCGTGTCAAACGACATCACGATCATGGGTCAGAAGATCCGCTATGCCTTTTTCGGCCCGGAAAAGGCAGACCGCGTGCTTTTGGTCTATAACGGCATTGGGGCGAGCCTCGATGCCGTGGTGCCCGTGGCCAGCCATTTCAAACGCACGCGGATCCTGATCTTTGACGTGCCGGGTGTTGGCGGGTCGCCCACACCGCTGATCCCGTATCGCTTTTCGTGGCTCAGCCGGATGACCGCGCGTCTTCTGGATGCGTTGGAGATTGGCGAGGTCGACGTGGCCGGTGTGTCCTGGGGCGGGGCGGCGGCGCAGCAGTTTGCCTATGACCATCAGGATCGGTGCCGGTCGCTGACTCTCTGCGCCACGTCTGCGGGCATGGTCATGATTCCGGGCAATATCCAGACCATCCGCAAGATGGCCACGCCCAAGCGCTATCTCGACCCAGAGCACATGTCCAATATCGGCCCGGATATCTATGGCGGCCAGCTGCGCATGAACCGCGAGCTTCTGGATATCCACGCAAGTTCGCTCAAGGCAGGCGACGCGCGGGGGTATTTCTATCAGTTGCTCTGCGGGATGGGGTGGACCAGTTGGCTTTGGCTGCCGCAGATCGAAATTCCGACCATGCTGCTGATGGGCGGGGACGATCCATTGGTGCCCGTGGTGAACGGCAAGATCCTGATGAAGCGTCTTCCCAATGCGCAGATGGTTGTGATGGATTGTGGGCATTTGTTCATTCTGTCGAAGCCCGATGAGACCGCGCAGCGCATTGAATCCTTCATCCATGACGGTGTGGTTCTGGACGCAGAGGAATTCGTCGATGAAAGCCCCGTCTCTGCCTGATATCGCAGGTGAGACCGTTAAACGGGAGCGCCTGCAGCGGATGAAGATTTGGGCCAGCGCGGTGTTGATCGCGCTGGTTTTGGTCTATCTGGGCACGTTCATTCCTGACGAGACGCCGACATGGTTGCGGCTGGTACGCCATATGTCTGAGGCCGGCATGATCGGCGCGCTTGCTGATTGGTTCGCGGTGGTGGCGCTTTTTCGGCATCCGCTGGGGTTGCGCATTCCGCATACGGCGCTTTTGCCGCGCAACAAGAAGCGGGCGGCGGAAAGCGTGGGGCAGTTCTTCAAGACCCACTTTTTGGAACCGGCCTCCATCACCGCGCGTGTGGCCGAGATGGCTCCGGCGCGGCGCGCTGCCGAATGGTTGTGGAAGGCGGAGAACGCGGCCCTCGTCGCCGGGCCACTGACCCGGGCCGTAAGCATTGCCATGAAAGGGGACAAGGCGCCGACGCTCAACAAAGGCCTGCGGCGGGAATTGCGCGCGGCGGTGGCGGGTGATGGTGCGACCGCGGCGCTCAGCACCGCGCTGGGTCCGGTGCTGGATCAGGCGGTGCGCGGGTCGATGCTGGATGAAGTGCTGGGCCAGATGCGAAGCTCGCTCGATGAAAACCGGGACAAGGTGCTGGAACTTGTGCAAGACAACAGCCGCTGGTGGGTCGCCTCCCGCGTGGATCGGGGCGTGTCGAAGGTGCTGGTGGACGGGCTGATCAACGTCATCGATGATCTGCGCGCGCCGGAGAGTGAGTTGCGGGCAGATTTCGAAGGCGGGTTGGCGGGTTTCCTGTCATCCCTTCAGGACAGCGGAGCGTTTGAGCGGGCGGTGCATTCGGGCAAGGCGGATTTCACCAAATCCAAGGCGTTTGATGAGGCGGTGGATGCCACCCTCGCGCTGGTGCGGGAACGGTTGTCGGATGGTCTCAGCCGTGACCCGGAAGAGGCAGAGGCTGCGATTGCGGGTGCGGTGCAGGGTTTTGCCGAGAAGCTTTTGTCCGATGAACAGGCGCTCGCCCGGTTCGAGTCGCAACTGGCAAGTACGGCGGAGACAGCGATCACGGAGTTGCGTGATCCGATTGCGGTCTACGTGACCGAGGTGATTGATGGCTGGGAGGCGGAAGAGCTGTCAGAGCGGTTCGAGCTGGAGATTGGCCCTGATTTGCAGTTCATCCGGATCAACGGGGCCGTTCTGGGCACGTTGATCGGCGGGGTGCTGTTCTTTGTGGGGCGGGCGCTAAGCGGGCTTTAGCCACAAAAAAAGGCCGACGGCATTCTGCGCCACCGGCCTTTCATTTGGTTCTTTAATGTTTACTCCGCAGCAAGCCCCACAGCGGCAGGCGCATCGTCCGAGCGGTAGTTCGGCTTGACCGCGTCAGGATCGAAGTGATCGACCGCGATGACGCGGGATACAAGGCTGTCCATTTCGCGCAGGGTCGCGACTTCGTCGCCGGTCAGCACGCCTGCCTCTTGGGCATCAGCCAACCAGTCGTAACCATGGAAGCGGCGGATCTGGCCTTTGCGGACTGCGCGGTCGAGCTTCTTCTCGATGGCCTCTGCGGCGATGACCTTTTGCATCGCGACTTCCAGCACGCCTGTCACGTCTTCTGCGTCATTTGACACAAATACACCCATGGTCATGCGGTCGCGATAAGCACCCGGTTGCAACACTTGGCCCACGATTTTCTTGGCCAGATCGTCAGAGGCCTGACGCGGACGCTTACCAAATGGGAAGGCCAGGGCGCGCAGGATCGGGCGCATCACCGTGATGGGGAAGTTCGCGATCACCCCGTCGATCGACTGATCAAAGCGGTAGAGCGCGTTCTCGATGCAGTATTGCAGCGTGTTCATGTCTTCCGCCGGGCGGCCATCATCTTCGAACCGCTTCAGCATCGCGGAGATCAGATAGATCTCGCTCAGCGCGTCGGCGAGACGGCCGGAGATGCGTTGCTTCATCTTCAGGCTGCCACCGAGCAGGCTGATCGTCAGATCCGCGACCATGGCGAAGGTCCGCGCGGCGCGCGCGAGTTGGCGATAATGGCCTTTCACGTCGCCCACATTGTTCGGCGCGGAGGCAAAGATGCCCCGTGTGACATTGTGGAAGAAAGACCCCGCGATATTTGAGAACACGAAGGAGACATGGCCCCGAAGTGCCGCGTCGAACTCATTCACGCCCTGTGCCGCGTTCTCACTCTCCGCCGCCGCAATCTCGGCCAGCAGATAGGGGTGACAGCGTAGCGAGCCTTGCGCGAAGGTGATCAGCGTCCGGGTCAGGATATTGGCCCCTTCCACAGTGATCCCCACCGGCGCCATCTGATAGGACGACTGCAGGTAGTTTGACGGACCATCACAGATCGCGCGCCCACCATGGATATCCATCGCATCGGCGACGGACCGGCGCATATATTCGGTCGTCTGGTATTTGACGATGGCCGACGGAACGGCAGGCTTTTCGCCGCCCGTCACCATGGCCGCCGTCATACCGCGACCGGATTCTGTGATATAGGCGCTTTCCACCATGCGGGCGAGCGTCTCTTCGATGCCTTCCATCTGGCCAATGGGCATGCCGAACTGCTTGCGCACGCGGGCATAGGCGGAGGTGACGCGGAGCATTGTCTTGGCCCCGGACGTGCCGGAGGCAGGCAGAGAGATTGCACGACCCACGGAGAGGCAATTCATCAGCATGCGCCAACCCTGGCCCAACCGTTCTTGCCCACCGATGACCATGTCCATCGGGATGAAGACGTCCTTGCCCCAGTTGGGACCATTCGGGAAGGCGGCCCCGCTGGGCAGGTGACGACGCCCGATATTCACGCCGTCATAGTCCGTGGGGATCATGGCGAGTGTGATGCCAATGTCTTCCTCGTCGCCCACCAGTTTGTCAGGGTCAAAAAGCCGGAACGCGAGCCCCAGAAGCGTGGCCTTGGGGCCCATTGTGATGTAGCGCTTGTCCCAGCTGACGCGGATGCCAAGCACCTCCTTGCCTTTGTACTTACCTTTTGTGACGTAACCGATGTCGCGCATCGTGGCCGCATCTGACCCCGACGTGGGGCCGGTCAATGCAAAGCACGGCACCTCAACGCCTTTGGCGAGGCGCGGCAGGAAGTGGGCTTTCTGGTCGTCTGTACCGTAATGTTCGATCAATTCACCCGGCCCAAGTGAGTTCGGCACGGCGATCACAGCTGCAACATCCGGGCTGCGCGAGGAGATTTTGCCCAGGATCAGAGACTGTGCCTGAGGTGAGATACCCAGGCCGCCATGCTCTTTCGAAATCAGCATTCCGAAAAAGCCACTGTCGGCGATGAAGTTCCAGATGTGGTCGGGGATATCACGGTTTTCGTGGCGGACTTCCCAATCGGAGAGCATCTTGCACAGCTTCTCGGTTGGTCCGTCGAAAAAGGCGCGTTCTTCATCCGAAATTTCAGCCGGCAGGATCGCGTGCAGTTTGTCCCAATCCGGCTGGCCGCTAAACAGTTCCGCGTCCCAGCCGACGGTGCCGGCATCCAAAGCTTCTTTTTCCGTGGGCGATACCGGCGGCAGGATGCGCTTGACCACGCCAAACACAGGCTTGGTCAGAACGGCTTTGCGCAGGGGCGAGAAGGAAAGACCGGCCAGAATGATGGCTGGAAGAAATGCCATCGCGGTGCCAAATCCGAAGCCGGGCAGGTTAAAGGCGCCTGCCATCGCGCCAGATGTCGCAATCAGGGCCACGAGGGCGGCAAATCCTGACCACACGATCAGGGGTGCCCGGTTCATCGCAAGGGCCATCAGGCCCGCGGTGATCAGGATGAGCGAAAGAAGAATTGTCATGGTGAAACCTCCCGTAAGGAATACTTGACGTATTGAACACTTACGTCAACTTAACATCAAGTTGGGATTCTGCGAAGGTTGACGTTACGAAACGCAGGTCGAGTGACGTTGCGTAGCAGACTGCTTTTTGGGCCGTTCAACAGGATTTCAGCCCGCTTTGCGGCTGTCAGTGCCCGTGACCGTGCCCATCAAGATGACTGAAGCCTGTCCAGATGATGACAACCCCAACACAGGCGATGAGCAGCGCTGAGACCCAGGGCGCGGCCTTGAATATCCGGTCAAAACGCGAACTGCGTGCGCGGATTACCTTAAGGCCAATGGCCGTGACGACCCCGATCCCAATCAAAGTCAGCGCCAGACCGATGGAAAACGCACTGACCAGCGTGATGCCAAGCGTCACTTTGCCCAGATGCAGGCACAGAATGAACACGGTGATTGCGGCAGGGCAGGGGATCAACCCTCCAGAAAGGCCAAAAAGCACGGTCTGCCATGCGCCGATCCTGCCTGTGCCGACACGCGCCTCAATTTGCGCAGCGTGGGCTTGGGCGTGGGGATCCAGACCGTCATGATGTTTGATGTGGTGATGATGATCATGGTGGTGCGGGTGATGCGCAGGCCGCGCCATCCCCGCCCGCAACATCCATAGCGCAATGCCCAGAACCAAAAAACCTGAGATTATGATGAACCACGGCTCCAGCTGTTCGCCGATCAGCTCATTCCCCCATGTCAGCGCCAGCATGGCCAGGATCCAGACGATGATCGAATGACTGAACGCGGCAGAGGCGCCCAGCAAAATGGCTTGGGCCACAGTGCCTTTCACTGCCACGATGTAGGCAGCCATCATGGTTTTGGAATGTCCCGGCTCCAACCCGTGCAATGCGCCCAGAACCAGGGCGAAGACAAAAAGCAAAACAGGATTGGCGCCGCCCGCTTCGATCATCTCCGTCAGGTTCATGTGTTGCTCATCTCCCTCGCACACCTAGCCAGCACGGTCAGCCACCTTGATCCAACTGTGTCAGATAGATGACAAGAGTTCCAGATCGGTGCGGGATAACGTCTCAGGGTCCGAAAGCGTATCGCCCTCGCCCTTCCAAATGCGCAGGCCCACAAAACCGGGTAGAAAATCGGCCACAGGTTGTGATCCAAGCGAAGCGCTATTGGCTGCGTGTTCGATCCAGAAACGCGCGCAAAGGTCCGTTTATCGCCTCAGGTTCTTCCGCCAAAGCCATGTGGCGCAGACCTGGCAAAATAAGCGCCTCTGCGCCTTCAATCTCGTTGGCGATGGCGTGGGTCTTCTCAGGCCCGTTGCCGTAATCCTCATCCCCGGTGATCACCAGTGTCGGGCGGCTGATCGCGGGGTCGGGTGCCACGATTTCATCCACGCCTTCGGCCAGGACGCGGTATATGGTGTGATACACCTCTTTGCGATTGGCCAGAACCCAGCCGCGCACCTTGTCCATGATATCGGGGTTTGCGGCGCGAAACCCATCTGTGAACCAGCGTTCCAGCGCAGCCTCGACCGTCGCGGCGGAGCCCGCATCGCGGGCCTGATCGACGCGGGCCAGAATGGCGGCTTGTGCCTCTGGGGTGCGTCTGTGGGGAGAATGCAGAACGGCCAGCGCCCGGGCGCGGTGGGGCGTGTCCTGGGCAAAGCGCCGGGCGATCATCCCGCCCAGAGAGAAGCCGACGATGGCCGCATCCGCGGCGTCGCAATGATCCATAAGGTCCCGCAATTGCCTTGAAAATAGCGACAAGCTGGGCGTCTCTGGTGGGTCGGCGGACGCCCCATGCCCATAAAGATCGTAGCTGAGAATACGGTAGTCATCGGCAAGGGCCGGGATGGTCCATTGCCAGCATGCCCGGTTCAATCCCAACCCATGAATGAACACAATGCACGGACCATCCGACCGCCCAGCCAAGTCATAGGCCGTTCCATCGGGCGCCGTAGGCATCATGTCTGCTTTCGGTAGGGATGTTTCATGCGGGCGGCACTACAACAGGCCGCCCGCAAAAGTCCAGATGCCAGAAGCTGAGCGACCAGCGCTCACGGGCAAGCACCCCGTCAAGCTTTTATGTGTTGCTGATCAGAACGGGGCCGCCGACACTGGTCAGCTGTGCGTGGACATGGTCGGCGTCATGCGGCGCGATGGGTCGTGTCACCGATGCCGCTGCGGCCCAAGAGGTCAACTGTCTTGCGTGTTGATCTGCGGTGGAAGATAAGCGCACATGCGCAGCCGTATGGGGCCGCGCCTCCACGCAGCGACCGAAGGTCTACATCAGGGTAACATGCAGATTCTATTGCAAGCATTTGACGCCACGAACAGGTTGTCCAACCGGCCTGCCATCGTGTTGGCAGAACTGCGATCCGTGCCTCAAGACATCTCTCGCCTCGTCACACAGATGGTTGATCTTCTGCCGGAAGCCAGTGGGGACATGTTGCAAGACGGGAAACCTCGCGAATTAAAGGAAGTGCTTGCCCTGCTTGCTCTTCGTTGCCTGCGCGGCCTTGGCGCAGAGGATATGGGCGTGATCCGGACAGACACCTCTCCCGGTGCGGACGTGATCGGGTTTGAATGCCCGTCGCTTGAGATCGGCCAGGACGTGATGCGTACGATCGTCGGCGCTTTGCGTATTCTGGCAAACCAGTCAGGTGACGTAGAAGAGGCGCGCGCGCAGATCAAACAGTTGCAAGACAAGTGGCAGGGCGCCCTCAGCCATTATGCCGGGCGATCTGCCCAAAGGCTGGGTTTGCCTTGGACGATCCTGTGCAGCGGGTCTTTGCCTCTCTTGGCTGTGGGGCAGGGGCGGAGGCGTCAGCTGTTTTTCAAAAACTTCACTCCCGAGACCGCAGAGGCTGGCGTGGTCTTTGCCACGCAAAAGCACTTGTCGCGGGATATCCTAAGCGCGTCAGGTCTGCCTGTGCCGCGTCAGGGCGTGGTTCTGGATGTGACTGCGGCGCTTCAGCAGGCGGCGCGGATCGGCTGGCCTGTGGTTGTCAAACCTGCGCGGACAGATTTCGGGATTGGCATCACCACGGGCATTCGGGATGAAGCCGTGCTTGTCAAAGGTTTTGAGATCGCCCGCGCCCATGGGCCGGTTCTGGTGCAGGAACATATTGACGGCGACAGCCACCGTTTGCTGGTGCATGACGGAGAGGTGATTTCGGCCACGCGACAGAAAAAGGCGCAGGTTGAGGGCGACGGGGTGCACAGCGTTGCACAACTGATCGAACGGATGAACCTGACCCGGACCGATGAGATGACCATTCACTGGAAGAAGATCAAGATTGATGCGGGGCTCAAGCAAACCCTAGCCAATGCTGGCTTCACATTGGAGAGTGTTCCCGCCAAGGGGGAGGCTGTTTTGCTGCGCAGCAACACCAATATTTCGCAGGGCGGTACGCTCGATAACATCACCGATGAAGTGCATCCCGCCAATCGTGCCATGGCGGTGATGGCCGCAGAAACGCTTGGCCTCGATCTGGCGGGGATTGATGTGCAATCGAAGGATATCACCGTGCCCTTTACGGAAAATGGCGGCGCGATCATTGAGGTCAATCCGACGCCCGCGCTGTTCATGGGTCACATGGAAACAGAACGCGAAGACAGCGTGCTGCGCAGGTTTCTTCCCAAGCCATTTGAGGGCCGTGTGCCGACCATCCTGTGCCTGTCAGACGGGCCTGATCTGGCGCGGGGCGTGGCTGAGGCGCTCTCGGACAGTCATTCGGGTGTGGCGCTGTCTCTTCCGGATGACATCACGGTTGCAGGTCAAAAACTGGTCAGCGACGGGCCGACCATTCTGCATGCGCGTAACAGGATCGTCATGGCCAATCCCAAAACCGATCTGGCAGTCTTGTCACTGACACCGCAGGAACTGAGCGAACACGGGCTTGGGCTGGACCGGGTTGATGTGGTGGTCGTCGCGGAGCACCTTGGCCCCGGCGGGGCAGAGGCCCTTGCGTTGCTGGCGCCGATTGCCTTGAAACTCGTTATGCGCGGGTCGCATCGGGGGGTGGTGGATCAGGTGGGAATCGACGGCGGTAAGGCAACATTTGTCGAGGACGACAGCGCGGCATTGGCCGCGATCCGGGACGCGATTTCAGTCTGACATTGGCGTTCTTTAAGCGGGCTTGGGCCAAACCCAAGCGGCCAGAATGTTTTCGTCAAGCTCCGTGAGGGCGGCCTCCGGGTCCACCACTTGCAGATCATCCACGCCTTCGAGGCCCAGGCCAGACCGGATGATCTGGTTGAATTCACCCACGACGATCAGCCCGTCGACGTCTTTTGACAGCAGCAGCGCGTTAACCCGCGCCGTCAGGCCGTCTGCGCGCAAAGCCCTGTCTTCGCCCGACGCGCCCAGCGTTATGTCCGCGTTTGTCAGGAAGACAGACCGCCCGTTCTTGGAAAGCTCCGCCTGACGCTTTTGCGCTGCCTCCCACGCGCCCGACCCGCCGACAAAGACCTCAACGGGAATGCGCGCGGGGTGGTCAAAGATCGTGTCCCAGCACTGTGTCAGATACCCCTTCGAGATATCGGCCAGACCCAATGTGGGCA
The DNA here is from genome assembly GCA_039026055.1 of Pseudomonadota bacterium. Lineage (GTDB taxonomy): Bacteria > Pseudomonadota > Alphaproteobacteria > Rhodobacterales > Rhodobacteraceae > Roseovarius. The sequence continues at coordinate 49,759 of JBCCNB010000002.1, read as the reverse complement.
GGTGATTGACCTCATTGATCATCGCGCCCGTCTCATACCAGGGCGTGGAGATGTCGTTGGTGATGATATCCACGCCCACGATGCTGAGCCCGACAAGCTCTGCCGCCTGACAGGCGATGCGTTTGTTTTCCGCGTGGGTTTCTGCGGTCAGATCATCATCGACCCCGCCCCATGCTGTGGATTCCCTTGGCCGGAGCGGCAGAAACGTGCCTTTCTTCGGCACGTCCGTCAGTGAAAATCCAAGGCCTGTGAGGGTGTTGATCGCGAGGGTGTCCAGTTCCGGCAGACCCGACCGGCGCCAAGGGGGCTGGCAGCGGTCATCGGCGCGTTGCCCGGTGATCAGATCGGCGACGCTGCGCACCCCGTCGGCGGTTTGCCCGATGGGCTTGCGACGGACCACATAGATCACCTCACCCCCCGCCACGAACAGGCGGTGGCAGATGCCTTTGACAAACTCTTCGGTCAAGACAACGCCTTGGGCAGAGGCCGCTTTGGCCACGTCAAAGGCGGCTTTCAGATCTTGGGTGTTTTCCACGATATTGACGGCCATCCCCGCATCGCGGTCATCGGGTTTGACGACCACGGGCCAGCCGACCTGTGCAGCAAAGGCTTCGGCTTCGGCAAGGGTCCAGCAAGCGCGGTTGCCTGGGGCGGGCAGACCGGCTTGTCTGAAAAGCCCTGTGCAGACTGATTTGCGCTGCGCCAACGTGGCCCCGATGGAGCTTTCCTTGACTGTCGCGGCCCCACGCACGTATCGCCCGCCCGATCCCCAGCCCAGCTGATAGGTGCCGTTGCCGATGTAACGAAAGGGGGTACCCCGGCGAAATGCTTCCCGCAGGATGGCGTTTTGGGATTTTGGCTCGCCCGTTTTGTTTTTGAGGGGCTGTGCCAGCTCTTCCTCGATCCGGGCGAAAAATGCCGCTTCGGATTGTGGCGTGGCGTCATGGGCCATGGCCCAGACTACGAAGCTTTGCGAATCCGTCAGGACCTTATGCAGCGCCCGGGTGCCCGATTGCGGCATCGCCGGAAAATTAATCTGCGCCTCACCCATGACGATCTGACCAAGCGTATAGTTCACGCTGTTCAGCTTGGGCGCGGCAAAGCACGGATAGCCCAACTCGCGGGTCACCACGGCGGAAAAGGCCAGACACCAGCGCAGCAGATGCAAATGGGTTTTCTGCGGTGTGCCATCCAGGGCGATATCGCTGAGATCGGGCCAATCGGGATCCAGACGTTTGCCCCAGGCGGCCAGACGTTCCGTGCCTTGCGGGGTCAGATCGTCCAGCACGCGCTGGTTGAAAGCGATCTTTACTGTGGTGGGCGCCATCAACTGCCGGGGGGCGGATTGGCTATCATTTGAGGGTGTTGTGGTCATGCGTTCAGTCTTTTTGCGACCTCTGCGTAGAGGGCTTTGCGATCGAATTTGCCGCCGGGATTGCGCGGCAGGGTGTCGAAGAAGAAGATCCGCACGGGTGCGCGGCGGCCCAGTTCGCGCCGCATGTCCTTCAAAAGGCGCGCTTCAGTTACATCTTCGGACACGACCACAGCAGCGCCCGGAACCTGGTGCAACAACGCGTGTTCGATCGGAAACGCGACGGCGTCGGTGATGGAGGGGTGGGTCACAAGGACGTTTTCCAATTCGGCAGGATAGATGTTTTCCCCATCGCAGATCATCATATCGTCAAAGCGGCCCAAAAGAACCAGATGCCCCGCGTTCCATTGCCCCACATCGCCCGGATAAAACCATCCGTCGACGAAATGCCGTGCGGTGGCGGCAGGGTTGTCCACATAGCCCGATATCGTGCCGGGGCCTTTGACACGGACCAATCCATTTTCGCCCTCCGGCACTGGGTGACCCCGCTGATCCACCAATTCGAGTTGCATGGCTGGGTTGATCGTGCCCACTGTGGATGGAATCCGCCCAACGTCTTGGGGTCTTGCAAGTGACAAGAACCAAGACTCGCTTGTGCTGTACGCGATGTACACATATGGCGTGACTCGCGCCTTAAAGGCCGTGCGCAAGGGTTCCGGAATCAGGGTGAAGCACAGCTCGTAAATTCGTACAGTCGGCAGCAAAAAGCCATTTTCGGGCGCGACGGATAAGAAACCTGATGCGATGGACGGGGTGCTGCAGGCCACTGTGACACCCGCCGCAGTCAGATCTCGGGCGAGGCTGGCATCGGCGGGACGTTGTTGGAACAAGGCAATCCGCCCTCCGGCGACGAGTGTGAACAGCGACCGAAACTTGGCGCTTATGAAATCGAACCGAGACGCGGGCCAAAACACATCGCTGTGGGTTATCTCCATGGCCTCAATGTAGTGTCCGCATCTGATCGAGAGTGCAGCATTGGACAGCTCTAGGAATTTTGGAAAACCCGTTGTCCCAGATGTCTTGAGGATCAACGCTGTATGAGGTTCAGATGTGCCTTGGCGCAGGGCGGGTGTGTCTTCCTTATGCAACTCCCTCCGATCAAGCCTTATCACTCTGTGGTTCGGAAAATCTTGCGCCTGCCCTGTGACAAGGATCGCATCCATTTTCAGAAAATCCGCGACGGCCTCGTTTGTTGCGGCAACATCCGGCATGGGCAAAGCGATCTGAGCTGCGCCCACCCGCAGGAGGGCGAGAAAGATAAAAAGGTGGTCCAGCTGATTTGTCGTGGAAATGCCCACACGGGCTCCAGGCCCAATATGGTTCTCCGATAATGCGACTTGTATCTTGACGATGCCCTGACACAGCATGGCCCATGTGAATTTTTGGGTTTCGGTGATGACTGCGATGTCTTGGGGCCGTTCTGCCGCATGGCGGAATATCGCATCTGTTATGTTTTCGTATTGGATGTTGGGGGGCGTTGTCGGCGATTTCTGCGCAGCCGCGGGTTTTTTTGCCTCTTCGATCTTTGCAAAAAGCGCCTTGCGGTCGATTTTGCCCATGGCATTGCGGGGCAGGGCATCTAGGATGAATATGCGCGCGGGCGTGCGGTGGCCAAGGCTGTGCTCCAAATCTCGGCGCAAGTCATTTTCCTGCGTGCCTTGTGCGGCCACCACGGCTGCTGCAGGGACATCCTGATACATCTCGTGCCTGATTGGAAAGGCGGTGGCATCCGACACGGCGGGATGCGCCATCAAAGCGGCCTCCAACTCTGCTGGGTAGATGTTTTCGCTGTCATAGATCATCAGATCGTCATCGCGACCTAGATAGATCAATTCATCACCCTGCCAGCGGGCGATATCGCCTGGCATGAACCACCCCTCGGCCAGATGTTTCGCGTTCGCATCTGGGTTCTTCCAATAGGTGGAGATGACACCGGGGCCTTTGACGCGCACGAACCCGGCCTCTCCCTCGGCGACAGGGTTCCCATTTTTGTCGACCAATTCCACCGTGATGGACTTTGTCGGCCGACCCACGGTGAAGGGCGTGGCGCCCACCATATCGGGCGAGGCCAGCGTGATGGTTTCGGCCTCATTGGTCGCGTAGACCACATGAAGGTTGGGCGAAACGCGCTTTGTAAAAGCCTCGCGCAAGGGCTGAGAGACGATCGCAGACCGAACCTCAAAGATGCGAATATCGGGCAATGCTATGCCCGCGCTCTGGGTCAGGTTGGCGAACTGCATGGCTTTGGCCGGGGTGGTGCAGGCCAATGTCACGCCCGCGTTCTTCAATCTGTCTATCAGAGGTAAACTTGCCTGCTGTGGATGGGTTAAGAGAACACAAGCCCCTGAAAACAGGGCGAAAAGAATGCGCTGTTTGGCGACGACATAGTCAACGCGGGAGGCGGCCCAGAACACGTCTTTCGGGGTTGCGCCGCAATAGTGTTTGTACCGCTCCCACCGTTTTGAAAGCCCTGTGTTGGACAATTCAGCGAACTTGGGCGCCCCCGTTGTGCCGGAAGATTTGAGGAAAAGTGCTGCATAGTCCGCCTCGGCTGCGGGCAAAGGGTTTGGGCCAGGTTGTGGCCAAGTCTCTGGATCAAGTGAAATCGTGCGCAGGTCAGAAAAGACCGGCGCATGACCGGTTGTGACGATCGCATCCAATTCCAGAAACTGAGCCGATTTGGCATTTTCTGAAGGTGGCGTCGCGGTCGGCAGCGCCACGTGCGCGGCGCCGATGCGAAGCAATGCAAGGCTCAGAAACAGATGGTGTGATTGATTATCCGTGCAGATGCCGACACGGGACCCAAGTGTGATGTTTTGCTCTGCCAGAGCGGTCTGGGCCTGGTTCACACGCGCGCAAAGCTCTGACCAGCTCAGCGTTTCATCTTCAGTGATCAAAGCCCTGTCGCTGGGGCGCGTCGCGGCATGGTCAAACAGCGTGTCAGTCAGGTTTTCGGTCATGCGCGAACTGGTTTGAAAATGTATAAAGCGATGATCAAAGCGTTGGTCCCACTTGGCGTGTTGCGCCTCCATTTTTGCGGCAAAACCCCGTGAAAAGGAAACTGATTTGGCATGCCATATTGCAATCCACCCCAAGAAGTACCGCGGCGGTGACCGCAAGGTGACGGGACCGCCTAGCGCACGACATTGAGCATTCACTGGTATTGTTCAATATGTTTTTGCGCGGCGACGTCGCGCTGCGGTCTTCGTGGCACAGGCATTCGGAATGCGGGCAATCAACGCGCTTCGATTTAGGGTGCTGACTGCGTAGTGTGCATTTCAACCCATGCGTGTAATTCACCTCAGATTACAGCCTTAAAAACCCCAGGCCTTTGAATCTATGCTAAAAAGGCAACAAAAAGTCTGAAATATTAATCCTATTTTATGAAAATCTTGGATGCCGCGCCTTTTGGAGCCTATGAGGGGTGCAGATCGAATTTTGATCATAAACCGCGTCGACAGTGGTGCAGTGTCCTGGGAAGGGACGGGATTATTTGAAACACTTGGGGTAGGACTTTCCAAATAATGACAAGACGTATTCGCCGCCGCCAGCGGGCAATTCACGAGTGTAACACTCCTAACCACATCGCATTTCTACAGGGCGGACGCATGACCAAGGTGGCGGGCGTTGTGGCCAGCTACGCGCCCCAGATGGGTACGGTCTTGTCGCGGGCCTTGGGTGGGTTGTCGCTGTCTGGTTTGTCTGGTCTGACGATGGGCGGCATGTCATCCACCGCCAGCATCGCGATTGCGGCGGCATTGACCTATGCCGGTCCGGCCCAGGCGCAGCAGGATACGTCAGGCTGCAGTTCTTCCGGTCTTGGGGGCGTCACCGTCACCTGCCAAGGTACGGTAACTGATCCGGTTGATATCAGCACCCCGGGCAGTGTGACGATCAACACATCTCAAGCGGTGACATTCGCGCTGACCGATACGGGCGAAGACGCGATCAACGTGATCTCTGGCGAAGATGTGTCAATCAATGATCCGTTTTCCCAGTCCACGATAACGGGCAACAACGGGATTGTGGTGTCCGCAACGGGCACGGGTTCCTTTGTTGATATCGACGTTTCCGGGTCGGTGGAGGGCCAGCAGGGTGTTGGCTTGAAAGTAACGGCGACCGGGGAAGATTCCGCGGTTGATATCGACCTTGCGGGTGCAGTGACCGGTGCCACCGACGGCATCGTGATCACGCATCAGACGAATTCAAACAGCCAAAACATGTTCTACGGGCCGTATGGCGAAGACGGCGTTTCGCTTGATTTCGAGGGGCCGATCACCGGTGCCAACAATGGCGTTGTCATAGATGGAGAGGATTCCATCAGCGTCAATTTCGACGCAGGCGATAAGGTTCAGGGCGAAGATGTGCCTTTCCTTGAGCCGACAGTGATGGGCGAAGACACGGTCGCGGACGGGCCTGTGGTCCCGGGCGCGGTGACCGGCACGACGGGTCGCGGTGTGGATGTGACGCGCACGCAGGGAAGTGGCGACGTTATGATCGGTCTCGGTGATGTGACCGGTGGCACTGATGGGGTTGTAATCACCAGCAGCGGCGACGGTATCATCCTCGTGACGGCCCAAGGTGACGTTGTGGGTGAGGACGGCGAAGGCATTGAAATTGATGCCAATTTCGACAATGACGGCGCGATTGTTGATGTGTACGGCAACGTCACCGGCAGCAATAATGGCATCCTGGTCACGCAGGATGGCGACGGTGGCGTTGACATCAATGTGACTGGCAACGTGACCGGCACGACGGGTGCGGGCATTTCCGTGGTTAACAACGCCGGTTTCGGTGGGGTGCGTTCGGCCAGAGCTTCCAATATGGGTGTGATCCAGGATGGCGGTTCGTTCGTCGGTACGGGCACGTCCATTATCGTCGGTGATCCTGAAGTCCTCTCGGTGCTCGATCCCCGCGGTCGGCCTGTGATAGATGGCGGTATCGACGTTGGGTTGAACAACGAGGTGATTGGTGTTGAAGACCCCGTCACCGCCAACGTGACCGGCGGCACCGATGGCATCAATGTACACACGGAAAATGGCCCGACCCTGATCGCGGTTGGCGGCGATGTGACCGGCGAAGATGGTTACGGGATCGTGGTGACGACGGGTGAGGATGGTGATGGCGTATTTGTCACCGTCGATGGTGACGTAACGGGTACGTTCGACGGCATCAATATCGAGAATGACGGCGAAGACTTTGGCCTCATTGATTGGATTGATGACAGTGTTGTTGCGGGCATGACCGGTGAAGACACAGGCGGTCTTGGTGAAGACATCGGTGGTGTTGTGTTGCTCGGCGAAGATAGCGTTACAATCGTGAATGGTGGCTCGGTCACGGGCGGCGAAGACGGGATTGATGTCACGCAAAACAGCTACGGTGGCGTCAATATTGCCGTGCTTGGCGATGTTACAGGCACGACAGGTGCTGGTATTGTCGTAACAAATGATGCCGAAGACAATTTCTTCGGCGTTCAGGGCGTCTTCAGCCAGGGCCCGACCCTTGGCGGAGGTCCATTGATCGACAGCGGCACGACCATCATTGTGGGCGTGCCGGAGTTCGTTGCGGATTTCATAGGCGAAGATGGCATTGGTGAAGACACCATTGGTGAAGACACCATCGGTGACCCATCAACCCTTGCAATGATGCCAGAGCCGATCTTGGAAGACGAACTTGTCGCGAGCAACGTGACCGGTGGTACCCATGGGATCGATGTGCATACGGAAGATAGCCAGACCCTGATCGCCGTTGCCGGTGATGTGACGGGCGAAGATGGTTACGGCATCTTGGTGACCACGGGTGAGGATGGAGATGGCGTAACGATCTCGGTTGACGGCGATGTGACCGGCACGCTGGACGGCATCAACATCCAGAACGGCGGAGAAGATTACGCCAATCTGCCCAAGGTGACCCCCGATATTTCACTGGACATGCAAGGCGATGTCTCAACATTCGGCGAAGATACGGTTGGTGTCGTCTTCATCGGTGATCCTAGCGTCAGTGTCTTGAACGGCGGCTCGGTCACGGGCGGCGAAGACGGGATTGATATCACACAAAACAGCTTTGGCGGCGTTGATATTGCCGTGGCTGGCAACGTCACGGGCACGACAGGTGCGGGCATCGTTGTTACGAACAACGGCGAAGACGGCTTTGGCAACATATTCGCAGGCCCGCCTCCGGGTGTATTCCCGGGCGTATTCCCGGGCGGAGGTCCGTTTGGTGGCAACGGCACGACCATCATCGTGGGTGAGCCGGAATTCTTCGCGGACTTCATGGGTGAAGATTACGTTGGTGAAGACACCATCGGAGACCCGTCAACCCTCGCAATGACGACAGAGACGGTCCCAGGTGACAGCGCCGCAGCTGGCAACGTGACAGGCGGAACTGATGGCATTGATGTCTACACCGAAAGTGGCACGACCCTGATCGCCGTCGCCGGTGATGTCACCGGTCAGGACGGCTATGGAATAGTCGTGGACGCGGGCGAGGATGCGGACGGTGTGCTGATCTCTGTCGACGGTGACGTATCCGGCACGGTGGACGGGATCAACGTCTTCACCAGCGACGATTACTACTACGGTATGCCCTATGGCGAAGACTTCGGCGGGCCCGGCGAAGACCTTGTGACTGTGATAGCAGATCCAAGTGTTCTTTTTGATCAAAGCGCCGGTTTCCAACCGATGGGTGAAGACACAGCCAATATCTTGTTCATCGGTGGCGACGGCGTGAACATCGCGACCCAAGGCTCGGTGACGGGCGGTGAAGACGGTATTCAGGTTGGGCACAACAGCGGTGGCGCGGTCGACATCACGGTTGCTGGAAATGTGACAGGTACAACAGGTACCGGCATTTACGTGGTCAACAATGGCGAAGACAATTTCAACGTCTCGGATGGCGGTTTCATTTTTGGCGGAGGACCGACCATCGATAATGGCACGACCATTATCGTGGGTGCACCTGACTTCCTGCCCGGAATTGGCGTCGGGATTCCTGTTCCTGGTGGACCGGGCAACATGTCCAGTACGACAACTGCCAGCGAAACGAGCACGGGTAATGTGACTGGCGGCCTTGATGGCATCTATGTGCATACGGAAAACGGCCCGACGCTGATCGCGGTTGCCGGTGATGTCACCGGTCAGGATGGTTACGGGGTCATGGTGTCCTCGGGTGAGGATGCCGACGACGTGACTGTCGTGGTTGAGGGTGATGTGTCCGCGACGTGGGATGGCATCAACATCGACAATGGCGGCGAAGACTACTTCGGCCCTCCCTTCGGCGAAGACATGCTGGTCGTTGACTTCGGCTTGACCGATGTGGGCGAAGATACAGGCACGATCACCATCGGTATCGGCGAGGACATCGTGTATCAGCCGCAGTCGTCTGTGTTTGTTGAAGTGAACAACCTGACCGCGGGTGAAGACGGGATCGCGATCACCAACGCAGGGTATGGCCATGTCGATGTAACGATCACAGGGGCGTTGAATGCTCAGGAAGACGGCGTCGATCTCGACACCGATTATGGCTCCGTCAACACGGTCTATGTCGAGGCAGGGGGCTCCATCGCGGGGAATTTGGCCGGCGGTACTTTGCTGAACGGGGCTAACCACGCGATCAGTGATACAGATGGCGACACGCAGGTGACGCTGTCTGACGGTTCCGCTTTGTCGGGCTCAATCAGCCTGGGTGGCGGCAACGATCAACTGATCATCGGGGCTGCCGATATCTCAGGCGGTACTGTATTTGATGGTGGCGGCGAAGACATCAACGTGATGTCGGGTGATGACAACTTCGTCGACCTGCTGTTCAGTGAGCAAGCCGGAGAAGACAACCCGTTTGGCGACGTCGTGGTCTTCAATGGGGATAACTCTTTTGCTGGCGAAGACCTGATCAATTGGGAAGTTGCCGTCGTGGGGCAGGATGCAAATCTCAGCCTGACGGATAACTACCTGTCGGTCGGGCTACAGAACATGTACGGCGAAGACTTGGGTGGCACGTTCCTGTTGCCGGGTTCTGCTCTGTCCTTGGCCGCGGGTGACACCATGCTGGACACCAGCGTTGCGTCCATAGGCGGTGCGCTCAACCTATCCAACGGGACGGTCGGCGACAATGCAGTGATCACCGGTGATATGTTCCTGCTGGGTGGTGAAGACCTCGTGGACTCACCCTTCGGCGAAGATGTGACACCATCGGTGCTGGCGCTGGATGTCTCACTGGGTGATGACAACTCCCCCACGGACACGCTCACTGTGCAAGGGGATGCGGCTGGCATCGGTCTGGTGCAGGTCACCAATATTGGTGGTCAGGGCGCATTGACCAGCCCGGACGGCATCGGGATCATTACAATCGAGGGTGATAACAACCTGCAGCTGACACTGGACAGCAATGAATTCTCGACAGAGGGCGATCCCATCGTCAGTGCGTCTATCTTCGGCTACCGCCTGATCCAGGGGGAAGACGGAAACTTCGCTCTGACAAGCTTCGAAACCGATGACGACCGGATCTTCACGCCGACAGCCTCTGCGCTTGAAAGCTTGCCTTCGGTCATCATGGGCATTGCGCCATTGCGCGGCTTCCAGGATCGCATCGGGGGTCGTTTGAACCAGCTCAACAGTGTGGCGTCGCAATCTCTCTTTGATCCGCTTGCAACGACGCAGGGCGTCCCAGGTGGCAACAATGGCCTGTTCCTGGAATTCATCGGCCAGACTGAGACCATCAGACCCGGCAACTCCACCTCTGGAACGGTCGAAAGCAAGAGCAGATCCTTCGGGATGCTGGTCGGTTTGGACACTGTCCTCACGGACACGCAATACGGTACCTGGTACGGGACAATTTCCGGCTTCGGGCTGACCTCTGATACCGATGTGCAGGGCACTTTGGGGTCGCGTGACATTGACACCGATACGCTCGGTATCAACCTGTCAGCCACATGGGTCGGTGAAAGCGGTCTTTACTTTGAAGGTCAGGCTCAGTTTGGTTTCGGTGAAACTGAAATCGCCAGCAATACTGGCACGATTATCGGCAGCGGGATCGACTCCCAGACCATCTCCGGGTCGCTGGAGGTCGGCAAGACCTTTGAACTGGGTGGCGGTATGTCCGTGACCCCGCAAGCCCAGCTGATCCACAGCGTGCAGGATATCGACAGCTTTGTTGATAACACCAACACGACGGTCACGTTCAGCCAGTTCACCGAAACGACTGCGCGGCTTGGGATTCAAGGTGAGATCGAACAGGACGGGCTTACGCTCTTTGGCCTGACAAACCTGACGCAGGACTTCGACAATTCTTCAAGCAGCACAGTGTCTGGTGTCAATCTGGATCAGGGCGGTCAGGACACACGACTTGAGGTTGGTTTGGGTCTCAGTGGTGAGGTCGGTGCGAACTTTACGATCTCCGGTTCTGTGCGGTACGAATCCGGTATCTCCGGTTCGGGCACGCAGGAAACCACCTCAGCCAATCTTGGCTTCAGGCTGGACTTCTGATCCCGGGGAAATGGGTTTGTCCCTGTTGATTTAATAAAGAGAGGGCGGGTACATTCCCGCCCTCTGCTGATGAAATCGAAGAAAAGGTCCTGCGATGCGCTCTCATTTGTCCTTGGTTCTGTTTGCGGTTGTTCTGCTGAGTGTTGCTGGCGCAACAGTTGCGCAGGAGGCCTCCGAAACCATCGTTGAAAACGAGGATTTCAAGGATTGGGCGGTGCGTTGCAGCGGAGAGGGCGATGACAAGCGGTGCTCGATGAACCAGACGCTGCGATCGGCGGGCGAAAACAACGACTGGCTCCTGCGGATCGAACTGAACCAGGGGCAGGAGGGTACAGCGCAGGGCTTTCTTGTGATCCCATTTGGCATGGACATCAACAAAGGCGTGTCCATGTCCATCGATGGCGGCGCACGTTTCAATCTGCCCTATCGCACCTGTCAGAGTTTCGGTTGCGTCGTGCCGATCAATTTTTCAGGTCCCGCCGTAGAGGCAATGAAAAAGGGTGAAACCGTAGAAGTGACAATCTACACGCTTGAGGGAGGAAGCTCCTTCAACTTGCCGGTGTCGCTCAGAGGGTTCACGGCAGCTTTCGAAGCGCTTTGAAGGTCCGTTCCTGGAATTCAACGATTGCTCATGAGGAAACTTTATAGCGACGTTCTGACGTCTATGGGTCCATAGCCTCTTGATGCGCTTTTCATGCGTTATGAGAGCCAGAATTTTGTGCATGATGTGCCCATTAGAGATACAAGAAACATGCAAAAAGTACTGCAGGTACAACCGGTTTGGCCGGGCAGCATTCGGAAGGAGTCTACCTCCCGAAATCATCACCCGACCTTTGGCCGGATGATGACTATTTTTGAGGGTTTAAAAGGTCAAATCGTCCATATCGAGCGTGAAAGCGGTGCTTGATGTCAAACCCAGTTCAGCCGTCTTTCCTTTGTCATTGGTGAACGCGATGATCACGTCGGTTTCGGAAATCTGCTGAATCTCAAGATCGTTGATATCGCTCACGTTGTCAGCGCGAGAGAAATCGATCACATCAATTCCGTCTTCCCAGTCCGTGATGTCCGCCGATCTGATATTTCCAAAAAAGACGAAGGTGTCTGCACCCGTCCCACCACCAATATCATCGCGGCCAGATGAGCTGAAGATGACGTCATCTCCGGCACCCGCGTCGATCGTGTCCCGACCTGACCCACCGTCGAGGAAGTCATTGCCGTTTCCGCCGGTCAGCACGTCACGACCGCCTTCACCAAAGAGGAAATCATCCCCTTCGCCACCGTCGAGGGTGTCATTTCCCCCGCGACCGTGAATGTTATCCGAACCAGACGTGCCAGTGAGCACATCCGCCTCATTGGTGCCCGCAATCAGGTTTGGCACATTCTCCAGAGGTTCAAGGATGTCGATGCCGTCAAACACCTTTGGCTGCACCTGAATGTCACTCTCGGTCACTTTGTCACCATAGACCTTCAGTGTGCCCAGCGGATCTTCATCATGGGCGCCGCCGCCATCTCCTTGTTGGGATCTGAGCGCGATCAGCGAGTAATCTCCAGCCTCATCTTCACCGTAGGTAATGTCTGCTATTTCGACCGTGTGGCCACGGATGATGATCTGGTCCCCGTCCTGATTTGAGTAATCGAGCAATTCATCATCGCCGATGCCTTCGACCCAGTGGTCATGCACGGCATCATTTTCACCCGCGACCTTGCGCCAATTGATGGAGCCATCATCCTTGGTATGGCGCGCCATGATGGCGACGGTTGCGTTCAGGAGCACGTTGAAGATGAACTTGTCTTTGCCTTGTCCACCGGAGACGCGGTCAGCCGCAAGTGCGGGATCAACGGGGGGATTGATGCGCCCTTCTGCGCCATCCGTTTGCGCCGGATCAGGCTCCCCCGCGTCGGCGTAGACGCGGATTTCATCCCGGCCTGCACCAGTCGATACCGTCTGCGCGCCAGAGCCGATCTCAACCCTGTCTCGTGTTTCAATCGTGTCCGGCGAGGTGACGATGACATCGTCATTGACGGAGGACTGCACGGCAATGACACCGCCGTTGTAATCACCCAGTGCATCTACGGTGTTGAGGCGGTCCGCCCCGTCAAAGACACCGCTAGCCTCAACCTTGATGTCACCTTTTTTCACCTTGTCGCCGTAGACTTTGATGGTGCCAAGCGGGTCCTCGTCATGAGCGCCGGTTGCTGTGTTGGCGCCACCTGCACCGCCATTGCCTTGCTGAGAGATCACCCGGATCAAGGAGAAGTCACCGCCGTCATCCGTGCCATAGGTGACATCGGCAATCTCAACGGTATGGCCACGCACAACGATCTTGTCGCCCTCGGACTTGGAGTAATCAGTGATGACGTCATCCCCAAAGCCTTCGATCCAATGGCCGTGGACGTCATCATTTTCGCCTGCGACCTTGCGCCAGTTTACATGTCCTGTGCTGCCCGTGTGCTGTGCGATGACATCCGCGCGCGCATTCAGCAGCGCATGGAATTCGAACCTGTCGGCCCCACCACCGCCGGTCAGCACGTCATTGCTGGCCCCATCCGGGACGGGCGGGTTCACCCGACCTTCTGCGCCATCGGTTTGCGCGGGATCGGGTTCGCCGTCATCCCCATAGGAAATCAGACGATCACGCCCCTCGCCGCCGTTGATCGTCTGCTGACCGCTGCCGGCTTTGATCAGATCACCTTTGTCGGTGCCTTCGAACACGAGGTTGATGTCTTGGGGGTTGTCTGCGCCCCATTCAGGCTGCACATCCACCCGTTCCGGCGTCGACGCGGGCGAGCTTTCTTCCAATGCCGCAATCTCATCCAGCTGGTCGATGCCATAAAAGACCTTGGCCTTCACGGTGATGTCGCTTTCTTCCACCCGGTCGCCATAGACCTTGATCGTGCCCAGCGGATCTTCATCATGGGCACCGCCCCCGTCGCCTTGTTGCGAGCGGAGCGTGATCAGCGAGTAATCCCCGCCGTCATCCTCGCCATAGGTGAGACTTGCGATTTCGACAGTGTGGCCGCGAATGTCGATCTTGTCGCCATCCTGATTGGAAAAATCGAGAATGATGTCATTGCCGATCCCAGCGACCCAGTGATCATGTACATTGTCATTTTCACCCGCGACCTTGCGCCAATTCACCGTGCCATCATCGCGGGTGTGTTTTTCCAGGATTTCATCCTTGGCATCCAAAAGCAGCCGGAAAGCAAAGACATCCTTGCCCTGACCGCCCTTGATCACATCATCGGCCTGGCCCTCGGGCACAGAGGGGTCCACCCTGCCATCCGCACCGTCGGTCTGGGCCGGATCCGGTTCGCCATCGTCCGAGTAGCTGAAAATGCGGTCGTTGCCGCCACCTGCATCGATGGTTTGCGCGCCCTCACCAATCCGTACGATGTCCTTTTGCCGGTAAAGCGAACCATCGTAATTCGTGCCATCGGTGTTGGAGCCGACCAATTGTGTGATGCCGCCGTCGATGGCAGCCAGCACGTCCGCCTGTTCCAAGCGGTCGATCCCGTCATTGGAATTCTGCACCTCCACGTCATGGGCGGTGACCTTGTCGCCATAGACTTTGATCAGACCAAGCGGGTCTTCATCATGGGCGCCGGTTTCGGTGTTGGCGCCACCCGCGCCACCGTCCCCTTGCTGGCTGATCACGCGGATCAGGGAAAAACTGCCCTCCGTGTCCTCACCATAGGTAATGTCGGCAATGGTGGCCGTATGACCCTTGATCAGCAGCATATCGCCTTCGGATTTCGAAAAGTCAGTGACAATGTCCATTCCAAAGCCCGCGACCCAATGGTCGTGAACGTTGTCATTGTCGCCCGCCACCTTGGCCCAATTGGTGCGGCCACTGGTGCTGGTGTGCTCCGCTATCACCTCATCCTTGGCATCAATCAGCGCGTGAAATTCAAACCGATCCGCACCGCCGCCGCCTGTGATCCGGTCAATCGTGTCTTCAAACGGGATCGGGGCATCCACGCGGCCCTCCGCACCATCAGTCTGCGCTGGATCAGGCTCTCCCGCATCCGCATATGAGATGATCCGGTCGTTTCTGTCCCCAAGATCTACGGTCTGTGCGCCACTGCCAATGACGACGCGATCGAAAAACTGTGTTCCACTAATTTCGGTTGGCATTTTAATACTCTCCCTTGCAGTATTTTCAGCGGGTCCGCGCACGGATGCGTCACTCGCACCTGCTGTCGGCCTCTGCGTCCTGTGTGGGGGTGGGGATGTGTGGATAGATAGGAAAACTGCGATTTCGCAATTTTCACGCGGCGAAATGCTCAAATCCCTGTTGGTGACCGGCAATAGTTAACTCATTGAATTCCCGACAGGATCATGGGCGGTGGAAACTTGCCGCTACGACAGGTCTTGGTCAGCGCGATCCTGCGCACGCTTGGTGTCTGTTCGTTTGGCGCGGTGAAAAAGAAGGTCCATCGCTAACATACGAGTCGTCATGAACTGGCGAAGACAGACCAATTCGAACGCCTTTCGCCGTGTGGTAAAACGTGTGACCTATCTTGAGAAGAGTTGCCGCCAATCATTGCCCGTGGCGGTTCAGGTCGGTTTGTCAAACTTCGGCTTGCAAAAAGCGAATGATTGCTTTGAACTTGCGTGATCTGAGCTGAGTTTAGCCGCATGATTTTTTGAATTTGAATTGGGTCATCCGGGTTTCCCGCTCCAAAACAGAAACCCAGATTTCCGTATGATGATCTGTCTGAGAGACAGGTGTTTAAAGGGCGCGTGCCATGCGTCTTTTTTGCAACGATTTTGAACTGAAAATGTGTTTATCTTCAGTGTATTAACCTTGATACTTGGTTGGAGAAGTAGTGCTCAATGCCCCGTTTCCCTTTAAAACAAAGGGTTTCAGCTGAAGTTGTGCGTCAACTTCGCTTCAGGTCATTGATATAAAATAATAATTCAACTTTTGCGTGTTTTGCTGTGCCGCCAGGCCATGGTAAAAGCACGCATTGCAAGCGTTTGGGTAAGTTGGGGAGCCTGCGCGGCGGACGATGATCCGTAATGATGGCGCAACGTATTCATTCACTTTGATAATTTAAGACGTGGGAAGCGTTTATGAGCGTTGTATTTGCGAGCCATTTTAAGCGAGTTGTTGGCATCTTTTTCTATTTTCTAATCGCGGTGTTCGCGATCCTCGGAAGCCCCGCACAGGCGCAAACGGATGCACGATGTTATGCCGGCACCAGTATTTTCACACTTGGTCAGGCCGGATGGACCGGCTGTGACGGGATGTATATCGCGTCTGGCTCTGACTTGAATGCGGCCGTGACTGCCGGCACATTTCAGATCGAATTCCCTGCCTCTTCTGGTACCTTTTATACTTTTGGCGACAGCGCCCTGAATGTCTTCACCGGTCAGGTGACGGACATGAGCAGACTTTTCCAGGGTACAGCGTTCAATGGTGATATCGGATATTGGGACACGTCTAACGTCACGACCATGGAGCGAATGTTCAGTAGCGCGAGCGCGTTTAATCAGGACATAGGCAGTTGGGATGTTTCGAATGTGCTGACGATGCAAACCATGTTCCGACTATCTGGTAGCTTCAATAGGGACATCAACAATTGGAATGTCTCCAGTGTCCAAAACATGCGCGAAATGTTCAGACAGGCTGCCGCGTTCAAAAGAAATTTGGATAACTGGGACGCGACCAGCGTCACAAGCATGTATCGCATGTTCTATCAAAATTCTGTTTTCACCGCGAGCCTTGATGGTTGGACAATTTCGGGCGGTACCGATGTAACCCAGATGTTCCGTTGGGGTTCATCCAACCCGCAAATTGGTGGGTGGAACATTTCTGGTGCTGTCAGCATGGGCAGAATGTTCTTCGAAAATACAGGATTTAACCGGGATATCAGTGGTTGGAATGTGTCAGGCGTTACTGAGATGGAGAACATGTTTGGTTTTGCCACTGCATTAACCAAGACCTCTGAGATTGGAGCGTAGCGCAATTTGCATCAGAACCTCCGGGGTTCGATGACAACGCCTCAGGTTGGTCGAACGACCCTACCTGGCGTCCACAATGGGGAACCACGGGAATGCCTGTCGTGTCTTCGATATCGTCATCGACTGACAGTGGAACTTACACGTCAGGTGACACGATCCTCGTAACGGTGCGATTTAACCAAAGTGTTACGGTGACAGGCACGCCGCAACTCACTTTGGCGGTTTCGCCTTCGAACCGCGTTGTCAACTACACATCCGGTTCCGGCACGAGTACTTTGGTATTCTCATATGCGGTGGGTTCTGCGGATGAAACGGCAGACTTGGATCATGCCGCCATCTGTCCCGAAATCCCTGACGACGGACACATCGCCTTGTTGACCAAGGCCTGCAGCATCACGTCTTCTTGCGTCATGGTGAAATGCGTGCCGCTTTTGTTGAGGGCGATCTCGCCCTTCAGCAATTTTTTCAGTTTGGCCTCGGTTGATGCAGCCTTTTTGGATTTGCCCGAGGGATTGCCGGACTGCCCCTTCTTGTACTGAGTGTGTTTTGGAGGCTTGGCATAGCCAATGGGATAGTCGCCGGGACCATTCTGTTTCTTTGTCATCAGGACGCCCCCTCGCTATCGGTGGTGGTTGCAAAGGTGGCATCACTAGAAAGGTCTTTTTCAACTGCGTTGAACGGGACGCCGGTATCGGCGTGAAGCGCATCGCGCCCAGTCAGGTTTTGCCATCGGCGTATGGTCAGGTCGACGTAGGTTGGCTCGATCTCTACCCCCACACAACGTCGCCCCGTTCGTTCAGCCGCCATCAGCGTTGTGCCCGATCCCAGGAAGGGATCCAGAACCAGATCCCCTGGCGCTGTCACATCAAGGAGCGCGTCCATCACCAATCGGACGGGTTTGACCGTTAGGTGCGTTGACCAGTTGTCATCAGTATCTTTGGCCCCACCTGTCGCCCCAGCATATTCCCAGACATTTGTGCGGTTACGTCCGAACCTTCCGAGCTGGGCATTGTTCATGTGGCTTGCGCTTGGCTTTTTGGCGACGAATACAAACTCATGGCGGCTACGATAAAGGCTGCCCATGCCGCCGTTCCGCTTGGAACAAAAGCAGATGTTGAGAATTGTGAGGCCAAGCTTGGCCAAGGCCTCATCCATCTCCACGTGGTGCCGCCAATCCATGCAAGCAAAGATCACAGCCCCGGGTTTTGAATAAGCCGCGACCGATCCAAGTGAGTCGATAAGCAACGCAAGGAACTCGTCGCGGGATATCTCGCCAGAACCTTCAGCAAACTCCTTAAAGCCGCTGCTCTCGCTCCGGATGTGACCATTCACTTTCAGATTATAGGGCGGATCAGTGAACACCGCGTCCGCAATGTCTCCGTCCAAAAACGTGGAAATGTTGCTGCTGTCGCGTGATGACCCACAAATCAATCTATGATCTCCCAATACCCAGGCATCACCTGGTGTGGTGATCAAAGGAGCATCAGGAGAGGTCACATCATTGATGTTGTCGGCCGGATCATCCTCGTCATCATCAAGGTCTTTGAACGCCATTGCTTCGATCTCTGGCACGTCGAAGCCGGGAAAGTCCAAGTCGCCATCCAGCGCGATTAGCTCTGCGATCTCAACACTCAGCGCTTTTTCATCCCAGATGCCTGTCTCTTGCAGCTTGTTGAGTGACAGAGCAAGATGGCGCAATTCATGTTCTGGAAGATCGTCGACAATAACACACGGCATCTGCTCAGCGCCAAGCAGACGTGCGGCTTCCAATCGCGCGTGCCCGTCAATGACATGGTGCTTGCCATCGACGAGGATCGGTATGCGGTTGCCAAAGCGCTCAATGAATTTTTTCACAGACACGGTTTGCTTTTCGAGGGCTCTGCGTGTTCGGCGCGGCGCGTCTTTGATCTGACTAATCTCAAGCCACACTAGCTTCAAATTTGGGAACAGGTCGTTTTTGCCGTGGCTCGGTTTGGCGTAGTGAATTTGAACAGACATGTTCTCTCCTTTCACAGGTTCGTTTGCTGCGATGGAGAGAAAGGTTTTGTAGGGCAGACTCCCTCATCGCACTTAAGGCGATGATTGGAAGCATCCTACGGCCAAGCATCGTTATCTAGGATTTTAGCATGACATCACCTGGGCGAGGCGTCAATAGCTTCTCTCTTCATAACGTATTGAAAAAAGTATACAAACGGCTGGAAGGCCGTTAGGAAAACAGGCTCAGAAAGGACTGGACTTCACGGTCGAATAGAGCGTCAATGACGCATGCGCGACGCTATGCGGCAAAGCAGAAATGCGCCTGAAGAGGTCGGCGAGACCAGTGCATTTTATGCTGTATCGAAACCGAGATCATACTTCCGGTTGCGAGGGTCACAGAGGTCCAGCGTGGGATCAAAGAGGTCACATGGTACTGATTCACAATCAGACAGACGCCGACAATTACGTCATCCGTTAGGCGTCTCGATTGATGCGAAAAGTCTCAATGTGAGCAACCACGCCATGTCCGCGTGGAGCGTTGTTCAATGAAAAAATCTTGCAGATCTCAACTCGGACAGCGCAATCGATGCTCCACAGCACCAAAAACAAAATTCCCTGCTTTTTCCCTGCTTAAGCGAGCAGGGAAATTTCATAAGCCCTTGAAAAAAAATCGTTTTCCAGGGGTCTTCCTGGTTCATGCGCTATTTTCCATTGAATTTCCCTGCTAATTCCCTGCCACCAGGGAAAATTCGAAAAAACTCAACCGGCGTATACGACCAACTGAGACGCGGCACTTCATTCGAGGCGATTTCAGGAATGCGGCGTGTTTCAGTCCCGTCAAGCGCACTACAAACGACGGAAACTACGCGGGAAATTGCAAGGAAAATACACACAAGGAATGAGACTGGTCTGGTTGGCGGAGGAGGTGGGATTCGAACCCACGGAGGACTTTCACCCTCGCTGGTTTTCAAGACCAGTGCATTCGACCACTCTGCCACTCCTCCAGCACTGTTGGCATTACTGCCTGTCTGTTGATTCTGAAAGACACCAAAATTGAGCGGGGATTTGCCCGTTTGGCCGGGCCTCAGGCCCAGGCGGATGTCTTGCGTCCTTTTCTTGGAAGCAATCTTTAGGTAAACTGTGTCCAATAACGGCTCAGGTGTGCCTTGTGTAAAGGGTGGCTGAGGCTGGGGCACGAAACATAAACGTCGGAACAACCGGCATCCTGCGGCAAAGTCTGCAGGGACAGGCAAGGGAAGCAGTATGGTCTATTCAAAGGCTTATGGGGCAATCGGGGTGTCTGCGTGGCGTAGGCGGTCCAAAGTCGTGTTGTTGGTGCCTGTGCTGGCAGCCATGGCGCTGTCGGCCTGCGGCGAAGGTACGGAGGGGTTCAACTTTCTAAAGCCAAACGCGCAATCCGGCACTGACAGCGGCGCAACGGGTACAAGCACCACCAAATTGGTCGAGCGGGACGTGGAGGCGCCTGATGTCTTTCAAGTCACGGAAAGCGGCCTTTGGGATGGGCGACCCTCCTTGGGCGGGGTCTGGGTTGCGCATCCGGATGTGACAGAACCCGAACGTGTGATCATCCGCAACACCTCCAATTCGAAATTCGTGATCGGCGCGCTGTTCAAGCGGGAGCGGGAAAATCCCGGGCCGCGCATTCAGGTGTCATCAGATGCCGCCGATGCGTTGGACATGCTGGCCGGTTCGCCATCGCAGCTGAACGTGACTGCGTTGCGGCGTGAAGAAGCGCCGGTTGATCCCCCAGCGGCAGCAGCCGACGAGGCACCCACCGAAGAATTGGCGGCAGCCAGCACAGTGGAAACCCAAACGCTGGATCCGGTGGCAGGCGCTGCAGCGGCGATTGAAGCGGCAGAAAACACGCCTGCGGCAACACCCGCGGCGGCCCCCGAACCAGCACCGGCGCCGCGCGCGGCTTCCTCGCTGTCAAAGCCCTTCATCCAGATCGGTATTTTCAGCGTTGAACAGAACGCGCGCAACACCGCCACCGCCATGCGCCAGAACGGTATGGTCCCAACGGTGCTGGAGCAAAAATCAAGCGGCAAGCGGTTCTGGCGTGTTATTGTGGGGCCTGCGACATCGACGTCAGAACGCTCTACCCTGTTGAAACAAGTCAAAGGCATGGGCTTTGAAGATGCCTACGCCGTGACCAACTGATCGGACACAAAGATGCGTCACCTGCTTGCTGGTTTCATTCTGTCTCTTCTGATTGCCTTGCCTGCGCAGGCTTTTGAAACCCAGGCACGGGGCGCAATTGTGATTGATATGTCGACGGGCACGGTTCTGTTGGACAAAAATGCAGATGAACCACAACCGCCTGCATCGATGTCTAAATTGATGACGCTTTACATGACGTTTGAGGCTATTCGCGATGGCCGTTTGCGGTTGGATGAAAAGCTGCCCGTATCAGCCCACGCCATGAGCTTTGGTGGCTCGACCATGTTTCTGGATACCACCGACCGGGTGAGTGTCGAGGATTTGTTGCGCGGGATTATCGTTTTGTCGGGCAATGACGCCTGCGTTGTGCTGGCCGAAGCGCTGAGCCCGGACGGGACGGAGGCCGGGTTTGCCCGCCTGATGACGCAGCGTGGGCAACAGTTGGGTATGACCAATTCAATCTTTCAGAATTCCAGCGGCTGGCCTGCCACGGGTCACGTGATGAGTGCGCGGGATCTCGCGTTGCTGGGGCGGCGTATCATTGAGGACTTCCCGGAATTTTATCCGATGTTTGCCGAGACAGAGTTCAAATTCGACGGCCGCGCGCCACAGAACACGCAAAACCGCAACCCGCTGTTGCGGCTGAATATCGGGGCTGACGGCTTGAAGACTGGACATACACAGCGGGCGGGATACGGCCTTGTCGGATCGGCCGAGCAAGGGGATCGGCGGGTGATTTTCGTCGTGAACGGTCTGAATTCTGCGCGTCAACGTGCTGTGGAATCCGAATCCATCTTGAGCTGGGCATTCCGGCAATTCGTTGAAAAGCCAGTGGTGTCCAAGGGCACTGCAGTGGCCGAAGCCGACGTGTGGATGGGCAAAAATCCAACTGTGCCGCTTGAGGCGATGGAAGATGTGACCACGCTTTTGCCCGTCCTGTCGGCAGATGATGTGGCCGCTGAAGTGATTTATGACGGGCCCATTCACGCGCCCATTATGAAAGGCGATGAATTGGCCAAACTGGTGATCATGCCAGAAGGCCTGCCTGAGCTGGAAATCCCGCTTTACGCTGCAACTGATGTGGCTGCGGGCGGATTTTTGATCCGGCTAAAGACGGTCTCCAAGCACATTCTGGCGCGACTGCAGGCTGGTCCCGCACCGGAAGAAAGCGCCACTGCCACTGCAGGGTCTGAGGGCTGAACTTGGCCTCGGCAGGCATGTTCATCAGCTTTGAAGGCATCGATGGGTCCGGTAAATCCACTCAGGCGCGGCGGCTTAAGGATCATCTGATTAAGGCTGGCCGTGACGTGGTTCTTACTCGCGAACCGGGGGGCAGTCCGGGTGCTGAAGACATTCGCAAACTGGTACTGGAAGGCGACCCGGATCGATGGTCTGCGGAAACGGAACTTCTTTTGTTTTCGGCGGCGCGCAGGGATCATCTGGAACGTACGATCCGGCCCGCGCTGAACGCTGGCCAGGTGGTGATCTGTGATCGCTTTGTGGACAGCACGCGAATGTACCAGGGGCTGCGCGGGGCAGGGCTGCGCGCGATGGTCGATCAGCTGCATGATCTGGTGATCGGGCAGGATCCTGACCTGACCGTTTTGGTGGATATGGACCCGCAGTTGGGTCTTTCCCGCGCGCTTGCGCGGCAAGGCGGGGAAGAACGGTTTGAACAATTCGGTCTTGCCTTGCAGGAGCAGCTGCGCGCGGGGTTTCTGGAGTTGGCCGAAGCCGCGCCAGAGCGTTTCGTGGTGATCGACGGCGCGCGCGATGAAGACACGGTTGCGCAGGAGATTGCAGGCATCGTAACGTCGCGCCTGCCATGAATGACATCCCAGAACCCGACCGCGTTCCAGGGGCGCCGCACCCTCGCGATGCCGTGGCCCTTTACGGCCAGACGGCGGCGGAAGCAGCTTTTTTGCAGGCCTTCAACGCGGGGCGCCTACACCACGCTTGGCTGATCACTGGTCTGCGCGGGGTGGGCAAGGCGACGCTGGCTTGGCGGATTGCGCGATTTTTGTTGGCGACGCCTGATGCGGGGGGCGGACTTTTTGGCGAAACGCTTGCGCCTGATAATTTGGAAGTTTCCCCCGATCATCCGGTGGCGCGGCGTCTGGTGGCAGGCGCGGAGCCGGGGTTTTTCCACATCACGCGACGCATCAATGAAAGTACCGGGCGGTTAAGGGCAGAAATCATTGCCGAAACGGTCCGTGACCTCAATCGCTTTTTGCAGATGTCGAGTGCCGATGGCGGGCGACGCGTGGTGCTGATTGACAGCGCAGATGAGATGAACCCTCAGGCCGCCAATGCGCTTTTGAAAATGCTGGAAGAACCGCCGGAGCGGACGACTTTTCTGTTGATCAGTCATCAACCTGCGCGGCTTTTGCCAACGATCCGATCCCGTTGTCGTGATCTGCGGCTGGCGCAACTGGGGCCTGAAGATATGCAGCGCGCGCTTGCAGGCGCGGGCGTGGAGAGCGGCGCGGATGCGGGTGCCATCACAGAGCTATCCGGCGGATCAGTGGGGGAGGCGGTGCGTCTTATCGGGCTCGAAGGTGTGGCGCTTTACCGTAATCTTATTGATATTATGGGATCTTTGCCTTCCTTAGATCGGGTTCGGGCTGGAAAGCTAGCAGGACAGATGGCGGCCAGAGGTGCCGAGGAGCGCCTTGATCTGTTCTTTTCGTTGACCGATCTGATGTTGGCGCGCATGGCGCGGGCAGGGGCCATGGGTCAATCGCCCGTTGAGGCCACCAAAGGGGAGGCGGCAGCCTTTCAAACCCTTGCGCCCACCGCTGCAAAAGCGCGCGATTGGGCAGCCCTTGCGCAGGATATCGGGGCGCGCGCGCGCCATGGCAGAGCGGTGAACCTTGACCCCGCAGCGCTTGTGCTGGATACGGTGCTGAAGCTGCAATCCTGCGCCAAAGCCTGAGGTTACATGGCCCAAACGGTTGAGATCACCGACAGTCACTGCCACCTGGATTTTGAGACCTTCGCCCCCGAACTGGACGAGGTTGTGGGGCGTGCCCTAGAGGCGGGTGTGACGCGCATGGTGACGATCTGTACGAAGCTGCGGCTGGAACCAACGGTGCGCGCGTTGGCAGACCGGTTTGAACCGGTGTTTTACGCCGCGGGCACCCACCCGATGAGCGTCGCGGAAGAGCCGATGGTCACCGTAGAGGATCTGGTGGCTTTGGCGGGTCACCCCAAGTTCGTGGGCATTGGTGAGACGGGCCTTGATTACCACTACACCTCCGAAAGCGCGGCCGCGCAGCAGGAGAGTTTGTTGATCCATATTGAGGCGGCGCGCCAGACCGGGTTGCCGTTGATTATTCATGCCCGTGCTGCGGATGAGGATATGGCGCGCATTCTGTCCGAAGAATATCGCGCGGGCACTTACGCATGCGTGATGCATTGCTTTTCGTCGTCTGAGGCGCTGGCCCGGACGGCGCTTGATTGCGGGTTTTATCTGTCCATGTCCGGGATCGCGGCCTTTCCCAAGTCACAGGAGTTGCGCGATATTTTTGCCGCGACGCCCGTTGATCGCGTTTTGGTAGAAACGGATGCACCCTATCTCGCTCCGCCGCCCTATCGCGGCAAGCGCAACGAGCCTTCTTATGTGGTGCACACCGCCCGGGTCGCGGCAGAGGTGTTCGGGATGGATTGGCCCTCCTTTGCGGCGCAGTCTCAAGCTAATTTTGACCGGCTTTTTGTGAAGGCGCGCGCGGCATGACGGTTGAGACGCGCTTTACGATCCTGGGATGCGGATCCTCTGGCGGGGTGCCTCGGCTGGGCGGGAATTGGGGGGATTGTGACCCCGAAAACCCGCGAAATCACCGGCGGCGCTGTTCGCTTTTGGTGGAACGGGAGACGGACGATGGCATCACCCGTGTTCTGATCGACACCTCGCCCGATCTTCGGTCCCAACTATTGGACGCGGATGTGGGGGAATTGGACGCTGTCATCTACACCCATGAACATGCAGACCATGTTCACGGCATTGATGACCTGCGGATGATCGTTTTCAACATGCGTCAGCGCGTGCCGGTCTGGGCAAGTGGCGCCACACAAAACGCGCTTTTGGGCAGGTTTGGCTATGCATTTATCCAACCTGAGGGATCACCTTATCCACCGATTTTGCAATTGCACACTATAAATGGTGATGTTTGCATAAATGGTGCAGGTGGTGAGATCGTGTTCAAACCCTTTGAGGTGAACCACGGATCAATCGATTCCCTGGGCTTTCGCATCGATGATCTGGCCTATCTGCCCGATGTGGCCGCGATTCCGGATGAGGCGTGGGATATGCTGCAGGATCTGGATTGCTGGATCCTGGATGCGCTGCGCCGCGATCCGCACCCGACGCATTCGCATTTGGCGCAATCGCTGGAATGGATGGACCGCGCACGGCCCCGACGCGGTGTGCTGACCAATATGCACAATGATCTCGACTATCAAACGGTCGAGGATGAGACGCCAGACCACATCACCCCGGCCTATGACGGCATGGTGATTACCTATAGGGCATAAGCATTTGCAGGCGCTTCTTGATGTCATCCTGCCGGTTTTTGTGGTGATCGGCGCGGGGTATCTGGCCGTCTGGCGACGCTGGTTTTCGCAGGCTGGCGTGGACGGCTTGATGGTCTACACCCAGAACTTTGCCATTCCATGTCTGCTGTTTCTGGCCATTGCCAAGCTTGATCTTGGGCAGAGTTTTGACTGGCGTTTGCTGGTCAGTTTCTATGTTGGGTCGCTATCGGGTTTTCTTCTGGGGCTGTTTGGGGCGCGGTATCTTTTCGGCAGAGATTGGGAAGATGCCGTCGTCATTGGATTTTGCTGCCTTTTTTCCAATTCGGTGCTGCTTGGGCTGGCGATTACGGAACGTGCCTATGGCGCGTCCGCGCTTGAGGGCAATTATGCCATCATCTCGATCCACTCGCTCTTTTGTTACGGGATTGGCATCACGGTCATGGAATTTGTCCGCGCACAAGGACGCGCTGGTGCGGGCACGCTTTTGCAGGCGGTGAAATCGATTTTCTCCAATGCGTTGATACTCGGGATCGTTTTGGGGTTTTTATTCAACTTGGCCGCCCTCACCTTACCCGCGTTTCTGGACACCGGTCTTAGCCTCATTGCACAAAGTGCGCTTCCCGCGGCGCTTTTCGGGATGGGCGGCGTGCTGGCCAGCTACAAGGCGGAGGGTGATCTGCGCGTGGTGGTCTGGATCTGTCTCGTGGCGCTGATCATTCACCCGGCAATCACGCGGGGGCTTGGTCTGGTGGTTGGGCTTGCGGATGCGGGCACGCGGTCGGCCGTGTTGACGGCGGCGATGGCACCCGGTGTGAACGCCTATATTTTTGCCAATATGTACGGGCGGGCAAAACGTGTGGCGGCCACGGCCGTTTTGGTGGCAACCGTAATGACGATATTTACGGCCTCTATCTGGCTGAGCTATCTGCCCTGACGGCGCGGCTCATTCCTCCCTTAGGTGTCGGCCCTCGCCCGGGTCATCCTTCCTTCGGCGGAGCGCCCCCTGAGAAATTGTTGCCGTTGACGTAGTCACAGGGCTCTTCTTGCATTTGAAGGTGCAGGCCGTCGTTTTGATAGGGGTTGGAACGGGCGAGGTCCTCATCCACGTCAATGCCTAGACCGGGCGCGTTTGGCACGGGAATAAACCCGTTTTCGACCTGGATCGTCCCTTTGATCAGCGCGTCGTGGAACGGGCTTTCGATCGTTTCGGCCATCAGGATGTTGGGGATGGAAGCCGCGAAGTGGATGTTGGCGGCCCATTCCACGGGGCCCGCGTAAAGATGCGGGGCCATTTGGGCATTGTAGACTTCTGCCATGGCCGCAACCTTCTTCATTTCCCAAATGCCACCCGCACGGCCCAGTGCCGGTTGCAGGATCGTGGCTGCGCCTTCGCGCAGGATGGGCGCGAATTCGGCCTTTGTGGTCAGTCTTTCACCCGTGGCCACGGGGATGCGGACGGATGCGGCGACGCGGGCCATTTGGGCCACATTATCGGGCGGAATGGGTTCTTCGAACCACAGCGGGGAATAGGGCTCCAGCCCCTGACCCAGGCGAATGGCCCCGGCGGTGGTGAACTGGCCGTGGGTTCCGAACAGCAGATCAGCGCGGTCGCCCACCGCCTCCCGGATCGCTTTGCAGAAAGCGACTGAGATGGAGATATCTGACATCGCGGGCATGTGGCCGCCGCGCATCGTATAGGGACCTGCGGGATCGAATTTGACGGCTGTATAGCCGCGATCCACGCAATCCAACGCCGCCTCCGCCGCCAATTCAGGCGAAGTCCAGAAGGCGTTCATATCGTGTTTTGGCAGCGGGTAGAGATAGGTATAGGCGCGGATACGCTCGTTCATTTTGCCGCCCAGAAGCGCCCAGACCGGGCGATCCCTCGCTTTGCCGAGGATGTCCCAGCAAGCGATTTCCAATCCCGAAAACGCGCCCATGACCGTCAGATCAGGCCGCCCAGTGAAACCAGAGGAAAACACACGGCGGAACATAAGCTCAATGTTTTCAGGGTTTTCGCCCTCCATGTGGCGCTCAAACACGTCGCGGATCACGTGTTCCATCGCGTCCGGTCCGATGGAAGAGGCATAGCATTCGCCCCACCCCGTGATCCCGTCATCGGTTGTCAGCTTCACCAAGATCCAATAGCGCCCACCCCAACCGGGGGGCGGCGGGGCGGTCACGATGACATCAAGATCGCGCAGTTTCATAAGCTAGAATCCTTTGGGTTTGCGGGCTTTGAGGCCCAAAAGAGGGCCAGGGCCGCGAAGATCAACAGCAGTGCGGCGAGAAACGGCGCGCCCGGTAGGAAAATGGGGCCGCCGGGTCGGGTGGCGGCGGCGAAGACGACTGTCATGATCAAGGGCGCGAGGATCATGGCCAGCGCGTTGACCGATGTGAGTATGCCCTGAAGCTCCCCTTGGGCGTTTTCCGGCGTGCGTTTGGACATGATCGCCTGCAGGGCCGGCCCTGACATGGCCGCCAAGGCCGCGACAGGTGTTAAGATCAACGCAAGCGTCCCGTTGGTCAGAAACGCCAACACCGGGAACGCCAGGATCGAGCAACCAAAGCCTGCGATCACTGTGTAGAAGTCGCCCAAACGGGCGATGGCGATCCGGATCACCCCGCCCTGAACCACGGCCATGGAGATGCCAAAGGTCGCCAATGATACCCCGATCATGGCGGGTGACCAGTTGAAGCTGGCTTGCGTGTAATAGGCCCAGATCACAGGGTAGACATTGGTGGCCATCTGAAACAGCAGCATCACCATAAGCAATCCGGCGAGGCCCGGAAGCGCACGAATGTGGGTGATCGCGCCAAACGGATTGGCACGGGCCCATGAAAACGGGCGGCGGATCTTGTCGGTGACGGTTTCGGGCAGGATCAGAAGCCCGAAGATGAAGTTGGCCCCGGCGAGGGCTGCGGCGGCATAGAAGGGCGCGCGGGTGCCCATATCGGCCAGCAGCCCGCCGATCACCGGGCCCAGAACAAAGCCCAGCCCGAAGGCCGCGCTGACCAACCCAAAGCCCGAAGCCCGGTTTTCGCGGGTAGAGGTGTCTGCCATATAGGCCAATGCGGTGCTGTGAGTGGCTGCGGTGACGCCGCCCACGATCCGGGCCAGAAGCAAAAGCCATATGCTGCCCGCCACCGCCATGACCATATAATCGGCCGCCATCACAAAGAGCGAAATCAGCAACACGGGGCGGCGGCCAAACCTGTCGGAGAGATTGCCAACCGTGGGGCCGCAGAGAAACTGCATCACAGCAAAACTGGTGGTCAGGACACCACCCCACAGCGCTGCGTTGGCCAGCGTGCCACCGCCCACTTCCAGAAGCAGAGAGGGCATGACCGGGATGATCAGCCCGATGCCCATGGAATCGATCACCACGGTGAGCAGAATGAAAATGGTCGGCAAACGGCCAGTGGTGGGGCGTGACATGAGGTGACTAAAGCGGTTTCGAGGTGGGGTGACAACGGTCAATCGGAACCAGCGCAGTCTTTAAAAGACTGCGGACGAATTCTTTTAAAGAATTCGTGCTACCCGTGGCCGATCTCATTCAAAAAACCGCTCAAGAGATCCGCATAGGCCTTAGGCTGTTCGACACAGGGCAAATGGCCTGCACGCCGCATCAATTCGAACCGCGCGCCCGGCACCAGACCGATCGTTTCACGCACCATATCCACGGGTGTGGCACCATCCTCGGTCCCGGCAATGCCCATCACAGGCAGGCGCAACGCAGATGTGGGGGTGTAGAAATCGGTGCCCGCGATGGCATCTGCGCAACCGATATACCCTTTGCTGGATTGCCGGATCAGCATCGATCGCCAGTGCGCCACATCGCCATTTTTCAGAAAATCGCGGGAAAACCAGCGGGTCATGATGTCATCCGCGACAGCCTCCAGCCCCTTGGATTGAATGGCATCAATCCGTGCTTGCCAGATGTCTCGCGTGCCGATCTTTGCGGCTGTGTTCGATAAAACGAGCCCATGCACGAGGTCCAACCGTTTTGCCGCCAATCCCTGACCAATCAAGCCGCCAATGGACAGCCCTACAAAGACCACATGGCGCACTTCAAGCGCATCCAGCAGCCGTTCCACATCGCGCACAAGCGCGCCCATTGTGTAGGGTGGATTCGGAACGCTGCTTTGCCCATGACCCCGTTTGTCATATCGAACCAGCCGCAGGCCAGAAGGCAGGTGATCCATCAATGCATCCCACATGGTCAGATCGGTGCCCAGTGAATTGGCAAAGACAACCGGGGCGCCGTTCGGATCCCCATCGTCGCGATAATGCAGCTCCACATCCGCCAGATTAAGCATGGGCATTAGCTAAAAAGTTCCATATGCGCCATGATCTGACCGTGGTCTGAGGCCAGTTTATTGTAAGGCGCCTCTGGATGGGAGCCATCTGTGAGGTGGTCGTTGAGGACGGAAAAATACTGCATCTCACCCAACGGGTCGGGCGTGTCGGGATGAAAGTGGCGGCTGAGGAAGATCTGATCGATCGATTCGAAATTGCCACCGAAAGCGGAGGTGTAGACCATGTCGCGCGCCGATTTGCGGACGAAAAGCCGTTCCGCCGAATGCAGCCTGACACGTTCAACATATTCTTTTATATGGATATTTTCATCTTTTGAGTAGCGATCATTCGACGTGTCGGCATCGTGGCGCAACATCCAGGAATAGTTCCGGAACGGGACCTCTCCGGTGATGATCTCTGTGCTGACGGCGTGTTCGCCATCGTTGAAATCGCCCAGCACCATGACCGGATTGCCCTTTTGCAGTTCCTCCACCACTGCACGGCGCAGCACCCAGGCCTCCGCCATGCGTCTGAGCGCGGCGCGCAAGGACCCCATGGCGCGGCCAAGTGGGTCATAGCGCGTCAGATCAGCCTCGGGCGGGTAGGGCGCGCCGTCGGGTACGTCATATTCACCCAGCTTCGATTTCAGGTGGCAGTTGAAGACCGTGATCACTTGCCCGCCCACCGGAATGCGCGCCTTCAGGATGGGACGGGAGACGCGGCGCATCACATAATGACCTGCGTCCGACGCATCGAGCCCACGCAGCGGCTGAAACGGGATGCGCAGCGGTTCATCCAAATCCTGAATGATCTCAGGTCGGTCTTCGAACCCGAACCGCGACAGGATGGCGACGCCTGGGCGGCGCTGACCCGGTTCGCCCGTATCAGCGGCGTTGGGCGCAAAAGCAAGCGCTGCATCGCTGTAGGGCTCAACCTTCAGTTTTCGAAAAATCGCCTTGCGGTGATAGCGCTTGGATTTGTCTGGTACCGAGGCCGCGTTCAGGGTTTCAGCGCGCTCTGAGGCTTCATCGATCACGGCGTGCAGGGCGTCTTCTTCAAAAATCTCCTGAAAGCCCACGATGTCGGCGTTCATCGTCAGCAGTTGATCGGCCATCCAGTCAAGCTTCCAGGCGAATTCCTCGGGTGTGTAGACCTGAAACTTGTAGTATTCTTTCTCCGCCCCGATCAGGTTTTTGACGTTGAAACTGGCGATGGTGAATTGAGTCATGATGCCTCCTTGAGGGCGCGGGCGAACATGGGGGCGTCCACATTGCCGCCTGAGATTGTGCATATCACGGCGTCGCCTTCGATTTCGTCAGCATGGAACAGCGCAGCGGCCACTGCGACGGCCCCTCCGGGTTCCGCCACGAGCTTTAAACGCTGAAAAATCAACGCCATGGCGCGCAGGGCTTCATCTTCGGTAATGACAATACCGGGACCGACAAGGCGTTTGAGTATGGGAAAGGTGATCTTACCAGGTGCGGGCGTCAGGATGGCGTCACAGATATTGCCGGACATTTGGTTGTTGGTTTCAATCGCGCCGGATCTGAGCGAGCGCGTCACGTCATCAAACCCTTGCGGTTCGCAGGGGCGCACGCGCATGCCGGGCGCGTCGGCGTCCAGCGCAAGGGCTATGCCGGAGGTAAAGCCACCCCCGCCGCAGCAGACCAGAACGTCTGCCTCGGTGATGCCAAGTGCTTGCGCTTGTTCCGCAATTTCCAGCCCACAGGTGCCCTGACCGGCAATGACCTGTGGTTCGTCATAGGGTTTGATCAGCGTCATGCCCCGTTCATCGCGGACCTGATCGCCAAGCGCCTCTCGGCTTGCGCCATTGGGGCGGTCATAGAGAATGACCTCTGCCCCCAGGGCGCGGGTGTTGTCGATTTTCAGCTGTGGGGCGTCATTGGGCATGATGATCACGCTTGGGCCACCAAATTCAGCCGCCGCGCGGGCGACGCCTTGCGCATGGTTGCCGCTCGAAAAGGCCAGAACGCCCTTGGCGCGGGTCTCGGGGTCGAGCGCAGACACGGCCGACCTCGCGCCGCGATACTTGAAGCTGCCGGTGTGCTGCAGGCATTCCGGCTTCACAAAAACCCTGCGACCGGCGATTTCATCGAGGAATGGAGAATTCATGAGTGGTGTTCGAACCGCGTGGCCCTCAAGCCGCGAGGCGGCGGCGCGGATCAGGTCGATCGTGCTCATAAGCTCTCCAGTAACTGGTGGATTGCGGCCAGTGCCTCGGGTTCATCAAGGAAGGGCACATGGCCGCGATCAGGTACGATGGCGGTGATCATGTCAGGGCGGCGGGCCTGCATTTTTTCGAGCGTCGCATGGGCGAAAAGATCGGAATTGGCGCCCTTGATTGTGGCAAGCGGCAGGTCTTTCATTCCGTCAAAGAGTTGCCAGAGATCCGGGGCTTCACCTACGCCTGCCTGCCCGATAAGCGCGTCGCGCAGGCGCGGATCGTAGCGCAGCTTAAGCCCGCCTTCGATCTCTTCCCACATGAAATCGGCAGCCTCGCGCCAGCGGGTGAGGGGCACGCCCGGGAAATCCTGGCCAAGGCCATCGGCCAGTGCCTGTGCGGCTTCATCCAAATCTGCAAAGGGCGGTGTCTTGCCAACGTAATCCATGATGCGCGCGATGCCCGCGTCCGTGACTTCCGGCCCGATGTCATTGAGCACGACACGTGCCAATCGATCCGGATGGGTGACAGAGAGCGCCATCGCGATGAGCCCACCGCGCGATGTGCCAATGAGAATGGTTTTGGCAATCCCCAAATGATCGAGCAACTCCACAGCATCGAGACCTTCTCGCATGATGTTGTAGCTCATGAAGTCTTCGGGATAATCCGATTGCCCCCGCCCTCGGTAATCCATCCGGATCACGCGATAGCCAGCCAGATGCGGCACCAGATAGGTAAAATCCCGGCTGTTGCGTGTGAGACCCGCAAGGCACAGGATCGGAACTCCGCTGCCCTCATCCTCATAGTGCAATCGGATGCCGTCCGATGTGGTGAATTCAGGCATCCGCCAGATCCGGGATGGTGGTCAAATCAGACAAAACCTGATCGGGTCTGGCAGGCAGGCGGTCCATCGGTTCGCCCGAGCGATTGACCCAGACCGTGCGAAACCCGTAGCCCGCCGCGGCAGATGCATCCCAACCGTTTGAACTGACGAAAAGAACTTCTGTCTTGGCGCAGTCAAACCGGTCTACCACCAGATCATAGACGACGCTCGCGGGTTTGAAGATGCCCACGCTTTGAACGGATAGTGTATCATCCAACACATCGACGATCCCCGCTGACTTCACTGCCCCGTCCAGCATGTCGGGTGACCCGTTTGACAGGATGGCCGTATTTTTCCCGTTTTCCTTCAATGCCTTGAGCATTTCGGGCACTTCCGGGTAGGCGTCTAGCTCCCAGTAGAGCTGCAACAGCCGCTCACGCAAACCTGCGTCCTCGCCCAGTCCTTCGGCCTCCAGGGCCCAATCGAGACCATTTTGTGTGACTTCCCAGAAATCCGTATGCGTGCCCATCACGGCACGCAGCCACGTATACTGCAACTGTTTTAGGCGCCAATGGTTGGCAATGGCGGGCCACTTGTCTGCAAAGGCCTCGCGCCCCGGCTCTGCAGCCGCGTTCCTGGCTGCGGCGGCTACGTCAAAAAGCGTGCCATAGGCGTCAAAAATGCAGGTTGTGATGGGCATTGGTGTCCTCCGGTCTTGAGACGCAGAGTGGCATGGGCGGGCATGACTGGAAAGAGGAGATTACTGGCCTCCGGCGGGAGTATTTCAGGCCAAAAAGAAGGGCGACAATCTGCTGCTTCTTGTGGGTCAAAATATTCAAGTCTGCTTGGGGTTCAGATCAACCTGTGCGCAAAAGAACTGCGCCTTTGCGGCCTGGTGTCATTACCGCATCATGGGCGGACGCGCAGTCTTCAAAATCAAAGATCTGATCGATGCGAGGTGCCAAACCGCTGGATGCAAGTGCGCTGTGCAGCCTTTCGATGGCGGCTGCGCGGGCCGGGGCAGGCAAGATATAGATGAGCGTGATGTCGACTTTCAAAGCTTTGAAAAGCATCGGGCCAAAGGGCAACTCCGGCGTCATGGATTTACCGGACCCGTAGGTGGCAATGGTCCCAAGCGGGCGGATGACCTCTGCCAAAAGAGCGGCGTTCTGGCCGAATTCCACTTCCACTGCGCGATCCACGCCGTTTCCGCCTGTAATCTCCATGATCTTGGCGGAAAGGTCCGGATCCGTGTAGTCGAACACATGCTCTGCCCCGGCCGCGCGGACATCCTCCATGGCGCGGGCTGAACAGGTCGCAACCACGTGCGCGCCGCCCCAAGCGGCAAGCTGCACAGCGTTGTGGCCCACCGCACCCGCGCCACCGCTGACAAGCAGGGTCTGGCCCGCCACATCTCCGCCGCCAAACACCGTTTGAGCCGCTGTCAGGCCCGGGATGCCAAGTGTCGCGCCCACGTCCTCGTCGACATTATCAGGCAGTGAGACAGCTTGTTCGGCCGGCAGGGTGATCATCTCTGCCGCGGTGCCGAAGGCGCGTTGCCACTGGCCGTTGAACACCCAAACGCGGCGTCCGATGCGGGCCGTGTCCACGCCTGGACCCACGGCTTCGATCGCGCCCGCACCATCCGAATGAGGTATGACTTTCGGGAAGGCTGGTTTGGTGACGCCTGGGCGCAGGCCCGCGCGGGCTTTGGCGTCAGAGGGGTTCACACCAGAATAGCTGAGCCGCACTCGAACTTCGCCCGGGCCGGGTTCGGGCATTTCGATATCTTCAATAGACAGCACATCAGCGGCTGCGCCAAAGCTGTCATAGCAGATGGCGCGCATGAGCAAGCCTTTCGGAATTCTAGAGGTTGGTCTTGCGCAGTCGGATCACAACATCGACGCTGGCAATCTCCGCCCCTTCGGGCGCAGCCGGAATGCGCGTGATTTCAAGCTCTTCAGCGGGTGCATCGGTCAGGACCTGATCATCTTCCCAGAAGAAGTGCGGGTGATCATGGGTATTGGTGTCGAAATAGCTTTTCGACCCTTCAACCGTGACTTCCTGCACAAGGCCCGCATCACAAAACGCGCGCACCGTGTTGTAAACCGTCGCCAGCGATACCGCTTCGCCCTGATCTTTCGCCGAGGCAAACAGGCTTTCCGCGGTGA
Source organism: Pseudomonadota bacterium (assembly GCA_039026055.1). Lineage (GTDB taxonomy): Bacteria > Pseudomonadota > Alphaproteobacteria > Rhodobacterales > Rhodobacteraceae > Roseovarius. The sequence continues at coordinate 14,773 of JBCCNB010000002.1, read as the reverse complement.
AATGGCGATGCTTTCCATCACCCACCAGCAACGCAGCCAAAGCCACGCGTTGACGGGTCGGCCGAAGATCAGCCGAAGAGAGCCAGTTCGTGGACCGTTGAAGGGCGGCGCGGGAGATTGCGTGCGTGTCTGTCATGATGCGTTCCTTGCAATATGCGTATATAGGACGTCCGCCACCCTGATTTCAATCATAAAACACTCAGCCGCGCGAGACTGTCGCGTTACAAACAGGCTCTTGAATGGCTTGCATGGGGCTTTGCCCCGGTGCTAGAGGGGCCAGTGAACGGGGAAACAGATCAAAGGGGACCCACTTTATGGCTGAGTATCCGAGCCATTTTGACCGTGAGGACCTGCTGAAATGCGCGCGCGGCGAACTTTTCGGTCCCGGCAATGCGCAACTGCCTGAACCGCCCATGCTGATGATGGACCGCATCACCGATATCTCCGGTGACGGGGGCGCGCATGGTAAGGGGCACGTAGTGGCGGAATTCGATGTAAAACCAGACCTTTGGTTCTTTGAATGCCATTTCCCCGGAAACCCAATTATGCCGGGCTGTCTTGGCCTTGATGGGCTGTGGCAACTGACTGGCTTCAATCTGGGCTGGCGCGGCTGGCCGGGCCGTGGCTATGCGCTGGGTGTGGGTGAGGTGAAGCTGACCGGAATGGTGCGGCCAGATCGAAAGATGCTGACCTACTACGTGGATTTCACCAAGGCCGTGCAGACCCGCCGTTTGACAATGGGTGTGGCCGATGGCCGGGTTGAGGCCGATGGTGAGGTGATCTATCAAGTCAAAGACATGAAGGTTGCTCTGTCGGAAAGCTGACAGGTCGCGTACCGTCATGACATCTTGACGAGAGGAGTGCCAAGATGCGCAGGGTCGTTGTCACCGGGCTGGGGATCATCTCAAGCATCGGAAACAATGCGGATGAGGTGACCGCCTCGCTCAAGGCGGGCCGGTCGGGCATCACAGCCAATGATCAGATGGCTGAACACGGCTTTCGCAGCCAGATCGCAGGCGCACCCAATGTGGATCTGCCGGAGGCTATCGACAAACGCACGTTGCGCTTCATGGGGCCAGGGGCGGGCTATGCTTATCTGGCGATGGAGCAGGCAATTGCGGATGCGGGCCTTTCCGAGGCTGAGGTTTCCGACCCGCGCACGGGGCTTGTGGCAGGGTCCGGCGGGCCATCGACCTCGGCCATGTTGGCCGCGCATCAAACGGTTTTGAAGACAGGTGCGACCAAACGGATCGGGCCCTTTGCCGTGCCCAAGACGATGTGTTCCACGATTTCGGCCAACCTGAGTACAGCGTTCAAGATCAAGGGGATCAACTATTCGATCACCTCGGCCTGTTCCACGTCTCTGCACTGCATCGGCAATGCGGCAGAGCAGATTATGATGGGAAAACAGGACGTTATGTTTGCGGGTGGAGGTGAGGAGCTGGATTGGACGCTGTCTTGCCTCTTCGACGCAATGGGTGCCATGTCGTCGAAATTCAACGACACGCCAGATAAGGCATCTCGCGCCTTTGATGTGGATCGCGACGGGTTTGTGATTTCGGGTGGGGGCGGGATCGTCGTCTTGGAGGATCTGGAGCGCGCCAAAGCCCGTGGCGCCAAGATCTACGCCGAAGTCACCGGCTATGCCGCCACATCTGATGGCCATGATATGGTTGCGCCCTCTGGTGAGGGGGGAGAACGGGCCATGCGGCTGGCGCTGGGACAGCTGGGGAATGAGCGCAAGGTTGGCTATATCAATGCCCACGGCACCTCGACCCCGGTCGGTGATGTGGGCGAGGTCGAAGCCGTGCGCCGTATCTTCGGTGAAGGCCATGTGCCGCCGATCAGTTCCACGAAATCCATGACAGGCCATGCGCAGGGTGCGGCGGGGGCGCTGGAGGCGATATTCTGTCTCCTCGCGCTGGATGGGGATTTCATCATCCCGTCCATTAATGTCGACAGCCTTGATCCCGGCATCAATCCCGATGAGGTGGCGACCGCCCTGAAAGAGGGTGCGGGGCTCGATACCGTCATGACCAATTCATTTGGCTTCGGCGGGACGAACGGATCCATGCTGATGAGCAAATTTCGGGACGCCTGAGAAATCTAAAATCAAGGAAAATCCATGAAAATCAGAGTTATACTGGCCGCTTTGGCCCTTACGACGGGTGCTGCGCATGCGGATATGTCGATGTCTTTCAAATGGGGCAACATCCCACTGTGCACCAGCGGAAAACCCAACCGCGTTGGCAACCCGGCCTTCGTGATGAAGGGCGTGCCGGAGGGGACCAACAAGATCGTTTTCAAGATGAAGGACCTGGACGTGCCAAACTACAATCATGGCGGCGGCACCGTGTCGGTTCAGATGAGCGGAAATGGCACGATCCCGGCGGGTGCGTTCAAGTACAAATCCCCGTGTCCGCCGAATGGCAAACACACGTATCAGTGGACGGCCACAGCCAAAAACGGTTCGAAGACACTGGCAACTGCGGCGGCGCAACGCAAATATCCCGAGTGATCCGCAGGATGACCGCTTGAGGCAGTTTTGAGGGAATACGGCACCATGAATAAATCAATGACCGGGATGCGCGGGCTGATCATGGGGGTGGCCAATGACCGCTCCATTGCGTGGGGTATCGCAAAGGCCATGCATGATGCGGGCGCAAAGCTGGCATTTTCCTATCAGGGCGATGCGTTTGGGAAACGGGTGGAGCCGTTGGCAGAATCGGTTGGGTCCAAGCTGCTTCTGGATATGGATGTGACCAATGAGGCCTCGGTTGAGAAGGGCTTTAATGAGCTGAAACAGACATGGCCCACAATCGATTTCGTGGTTCATGCCATTGCTTATTCCGACAAGGCGGAGCTGACAGGGCGGTTTCTGAATACGTCCCGGCAGAATTTTAAAAACTCAATGGATATAAGCTGTTACAGCTTCATTGAGGTGGCGCGTCGGGCCTATCCGATGATGAAAGACAATGGCGGCACATTGCTGACGCTGACCTATCAGGGGTCGTCCCGCGTGGCGCCCAATTACAACGTGATGGGTGTGGCCAAGGCAGCCCTTGAGGCGACGACGCGTTATCTGGCCAATGATCTGGGTCCGGATAAGATCCGGGTCAATGCGATCTCTCCAGGCCCTATGAAGACGCTCGCGGGTGCAGCGATCGGCGGGGCGCGTAAAACCTTTCGTCACACAGAGGAAAACGCGCCCTTGCGGTCCAATGCGACGCTGGAGGCGGTGGGCGGTACGGCTGTTTACCTCGCTTCGAACGCGGGCGCCTACACAACGGGTGAAATCGTGCGGGTCGACGGTGGTTTCCATGTCCTCGGCATGCCCCAGGCCGAGCATCTTTGACATAAATTTGCCATGTGGTCTTCGCGTTTGCGCCGTTTTGGTGTGCGATGACGCGATATGGACATTTTAAACGAGAGCAAATTTCAGGCGCGCCAAGTCGCGTATTGCGCCCGTGCCGATCAGGCGCAGCGTTGGGCGCGTAGGCTGATTTGGCTCACCTTTGCTATCGGGCTTTTCGCGGTGTGGCAGCATCGCGATCTGGCCCCACCTGTGCATGACGGGATGTTTCTGGTTGCAAATGTTGCGACGGATGTCTGGGGCGGGGCGCATGAAACGCGCGGCGTCGTTCAGGGCTTGTTTAGCGGCGGATCGGACAACGGTGGGTCACAGGAATTCAACGCCATCACGCGGTGGCTGCTGGATAATCGCTAAGGCGACGTGACCCGCGTCTTGTTACGCGTAAATTAAGTGCTCCGCTTTCAAAACCACTGCCCAGGTTCCATTAGCCCCAAATCCAAAAGCTGGCGGGAATGCCATTCAAACGGTGCGGTGTTATGCCAGCAGAAATTGTGGATATCAAAGGTTGAACCCGGATTTGATTTCAATGCCTTAGCCGTTCTGAACGACATAATTGCAGCGGTTAAGTTGTTGTGCCACGGGCAGGCATAGGTGTTGTATTCTTCGTCGGAAAACGTGTGATTTTCACGCAGCAACAATTGTGGCTTGGCGCGGAAGAGAGAGATGCGGTCGATCTTGCGTTTATCCTGCGGGACATGTTCTTCATAGCGCCAGCGCAATCCGCCAAAAAAGTCCAACTGACGCTCTTTTGGATCGCCACTGTCCGGCCGCTTCATCCGCGCCAGCGCGTAATAGCCTGACCTATCCAGATGCGCGTCCTCAAGTGACACGCCATTGCGATATGCATCCAGGTTTCTGGCATACATATCAATTACGTAAGTCAGCATTGCATCGCGCCGTTCTTCGCTGTGGAAGGTCAGCAATTCCCCCACGCTGCGCGTTTCGCAGTAGGGATAGAAAAGATATTCGGCGTTGAAACAGTAGTAGAGCCAGATGCCCGGCACAGTCTCGATGACGCGGTTGACGACGCGGATGTAACTGTCCCCTCGTGCAACGTCGAAATGTATGCGATGCACCTTGTCTGCCACATCCGGGGACAGTTCGAACCCCTCAGGCATGAAGGCCAGGACCTGTTTGAATTTGAGATCCAAGTGGTGACGCAAGGTGCTGTCGACCTCCACCGCATCCTCCACAAAGATCAGCGCGATAGGGCCTTTGGTCAGCAAAGCCTGACCACTGGACAAAAGCGCATCGAAAGAGGTGAAAATCATCGTGGGTCTGGGTGGTTGGGGAACTGCTACGGGGGAGAATCGGGCATTTTGTCTTTCATTGCAAGTCACGGGTGGGATGATGTAGGCAAACGATCTATGTTTCGTGAAGAATGACGCGGCGAGTACAGGGACACCGATGTCGGAGCTAAAGCCAGAGCCAAAGAAGCTGTTCATCAAGACCTACGGGTGCCAGATGAACGTGTACGACAGTGAGCGCATGGCCGAAGCCATGGGCGGCGTGGGCTATGTGGAAACCAAAAGCCCAGATGATGCCGATATGATCCTGCTCAACACCTGTCACATCCGCGAAAAGGCCGCAGAGAAGGTGTATTCGGAGCTCGGTCGGTTTCGGAAGCTGAAGGATGAAAAACCTGACCTGAAGATCGGTGTGGCGGGCTGCGTGGCCCAGGCCGAGGGCGAAGAAATCATGCGCCGTCAGCCGCTGGTTGATCTGGTGGTGGGGCCGCAAAGCTATCACAACCTGCCGGCGCTTGAGGCGAAGACGCGGGCCGGTGAAAGGGCGCTCGACACCGAGTTTCCCATCGAAGACAAGTTTGAAGAGCTAAAGAAACGCCCCAAGGCCAAGCGCGCCCCGGCGGCATTCCTCACTGTACAGGAAGGCTGCGACAAATTTTGCGCTTTTTGTGTGGTGCCCTACACGCGCGGCGCGGAGGTGAGCCGCCCCGCGCCGCGCATTTTGGAAGAGGCGCGCGACCTGGTGGAGCGCGGCGTACGGGAAGTGACGTTGCTGGGTCAGAATGTGAATGCCTATCATGGGGCAGGACCCGGCGGGAATGCGTGGTCACTGGCGCAGCTCATTTGGGGGCTCAACGATATCGACGGGTTGGAACGGATCCGGTTTACCACTTCGCACCCCAACGACATGTCCGATGATTTGATTGAGGCGCACGGAACGTGTGACAAGCTGATGCCTTATCTACATCTACCGGTGCAGTCAGGCAGCGATCACATCCTCAAGCGGATGAACCGCAAACACACGGCAGAAAGCTACTTGCGTCTTATCGAACGCATCCGCGATGCGCGGCCCGATATTCTGATGTCGGGCGATTTCATTGTGGGTTTTCCTGAAGAGACGGAGGCGGATTTTCAGGCGACCATGGATCTGGTGGAAGAGGTTGGGTACGGCTATGCCTATTCCTTCAAATATTCCACCCGCCCCGGCACGCCCGCGGCAGAGCGTGATCAGGTCGATGAGGATGTGAAGTCGGAGCGCCTGCAGCGGTTGCAAGGGCTGATCACCCGTCAGCAGCGGGAAATTCAAGACAGCATGGTCGGGCGCACCGTCAGCGTACTTTTTGAAAAGCCGGGTCGACTGGACGGACAGATGGTCGGGAAATCCGATTATCTGCATGCCGTCCATGTGGCGGATGCACCGGTTGAAAAGGGCGACATTGCCAAGGTAGAGATTACCGAAAGCGCGGCCAATTCGCTGGCCGGACGCATCAAGGCGGCCTGATTCGCCGCTGTCCGTCGCAGAGCAGGGGATTCGTCTGTGGACGGATATTCACCCCAACTGTGGATAAGTTTTCCGCTCAGATTGCCCTCTGGTTGTTATTTTTAAGGGCTCCGACCCAACCTATTGGGCCTTCACAACGCATCGAAACTTGTTACACTCAAAGGATAAATTGCATCGCTGATGAGGTATCTGCCCGGTTCCTTCAGGCGATGTGGGGGATCAAAAAAAAGGATAGGGGCTGTGCACGATTATCTTGCGAAGTCTTTTCGCGGTGTCCTTGGCGGTATTGCTGCCGTCGCCTTGGGTACCACACTTCTCGCCACTGAAGCATCCGCGCAAACGCAACGGACTGTCATCGGCGAAAACTACACACCGACCGTTTGGGTTGACCCGGATGGGTGCGAACATTGGGTGATGGATGACGGTTGGGAAGGGTACATGACCCCCCATGTGAACCGTCAGGGCATTCCGGTCTGCCGCCGGGGCAATGTTTGTGGCGTCATGAACTCCGATCAGCTTTTTGCAACAGACAGCGCGCGCATTTCGTCCGCTGGCAAACAGCATCTGGCCAGCTTCTTCCAGCAGGCAGGCGCCACATCCTACATCATCACAGGTCACACTGACAGTCGCGCTTCAGATCAGTACAACCTTGATCTGTCCTTCCGCCGTGCCACGGCCGTCGCATCCATTGCGTCGAAATCTGGCGCCCGGATCGCGGATGTGCGGGGCTATGGCGAACGCCTGCCCAAGGCCTCCAACGCAACGGCTGCAGGCATGCAGAAGAACCGCCGCGTTGAAATCATCTGCATTCGCTAAGGGGGACATCATGAAAGCGACCAAACTCACATTGCTTTTGGCGGCTGGCGTTGCCCTGTCTGCTTGCGGCAATAAAGTCGACAAAACCGTGGACCGCGGCATCGACAGCAAACACCTGAGCCAGCTTCAGGCGGGTATCTGGGTTGATCCCAACGGCTGTGACCACTGGATCATCGATGACGGCGCAGAAGGCTACCTGTCTCAGCGGCTTGACCCGTATGGGAAGCCCGTCTGCTCTGGCACCGCGCCGCCTAACACGGCGACAGGTGCGTTCAAGTCAGGTACGTTTGTCAGCGACCCGATCTGATACAAACTTGATCAATTTAGATGCCGCGAGGGGCGACCTTCGCGGCATTTTCGCATGTATGGCGGTGTTTTTCCGGCAGGTCTTGCAGTTGTCGGGTCCAGTTGGCAGGCTACCTACAGGGACACGCGAAATCAGGAGATGTATTTGGCCATAGAAGCCTTGCCGCCAACGGATGACCCAACCGCTTTGCATGAAGAGGTCATTGAATTTCCTGACAATTTTCTGCTGATCGACCTGTGTGGGGAACATGATCGCAACCTGGCTGAGATTGAGCGTCAGCTGGGGGTGCAGATCATGCGACGGGGGAATCAGTTGGCCATCATTGGCGAAAAGGACAGTACCGTCGCCACGTCTGCTGTTCTGACGTCGCTTTACGAACGGCTTGAAGCGGGTCGCAGTGTTGAGGCCGCAGATGTGGATCGGGAACTGCGCATGGGCAGCCCGGAGCCTGTGGATGACAGTTTTGCGGGCGACCAGTTGGAGATGTTTCGCGGCGGGTCTGTAGAGATCAAGACCCGAAAAAAACTGGTGGAGCCGCGCACCGATGCACAGAAAGCTTATGTGCTGTCGCTGTTTAACCATGAACTGGCCTTCGGGATTGTCCCGGCGGGGACGGGCAAAACCTACCTTGCCGTGGCGACGGGTGTGTCCATGTTCATCGAAGGCAAGGTGGATCGCATCATCCTGTCCCGTCCGGCGGTAGAGGCAGGTGAAAAGCTGGGCTACCTGCCTGGTGACATGAAGGACAAGGTCGATCCCTATATGCAGCCGCTTTACGATGCGCTGAATGATTTTTTGCCGTCGAAACAGGTGGCCAAACTCATAGAGGAAAAGCGCATTGAGATTGCGCCGCTGGCCTTCATGCGCGGGCGAACTTTGTCAAATGCGTTCGTCGTCTTGGATGAGGCGCAAAACGCCACGTCTATGCAGATGAAGATGTTCCTGACCCGTCTGGGGGAGGGCAGCCGCATGGTCATCACCGGCGATCGCAGTCAGGTGGATTTGCCGCGCGGGGTGACCAGCGGGCTTCATGATGCAGAACGGCTTTTGACGTCTATCCCCAAGATATCATTCAATTATTTCACGGCCAAGGATGTGGTGCGCCATCCGCTTGTCGCTGCTATCATTGAGGCCTACGACGCAGACGGGTGAGAGATGATCACCGAGATTGCATTCGAGGATCAACGTTGGGCCGATGCCGGGTTGAAAACGCTGGCTGAGGCGGCAGCGAAGGCGGTGATCGCGCATCTTCTGGAACCCGGAGAGTGGCAGATCAGCGTGCTGGCCTGCGATGATGCGCGGATTTCAGAGCTGAACGAAGGATTTCGCGAAAAGCCCGGCCCGACAAATGTACTGTCTTGGCCGTCAGAGGAGCGGGGTGCCGAGACCCCGGGTGGAACGCCGTTCGCGCCGCAGGACGCGCAGCTGGGCGACATTGCGATTTCCTATGACACCTGCCTCTCTGAGGCCGAAGCGGCTGGCATGCCGCTTGTTCAACACGCCACCCATCTGATGGTTCATGCCACGCTGCATCTTTTGGGTTATGATCATGTGCGTGACGAAGATGCCACGTTGATGGAAGGCATTGAGATAGAAATACTTGGCAAACTGGGTATTCCTAACCCATATTAGGCGTCTCAGGATTTTTGGGCGAGGACCATGGGCGATACCGCAGAAGGATCTTCTACCGCAGCGCGGAGCGCGCAGGCGGATAGTCAGGACACGAACGGTCAAGATGAGGACGATGCATCAAGGACGGAACCTCCCGGTTTCTTCCGAAAGGTGATTGGCGCACTCACTCTCACTGAAACTTCTTCACCCGAAGACGCGCCTAAAGCGCCGGAACCGCAATCCGTTGGCATGCTCAACCTGCGTACGCTGACGGTTGAGGACGTCGCGATCCCTCGGTCTGATATTGTGGCCGTGCCGATTGACAGCACCAAGGATGAATTGGTCACGACGTTTCGGGAAAGTGGCTTGACGCGACTGCCCGTATTTGAGGGTACGTTGGATACGCCAATGGGCTTTGCACATCTCAAGGATTTCGCGCTGAAGCACGGGTTCAACGGCAATGGCGGGCGGTTTTCGCTGAAGAAACTGCTGCGGCCTCTGGTGTATGTGCCGGCCTCTATGCCCATCGGTGTTCTGTTGCAGAAGATGCAGAACGAACGCCGCCACATGGCACTTGTCATTGATGAATATGGTGGGGTTGACGGTCTCGTCACGATCGAAGACCTGATCGAACAAGTTGTGGGTGAAATCGCAGACGAGCATGATGTTGATGAAGATACCTACTTTTTTGTGGAAAAGTCGGGCGCGTACATCGCATTAGCTAAAACACCCCTAAAAGAATTTGAGACTGAGATCGGCATCTCTCTCACGTCCGAAGAGGAAATTGACGAAGAAGACATAGACACGCTTGGCGGGCTTCTCTTCATGCTTTTGGGCCGAGTGCCGGTGCGCGGTGAGATGGTGGAACATCCCGGTGGTACCGTTTTCGAGGTGATCGATGCTGATCCCCGCCGGATCAAGCGGTTGCGCGTGCGGTTGCCTGGTCAAGCGGCCCAAAAGGACACCTGACGCGTGATGCAGGACAGGGCTCTCGCCCAACGCGGCTGGATACAGGGACTGATCTGCGCCGCCATTGGGGGCGTGGCAGCACTTGGCCAGGCTCCATTCGGTTTGTGGCCGCTGACGTTATTGGCGATTGGGGTTTTGTTCGCAATCTTGCGCAAAACCAAAAGCGGCAAACACGCGCTGGGCCTCGCTTGGGCCGCTGGGGCGGGCTACTTCGCCGTGGCCCTCATGTGGCTGGTTGAACCGTTCCTCGTGGACGTCGCGCGCCACGGTTGGTTGGCCCCAATCGCCATGTCTGCGGCCTGTTTTTACTTCGGTTTTTACTGGGCGGTTATGGGATGGATCACCCACCTCATGCGTGGTCAAGCCATTGGATTTGTTTCAGCTTTCGTTGTGACGGAATCTGCCCGGGGGTATTTTTTTACCGGCTTTCCATGGGCGCAGGTGGGCCATGTGTGGATCGACACGCCGGTCCTGCACTGGTCTTCTATTGCGGGCTCTTTGGGGCTCACTGCGCTCGTCGCCTTGGGTGCCGCCGGGGTGGCGATGCTGATGGAGCGGTCTTGGATGAAAGGCATCATGATCTTGGTGGTGCCCGCCATTCTTTTTCTGGGCGGCATGGTTTTCACACCTGTATTGCCAACCGATGATACGGCCCCCTTAATTCGCCTTGTTCATCCGTCCGAGCCACAACAGGAACGCTGGGATCCAGACAAGATCCCAGGCAATTTCCAACGCAAACTGGATTTCACAGTTGGGGATGAGAGCGCGCCTCCTAGTCTGATCGTCTGGCCTGAAACGTCCGTTCCAACGCTGCTGTCACGGGCAGAGCCGTGGTTTGATGCCATGGCAGAGGCGGCTGGTGGTGTGCCTGTCGTTGCCGGTTTGCAGCGCTTTGATGGTGACGATTTTTTCAATTCTCTCATACGGTTGGACAGCGAAGGTGAGGTGGACGCGGTCTATGATAAACACCATCTTGTGCCCTTTGGTGAGTTTGTTCCTTTCGGCGATACGCTGGCAAAGTTCGGCATTTTCGGCCTGGCCGATACAACAGGCGGCGGGTACGCGTCCGGGCCAGGGCCGCAGGTTCTGGATTTCGGCCCGCTCGGACGTGCGCTGCCACTGATTTGTTATGAGGGCGTTTTTCCGCGCGATATCAGGTACGACACACGGCCTGGTTTCCTGCTGCTGATCACCAATGACGCGTGGTTTGGGGAATTCTCTGGCCCTTATCAACATCTTGCCCAGGCGCGCCTGCGCAGCGCCGAACAGGGCCTTCCGATGATCCGCGTCGCGAATACCGGTGTGACGGCCATGATTGACGCAACAGGGAAGGTGACGCAGCAAATGGGATTGGGGGAGGCCGGGTGGATCGACGCACCACTGCCACCTGCGCGCCCGATCACGGTCTATGCCCGGTTGGGGGATATGCCGATCGTTGCATTTTTCCTTGTAATCTTGGCACTTTGCGGTCTGCGCGCCCGCAACGCTGGCAGTTAAGGATTGACGCCAATCAAAGGTGCGCCTAAGCACGCGTGACCGCCACAACGGCTTCCTGACGTGGCGGATTTTCTTTACTGGAGCAACTCCCATGTCTCGTCAGAACTACACGTTTACCTCTGAATCCGTGTCAGAGGGCCACCCCGATAAGGTCTGTGATCGCATCTCCGATGCTGTTCTTGATGCCTTTTTGTCCGAGGACGCGTTGGCCCGCGTTGCGTGCGAAACCTTTGCCACCACCAACCGTGTCGTGATTGGCGGCGAAGTGGGTCTGACCGATCAGGACAAGTTGCGCGATTACATGGGGCGCATTGACGAAATCGCGCGCGCCTGCATCAAGGATATCGGGTACGAACAGGACAAGTTTCACTGGCAAACCTGCGAAGTGACCAACCTTCTGCACGAACAATCCGCGCATATTGCACAAGGCGTTGTCGGCGAAGGCAATCGAGATGAAGGGGCAGGCGATCAGGGCATCATGTTCGGCTATGCCACGACGGAAACAGACGCGTTGATGCCGGCGCCCATTCAGTATTCGCATGCGATCTTGCGCCGCTTGGCCGAAGTGCGCAAATCCGGGGCGGAGCCGGCGCTGGGGCCGGATGCGAAATCGCAATTGTCGGTGATGTACGAAAATGGTGTGCCTACGGGTGTGTCTTCGGTCGTGCTGTCGACGCAGCATTTGGATGAAACGCTTTCCAGCGATGACATTCGGGCGATTGTGGAGCCTTACATCATCGAAGAGCTGCCCGAGGGGTGGTTGTCCGATGCCACGGAATGGCACGTGAACCCTACAGGCAAGTTCGTAATCGGTGGGCCGGATGGGGATGCCGGTTTGACTGGACGCAAGATCATTGTTGATACCTACGGCGGTGCTGCGCCCCATGGCGGCGGCGCGTTTTCCGGCAAGGACCCGACCAAGGTAGACCGTTCAGCCGCCTATGCTGCGCGCTATCTGGCTAAAAACGTGGTGGCCGCAGGCATGGCCGAGCGTTGCACCATTCAATTGTCTTATGCGATTGGCGTGGCCAAACCGCTGTCGATTTACGCCGATACCCACGGCACCGGTGAGGTGGCACCAGCCGATATCGAAAAGGCGGTTGCAGCGTCCATGGATCTCACCCCACGCGGTATTCGGGAGCATCTGGAGCTCAACAAACCGATCTATCAGCGCACGGCGGCCTATGGCCATTTCGGGCGTGATCCTGAAGCGGATGGTGGGTTTTCGTGGGAAAAAACCGACCTGGTCGACGAATTGAAGAAGTCCGTGTAAAATTTAATTTACGACAGGATATCGGTTTTTCTGTGGATAACTTTGATCTTGAGATCGCATTTTGGTGCTTATCATGACGAAGAAATCCCATCCCTCAGGCGCGCCGTGGCGTAATTTTTACGGCCGCACGAAGGGCAAAACCTTGCGCAAATCGCAGGAGGTCTATCTCGATCAGGACCTTGCGGCACTGTCGCCCGGCGCGGTTGATTGGGAGGCAAACCCCGACCGCACGCCGCTTGATCTGAACGCGGTTTTCCAGGATCGAGAGGTTTGGTTGGAAATCGGTTTTGGCGGGGGGGAGCACATGGTGCATCAGGCCACGCTGTCGCCCGACATCGGCATGATTGGATGTGAGCCGTATATCAACGGCGTGGCCATGTTATTGGGTAAAATCCGGGCGGCGGGCTGTGAAAACATTCGCATTCATCCCGGCGACGTTCGGGATTTGTTTGATGTTTTGCCCGACGCATCCATCAGCAAAGCGTTTCTGCTTTACCCTGATCCTTGGCCCAAGAAACGCCATTACCGGCGGCGGTTTGTGACGCCCGAGTTTTTAAAACCACTGGCGCGGGTTTTGAAACCCGGGGCGCAGTTTCGCGTGGCCACGGATATTGCCGATTATGTCCGGCAAGCCCTGCAGGAAGTGCCAAAACACGGGTTTAATTGGCATGCTAACCGCCCAGCCGATTGGCGGGAGGCCTGGCCCGATTGGACACGCACCCGGTATGAGGCGAAAGCGGTGCGCGAAGGTCGCGTTCCGCATTACCTCACTTTTTCAAAACACTAGATCCGCGCCCCCAACCTTTCGAGCATGCCCAGGCAGGCGGAAAGCTGTTCGATTTCCAGATATTCATCGGCTTTGTGCGCCTGTTCAATGGACCCCGGCCCACAGATTGCCACGGCCATGCCCGCCTGTTGGAAGAGCCCGGCTTCCGTTCCAAACGCCACCAGATCTGTGCCATTGGCGCCGGTCAGATCCATGACCAGATCGCGGGCTGCGTTTTGTGGCATTGGCATCAGGCCTTCGACCTCGGCCAGGATTTCCGTGGTGATGGAGGCCTCCGGATCGATGGCGCGCATGGCGGGCAGTAAGTCGTCTTCGCAGAGCCGCTCTAGCGCCTCTTTGACATAGACTGCATCCGATGGCTGAACGGGTCGCATATCCCATGCGACCGAGGCGCGGTCGGGGATCACGTTATGGGCCACCCCGCCTATCAGAGAGCCGGTGTTGAGTGTGGTGTAGGGGGGCACAAATTCTGAATCCGCAGGGGTGCGCGCGCGTAATTTGTCTTTCAATTCAATGATCTTTGATACGAATTGAGAGGCAAACTCCACCGCGTTCACGCCGAGATCGGGGGCGGAGCCATGTCCCGCAAGGCCCGTAAAATGGGTGGTGTATTCATAGCATCCCTTGTGCCCGTCGATGACGCGCATGGATGTCGGTTCGCCCACGATGGCAAGGGACGGGGCGACGCCCATTTTCTTTAGGCTGCCCACCAGCGCGTCTGCACCAAAACATCCTGTTTCTTCGTCATAGGTATAGGCGAAATGGATGGGGCGGTCTTTCACACGTTCGGCGAAATAGGGGGCGAGCACGGTGCACGCGGCAACAAACCCCTTCATGTCGCAGGAGCCGCGGCCGTAAAGGCGGGCGTCGCGCTCTTCCATTTTGAAGGGGTCGCTCGCCCAAACCTGATCTTTCACAGGCACCACATCGGTGTGGCCAGACAGGACAAGGCCACCATCTGTATCCGGCCCTAAAGTCGCGAAAAGGTTGGCTTTTTCACCTGTATCGTCACGCAAGATTTCGATCCTCGCGCCCGCATCTTCCAGCCGCTGGGCGAGGTACGCGATGATGTCGAGATTGCTGTCGGACGATACTGTGGGGTAGGCGATCAGGTCGCCCAGCATGTCGCGGGTTTTGAATAGGGTATCCATAGGTCGAGCGTGCGTCCAACAGGGGTGGAAATCAAGACAGGTTTCGAGCGCGGAGAACCTGTAAGCCGGATTCTGTCCCGGGGGAGAACCCCCGTGGATGACCATTCCTCTGGACGCGTGGTTGCCCGCGCGCCTCAAGCTGCCAACCCGAACCACGAGGCCAAGGCTGGCCCATGAGCGGTTCCTATTCGGCATTGCTCCCGGTGGGGCTTGCCAAGCCGGTCCGGTTGCCCGTCCCGCG
>JBCCNB010000001.1:0-188579 GCA_039026055.1 Pseudomonadota bacterium | reverse complement strand
GCCCGGCGGGCTTTCATCAAATGCTCCAGATGAAGGTCGATCACAACGGCAACCGCAGTGCGCTTTTGACCTTTGCAACACCCAAAGACCCCGAGATGGAAGACAAGCTGCACGATCCGCTGTTTGAAACGCTGAAACTTCTCGCCCCTCATGCTGTCCGGGCCAGTCAGCTTGCGCGCGCCTTGGCGCTGGCCAAGAAATCCTCCGAGGTGTTCAGCGGCTTTCTTGACGGGATCATTCTGCCCATGCTGGTGACGGATGCACACGGCAAGTATCTCTTTGGCAACGCCGCTGGGCGACGCGTTTTGGAACGCGGTGAACCGTTCGCGCAGGCCCATGACGGACGCCTCATGCTCTCGAATGATTACGACACGGCAGATCTGGTCCATAAACTGGCCCAGACCAACCGCGATCTGGTGCAAAGCGGATTGAGAGTTGAAACCGATGATACGCCGCTCATGCTTGCCATTTCACCCTTCCGCCCGTCCATGCGGGATGCCAGTGCCATTGACAGGCACCTGCTTGATGAAGAACGGATGTTCGCGATCTTTGTGGGTCAGTCGGAACAGGATGCGATCAATATCGGCCTGCTGGAAGATGTCTTCGATCTAACGAAACGCGAGGCAGAAGTATGCAAGAACCTTATTGCCGGAGAAACTGTCACCGCCATCGCAGAAGGTTCCGGCCGCTCGCCCAAAACGGTCCGCAATCAGATCCAGATGATCTATGAGAAGATCGGTGTCTCGTCTAATACAGAACTGATGGATAACCTCTCTATCTTCCGGACGGTCGGAACCATGTTTGAAAGCCAGTCAATCGGTCTCACCGACGGAACCGAACGGGGTATGCTTGGCAGGTGAAGCGGCCGTTGCTTTAAGCGCCTTGTTTGGAACTTTGGGCTCAAAGCCGACATTCTAGAGATTAAAACACGTCGTCTACTTTCGGAAAAAAAGCCGTCCAGAGAAGCAAAGGTTAATTGCGGGCGTTTGGAATGGATACGCGCAGCTTGGATTTCTTCCAAAACAGACGCAAGTGCTGGCGCCTGACAACGCCGTCGCGGCAGGTCATGACTGTCCGAACGTTCAGGAGCCATTTCATATGGACCACAAGAGCACCCAAAAGACATCCACCCTACAACCCGGCGATATCCCTCAACGCTTCCTCATCCAGCAACTCAATTGACCCTCTCCCGGTCTGCAAAAGCCCCTGCTTGTTCCAGGCCGATAGCGCCTTCGACACTGCTTCCCGCGATGCGCCCACCAGATCAGCGAGCTCCGAATGCGACAGTCGCAGACAGCGCGTGCCGCAGTCCGTGAACGTCGCAAGCCGAAGCAATTTGCGCGCCAACCTTTTGGGCAGGGGCAGCAGGATTTGCTCATTCAACTGATCAGTGATGTATCGCATGCGTTTGCCAATGAGCTGCATGACCTCAGCGACCAGAAGGGGGTTGCGGTCCAGCACATAATGCAGGCCAGCCCGATTGAGCATCAGCAGGCTGCACGCTTCCAATGCCATGGCCGTGGCCGTCCTGGGCCCGGGATCGAGAAGGGCAATCTCACCGAAAAATGCCCCGCGCGAAAGGACGTCCAGCCCGATTTTGCGCCCGTCATCGGCGATCATGGAAATCTCCATCCGGCCGTCCAGGACGAAGTAAATGGCATCGCCTTCATCTTGTTCCGTAAACAGCGTCTCGCCCGGCGCCAAACGCATCGGCCGTGCGGCATTCGTTAACGCTTCGCGCAGGTCCCGCGAAAGCGGGGTTTCCGATATGTCTTTTTCAAACAACACCAACAATGGCCTCAAGCTAGGGCTAGAAGAGACCCTAGCACATTGATTCCAAACACTCTACGGCGCAGTTGGAAGGCGTTTGCGGTTGGCCATGGTAAATGTGTTCCAGTTCACAGACCCCTGTTTCGAATCAAATTAACGTTTAAGGGTCAGCGGGTGATTGATGGGCAAATGCTTTAAGTCTCAGGGTCTCCCGAATGTCTTTCTCTCTGCCGGAATGGTTCATTCCGCGGTCCAAGAACTTTGATTGGGGGGGCAATTTCACGGAACGGGCAGGGCGCGCTCGGTTTTACGGATCCAACGGGTCTCGCATCGTTTCGTGTTGTCTCCAATTGTTCAGGTCTTTTTAACCAGGGTCGTCCCTGAGGGGTGAAGCGTGCTTTACCCCATTGAGAACCCGCTGACAGCTTAACCCGGTTTGGCCGTTTTGGCTGACCGGGTTTTAATCTTCCCCATTGATCTCTGCATGCCGCCGCGTGAATTCGTCCCGCAGGCTCCTGCGCAGAATCGCCGCCTCCTCACGTTTTTCAGCTTCATCTCCTTGTGGCGTTATCTTGGGCACCTCTACGGCCTTTCCGTCGTCGCCCACCGCCACCATGGTGAAATAGCAAGAATTCGTATGCCGCACCTTGCCCGACTGGATCTCTTCGGCTTCCACCCGGATGCCCACCTCCATCGATGTCCGCCCCGTGGCGTTGATCGAGGCCAGAAAGGTCACCAATTCGCCCACGAAAATTGGCTCTTTGAAGATCACCTGATCCACAGACAGCGTCACGCAATACTGCCCCGAATAGCGCGAAGAACATGAAAACGCGACGCGATCGAGCAGATTCAACAACGCGCCCCCATGCACATTGCCGCTGAAATTGGCCATTTCGGGTGTCATCAGCACTGTCATCTGAAGCGTAGGTCTGCCGCTCATGCTTATCTCCTCTTCAACACGCGCACTGCGCATTCTTTCAAAGAATGCGGCCGAAGTCTTTCAAAGACTTCGCATCTCTGAGCTCGGCAGGTCGGGCCGTTGTTTCCAGAAGAGCCTGCATCGTGCGTCAGGCAATCGGTTTGTCATTTTCAACGCCGATGTACCGGCGTCATGATCAGGTCCCAATCGCGATGCCTCGGGGTAGACTAGCGAGGTAACTCAGGCGCCTCCGCTGTCCCAACCCGTTTGCTAAAGAACCACATCGGCACAAACCGCCCTGACGGTGCCGATCTTGAAAGCCGTGCGCCAAATGCTCTAAACGCAACGCACCATAAAAAGGGCACATCATGAAACTATTGGTCACAGGCGGCGCAGGCTTTATCGGCTCAGCCGTCGTGCGCGCCGCGATTGCAAAAGGCCATGCCGTCGTAAACCTCGACGCGCTCACCTATGCCGCCTGTCTTGAAAACGTGGCCTGCGTTGCGCAGAGCCCCGCCTACACCTTCGAGCACGCCGATATTCGCGACCGAGCCGCACTTGACCGCATCTTTACCGAACATGCCCCCGACGCCGTCATGCATTTGGCGGCGGAGTCCCATGTGGACCGGTCCATCGACGCGCCGGGTGATTTCATTGAAACCAATGTCACTGGCACCTACAACCTGCTGGAGGCCGCGCGCGGTTATTGGAAAGGGCAGGACGCCCCCGACAGTTTCCGCTTCCACCACATTTCCACTGATGAGGTTTATGGCACCCTGGGCGACCAAGGTCTTTTCACCGAAGACACGCCCTACGCGCCCAACTCGCCATATTCCGCCTCCAAAGCCGCCAGCGATCATTTGGTCCGGGCATGGTCAGAAACGTTTGATTTGCCCGTCGTCCTCAGCAATTGTTCGAACAATTACGGCCCCTATCACTTCCCCGAAAAGCTGATCCCGGTTGTGATCCTGAAAGCGCTGGCGGGGGAGCCGATTCCGGTCTACGGCCAAGGCCTGAATGTGCGTGATTGGCTCTACGTCGAAGACCATGCCGAAGCGCTGCTCACCGTGCTGCAAGAAGGGCGGTTGGGGCGCAGCTACAACATCGGCGGGCACAATGAGGCGCGCAATATCGATCTGGTCCACATGATTTGTGATCTGCTGGACGCCAAGCGCCCCGCAGCAACGTCATATCGAGACCAGATCAGCTTCGTGGAGGATCGCCCAGGCCACGATCTGCGCTACGCCATCGATGCCACCCGCATCGCCACAGAGCTGGGCTGGCAACCCTCTGTCACGCTGGAACAGGGTCTCGACAAAACCGTCGATTGGTACTTGAGCAATGAAGCGTGGTGGAAGCCCCTGCAAAACCGCAAAGGCGTCGGTCAAAGGCTCGGCCAAAAGGTCTAAACCCTGGCGCGGAACAGTTGGCGCAGCCCGCCCCGCCTTCGTTTGACCTCCACAAAGGCCCGGTGCAGTTGCCCTGTCTTACTGCAAGGTCACATCGTAAACATGATTGCGCGCATGGATCACGCTCACGCGCCGCTCGACGGCACGGTCCAATGCATCATAGGCCACCCGATCCACCCGCAGAACCGCAGCTCCCTCCGCGACACCCAACCGCTTCGCCATCTCAGCATCCGCCACACCCGGGCTTAACCGCTCATCCGCGCGCACAACGATGCAGGAATAGGCCTGCTGATAAAACACATAGAGCGTGTTCGGCAGCGGCGCGCGTTCCAACAACCCCGGAAACATCGCTTGCGGCACCACCGCCAACTCATGCACCCGATCGTTCCCGGGCAGAGATCGCAATCGCTTGATCTCAAACACCCGCGCCGGCGTGCCATGCAACAACCGCTTCTCTTCCTTCGTCGCTGCCCGCCCTGATATCTCTTGGCTTTCCAAGGCCGGGGCAGGGCGCGCGCCATCCTTGCCGCGCAACCGGAAGAAATTGAATAACGCCCGGTCCGGCGTCTGAATGGTGACAAACGTACCTTTGCCCTGCGCCCGCTGCACCAACCCGCGCGCTTCCAGCTCCATCAACGCTTTGCGCGCTGTGCCCTGGCTCACACCCAGCTCAACACCCAACTGAACTTCACTCGGCAGCATGGCCCCAGGCGGCAGTTCACCCGACGCAATCCGCCCCACAATCGTGTCGATGACAACCCTGTAGAGCGGCGTTTTACTGATCACATCCTCGGTCACTCTCAGATCCTCAAGAATAGGTCTTGTATAAGACTTCTTATACATGATAGACGGAGCCAAACCACCTCAAAATTCTGAAAGGCTGCTCAAGATGTCCAATATCCCCCATCTGCTGGTCCATGAACATGACGACAATGTCGGCGTTGTCGTGGTCGAAGGGCTGACCGCGGGAACTGAAATGTTCTGCTGCGTGACCCATGACAATTCCACCTTCACGCTGACTGCCGAAGACGATGTGCCGATCGGCCACAAGATCGCGCTGCAGGATTTCAAGACGGGCGACACGGCCATCAAATACGGCGAAGACATCGGCAAAATCATCGCCGACATTCCCAAAGGGCGCCACGTCCACACCCACAACTGCAAAACCAAACGCTGGTAAGGAGCCGCCCCTATGACCAAGTATTCCAACATGACTTTCATGGGCTACCGCCGCGAAAACGGCCGCGTGGGTGTCCGCAACCACGTTTTGATCCTGCCGGTGGATGACATCTCCAACGCCGCCGTTGAGGCCGTGGCCAACAACGTCAAAGGCACGCTGGCCATTCCCCACGCCTATGGCCGCCTGCAATTCGGCGAAGATCTGGAGCTGCATTTCCGCACCATGATCGGCACCGGGGCCAACGCCAACGTGCACTCGGTCGTGGTCATCGGGATTGAGCCGGGCTGGACCAAGCGCATCGCCGACGGCATCCGCGAAACCGGCAAAGAAGTGGCCGAGTTTTCTATCGAACAGAAGGGTGACTTTGAAACCATCCGCGCGGCATCCTGGGCTGCGAAAGACTTCGTTCACAAAGCCACCGAAGTGCAGCGCGAAGAATGCAACATTTCAGAGCTCTGGGTCTCCACCAAATGCGGTGAGTCTGACACCACGACCGGTCTTGGATCCTGTCCAACGGTCGGCAACATGTATGACAAGCTTCTGCCCGAAGGCATCACCGGCTTCTTTGGAGAGACCTCCGAGATCACCGGCGCTGAACATATCTGCCAGAAACGCGCCATCAACGAAGAAGTGGGTGACCGCTGGTACAAGATGTGGAAGGCCTATCAGGACGATGTGATCTTCGCCCATCAGACCGATGATCTGTCCGATTCACAGCCTACCAAAGGCAATATCGAAGGCGGTCTGACTACCATCGAAGAAAAAGCCCTCGGCAACCTCGAAAAGATTGGCCGCACGTCGCAGTACATCGACATCCTGGAACCGGCGGAGATGCCCAAATCCGGCGATGGCCTCTACTTTATGGACAGCTCCTCGGCCGCCGCCGAATGCGTCACGCTGATGGCCGCCGGTGGCGCGGTCGTCCACACCTTCCCCACGGGGCAGGGCAACGTGGTCGGCAACCCCATCGTGCCGGTGATCAAGATCACCGCAAACCCGCGCACGGTCCGCACCATGTCCGAACACGTCGATGTGGATGTCTCGGGCATCCTGCGCCGCGAAATGACCATTGATGAGGCAGGGGACGAGTTGATCGACATGATCCGCCGCACCGCCAATGGCCGCAATACAGCTGCCGAAGCCCTTGGTCACCGCGAATTCTCGATGACCAAACTCTACCGCTCGGCGTAACCGGCCGGATTTGAGTATTTTCAGCCAAAAAGAAGCCCAAACCCGCGCTTCTTTTTGGCCTGAAATACTCCCGCCGGAGGCGTTCAAGATTTTGGGGGTAAAATGACCAGCACAGTGCGGATGTCCGTTGACGCGCTCACGGATCTGGTGGAGCGCGCCTTTGTTGCCAGCCAAACCTCCCGCAAGAACGCGCGCATTGTGGCCGAGGCTTTGGTCTCGGCGGAAGTGGACGGGCAGGGCGGGCACGGCCTGTCACGCGTAGCCTCCTACGCCGCGCAGGCCAAAACCGGTAAAGTGCACGGCCAAGCCGAACCGCAGCTGACAAAGCCGCGCAGTTCTGTCCTGCATGTGGATGCGCGGCACGGGTTTGCCTTCCCTGCGCTGAACCTAATCAAGGCCGAATTGCCGGGTATCGCCGAGGCCCACGGGGTTGGGGCAGCTTATGTTTTCAACTCACACCACTGCGGGCAGTTGGGCGCTCATGTGGAGGCGCTGGCCAAAGCCGGCGTCGTAGCGCTCATGGTCGCGAACTCTCCACCCGCAATGGCACCCTGGGGCGGGTCCGGGCCGCTGTTCGGCACCAACCCAATCGCCTTTGCCGCCCCTCGCGCGGATCGTCCGCCGCTGGTGATTGATCTGTCGCTGTCAAAGGTTGCGCGCGGCAAAGTCATGGCGGCCGCCAAGGCAGGCCACGCCATTCCCGAAGGCTTGGCGCTGGATGCTGACGGCCAGCCAACCACCGAGGCCGCAGCAGCCCTCAAAGGCACCATGCTGCCCATGGGAGACGCCAAAGGCGCGGCGCTGGCGCTCATTGTCGAAATCCTGTGCGCCACGCTCACCGGTGCAAACCATTCCCATGAGGCCACGTCATTCTTTGACGCCACCGGCGCGCCGCCCGGTGTCGGCCAAACCCTCATCGCCTTCTCCCCACAGGCGGACTTCACCGCGCGGCTCGATGGTTTGTTGCAAATGATCCTGACCCAGGATGGCACGCGCCTGCCGGGGGAGGCCCGCCATAAAAAGCGCGCGCGCGCGGCAAAAGACGGTCTGGAGGTGCCAGATCACCTCCTGCAAGAAATCCAAGTGTTGGCAGGATAAGCGCAACCGCACGCGGAATGCGCCGTCTTCCTCAAATCCAATCCAGTTCAGATCGCCGCGAAATCCGTGAAAACGCGCGCTGATACGGTCTTGGGACCCTCGTCTTTAGACGTGGGTTGAGGTGTTGGTTTGCCTGCCTCGGCTGTTGTTTTGGGTGCCATTTTACCTCGCGGCGCAAAGCCGCTCCTTTGTCCACAAAAAGAGCGCCGCCCGGCAGAGGTCTTTCGTGCCTTTCGTCGAGCGGCACAGTCACAAAAGTTTCACAAAAGAAAATGTCGATCCAGACTTATCCACAAGCCAAGGGCAGAAAATCGCAAGGCTTGTTGCCCTTTTGTCAACAATTTAGGCGATCCACCCTGGTCACCCCTTCGCTTTGGAAACGGTCCATCGCGCGTAGCGCCTTTTCGACCCCCGACAGCGGGATGGTCCGGGTCACCAATCGCGCCGGATCAAGCCGATCGGATGCGATCATTTCAAAGAGTGCTGCGAATCGGCTTGGCTCGACACCGCAGCAGCCATGCACCACCATCCATTCCCGGGCTGAACAGCGCCGCGATCCACCACCGCTTTGAACGCGGTCGTCACCCGACATACCATCCCGGCGGCGGCTGCGTATTTCACAGGCTCGGGCAGGGGCACCAGATTGAAGTCCGCCCGTGGAATGGCGATCAGTTCAGGAAACGCGCCCGGATGGGTGAAGCCAATCACGTCTTGGGTATCGCAACAGGTCGCATCGTCGCTCAGACAGGTGGGGCAGGCCCCGCAGCCAAGGATGAACGGTGCGGTCACCCGGTAGCCTTTGGCAAATCGGATCGGGCACATCCTCCAGCAGGAGTGCGCCGTCAAATTCCGTCATCACCGCGGCCTTCATGTGCCGCTGCCCTTGTTCTCCGCGATGATCGAAATCATCTCAAACATCACGGCAGCCGCCGTCAGCGCTGTGATATTGTTGGGGCTGTCCTTGGTGGGCATCATGCAGACAACGTCGCCCCCAATCACGTTGAGCCCACGCGCCGCGCGAATGATGCCGACCGCCTCGTCAATGTCGAACCCCTTTTCCCCGGGTTCGAGATTGCTGACCGCCGGCGCCACCGTCGGGTCCAGACAATCAAGATCAAAGGTGATGTAGACCGGCCTATCGCCCAGCACCTCTCGGGTTTGTGCCACCACATCCTCAAGCCCGCGCTCGCGAAACTCGGCCATCGTCACAATGTTATAGCCATACTCATAAGACGGCTGCAGCCAGTCGAGCGATCTTGGATGACCGCGCAACCCGATCTGCATGGACCGCGTGGGATCCACATCGCCTTGATCGGCCAGATACGCCCCCCAATGGGCCGCCGACTTCTTGGCCCCAAGAAAATGATCGACCTTCGTGAAAACATCCGTATGGGCATCGAGATGCAGGAAGGACACGGGCTCACCCCCCGCCAGTTTGCCCCGCCCAAGCGCTTGGACGATCCCGCCCGTGATCGAATGATCGCCCCCGATGGACACAGGCCGGGCGCCCGCCGCATCAATGCTCTCATAGAACTCGGTGATCCGCGCAATGCAGTCTTCATTGTCATTGGCACGCGGAAACGGCACATCGCCCACATCGGCGATTTTCGCATCGTTCCAAGGGTCCACGCCGAATACCGAATGCACCCGCCGCTGCACCGCCGACACGTGACGCAATGCGCGCGGGCCCAAATGCTGATCACGCTCGGTCGTGCCGTTGCCGGTCGAATGCGGCACCCCAACCAGCGCGATATCCTGCCCCTCCGGCCCAACATTGGGGCACCGGAACATGGTGGGAATGCCCCACCAGTAAAGATTGTCCATCATGGATTTCTGGTAACGATCGTTCATCGCATCCCCCCTTGTTGCCACCGATGCTAGGGCAGCGACCGACGCGGTGCTAGCCCCAAAGCCGCGCCACAAGGGGTTCAAACCACGCCCAGTTTTGCAAGGACGCATCATTGACGATCAGGTTCTTCTTTCGGGTGTAAACCGGCGCACCGTGCGACAGAAAAAGCCGCCCCTCCGCGATGTCGGACGCCACAATGTCTTCTGGCAAATAGGCCGACCCACCCCGGTCCAGCATGCATTGCAGCGCCCACCAAGAGCTGTCGAAACTGATGCGCGCTACGCCCGCGCCGTGATAATCCTCGGCGTGCTGGCGGCGGTAATCTTCCCCATGATCGACGAAAATATACATCGGATCGGCATCGATTGGCGTGTCCGGCCGATCAGAGACCAGCACCAAGCGCTCCGGCGTCAGCGCCAGCACCGTCTGCGCCCCGCGCGCCACGCTTTCAAAGGTCATGATCACGTCCACCGCTCCTTCCGAAAGCCAACCTTCCAGATCGCGCGCGCTGCCTTGTCTGACCGCGAGCGCCATGTCCGGGTTGTCCGCCAGAACCCCGTTGAAAAATGCCCGCCCTGGCCCATCCCACAGCTCCCGATCGCACCCGAATGTGCAAACGGAGGCCAAACCGGCCGGCAACCCCGTCTCATATTTCGCCTGCCGCCAAAGCCCCGTCATGATCCGCGCATAGCTGAGCAGCCGCGTGCCCGCAGGGGTCAGCGTCGTGCCCGATTTCTGTCGGTTGAGAAGGTGTTGGCCCAGTTCCTCCTCCAATGCCTTCAGACGCGCGGTGACCGTTGACTGCGTGACGTTGAGCACCTGCGAGGCGCGGACGAGCGAGCCCGTGTCCACAATCGCGAGAAACGTCTGCAGGGCGGAGATGTTCATGATCACCTCAATTCGGAAATGTCGAATTTTCTGCGCAAAATAATTCAATTTCAAGAAGTGAATTTCTGTGGCACGCTTCCGACAGGAGGGCGCCCATGACCGAAACCTACCAAATGCTCATTGATGGCGATCATGTTCCCGCGTCCGACGGGGCGAACTTCGACACATTCAACCCCGCGACAGGCGAGGTCTGGGCCACCGCGCCAGAGGCCACCGCCGATGACGTTGATCGCGCCGTGCACGCTGCCCACCAGGCCTGCTATGAAGGCCCCTGGTCGCGTATGACCCCGTCCGAGCGTGGCAAATGCCTGCGCCGTCTGGGCGATCTGCTGGCGGACCAATCCGAGCGCCTGGGCGAGATTGAAACCCGGGACAGCGGCAAAATGTTCAAGGAAACGCGCTGGCAGGCCAAATACATCGCCGAGTTTTTCCATTTCTATGCCGGGGCCGCTGACAAGATCTCGGGTGAGACTTTGCCCATCGACAAACCTGACCTGTTTGTCTTCACCGATCGCGAACCCTTGGGTGTGGTCGCCGCCATCGTGCCGTGGAATTCCCAGCTTTTCCTTACGGCAGTCAAAATCGGACCCGCCTTGGCGGCAGGCAACACGGTGGTTCTGAAGACATCCGAACACGCTCCCGCCGCGATCCTGGAATTCGGCAAACTGATCAAAGAGGCGGGGTTTCCCGACGGCGTGGTCAACATCCTTTCAGGCCACGGTGATCCCTGCGGTAAGGTCCTAACCGGGCATCCGCTCGTTGCCCGTATCTCCTTTACCGGGGGCCCAGGTGCCGCGCGCCATGTTCTTGCCAATTCCGCCGAAAACTTCGCCGAAGTCAGCCTGGAATTGGGCGGAAAATCCCCCTTTATCGTCTTTGATGACGCAGATTTAGACAGCGCCGTAAACGGTTGTGTTGCCGGGATTTTCGGCGCGTCCGGTCAAAGCTGCGTTGCCGGGTCCCGCCTGATTGTCCACACCTCCATCGCCGATGAATTCCTCGCTCGCATGAAAGACATCGCGGGTGGCATCAAAATCGGTGATCCCATGGCCGAAGAAACCGAAATGGGCCCGCTTTGCACCCACGGTCAGATCGACAATATCGAAACCCAGGTTGCCGGTGCAAGGTCCCAAGGCGCAACCTTGGTCACAGGGGGGAAACGCGCCCCGCAGGGTGATCTTTTCTATGAACCCACCGTGCTGGATTGCCCAACGCCCGACCTCGACATCGTCGACACCGAACTTTTCGGCCCCGTCCTCTGCGCCCTGCGTTTTGACACCGAGGAGGAGGCGCTGCGCCTTGCCAATGACACCCAACATGGCCTCGCCGCCGGCATTTTCACCCGCGACAGCGCGCGGTCCTTGCGCATGTCCCGCGCCGTGCGCGCCGGGATCGTCTGGGTCAACACCTACCGTGTGATCTCTCCGGTTGCGGAATTCGGCGGCATGAAGGGGTCGGGCTACGGCCGCGAAAGCGGGTTTCAGGCGGTTTATGACTACACAAGACCCAAGACCGTGTGGATGAACATGTCGGAGACGCCCATGGCTAATCCGTTCCAAATGCGTTGAAGAACAGATAGATAGGAGGCGAAGATGAAGTTCCACTTGGCAATCAATCTCGAACGGATGGACCCTGCGACCGATATGAAAGCGGTCCGCGATCACACGCTTGAGATGGTGCAGATGGCCGATGAGGCAGGCTTTGAAATCGCCTGGGCCGCCGAACACCACGCGCTTGAGATGACCATCGCGCCCAACCCGTTTCAGCTGCTCACCTGGTGGGGCGAGCATGCAAAGCGCATCCGCCTTGGCGTGGGTGTGGTGAACGCGGCCTATTGGCATCCCATCAACCTCGCCGGAGAGGCCGCTATGCTGGATCTTCTCAGCGACGGGCGCCTGGAATTCGGAATAGGATCAGGCGCTTATCAGCGAGAGTTCGACCGCATGAAGCCGGGTCTCGATCAGCGCGACAGCTGGCGTTACATGCAAGAATCGCTGCCTGTGGTGCAGAAACTCTGGGCTGGGGATTACGCCCATGACGGCGAATTCTGGCAATTCCCGACGGCCACATCCTGCCCCAAACCTGTGCAAAAGGACGTCCCGGTCTGGGTCGCCGCCCGCGCGCCTGTCACCTTCGATTACGCCGTAGAACACGATTGCAATATCCTCAGCTGGCCGCTGACCATGCCCATGTCAGAGGTCGAAACATATCGCCGTCGCCTGGATGAGGCCGTAGAAAAAGCGGGCAAACCCTTCGCGGGGGAATGGGCGGTGATGCGCCATGCCGCTGTCTATGAAAACGAGGGTGATCGGGCAGAAGCGATGCGTTCCATCCGTCACGTTCTGGGTCAATTTGGCAACCTGATGATGAAAAAAGGTCAGGTAAACAATGGGTTCCCGGAGCAAGTTCCACTGGAAGAACTCGATGGAAACGCCCGTGTGGACCCTGAAATGCTGGAAACCAACCTGATGTTCGGCGCGCCGGATCAAGTCATCGAAAAACTGGAAGCCCACCGCGCTTACGGGGCTGACGCATTTGTCTATTACGCGTCCATGGGGATGGATATGGGCCAACAGAAACGCTCGCTGCAACTCTTCATCGACAAGGTTGCGCCCGCCTTTGCCGAGAAAGAACTCGCCCATGCCTGACATTGGGTCCGAACCCGAAATCCGCCGCACCCTTCTGCACGTCCAGGATACGTTTAAGGAAGGCTTCAAAGCCGTTGAAACCCCAACGAAATTAGTGGCCGCGATGGCCATTATCCGCAACCCCTGGTTTGGGCGCGGCCATGTGGAAAACCTGCGCCCCGAAATCCAAAGCCACGGGCCCGTCCTTGGCAAACTTCTGACCGACATGGTGCTTGCGGCCACTGGCGGCGCTGTCGAAGGCTACGGCAAGGCGTCACTCACCGGGATGGGCGGCGAGAACGAACACGGCCAGGCGCTCACCCACACCCTCTGGTTCGGCAATCAATACCGGGAGGCGGTCGGCGCCAAAAGCTATCTGGTGTTTGCCAATACCCGAGGGGCGGCGGGCACGTCGCTCGTCATACCGTTGATGGACAAACATGATGGCGGCAAACGCTCCCATTACCAGACGATCCACCTGGCCATCCCGGACGCACCCGCCGAAGACGAGATTATCCTCGCCCTTGGGGCTTCTATTGGCGGGCATCCAAACCATCGGATCGGCGACCGTTATCAGGATCTCAAGGAAATGGGCCACGACGTGGACAACCCTGCCGGGGTCTAGGCCAACAAAAAAGCGCCGCTGACGGACAGCGGCGCTTTCAATAGATCGACTATTGCGGGATTAGCCCTTTGCGGCTTCCACCGGCTTGGGATCTGCAGGTTTGGCAGGTGTCGCCGCTGCGGCTGCTGCTGCCGCTTTGGATTTCGCATTCAGAGGATCGTCCTGACGCTGCACCGATCCTTCGAAATGCGCGCCAGATTCAATCGCGATGGTCTTGTGGATGATGTCACCCTCAACCCGTGCGGTCGATGTCAGGCGGACCTTCAAGCCGCGCACGCGGCCCACGATGCGGCCGTTGATCACCACGTCATCGGCCATCACTTCGCCTTTGACCGTGGCGCTTTCACCAATCGTCAGAAGATGGGCGCGGATGTCACCCTCTACGGTGCCTTCGATCTGGATGTCGCCCGTGGTCTTGATGTTCCCACTGATATGCAGGTCCGAAGACAGGACAGATGCGGGCGGTTTCGCTTTCGGCGCGGTTGCGCGGAAATCTGCCGCTCCGACGTCTGTCACCGGCTTTTCGACGGCCGCAGGGGGCAGGGTGGGTTTGGCTGGTGCCTCAGGTTTGGGGGCGGGTTCGTTGATTTTGCTCTTAGAAAACATTTCTCGCAGCCTTGATATAGATCATGGGGTTGACGGCTTTGCCGCCGACACGAATTTCGTAATGTAGATGCGTGCCGGTGGATCGTCCAGTGTTTCCCATATCACCAATCCGGTCCCCGCGCGAGACCCTTTGCCCTTCACGAACGCGTATGCGCGATAAATGGGCATACCGCGTCTCAAGCCCGAACTCATGTTGGATCGTGACCATGCGTCCGTATCCGCCTTTCCATTCGGCTTCTTTCACCACACCATCGGCTGTGGCATAAATCGCGGTGCCGTGCTTTGCGGCGAAATCTGTCCCGCTATGCATCCGGCCCCACCGCATCCCGAAACCGGACGTGTAACGGAACGATCCGCGCACCGGCATCGCAAACGGCGCCTGCTGCGCGGCAATGCGGTAGATGTTCAGGCGGTCCAGCTCATCAATTACGCGGTTTGCGCGCAGGGCATCCACAGACAATTCCGCACCACGCGTTGAAAACGACAACGGCACCAACGGACCACCCTGTCCAGAATACCCCCGTCGCACCGCGTCCAGCATATCCTCGGTGTTCAGACCTGCGGCAGAAAACATCTTGTCCAGCGGTTCTACCGAGATGGTCAGCGCATCTTCCAACTGGCGGAAAATCGCGTCATTTTCATCGCGCATCAGCTGGATCGTCGTCTGCATCTCTGCCGCGTCGAGGAAGGCCTGCTTGGCATCTTCAACAACCTGATCGCGCTCTCGCGCTGTATCTTCCAGCGCAGCAGTCAACAAATCACGAATGGGATCGCGCGATGCCTCGCTGGAGGCAAGCCCTGCAACAGCCGTGTCACCGGCACCCGCCGATTGCAGCGCGTCGGCCAACGCCTGCGCGCCATCGCGTTCCTTGATGGTTTTGCGCAAGGTCGACTGGATCACGTCGATGCCTGTTTCCAGCTCGCGGCGTCGCACCTCTGAGGCCAGCAATTCTGACTGCATGCTGGATATCTGTTCGAGCGCACTGTTGAAACGCTCCTGGGCGGCCGAGGCTTCAGCGGCGCGGGTGTTGCGCTCTGCCTCAAGGGAATTCAGCCGTTGTTCATATGTGTTTTGATCCCGCTTGGCCTGTTCGCGGAAATTACCCGAGCCGATAGAATCCATCAGCAGGATCGCGGTGGCGATGATCGTCCAAGCGACAAGGCCAGCAGTGCCAACGAAGGCAATCAACTGCGTTTCGGATTTCAGCCTGATAAAACGTGTGTCGGTGTCAGAGCGCAGAAAAACCCTGCGCTCAGGAAAATAATGCTCCAGAAAGGAGTGAAATTTTATCGCGATAAGTGAGCGCACGAGCCCCCGTTCCCCATTGTCTGCCGTCAATAACCTCAAACCGCGTGTGTCCCTTTGGGGCTTCTGCGACGCGGCGCGTGGCCGTTTGCTTACAAAAGGGTTGTGAACTGGGCAAGGGATTTGACCACTTTTCAGGCGTTTATAGGCGTTTTGTGGCTGCTATGGCGGAAATTCGCCGACATATTCGGGCTCATCACACGCTTAAGGTGCGCAGAGCCCGAAATCTGGAAACACAGTGTGGTTCATGCGGGGCCAATCAGGTGGCGTGGCCGGATAGCCCCCGCATCAAAACTTGAACGCGATCAAAGCGCCTGAACAGCCTCCAGAACGGCTTCGGCATGACCCGGCACTTTGACTTTGGGCCAGACCTGCACGACCTTGCCCGCCCCGTCGATGAGAACCGTGGTGCGTTCGATCCCCATGTATTTCTTGCCGTACATCTGCTTTTCTTTCCAAACGCCATAAGCCTCACACACCTGCGCTTCGGCATCCGACAGCAAGGGAATACCAAGGCCGTGTTTGGCAATGAATTTGTCGTGCTTGGCAACGGTGTCCTTGGAAATCCCGAACACTTTCACCCCTGCGGCGTCAAACGCGCCCGCATTTTCGGTGAAGGCTACAGCCTCTTTGGTGCAACCCGATGTGTCATCCTTGGGATAGAAGAACAAAACCACGGGTGCAGGGCGCAGGGAATTGAGGGTTACATCCCCGCCGCCA
Organism: Pseudomonadota bacterium; assembly: GCA_039026055.1. Classification (GTDB taxonomy): domain Bacteria; phylum Pseudomonadota; class Alphaproteobacteria; order Rhodobacterales; family Rhodobacteraceae; genus Roseovarius. Next base: position 172,391 of record JBCCNB010000001.1, on the reverse strand, counting down.
TCGCGGGGCAGGGTGAAATCGGGGGCATCATAGCCGGGCTCAATCATCTTTGATCTCCGTTTGTGAATTTTCGTGTTTCAAATTAGGACGCAAGCACCCAAAATAAATGGGTCAAACCCAATAACAAAAGTCACAGCAACCCACCGCGCGCAAATCTTGACCCAGACACCAGAGCAGACAGCACCCAAACCGCGCAAATCGCGGCTGAAACGGGCAGCCCTTTGGCTGACGGCCGTGCCGGTGGTGCTTTGCATAGTGGCCGCGATCGGGCTCATGGCATTGGTGGGCACGCGCATCGCGCTGCCGGAATGGGCACGCGCGCAAATCTCGGAAAAGATCAACGCTGATATTGATGGCATGTCGCTGGCTTTCGGCGATCTGTCGATCCTCGTCGAAGACGACTGGATGCCCCAATTGGCGATGCAGAATGTCGTGATCAGCGATGAAGGCGGCACGCCACTGGTGCAGCTTTCTGATGTGCAGACGACAACCGGTCTGGGCGGCATCTGGGAAGGGGAGCTGCGCCCCTCGACCATCCGGCTTGCTGGCGTCCAACTGCTGGTGCGTCGCGATGCGAACGGCAAGATCAATTTTGAGCTGGGTGGCTCGGGTGGTGATGGTCGGTCTGCCGGGCTCGACGGTTTCATCGACTGGATGGATCGTTTCGCCACCCGCGACCGCTATGCGCTGCTCTCCCGCGTGTCTGCCGAAAACCTGACCATCCGGTATGAAGATGCCCGCGCCGGGCAAGCCTGGAATGTCGATGGCGGGCAGATCGAATTCACCCGCGATGGCAATTCCCTTGTGATGGACGCAGATCTTACCCTGCTGGGCAATCGCGGCTTTGCTACCGGCCTTGGCATGACGCTGCGCAGCGATATCGGCAGCGGTGCCACCGATATGACTTTTACCTTTGAAGACATGCCCGCCCAAGACATTGCCGGCCAATCCCCCGCGCTCAGCTGGCTCACCGCGCTTGATGCCCCCATTTCCGGCGGGCTTTCGGCGCAGCTTGATGAAAACGGCGAATTGGGTCCGCTGGCCGCCAGCCTCGACATCGCCGCAGGCACGATCAGCCCCAATGAAACCGCGCGGCCCATCGCCTTCGATCACGCCGGTGCGCAGCTCACGTATGACCCCGCCACCTCCATCATGAATTTCGAACGCCTTGAGGTTGCAAGCCAATGGATCACAACCCAGATCGAAGGCCAGACAAGGCTGCAGGGCATGGAAGACGGCTGGCCTGATGCGCTCACCTCGCAATTCAAGGCTTTGGTGTTTGAGGCCAACCCCTTCAGCATCTACGACACGCCTGTCGCGCTGGATGACGCCCGGCTCGATATGCGCCTCACCCTCGACCCGTTTCGTGTGGAGCTGGGCGAACTGGCCATCACGGATCAGGGCCGCCAGATCCATGCCAAGGCCGACATCGCCGCGGGAGAAAATGGATGGGCTGTCGCAGCCTCCGCTCTTATCCCGGACATTGCCCCTGACCGACTGTTGGAACTTTGGCCTGAAACACTGGAACCCAAAACCCGCAACTGGATCACCGGCAACGTCCGGGAGGTTGAACTCAAGGACATCAAGTTCGCCATGAACATGGCGCCTGGCGGCAAGCCTGACATCTATCTGGGCTTTGATTTTGACAACCTCACATCGCAGTTCATCAAGAACGTCCCCGTAATCGAGCAAGGTCGCGGCACCGGGGTCATTCAGGGCAAACAATTCGCGATCGCTGCGCATGCGGGCGTGGTCGTCCCGCCGGATGGCGGCCCCATTGATATCTCCGGCTCCACGTTTGAAATCAAGGACATCATGACGCGTGGCGGGGAAGGGGAGGTGCAACTGCGCACCGACAGTTCCGTCACGGCCGCGCTATCGCTGCTGAATTCCGGGCCTTTCGGGTTCATCGACAAGGCCGGTCAGTCCGTCACTGTCGCCGATGGGCGTGCGCAGCTTTCTGGGCAACTGAATTTCCCTGTGATCGACAGACTGACTTTCGATGGCGTCGATTTCACCATGACGGGCGAAGTGACCGATGTGACCAGCGACCAACTGGTTCCGGGCCGCGTGTTGAAATCCGCCAAACTGACCGTAGACGCCACACCCGATCGGCTTCGCCTTGGCGGGCCGGGGCAGGTGGGGGATGTGCCGTTTGATGGGCTTTACACCATGCCGCTGGCCAAAGGCAGCAACGGCCGCGCATCGGTCGAGGGTTGGATCGAACTCTCTGAGCGCTTCATGAATGAATTCAAGATCGGCCTGCCCCCAGGCAGTGTCGGCGGGACAGGGCGCGGCGACATCACGCTGGATCTGGAACGCGACACACCCGCAACCTTCTCCATGACCTCTGATCTGGCAGGGCTGTCTCTGGCCATAATCCCCCTCAACTGGTCCGTCAGCGAGGCCCAAACCGGCGAACTCGCCGTTTCTGGGTCTCTGGGTCAACCGCCCGCGATCGACAGCCTCTCGCTGAATGCAGGCGGCTTGCGCGCAACCGGTTCCGTCACTTTGGAACCCGATGGCCAGTTACAACAGGCCAACTTCTCTCGGGTGCAGCTCGGCAACTGGATCGACGCGCCGGTCGATCTGGTGGGGCTGGGGCCCGGCAAAGCGCCTCTCATCCGTGTGCCCGCCGGCACCGTTGATCTGCGTCAAACCTCGCTTACCAAAAAACAGGGTCGCACCGGCCAGGGCGGCGGACCGGTGTCTCTTCGACTCGATCGTTTGCAGATCGCCGACGCCATCTCCCTCACCGATTTCAACGCCGAACTGAGCACTGCGCGCGGCGTTTCTGGCAACTTTACCGGCAAGGTCAATGGCCGCACAGCAATCGCAGGTCGCATCGTGCCTCAGGCAGGCGGCAGCGCGTTCCAGATCACGTCCGAGGATGCGGGCGGGGTTCTGGCCTCAGCCAATCTGCTCAAACAGGCCCGCGATGGGCAGTTGGAACTGGTGCTCGTGCCGGGGGAGGGCGACGGCGTTTATGAAGGCCAGATCAAAGCCACCCGCCTGCGCGTCAAGGACATGCCGACAATGGCCGCGCTTTTGAATGCCATCAGCCTTATCGGCATTCTTGATCAACTCAATGGCGACGGCATCCACTTCTCCGACGTCAATGGTCGCTTCCAACTGGCCCCGGACCGCGTCACCATCTATGAGGTGGCCGCTGTTGGTGCCTCCATGGGCATCTCGATGGAAGGCTATTACTACAATGATCGCAAATGGCTCGATCTCGACGGGGTCATCTCACCGGTCTACGCGCTCAACCTCGGCGGCTGGTTTGGGCGCCCTGGTGAAGGGCTCATCGGGTTTGGCTACGACGTTGAAGGCGTGGCCAGCAACCCCAAGGTCGAGGTCGATCCCCTTTCCATCCTCACCCCTGGCATGTTCCGCGATCTCTTCCGCGGCCCGCCGCCCGCCAAACCGGGAGAGGCGTCGCGCAATGACACGTCGGGGACGGAGTCGGTTAAAAACAAAGGCGAACAGGCAGATCGCTGATGCAGCTCAGTGAGTTCGATTTCGACCTGCCGGAGCAGCTTATTGCCACGCGGCCCGCACGCCCCCGCACATCCGCCCGGTTGCTGGTGGCCGAAGGGGACGCGATCACCGATGCCGTGGTCTCCGACATCACGCAATTTCTGCGCCCCGGCGACCGGCTCGTGCTCAATGATACGCGGGTTATACCCGCCCGCCTCACCGGCACGCGCCAACGCGCAGATGCTGTCGCCAGGATCGAAGTCACCCTGCTCGACACCACGGCTGACGGGGATTGGCGTGCGATGGTCAAGCCCTTGAAAAAGCTCAAAGACGGGGAAGAGGTGATCTTTGACGCAAACCTGCGCGCCACGTGCATTGGCCGCGCCGACGGTCTCGGCATCCTCCGCTTCAACCTGACTGGCGACGCATTTGACGCCGCCCTCAATGCTGCAGGCGCCATGCCGCTGCCGCCCTATATCGCCACCCGCCGCGCAGCTGATGCACAAGACCGGACCGATTACCAAACCGTCTGGGCCGCCCGCCCGGGCGCCGTTGCCGCGCCCTCCGCGTCGCTGCATTTCGATGACGCGCTGCTGGCGCATATCGCGGATCAAGGCGTCGATTTCACCCATGTTACCTTGCATGTGGGCGCGGGCACCTTCCTGCCGGTGAAGGTTGACGATGTCACGACCCACAGGATGCACGCCGAATGGGGCGAAGTGACCGAAGAGGCTGCACGCGACATCCAAACAACGAAACGAAACGGGGGGCGCATCATCCCCGTGGGCACCACCGCACTCCGCCTCATCGAAAGCGCAGGACGGTCGGGGGAAATCGCGCCCTGGGAAGGCGAAACCGACATCTTCATCTATCCCGGGTTCGAGTTCAAAATCACCGATGCGCTGATGACCAATTTCCACCTGCCCAAATCAACGCTGATGATGCTCATCTGCGCCCTGATGGGGCAGAACACCATCCGCCGCGTCTATGACCATGCCGTGCAAGAGAACTACCGCTTCTTTTCCTATGGCGATGCGTCCCTTCTGGTGCCGGAGCCACGCAGTCTTTCAAAGACTGCGGCCGAAATCTTTTGAAGATTTCGCGACGCTCAGTCCATAAACGACGCGCTCCGTGTCGAAAAAACCCGCGACAGGGTACCTCAACTCAGGCAAACCGCCCCTGAACCCGGTCCGGAGATTCGCCATGTTCATCGTTCTGAAAAACGCCTGGGCGCTGCTCCTGGGCATGATGCTCCTGCAGGTGGGCAACGGCATGCAGGCCACGCTTCTGGGTATCCGGGGCGAGATCGAAGGGTTTTCCACCGCGTCCATGTCCGTGATCATGTCCGCCTATTTCGTGGGTTTCCTTTTCGGCTCTCGCGTGGCGCCAGAGCTTTTGCGTCGCGTGGGCCACGTGCGCGTCTTTGCGGCTCTTGCCTCGCTCATCTCCGCGGTGATGATCATGTACCCTTGGCTCACCGATCCTTATGCCTGGATGGCGGGGCGTGTGCTGGTGGGGTTTGCCTTCTCGGGGGTCTATGTCACGGCGGAAAGCTGGCTCAATGACAGCACAGACAACGAAAACCGCGGCAAGGCGCTGGCGCTCTACATGATCATGCAGATGGTGGGCATCGTCTCGGCCCAGGCATTGCTGGTTCTGGCTGATCCAGGCGGGTTCATCCTCTTCATTATCCCCTCCGTGCTGATCTCCCTGGCCTTCACACCGATCCTTCTCTCTGTCAGTCCCGTGCCTGCCCATGGCACTGCCAAACCCCTGACTTTGCTGGAAATCTGGCGCGCGTCCCCCCTCGGTTGCGTCGGCATGTTCCTTCTGGGCGGCATCTTTTCGGCCCAGTTCGGCATGGCCTCCGTCTACGGCACCGAGGCAGGCCTTTCAGTCGCGCAAATCTCCACCTTCGTCTCTGCTTTCTTTGTCGGCGCTCTGGTGTTGCAATTCCCCATCGGCTGGATCTCCGACAGGATGGATCGCCGCATCGTGATCATGGCCACCTCCGCCATCCTTGGGGCGGCAGCGCTTTTTGGCGCGCTCTTTGGCGGGGCGTTCTGGACCATCGTTCTGGCGGCGCTGATCGTTGGCGGCATGTCCAACCCTCTCTATTCATTGCTGCTGGCCTATGTGAACGACTATCTTGATCATGACGCCATGGCTGGCGCGGCGGGGGGCATGGTCTTCATCAACGGTCTGGGCGCGGTGTCTGGCCCGCTGGTCATCGGCTGGATCATGTCGATTATTGGCGCGCCGGGCTTTTTCATCTTCATCGCGGGTTTGGGCGGCGGTCTGGCCGTCTATGCCGCGTTCCGCATGACGATCCGCCCCGCACCCTCTGCCGAAGACACTGACAGCTACGCTATTGTGACCATGTCGTCATCCCCGGCGGCCGTCACCATCGCTACGGAATACGCCATCGACACCGCCCAGGAAGAGGACAGCACCACCGATATGGGCGACAATCCGCGCGTGGCCTGACTCCTGCGCCTCACGGAGTATTGCCCCTGTTGCAATATTTTACTGTTCACATAGGTGTTCGCAGGGCTACCGTGGGGTAACCTTTGGGACAAATACGTAAGGGGAACGGGATATGGCCACGCCGCAAGAGGTGTTGGAATTCTGGCTTGATGAAATCGGGCCGCAGGGCTGGTACAAGCAGTCCGACGCATTGGACGACACGATACGGGACCGTTTCGGCGCCGCTTGGGCCAGCGCCTCCGAGGGCACTTACGGGCTCTGGCTAACCTATCCCACAGGCACGCTGGCATACATCATCCTGTTGGATCAATTCCCGCGCAACATGTTCCGCGGCGACGCCCGCAGCTTTGCCACCGATCCACATTCCCTGGCCGCTGCCAAAATGGCGATCCATCACGGCTGGGACAAACGCATCGATGTGCCTGCGCGCCAGTTCTTCTACCTGCCCTTGATGCATTCGGAAAATCTCTGCGATCAGGAACGCTGCATCCGGCTGATGCTGGATCGGATGCCCGACAGCGATGATAATCTGCTGCACGCCCGCGCGCATCGCGATGTCATCCGCCAGTTCGGTCGCTTCCCCTATCGCAATGACGTGCTGTCACGCGCCACCACTGGCCCTGAAAAGCGGTACCTCGAAGACGGCGGATACGGCAGCACCCTGCGCGGCCTGCAAAAGGCAAACGCGGCATAACGCACCGCTTTGCGACTCCCGCGTTGATGACCTTTAGAAGATAGTTTAATATCAAACTATCTTTTTTAAGCGCGTGGAGCGGAGACCGAATATGGCAGCCCAGAACTTCGACGTAATCGTAATCGGCGCGGGCCCCGGCGGCTATGTGGCAGCTATTCGCGCCTCTCAGTTGGGGCTGAAGGTTTGCGTTGTGGAGCGCGAGCATATGGGCGGCATATGCCTCAACTGGGGGTGCATCCCCACCAAGGCCATGCTGCGCAGTGCTGAAGTCTTCCACCTGATGCACCGCGCCAAGGAATTCGGCCTGTCCGCCACCGGCATCGACTATGATCTTGATGCCGTGGTCAAACGATCCCGCGCCGTCTCCAAACAGCTCAATTCCGGCGTGGGCCATCTGTTGAAGAAAAACAAAGTCACAGCCATCATGGGGGAGGCCACGATCACCGGCAAAGGCAAGGTGCGCGTGACGACCGAAAAAGGCACCGAAGACCTGACGGCGAAAAACATCATCCTCGCCACCGGTGCGCGCGCCCGCGAACTGCCCGGCCTTGAGGCCGATGGCGATCTGGTCTGGACGTACAAACATGCCCTCGTGCCGCCCCGCATGCCGAAGAAACTGCTGGTCATCGGGTCGGGGGCCATCGGCATCGAATTCGCGAGTTTCTACAACACGTTAGGCAGCGATACGACCGTGGTCGAGGTGATGGATCGGATCCTGCCCGTGGAAGACGTCGAAATTTCCACCTTCGCAAAGAAAAGCTTCGAAAAGCAGGGCATGAAAATCATGGAGAAATCCATGGTCAAGCAGCTCGACCGAGGCAAAGGCAAAGTCACAGCCCATATCGAAACCGGCGGCAAAGTCGAAAAGCACGACTTCGACACCGTCATCTCCGCCGTGGGCATTACGGGCAACGTCGAAAACCTTGGGCTTGAAGCTTTGGGTGTCAAAGTGGATCGTGGCCACGTCGTCACCGACCCGCACTGCCGCACCGGCGTCGAAGGCATCTACGCCATTGGTGACATCGCGGGTGCGCCTTGGCTTGCCCATAAAGCCAGCCACGAAGGCGTCATGGTGGCCGAACTGATCAACGGCGGAGATCCGCACCCGGTTGACCCCGCCAGCATCGCCGGTTGCACATACTGCCATCCGCAGGTCGCCTCTGTCGGTCTGACCGAGGCCAAGGCCAAGGAGCAGGGCCTAAAAATCAAAATCGGCCGCTTCCCCTTCATCGGCAACGGAAAAGCGATCGCTCTGGGCGAAGCTGAAGGCATGATCAAAACCATCTTTGACGCGCAGACCGGCGAACTCCTCGGTGCTCACATGGTCGGCGCAGAGGTGACAGAGCTCATCCAAGGCTATGTCGTCGGCCGTCAGCTGGAAACGACCGAGGAAGACCTGATGAACACCGTCTTCCCCCATCCAACGCTATCGGAGATGATGCATGAAAGCGTCCTCGACGCGTATGATCAGGTCATCCACATGTAACCACCTTGCGATTTGAGGCGGGTGCGCACAAAACTATCCCATGGCCAGCCTCAACCGCATCATTATGCAACGCAAATCACGCCAGATGCTGCAAAAGCTGGATTTGGCGGGCATGGATGCAGCGGAGATTTCCGGTAAGCACGGCGGCCGGTTCGATTTCAAATCCTATCAAGTCTTCCGCTATCCCAAATATGACATCTGCGCGGGTGCGTTCACAGATGCGGACGGGTCGGTGCAACAATTCGACATCATCCTCGCCAATCAGGTCTGGGAACATCTCGACCGTCCTTACGCCGCCACCCGCCATGTCCTCGAAATGCTCCGCCCGGGCGGCTATTTCTGGATCGCAGTCCCGTTTTTCATTCCCTACCACGGGGCGCCCATCGATTGCTCCCGCTGGTCCGCGCGTGGGTTGAAGAACCTTCTTATCGAGGCAGGGTTCGAGCGCGAAAATATCACCGCCGCCCAATGGGGCAACCGCCACTGCGCCAAACGCAATCTGGAAGAAGATTGGCCCCCGATCTACGACCCAGAGATCGACGACCTCACCAATGAAGAAGATTTCCCGCTCGTTTCCTGGGCCTTGGCGCAAAAATCCGGGTAAACGAACTCTTTAAAAGAGTTCGACCGCAGTCTTTTAAAGACTGCGATCCGCCCTTTTGCCGAACATACAGAACACGGACGCAATACCGACGTTACACCGACGCGATACCGACGTGCCTTTTTCGCAGGCATCTCTAGGCCAGCCCCTGACAAGTCCCGTCATGTGTTCACTATCTGTTCACATTTTTGTCTTGTATAAAAACCACGACTCCTCTATCTCAAAATGAAAGGTGACTGGGGGTCCTATGGCCGAGCTAAAAAACATCGAAGTCCGCGGCGCGCGGGAACACAATCTCAAGGGAATCGACGTCGATATCCCCCGCAACGAGCTTGTGGTGATCACCGGTCTCTCGGGCTCGGGCAAGTCCTCCCTCGCGTTTGACACGATCTACGCCGAAGGCCAACGCCGTTATGTCGAAAGCCTTTCGGCCTATGCCCGCCAATTCCTTGATATGATGGAGAAACCTGACGTCGATCACATTTCCGGCCTCAGCCCCGCCATTTCGATCGAACAGAAGACGACCTCCAAAAATCCCCGTTCTACCGTGGGCACCGTTACGGAGATTTACGACTATCTCCGCCTGTTGTTTGCCCGCGTGGGTACGCCATATTCCCCTGCCACAGGCCAACCCATTGAGGCCCAGCAGGTACAAGACATGGTCGACCGCGTCATGACCATGGAAGAGGGCACCCGCGCCTTCCTCCTCGCTCCTATCGTGCGCGACCGGAAGGGCGAATACCGCAAAGAATTCATGGAGTTGCGCAAACAAGGCTTCCAACGCGTCAAGGTGGATGGTGAATTCTACGAACTCGACGAGCCCCCCACGCTCGACAAGAAATTCCGCCACGACATTGACGTGGTGGTTGACCGTCTGGTGGTCAAAGAGGGGCTGGAAACCCGTCTGGCGGATAGCTTCCGCACTGCCCTCGATCTCGCCGACGGCATCGCGATTCTGGAAACCGCGCCCAAGGAGGGTGACCCTGAGCGCGTGACCTTCTCGGAAAACTTTGCCTGCCCGGTCAGTGGCTTCACTATCCCGGAGATCGAACCGCGCCTTTTCTCTTTCAACGCCCCGTTCGGTTCGTGCCCCGACTGTGACGGCCTCGGCGTGGAACTCTACTTCGACGAACGCCTCGTTGTGCCCGATGAGGCCCTCAAGATCGCCGATGGTGCGCTGGCCCCCTGGCGCAAAGGCAAGTCGCCCTACTTCCTGCAAACCATTGAAGCCATTGCGAAACACTACGAGTTTGACCAGAACACCCGCTGGAAAGATCTGCCCGCGCATGTGCGTCAGGTCTTCCTCTACGGGTCAGGCAACGAAGAGATCCCGTTCCGCTATGACGAAGGCGGGCGCGTCTATCAGGTGACGCGCAGCTTTGAGGGTGTGATCCCCAATATGGAGCGTCGCTATCGCGAAACAGACAGCAATTGGATCCGTGAAGAATTCGAGCGTTATCAAAACAATAGACCCTGTGGTTCATGCGGGGGATATCGCCTTCGGGAAGAGGCGCTGGCGGTTAAAATCGGATCAAAGGAAGACGGCCTGCTGCATATTGGTCAGGTCGTGGAGATGTCGATCCGCGAGGCCTACGAATGGTGCGAGAGCGTGCCCTCCAACCTCACCGCGCAACGCAATGAGATTGCCCGTGCCATCCTCAAGGAAATCCGCGAACGCCTTGGTTTTTTGAACAATGTCGGCCTCGAATACCTGACGCTGTCGCGCAATGCCGGCACGCTCAGCGGCGGCGAAAGCCAACGTATCCGATTGGCCAGTCAAATCGGGTCCGGCCTGACCGGCGTGCTTTATGTGCTCGATGAACCGTCTATCGGGTTGCACCAGCGTGATAACGGGCGGCTGCTGACGACGCTTCAGAACCTGCGCGATCAAGGCAACACGGTGATTGTAGTGGAACATGACGAAGAGGCGATCCGCACCGCCGATTACGTCTTCGATATTGGCCCCGGCGCCGGGGTGCATGGCGGCCAGGTGGTCAGCCATGGCACGCCCGACGTCGTCGCCGGTGACGCAAGTTCTGTCACTGGGCAGTATCTGTCCGGCACGCGGGAGATTTCAGTGCCCGTCGAGCGGCGCAAGGGCAAAGGCAAGTCCATCAATGTTATCAAGGCCGAAGGGAACAACCTTAAAGCTGTAGATGCAGAATTTCCGCTGGGCAAATTCGTCTGCGTGACTGGCGTTTCGGGTGGTGGAAAATCTACGCTGACCATCGAAACGCTTTTCAAAACCGCCTCAATGCGCCTCAACGGTGCGCGCCAAACGCCTGCGCCTTGTGAAACCATCAAGGGGCTGGAGCATCTCGACAAGGTCATCGATATTGACCAACGTCCGATCGGCCGCACCCCACGTTCTAATCCTGCAACTTACACCGGCGCGTTCACGCCGATCCGTGACTGGTTCGCGGGCTTGCCGGAATCCAAGGCGCGGGGATACAAACCCGGCCGGTTTTCCTTCAACGTCAAAGGTGGCCGCTGTGAGGCCTGCCAGGGCGACGGTGTGATCAAGATCGAAATGCACTTTCTGCCGGATGTTTACGTCACCAGCGAAACCTGTCAGGGCAAACGATACAACCGCGAGACGCTGGAAATTCTCTTCAAAGGCAAGAGCATAGCCGACGTTCTTGATATGACCGTGGAAGACGCGCAGGAGTTTTTCAAAGCCGTTCCGTCGATCCGGGAAAAGATGGACGCATTGATGCGTGTCGGGTTGGGCTACATCAAAGTGGGCCAACAAGCGACGACACTGTCGGGTGGTGAAGCGCAGCGCGTGAAACTGTCCAAGGAACTGGCGAAACGGTCGACTGGTCGCACGCTTTACATTCTGGACGAACCGACTACCGGCCTGCATTTTGAAGATGTGAAGAAACTCCTCGAAGTGCTTCACGAACTTGTAGAAAATGGCAATACGGTCATCGTCATCGAACACAATCTCGACGTGGTCAAAACGGCGGACTGGATCATTGATATCGGTCCCGAAGGCGGTGATGGTGGCGGCGAAATCGTGGCGGTCGGAACACCCGAAGCGGTCGCCGAAGAGCCGCGCAGCCACACGGGCCGGTATCTCAAGGAAATGTTGTCGGCCCGGAAAGTCGCAGCAGAATAACTGCGCTCTTGCGCGACCGTCCCAGTGTTTGTAAGACGCCCCTCACGGGTCGTTAGCTCAGTTGGTAGAGCGCTTCGTTTACACCGAAGATGTCGGGAGTTCGAGTCTCTCACGACCCACCATTTCCCCCAGAACGAAGCGCAAGATCAGCACATAGTTGCAAGCTTTCGCAAGTTTCTTTGAATAATTGTGCATCAGGGCTTTGCCTGCCCGACTGTTTCCCGATAGGAAACAATGACGATGGGATGGGCAAGGTGCGCGCGGGCGGATGGTAAGGTCGCTTGATCTGATCAAGGTGGGGGGCGAATGCCTGGGCGCTTTGGCTGAAACGGGGCTTGAGGTCGATATGATCTCGGACTTCGCGGAGGCGGAACGCATTGTCATGTCCATGGGCAAAAATGAAATGACGGCCAAATTGTCGGGCCGACACAATGACTTCACCGAGGAAAGCGGGTTCTGGCTTTTTCTGAAAGAGCAGGGCGAATACGTCACCGGGATTGCCACGCGCTATGATGTTGTGGGCCGCGAAAACATGGGCGACTACATGATCCGCACCATGCGCCGTCATTATCCCAACCCCTCGGGCGAGACATTGCTGGAGTTCACATCCGATCTGCCGCCCAATTTCCATGGCCGTATGGCCTATATCGGAGAGCTTTTCGTGCATCCCAAACGCCGCGGCAGCCGCCAGAAACTGCGCTATCTGATGTTTCTGTTGCACAGTTGCATCGCAACAAAATGGCAGGTGGATTGGATCTATGCCATGATGCGCGACCGTGATGTGAAAGCCGGATTTGCAACCAATTACGGCTTCACGATGCAGTTGCCGGGCGTGGCCAAATGGGCGCATCCGGCGCCCCCGGGGCGTGACGATTCAGAATGGTTGGTTGCGATCTCTGCCAGCCATCTCAGTCACATGATGCAGCATTATGCAGGCTCACTCGAGCGCTTGTGAGTAATTCAGCACATAGGCGTGCCCGTCACTGTCGCGCACTGGCAGCAGCAGGCGTTTGTAGGAAAACCGCAGCGGAAAGGTGTGGCCGGGCAGTTCTACGTCGATCTCTTCAATGCTCAGTCGTGGCTCGCCTTTTGACGTCTCCACGTGGCTCAGACGGACCCGTTCAACAAGGTCACCATCAAAGGTGGTCAACAAACTGCGCAGGTGATCGGCCGATTGTACGCCAAAGGATTGCGCGGCCAGCGAATTATACCCCACGCGGTATGGTTCGGGCAGGGTGCTGTCCACTTCGGGTGTGATGTACAGATCCACATGTTCGGAAAGTTTGTCGAAATTGTTGAGCAACCCGTTTTGTTGATGCCACCATGTCAGCACATCGTCCAGAAGCGGTTTGACCCCACGGCGCGACAGTTTGCGATAGGTTTCTCGTGTGACGGCTGTCAGGATTTTTTCGGCCTGCGCGGATACCACATGCTGGTCCAGATCATCGCTGAAGAGTGTCATTTCATCCGTAAGCCCCGCAATTTGATTGGGGCTGAGACCCAATGCGGCGCAGATTTTCACGACATTGGAAAATCCCGGGTCACTTTTGGTCGACAGAAGGTTGGAAATGTACCGCTCTCCCTGGCCGATCTGCAGCGACAAGGATTTGAAATCATAGTCTGATTTCTGAATTTCGGTTTTCAGGCGGTCGTGAAAATCGGGCATCGACAGTCCTAAATCGGGGATCATTGATCCCTTATATTGACTTTTACGCGAAATCGTCAAATACCTTACACGCGTCTTGAGTTTTGGTGAGGAAAACAGCGTGAGTGACCTGACGCCGGGTGGCGATCTTTTCAGTGATGCTGGGATCGCCATCCGATCTTTTCTTTCCAATAATCCCAATGGCTTGTCTGAGCGAGAAGTGTCGCTGATGTCCGAATGGATCCGCGATTGCAAGGATCCTGCGAACGTGTTGCGACTGACGCGCGTCATGCATGGGTTATCGGTCTCCCGGTAGACTGCTCCGGAAAAAATGACTGTGCCTGAGGTCCTTAAACTCTCTCGCAGTTAGGGCGTTTGGCGGCATTCCCTGCAAGCAATCTGGAAAAATCTTCCATGGGCGCACTTTTGGCCACGAGCAGCGCTTGACGCAGGGCTGACGGGCGCATATGACACGCCTCACGTCACGCTAGCCGTGACGAGCAGTGGGCGGTTGTAGCTCAGTTGGTTAGAGTACCGGCCTGTCACGCCGGGGGTCGCGGGTTCGAGCCCCGTCAACCGCGCCACCGCTGCTTTTTCTTACAACAGACTGGTATGTGTGAGGTCTTCAAGAACCTTTGATCATGCTGTTCTCAAGACTGCGTGGCCCGGAAGAAGCCACGCAATGCTTCGGTCGTTTCGGACGGCGCCGTATCCGGAAAGAAGTGGCCCCCCGGCAGACCCAACACGCGCATATCACTGCATTTTTCGGCCCAGACGGCCTCCATGTCATACATGCGGCCCATCGCCCCGTCGGCACCGTATAGCACCATGGTCGGGCAGGGGATCTGCGCCCCCAGATCGGCGGCGTCGTCTTCAAAATCATGGGCTAGCGTGGCGCGGTAATCATTACACATCCCCCGGATTGCATCCGCGTCCCGCCAGGCGGCGCGGTAAGCTTCCAACTGCGCGGGGGTAAAATCCTCCAAACGCGCGGCGCCCCAGCCAAGCAGGCAGGACATGAAATAAGCGTCCGGATCCTCACCAATCATGTTTTCGGGAAAGGGCTCCGGCTGGGCCAGGAAGAACCAATGGTAATAGGCCTGCGCGACATCCCGGCGCAATTGCGACAGCAGCGTGTGGGTAGGCACAATGTCCATCAGGGCCATCCGCGTCACCGCCTCGGGTGCATCCAGCGCCAGACGATGGGCCACCCGTGCGCCCCGGTCATGGCCTGCCACCCTGAAATCCTCAAACCCCAGATGCCGCATCAGCGCCAGTTGATCCTGTGCCATCATGCGAAAGCTGTACTCGGACACATCGCCGGGTTTTCCGCTTTGTCCATAGCCGCGCAGATCGGGGCAGATCACGCGATACTCGCGGGCCAGTTCGGGCGCAATTTCCGCCCATAACGCGCGGGTCTGGGGAAAGCCATGCAGCAGTAAAAGAGGCGGGCCGTCACCGCCATCTGTCCAGGCAATCCTCGTCCCGTTCAGGATCTCAATATGATCCTCGAAGTTACTGATCCGCAACACCTTTACGCCTTCGACAGCCGATCCAACACGCGCGCCCAGCTGCGCGTGCCTTTGTGGAAGCTTTCGACATTGTATTTCTCATTGGGCGAATGGATCGCATCATCCTCCAGACCAAACCCGATCAGCATGGAATCCAGCCCCAGAATATCGGTGAAAAACCGCGTCACCGGGATCGACCCGCCCATGGCGGAAAACACCGCCTCACGTCCCCATTCATCGGACAGCGCTTGCCGTGCATTTTCGAATTCGGGCCTGTCTGTGTTCATCACAGAGGCGGGCGAGCCATCGAGATTGTTGTCCCATGTGATCCGCGCGTCAGGCGGCAGGCGGTCCTCCACATGTTTGCGGACCTTATCGCGCAGGGCGTCGGGGTCCATCTGACCCACCAGCCGGCATGTCAGTTTGCAATGCGCTTCGGCCGGGATAACCGTCTTGGTCCCCACGCCCTGATACCCGCCCCAGAGCCCGTTGATCTCCAGCGTGGGCCGGGCCCATTGCTGCACCAGGGTGGAGTATCCCGCCTCCCCATGGGGTCGCGACATGCCGACCGACGACAGGTATTCCTCTTCATCAAATCCGCAGGTTTCCCATTGCCGCAGAATGTCTGCCGGAACCTCTTCGACGCCTTCGTAAAACCCCTCAACAGCTACACGTCCGGTTTCGTCATGAAAGGTGGCAATCAGGCGGGAAATCTCCTTCAAAGGGTTGAGCGCAGGCCCGCCATAATGCCCTGAATGCAAATCAATTTTTGGCCCATGCAGGGTAAACTCATCCTTCAGCATGCCCCGCAATTGAGAGGCAATGGACGGCACACCGGGCGCCACCATTCCGGTGTCACAGACCAGTGCAAGATCGGCGGAAAGCTCATCCTTATGCGCTTCGAGGAACGGGATCAAAGAGGGCGAACCGGATTCTTCTTCACCTTCAAAGAAAAACGTCATCTTGCAGGGCAGGGTGCCGGTTACCTCTTTGTAGGCGCGGCAGGCTTCAATGAAGGTCATCAGTTGCCCCTTGTCATCAGCCGCTCCGCGCCCGCGGATCACCTGACCGCCCGGTGTGTCCTGCACTTCGGGCTCAAAGGGCGCCGTGTGCCAAAGATCAATCGGATCCACCGGTTGCACGTCATAATGGCCGTAAAACAGCAAATGCGGACCCGTTGCACCTTGAGGCCCGTCAACATGCCCGACCACCATCGCCCGTCCCGGTGTCTTGCGCGCTTCGGCCGTGACCCCGATGCTTTGTAAATCGCGCACCAGCCAATCGGCGGCCTTGTCGCACGCGTCATCATAGTCTGGATCCGTGGAAATCGACGGGATGCGCATCAATTCTTTCAGGCGCTCCAACGCGTCGGGCAATTGATCATCAATGCGGGTGAGAATGGCGTCGAGCGACATGGCTGTCTCCGGGTCTGCGAAGGGAATTTGTCGCACCCTAAACCGGAGCTGCGAATATCCACAAGATCGCCCTCGGGGTTAAGCGTAGGTAAATCCGCGTTAATCCAAGACCTGCCAAATTAAATCTATGAAAACAGGCGATTTTAACCGTCGGTCAGGTCAGAATAAAAATAGCCGTCCCAGCTTGTGATTTGATTTAGGTCAAAGAATGCCCCCGTGGCGTTTTGTACCCTGTGGACTTAGAACGATTCAAACTATATCAGGTTGACGCCTGCACAGACTTCGTCGGATGCCGGATCGACCTAGAAACGAACCCAGAACCAGAGCGTTCAAGGAGACCAACGGTGGATTACAACGCAAAGCTAGATCAAGCCATTGCGAAACTGCATGACGAAGGCCGGTATCGTACATTCATCGATATTGAACGGCAGAGTGGTCACTATCCCCACGCCACATGGACCCGGCCCGATGGGGCGGAGCAGCGCATCACAGTTTGGTGCGGCAACGATTACCTGGGCATGGGCCAGCATCCTGTTGTTCTGGATGCCATGCACGAGGCGCTGGATGCCACGGGCGCGGGGTCTGGTGGGACACGCAACATTTCCGGCACCACGATATATCACAAAAAACTAGAGGCGGAGTTGGCTGATCTACACGGCAAGGAAGCGTCTCTGCTCTTCACCTCAGCCTATATCGCCAATGACGCAACGCTCTCTACGCTGACAACGCTCTTTCCCGGGCTCATCATCTACTCGGACGAATTGAACCATGCCTCCATGATCGAAGGCATTCGCCGCAAGGGTGGGGAGAAGCGGATTTTCCGGCACAACGACCTCGATCACCTGCGCGAAGTGCTCGCGGCTGATGATCCGAACGCCCCCAAACTGGTTGCGTTTGAATCGATCTGCTCGATGGATGGTGATTTTGCCCCCATGGCGGCGATTTGCGATCTGGCCGATGAATTTGGCGCGCTGACCTACCTTGATGAGGTTCATGCGGTCGGCATGTACGGCCCCCGTGGTGGCGGTGTTGCCGAACGGGACGGGCTGATGGACAGGATAGACATTATCAACGGCACGTTGGCCAAAGCTTATGGCGTGATGGGCGGCTACATCGCCGCCAGCGCGAAAATGTGTGACGCCGTAAGATCTTACGCCCCGGGCTTCATCTTCACGACGTCTCTGCCACCAGCGGTTGCGGCGGGTGCTGCGGCTTCTGTCGCGCATTTGAAGACAGAACAGTCCCTGCGCGATCTGCATCAGGAGCGGGCACAGGTACTGAAGACGCGACTGAAGTCGCTCGGTCTTCCGCTGATTGATCATGGCAGCCACATCGTGCCGCTGATCGTAGGAAACCCGGTTCACACAAAAATCCTGAGCGATATGCTGCTGGATCGTTATTCCATTTATGTGCAACCGATCAACTTCCCGACGGTTCCTCGGGGGACGGAACGGTTGCGGTTCACCCCCTCGCCGGTACACGGAAAATTCGAAGTCGAAGCGCTCGTGCGCGCTTTGGATGCACTTTGGAGCCATTGCGCGCTGAATCGTGCCGATTTGACCGCCTAAACCCCCCGCCTGTGCAAAACTTCTTGTTTTGTGGTAAAGTCTTGTAAACAAAGGACCCCGAGCCGAATCAAGCATCGGTCAATTCGCGTTGGCTGGCCACTGATTGGGGAAGGTTTGGGAAGAAAGGCAGGCATATGGTCCTTCGCCGCAAAAGGACGAAGAACGTAGACATCGTGGAGGAGCCGCGCGGCTTCGACGCGTTTGATTTGCGTTTGGGTGACCTGATGCGGGGTGAGCGGGCCACGATGGGCAAATCCCTGCTGGATGTGGAACGCGAAATTCGTATCCGTGCCTCCTATATTGCCGCCATCGAAAATGCCGATCCTGATGCGTTCGACACGCCCGGGTTTATTCCTGGATACGTGCGATCCTATGCTCGATATCTGGGCATGAACCCGGATGAGGCGTTTGAAACATTTTCACGCGAATGCGGTTTTGCGTTGGCCCACGGGATGTCGGCGGGCGCGTCCTCCATTCGTAAAGCAGATAGTGTGGCCGACCGGGTCGTGTCTCGCAAAGATCCAATCATGGAACCAGCCACACCGTTCCTGCCAGCCCGCGAAAGCATGCTCAGCGGGATTGAACCGGGCGCGATTGGGTCTGCGGTCGTGCTCGTGGGGCTGATTGCCGCGATTGGCTTTGGCGGTTGGTCGGTGCTCAAGGAAGTACAGCAGGTGCGCCTTGCGCCTGTGGAGAACACACCTGCCGTGCTGACGGATCTTGATCCGCTCGACGGTGCGATTGTGGCGCAGGCGGAAGACATAGCATCCGGTTTTCAGCCCTCTAATTTCGGCACATCTGAATCACTCGACCGTGTTTACCGGCCTGAAGCATTGGACGTACCCGTGATCGTGGCTCGTGACGGTCCGATCGCCACGATTGATCCCGCCTCTGTAGGCACTCTGCGCCCAGAACAGCCTTTGGCAGAACCGGTGGATCCGGTAGAAGCCGCGATTGCCTCTGTGCTGTCGAGATCCGATGGCGCGACGCCTTCGCCTCAGGTTCTGGCTGACGCAGCACCGCCGGTGCGCGTGGTTGCCGTACGACCGGCTTGGATTCGGGTGACCTCTGCTGAGGGCAATATCGTCTTTGAGGGCACGCTGAACGGTGGCGAAACCTATGAGGTGCCCGCATTGGAAGAGGCGCCCAGCCTGCGCGTGGGCGAATCCGGATCGGTCTATTTCCAAGTGGCTGATGCCCATTACGGTCCGGTTGGCCCGCAGGGGACAATCACACGTGATGTGGCCTTGTCGGTGGATGCAGTCACAGACCGTTACGATCTGGCCGATCTAAGCCAAGACGAAGACTTATCCACCTTCGTGGCGGAGCTTGATCGGACTGCGCAATAGTCCTTTACAAAGAATTTTCGCATGAAAATTCGTAAACGAAAATTCTGCGAATTTTCAGGTATCAGCTCCGCGGCAGTTCCATGTCTTGATCATAAGGGGATGGCGCGATCACTTTCGCGGGTGTCATTGTCCCGATCATGTCAATCTCGACCGCGGTATCCTCTTCGGAAAATTCAGGCGTGACAAAGGCATAGGCCAGGTTCTTGTCCACCCGGTGCCCGTAATCACCCGATGTGACTGTGCCGACAACCGCCCCATTCACCATGACCGACGCGCCACCATGAGCAGGCGCTTCCTTGCTTTGCACCTCGAGCGCTACCAGTTTGCGCCGAACACCCTCCGCGCGACGGGTTTCCAATGCCGTTTTGCCCACGAAGTCGGGCTTGTTCATTCGGACGAACCGCTCAAGCCCCGTCTCAAAGGGATCAAACTCGATCAGGATGTCAGATTTCCAATGCAGGAAGCCTTTTTCCATGCGCATCGAGTCCACAGCGCGCGCGCCGAACATTTGCATCCCATGGGCCGCCCCGGCCTGCTTGAGGGCAAGATAGGCTGCGTAGACCTGCGCATTTGGCACGTGGATCTCGTAGGCCAATTCACCTGAGAAACTGACCCCCATCACCACGGCGGGGGCAATGCCGATGAAAGCTTCACGCACCGACAGCCAGGGGAAGGCGGCCGCCGACCAATCCGCGCGGCTGACCGTCTGCAATACGTCGCGCGCCTTGGGGCCTGCCAGTACGAGGATCGTGTGATCATTGGTGAGTGAGCGGATTTGCACATCTTCGTCGCCGCGCAAGTTGCCGAGCAGCCAATCCATGTCATGCCATTCTGCCGCCGCTGCAGAGCCATACCATACCCGCCCGTCGGGAAGGTTTGCCACTGTGGCCTCACCCTTAAGCATGCCATGGTGATTGAGCAGGTAGCCCAGCCCCACACGCCCTGATCGCCGTGGCACCGCGCCACAGATCATCCGGTCCAGAAAATCATGCACGTCTGAGCCAGTAAGTTCATATCGATTGAAGCCGTTCACTTCTGCCAACCCAACGCGGGTTTGCACGGCGTCCACCTCAGCCTTCACAACATCGAAAACCTCATTGAAGCGGAAGGAATGGGTTTCTCGGAAATCGAGTGAAGGTTTGAAGAAATCCGCGCGTTCCCAACCGTTTACGACGGTAAACTCGGCTCCCTCAGCGGCCAGAACGGGCGTCAGCGGGGTGGTTTTCATCGGGCGCCCGGCGGGGCGATGTTCATGGGGAAAATGGAAGCGGAATTCGTTTTGATAATCCTCAATGGCCTTCAATGCGCACAGCTCCACATTGCCATGCCCGGTAAAGCGGCGCGGGTCGATCACCCATGTGTCGTAGCACGCCTCACCATGCACAATCTGTTGCGCCAAAAGCCAGCCATGCCCACCGCCTTCGCCAAGCCCCGCGCGCAGCCCGATGATACAAAATGCGTTGCGCTTGCCCGGGATCGGTCCAACCAGTGGCGCGCCATCAATCGTGTAAGTGATCGGTCCATTCACAACCGTATGGATCCCCACCTCCATCAGCGCGGGCATGCGGGCAAACGCGCCTTCCAGCACGTCGGTCACCCGGTCCAGATCATCCGGGCACAGGGCGTTGACGAAGTTTGGATCGATCCCATCCATGCCCCAGGTGCGGCAGTCTTGTTCATAAAATCCAACCAGCAATCCCTGCTTTTCCTGACGACAATAATAGTCAGAGATCGGGCAGCGCAGCAGCGGCATCCTGTGGCCTGCATCGATGATCTTCTGGATTGGCTCGGTCAGAAAATACTGATGCTCCATCGACGTCACAGGATGATGCACACCCATCATCGCGCCGACCTCATTCACGCGGTACCCGCAGGCATTGACCACGACTTCGCAGTCGATATCGCCTTTTTCGGTGTGCACCGTCCACGTGTCATCAGCATGTTGCGTCAGCCCCGTCACCGGGGAATTGCGATAAACCTCGGCCCCCGCTTTACGTGCCCGTCGGGCCAGTGCCTGACACAGCTGCGCAGGGTCGATATCCCCGTCAAACGGATCCCACAGCCCGCCCACTAGATTGTCGGTGGAAATCAGGGGATGCCGCCGGGCGCATTCTTCGGCGTCGATGACCTCAAAATGAACATCCATCCCCCGCGCCATGGAGGCAAAGTGGCGATAGCCATCCATCTGCGCCTCCGTGTTGGCCAGCCGGATGCCGCCATCGCCGTGATGGTAGTTGATCGGATAGTCAGGATCGTCCGCCAGTTCCTTGTAAAGATTGATCGAATGGGTCTTCAGCCCGACCATCGTCTGGTTCATCCCAAAATTCGTCACCTGCGCGGCCGAGTGCCATGTGGTGCCCGATGTCAGCTCATTTCGCTCCACCAGAACAACGTCGGTCCAACCTTCCTGCGTGAGATGATAGATCGTAGAGCATCCCGCGATCCCACCGCCGATCACAACGCATCTCGTTTGGGTTTTCATCGCTACACTCCGATATGGTTCCCGCCCAAAGGGCGGCTTTGCAGCGTGCGGGTCAATGGCCGGGATATAATTGATCAATTATTCGCATCTCTATTTCTAAAAAATTCACATAAAGTCGATCCGGCTTGCCCAGAAAGGGGCAAATTTGAAACACCGATGGCATGACAGAGCTAACCCGCAAATCCCGCCGGTCGGGCCGCAAAGAACGGCTCGCCAAAGCCGCAGCGCCGCCGGCCGTCAATCCGGCCCCTCCCGGACAAAGGGGCGGGTTCTACTGCCCGCTGTCCGAGGCCGATCTGCGTGGCATCTATGAGACCGCGCTGCGGCTGCTGGAAAAGCTTGGCATGGGCGAAGTGCCGGAGCGTTTGTGGAACGCGTTGAATGCGGCTGGGGCCAAGGATCTTGGGCAAGACCGCATCAGCTTGCCGCGTCACTTGGTGGAACGCGCCATTGCGCTGGCCCCCAAGGAATTCCCCCTTCATGGCCGTGATCCCGCCCGCACGATCCATGTCGGCGGTGCCAATGTGCATTTCGGCACCGGCGGTGCGGCGGTTCAGACGCTGGATATGGAAACCGGGCTCTACCGCGCCTCTACTCTTCAAGACCTGCACAATTTCACCCGGCTGCAGGACGCGTTGACCAATATCAGCTGGTTCACGCGCTGCTGCATCGCCACCGATGTGGAAGGCGAATACGCGCTCGATGTGAACACGGCCTATGCGCTGATGAAGAACACCACGAAACCCGTGGCCACGGCGTTTACGCTGGCCGAACACGTCGCACCCTTGGTGGAGATGTTCGACATTGCCGCTGGCGGGGCAGGGGAGTTTGCCAGACGCCCCTTTGTAAAAGCCCATATCAGCCCGGTGATTTCGCCGATGCGCTTTGGCGAGGATGCGGTGGATGTGACCTTTGCCTGCCTTGAACACAACATCCCTGTCTCCTGCATCACCGCGGCACAAGCGGGCGCTACGGCGCCGGCGACGCTGGCCGGGTTTCTTGCACAGTCTTTGGCAGAGACGCTGGCCAGCCTTGTCATGGTCAATGTCATCAAACCCGGCCATCCGATGGTCTTTTCTAACTGGCCGCTGGTCATCGACCTGCGCACAGGTGCGTTTGCGGGCGGCGGCGGGGAAATTGCGATCCTCAATGCGGCGTCTGCGCAGGTGTCGAATTGGTTGGGGCTGCCCTCTGGCGTGGCCGCATCAATGACTGACGCCAAGGCGATTGACGCACAATACGGTGTAGAAAAAGGCATGACCTCGCTCGCGGCCGCTTTGGCGGGGGCGAACCTGATTTATGAAAGCTCGGGCATGACGGCGTCCCTTCTGGGGGCCAGTTTTGAAGCGTTCGTGCTGGATGACGAAATGCACTCCATGTCCTACCGCGCTTTGAGGGGCGTGGAGGTGACGCCGGAAAACCTCGGCTTCGATGCCATATGCGACGCCGTTTTGGGAGAGGGTCATTTTCTAGGTGGGGACCAGACCATCGGGGCTATGGAACGCGATTATTTCTATCCGCTGCTTGCTGATCGCGATACGCCGCGCGCGTGGGAAGAAAAGGGCGCGCCTGATGCGTGGGGCATGGCGCGGCTGCGTGCACAGGAACTCTTGCAAACGCACCATCCGGACTATCTGGGCGCGGAAGAGGATAAGGCCATTCGGGACAAGTTCGACATTCTGATCTGAACCATAGAAAATTCGCAGAATTTTCGATTACGATTTTTCTGCGAAAAATCTCTGACGCTGCGATACCATGGATCATCTGTCGTTTGGAGAACCCCAATATGCCCAAACTCTACACGGGTGGCTGTCTTTGCGGTGACATTCGTTTTGAAGCGGAAAGTCCACCCCAGTTTCCCCACACCTGTTCGTGCACCATGTGCCAACGCCATTCCGGCGCATTGACCGTGGCTTGGGTTGAATTTCCAAAGGACAAGGTGCGCTGGACAGGACCACTTGGGGCACCAACGCTTTGGCGATCCTCCGAAAAATCCAGCCGCGCCTTTTGCCCCACCTGCGGCAGCACAATCGGCGCTGTGGATGATGCACCTGTGATCGCGCTGGTCCTCGGCATTTTCGACAAACCGGGGGCGGCCGCACTCCGGCCGCAGTCGCATTCCTACCGTTCAAAACAGCCCAGATGGTGGCGCGTCTCCACAGAGATTTGATTTTGCACTGGCAATGTACAGATTTTCACGATTTGCTCGGGCGGAGGGAGGACAGCCATGACATCGCCGGATCCGGCATTCACCATCGGGATTGAAGAAGAACACCTGCTGGTGGACCGTGACAGTCTTGACCTGTCCGAGGCCCCCGAAGCGCTGATGGAGGCTTGCCAGTCAGAATTGCAGGATCAGGTCGCGCCAGAGTTCCTCAAATGCCAGATCGAGATCGGCACAAAGGTCTGTACCACCATTGCAGAAGCCCGCGAAGATCTGCGCCGCCTGCGCAGCTGTGTGGCCAGACACGCGGCGCAATTCAACCTGGCTCCGATCGCCGCCTCCTGCCATCCCTTCTCTGATTGGCGCGACCAGTCCCATACAAGCAAGGACCGCTACAAAAGCCTGCAATATGATCTGCAGGGCGTCGTGGAAAGGATGCTCATTTGCGGGATGCATGTACATGTTGGCATTGAAGATCCCGACCGGCGCATCGATCTGATGACCCAGGCGATGTATTTCTTGCCCCATCTTCTGGCGCTCAGCTGTTCGTCGCCGTTCTGGCAAGGGCGCGATACTGGCTTGCATTCCTACCGACTGACCGTTTTTGACAACCTGCCGCGCACCGGCCTGCCGCCGCAGATGCACAGTTTTTCGGAATTCGAACGTTCCATCAAAGTCCTGACCGATCTGGGTCTGATCGAAGACAGCTCTAAGATCTGGTGGGATTTGCGGCCGTCGTTCAAGTTTCCCACGCTGGAAACGCGTATCTGCGATGTGCAGCCCGCTCTGGAGGATACTCTCACGCTGGCAGCACTCATCCAGGCGCTCACGCGGATGCTGCACCGATTGGCAAAGAAAAATCAACGGTGGCGCATGTATGACCGGTTTCTTGTGGATGAAAACCGTTGGCGGGCGCAACGCTATGGTACGTCGCGGGGCCTCATTGACCTCGGCCGGGGAGAGATCGTGTCTCTGCCGGACCTCATGGATGAAATGCTGGAGCTTGTGGGCGAAGATGCCGAGGCCTGCGGCGCGCTGGCGGAGGTGGAGCGGGTGCGCGAGATGGCCAAACAGACGAGTGCCGCCCGTCAAAGGGCCCTGTTCGAAAAAGCGCTGGATGCCGGGCAGGGCAGGGATGAAGCCTTGCGCGGCGTGGTGCGCCATCTGGTCGATGAATTTCACCGCGACCTGTGATCGTTTGTGCAACCCCGTCTTGCCATTGAAGGCGACTTGCAATTGCGATATCGCGGTGACGCACGCGCGGCGCGCCACGGTCTGCAAAGGAGGCACCCCATGCGCATCGGTCTTTATCCCGGCACATTTGATCCCATTACCCTTGGCCATGCAGATATCATTCGTCGCGCGGCCACGCTGGTGGATCGTCTGGTGCTGGGCGTTGCGATCAATCGTGATAAGGGGCCGCTTTTTTCGTTGGAAGAACGCGTGGCGATGGTGGAGGCCGAGGCGGGCAAGATCGTCAAGGATATGGATGTGGAACTGGTCGTGCATCCTTTTGAAAACCTTCTGATTGATTGCGCACGAGATGTGGATGCCTCGATCATCATTCGCGGTTTGCGGGCCGTTGCGGATTTTGAATACGAATTTCAGATGGTTGGAATGAACCGGGTGCTGGATGCGTCCGTGGAAACGGTGTTCTTGATGGCCGATGCCCATCATCAGGCGATTGCCTCAAAGCTGGTGAAAGAGATTGCACGCCTGGGTGGGGACGTGAGCAAGTTTGTCACGGCGGATGTCCACAGGGCACTATTGGACCGCTTCCAAGGCTGAGCGCCGCAATCGTCAAGAGACCGACCAAGTCTTACAATTTGATCAAATTTCGTTACAAGGGTGGCGTAGCGCATCTTGTCGTGAGAAAAGACAGCCCTACTGACCTAAATACCGGTGCTCGCCATGTCACACATTCCGATCCGCATCGCCATAAATGGATTTGGCCGCATTGGACGCACGCTTTTGCGGGTCTTGATGGCGCAACGTGGTGCCTTTGAAATCGTTCTCATCAACGACATTGAGCCGCTGGAAACCTGTGCCTACCTGTTTGAATATGACAGCGTCTTTGGCCCATGGCCCGGAGAGGTCAGCACTGGGCCGGAACGATTGATCGTAGATGGTCTGTCGATACCGTTCCACGCCGAACCGGATCTGTCGAAGCTGGACCTGAACGGCGTTGATCTGGTGCTGGAGTGCACCGGTATGGGCGGCACACGTGCTGTGGCAGAAAGGGGGCTTCTGGCAGGGGCCGCGGCTGTTCTGGTGTCGGGACCGGCGGCAGAGGCTGATATTACCATTGTCATGGGTGCCAATGAGGACGCTCTGCGAGATGAACGGATCGTCTCAAACGCGTCCTGCACTACCAATGCGCTGGCGCCACTTGCGCGGGTTCTGGATGATGCCTTCGGGATCGTGAGCGGGCAGATGACCACGGTACACTGCTATACCGGGTCACAGCCCACAGTCGACAAACCCCGGGCCGCGCCAGAACGCAGCCGGGCGGCGGCGCTGTCCATGGTGCCGACAACGACCAGTGCGCAGCTTCAGACGGACCTTGTGCTGCCGCGCCTTGCTGGTCGGATCGAAGCGCGGGCGATCCGGGTTCCGACGGCCAGCGTATCGGCCATTGATCTGACCCTGCAGACCGAAAAAAACGTGACAGAGGCCGAGGTGAATGAGGTTCTGCGCGCCGCCTCGGATGGCTCTGATGTCTTCGGCTGGACGGAAAAACCCCTTGTCAGCGCCGATCTGCGTGCCCGACCGGAAAGCATTGTTGTCGTGGGTCCGGAGACATCTGTTTCCACCGGTGGGCTCGTACGCGTCTTCGGATGGTATGACAACGAATGGGGCTTTTCTTGCCGTATGCTCGATATGGCGCGCTTGATGGTGCACAGGTAGATGATCTTTAGTCCTGACGGACGGCCCCTCCACGACTAAAGCTTGATCATCGCTTTGATCGCGCCGGCATGGTCTGATGTTGCGCTGAGCGTGTCTTCGGACAGCGCACGCACGTCTGCCATCAGCGTGTCTTTCTCCACGATCTTATCAAACAGACCCCAGGACAGCGCGGTTTCCGCATCGATCTTGGCACCCCCCATGAACATCATCTTCGCCCGTGCAGGGCCCACCAACTGCGCCATGCGCGGGGGATCGGATGGCTGAGGCAGAAAGCCGAGTTTCATCACCGGATAGAACGCCTTCGCCTCGTGCACCGCCACGCGCAGATCGCAGGCCAGCACCATGCCCATCGCGCCGCCCGCAACCGTACCGTTGAGCGCCGCAATCGTCAGGCAGGGCAGAGCGGAGAGTGCACCCGACAGCCGTTCCCACACTGGGCTCAGGGCCAACCCTGCGCGCGCAGCGTCGAGATCGGCACCGGCAGAAAACACTTTGCCCGCGCCGGTCAGAACCAGGACCCGAGCATCGATAGCGGCCTCGACGATGTCAGCCAATTCCGCAAGCATCTCTTCGGTGAGCGAATTGGCCTTTTCGGTGCGGTCAATCGTAGCGGTCCAGAACCCGCCATCCTTGTCGAGCCGGATCATATCAGGCCCACCTTGCGGCGGATGTCATCCTGCCTCAGGCTGATGTCCGACCCCAGGTAGTCATCCGCTTCGGCCCCACACATCCACAACAGCGCCCGCGCGGGCCAGTCCGGCGGGATGTGATCGGACCAATCCAGATCGGCCACCGGGTTCATGCCGCTCGATTTGATGTCCCGCTGCATCTGTGTGGCCACCGTCCCGGGTGACAGGCCCAGCACACGCACACCGGCAGCGCGATTTTCCTTGTCCGCGCAGCGCGTCAACATCAAAGCGCCCGCCTTGGAGCTGCAATAATGGCTCCAGCCTTCCAAGGCGCTGGTGGCGGCGCCCGAACTTATGGTGATAATCGTACCACCACCCGCCGCCTTCATCACAGGCAGGGCCGCGCGCATACCATAAAAGACGCCCTTGAGATTGATATCAATCACGCGGCCCCAGTCTTCCGGCGCGAGCGTGTCCAGATGCCCGATGGGATCGATGACACCTGCATTGCCGATCAGCACGTCGAGCCCACCAAATTCGCGTTCGCACAACGCCACAGCGGCCGCCACATCTTCATATACGCTCACATCGCAGGCGATCGCGCGGGCGTTTTTTCCGATCTCATCGGCGATAGTCTCAATATCCTCAACCGTCCGCGCCGCCAAAACCACATTACCGCCAGCTTCTGCAAAAACACGCGCCGCCGCCGCACCAATTCCGCGGCTGGCACCCGTGATCAGCGTGGTCTTCCCGGTCATATCCATAAAACGCGTCCTTTCCGCTTGTTCGCCGGGGCCAACTAGACCTTGACCCTCGGTTGTCTTGGGCAGAAGCTACACATCATTGGAAAAAACGGAAGGGTCGATCATGGCTTGTTTCAATTCCCGCAAAACACTGGCGTTTTCGGCTGCGGCTTGCCTTTGGGGCGGCACCGCGACGGCGGATATTTCGGCAGAGGCCGTGTGGGAGGACTGGGTCACTTACATGTCGGCGTCGGGCTACGAGATGAGCGCCGACGAGAACCGCAGCGGTGATGATCTGATCCTGAGCAACATCGCCATGACCACCGTGATCCCGGAGGAAGACGTTTCCGTCGTGATCACCATGTCGGAAATGACGATGACGGATAATGGCAATGGGACAGTGTCGATTGCCTTTCCCGAAACCATGCCGCTCACTGTGTTGGTCGAGGCGCCGGGTGAAGACCCGGTCAATGTCGCCGCAAGCTACACCACACGCGATTGGTCTGTGATCGTGGCGGGCGATCCTGGTGATATCAGCTATACCTATTCGGCCTCTGCCATCGGTCTGACGGTGGATGAGATCACCATCGATCAGGCCACGCTGCCGATGTCGGCGCTTGGCCGGGCGGAAATGTCGATTGCCGACTTTGCAGGGTCTTCGCAATCAAAGTCCGGCGCGCTGTATGAAACAGCACAGAAAATCACCACCGGTGCAATCAGCTACGTGCTGGATGTGACCGATCCCGACGGCGACGAAGGTCGTCTGGTGCTGCAGGGTGAGGCCGAAGGCATGGACAGCGCCGTGGTGGCTGCACTGCCAGAGGATGGTGACATGGCCGACATGGCCGCCATGATCAAACAGGGGTTCGCGGTCGATGGCATGCTGGCGCTCACCGGTGGGGCCATTGACGTGAATTTCAATGAGCCCGGCAATATCTTCCAAATGAAATCCAAATCCACCAGCAGTGAATTGGGCGTGACCATGAACGCCGATGGGCTGGCCTATAATCTGGCGGCCAAGGGCCAGGATATTTCCCTGGCAGGCACGGACATACCGCTGCCTATTGAGCTGTCAGCTGAGGAAAGCGGGTTCGGCATAAAGATCCCGGTGACCGCGCGGGAGGATCTGCAGCCTTTCGCGCTAGATGTCACGCTGGCTGATTTTGCAGTCTCCGATCTGATCTGGAGCTTGATTGACCCAACGGGGCAGTTGCCGCGCGATCCCGCGACCCTGACCATGGGGATGGTGGGCACGGCCAAGCTGCTGGTCGACATTCTGGATCCGGCCGCCATGGCCGGGCTTGATAGTGGCGCGGCACAGCCCGGGGAGCTGCATTCGGTTGAGGTCACAAACCTCAAACTCAGCGCCGCCGGGGCAGAGCTTTTGGGCGATGGCGCGTTCACATTCGATAATTCAGACCTGACGACCTTTGGCGGGATGCCCGCGCCCACGGGAAAGCTGGATCTGTCGCTGGCGGGTGGCAATGGGTTGCTCGACAAGCTTGTGAACATGGGTCTTGTCCCCGAAGGAGACGCTGGCGGTGTGCGCATGATGATGGGTCTGTTTGCCGTGCCGGGGGATGCGCCGGACACGCTCAATTCCACAATCGAGGTACAAGGCAACGGCCAGGTGTTCGCCAATGGGCAACGGATTCAGTAACGAAAACGGAATTCAGACAAAGGGCCGCTTGGAACGCGGCCCTTTTTCTTTGCACCAATGGACGCCATGCGCTTGCAGGGGGCTATGTGGCGGTCTACCTCTGTGGCCAACCATAATGAGCAGCGCAATGAGGCATGCATGACCACCTCCCTGACCGACCTGACAGATGCCATGCTGATGGCTGCCGAACGCGCAGGCGCTGAGGCGGCGGATGCCATCGCCATGCGCGGGTCATCCGTGCGTGTGGGTGTGCGTGCCGCGACACTAGAACAGGCCGAGGCGGCTGATGGCACCGATATAGGCCTGCGCGTGATCATCGGCGGTCGGCAGGCTTGCGTATCGGCCTCAGACACGTCGCAGACGACCATCGACACCCTCGCCGAACGGGCCTGCGCCATGGCCATGGAGGCCCCGGTCGATCCTCATGCGGGCCTCGCGGATCCCGATCAACTGGGCCATGGGTGCGATCTGGCAGCACTCGACCTGCATGACCGCTCTGACGCGCCTGCGCCCGATGCACTGCGCGATGCCGCCCTCGCCGTAGAGGAGGCGGCGCTTTCCGTGGCGGGCGTGACACAAGTATCTGGGGCGGCGGCCAGCCACACCGATCGCCACGTCCACCTTGCAGCCACGAACGGATTTTCCGCCGGTTATTCACGGTCTGACCATTCCCTTTACGGCGTGGCCATTGCAGGGGAGGGCACGGGAATGGAGCGCGACAGCGACGGTGACAGCCGTATCTACCTGTCTGATCTGCGCTCTGCCGAAGACATTGGCCGAAATGCGGGCGAACGCGCCGTGGCGCTTCTGAACGCGCGCAAACCCAAAACCGGCACATATCCGGTGCTCTATGACGAACGTATCGCCGGCACGCTCATCAGTCACCTTCTGGGCGCGGCCAATGGTCAGGCCATATCGCGCGGTGCCTCTTGGCTGCGTGACCGTCAGGGTGAACAGGTGCTGCCCGAAACCCTCGACCTGATCGAAGACCCTCATCGCCCCCGTGTGGCCGGGTCTCGCGCCTTTGATGCCGAAGGCCTGCCCACGGCGCGCCGCGCCATTGTGGACGCAGGCGTTCTGCAAGGCTGGACACTCGATCTTTCCACCGCCCGCAAACTGGGCGCGTCCTCCACCGCAAACGCCATGCGCGGGACTGGTGGCCCGCCATCGCCCGGCAACTGGAACATATCGCTGACCCAAGGCAGTCAGTCGCGCGAAGAGCTGATGCGCGACATGGGCACTGGCCTTTTGGTCACCTCGATGATCGGCGCAACGATCAACCCCAATACGGGCGATTATTCCCGCGGTGCGTCGGGGTTCTGGGTGGAAAAGGGCGAAATCGCCTATCCGGTCAATGAATGCACGATCGCCGGTAGCCTGCCAGAGATGCTGCGCGGCCTCATCCCGGCGAATGATGCGCGCACCCATCTCAGCCGCGTCGTGCCCTCGCTTCTGGTCGAAGGGATGACCCTTGCCGGATCCTGATCTTGATCTTTTGATCAAGGCCGCCCGCGCCGCTGGGCGCGTGGCATGTCGTTTTGCCCCAGACACCACCAAAACCTGGGAAAAGCCCGACAATGCAGGCCCGGTGACCGAAGCCGATCTGGCGGTCAACGACACACTCCACGACATTCTACAATCAGAACGCCCCGATTACGGCTGGCTGTCGGAGGAAAGCGAAGACGACCCCGCCCGCTTGAGCGCGCACCGCCTTTTCATCGTCGACCCCATCGACGGCACCCGCAGCTTTATCGACGGCTCCAATACCTGGGCGCATTCCCTGGCGGTCGCCAAAGAGGGCCGCGTCACAGCCGCTGTGATCTATCTGCCCAAACGCGACATGCTCTATGCTGCCGCCGCAAGGCAGGGCGCTACCCTGAACGACGCGCCGATCCAACCCCGCCAGACCCAAGACCTTGCCACCGCGCAGGTGCTTTCGGTCAAACATAATTTCAAGCCTGAGTTCTGGCAGGGTACGCCGCCCGATCTCACCCGCGCCTACCGCCCGTCACTGGCCTACCGCATGGCGCTTGTCGCCGAAGGTCGCTTTGACGCCATGATCACTTTCCGCCCCAGCTGGGAATGGGATATCGCCGCCGGAGACCTGATCCTGCGTGAGGCTGGTGCCTGCACTTCCGATCGTGCGGGTCAACCCTTGATGTTCAACAACCCAACGCCGAAAGTCGCAGGCGTCCTTGCTGCAAACCCGAGGCTGCATGCGCAGATCGCCAACCAACTCACCTTCGAAGACTAAAAGATGCCACTCTTCCCGCGTGCCGCCTTCTTTTTGGCCATAAATATTCCGGGGGTGTGGGGGCTGGCCCCCACCGCGTGACGTGACAAATAGCCCAACCACTCCATTGAAAGACAATCTTATCGCGGCAGGCTTCATGACGGCCTCCATGGCGGCTTACACGGTCAATGACACGGTCATGAAAATGATGGCGGGCGATGTGCCGCTCTTTCAACTTCTGTTCCTCAGAGGGTTGATGACCACGGGTCTGGTGACCATTGTTGCCTGGCGTTTGGGCGCCTTTTCCATTCGCATAGCCCCCAAAGACCGGACCCGCATTCTGTTGCGCAGCCTGGCAGATACGGCCGCCGCATTCTTTTTGCTTACAGCTCTCTTCAATATGCCGCTCGCCAATGCGACGGCCATCCTTCAGGCGCTGCCGCTGACCATAACGCTCGCCGCTTGGGCGGTTCTGGGCGAGCCGGTGGGCTGGCGTCGCTTGGCCGCTATCGGGGTGGGACTATTGGGCGTTTTGCTGATCATCCGGCCCGGAGCGGCGGATTTCACGATTTATTCGTTATACGCCATGGGCGCGGTGGTCTGCGTCACACTTCGCGATCTGATCACCCGCACCATGTCGCCTGATGTGCCTTCGATGATGGCTGTATTCGCAAACTCTATGGTCATCATGGTTGTCTTCGGTGTTCTGGCGATCCCGGCCGATTGGGTGACAATGACACCGCGGACATGGGGCCTGACAGCCGGGGCGTCAGTGCTGATCATTGGGGCCTATCTTTTCTCAATTCTGGTGATGCGAGTGGGCGATATCTCCTTCGTGGCGCCCTTCCGCTATACCGGTCTGCTTTGGGCTTTGCTGCTGGGATACATCGTTTTTGGCGATTGGCCCGTGCCGCTGACGCTTCTGGGCGCTTGTCTGGTCGTGGCAAGCGGGCTTTTCATGCTCTACCGAGAAACCAAGGTGATGCGGGCGCAGGCGAATTAATCTTTGCGTCCCGCGTCTTAACGTCCGATAAGAACAGTACGGCAGACATAGGTAGCCCCCATGATCGACCTGAAAGACCTCGAATGCCTTGTGGCGTTGTCCCGCACCCGCCACTTTGCCCGCGCGGCACAGGAATGTGGCCTGTCGCAACCGGCCTTCTCCATGCGCATCCGCCACCTTGAGGAAAATCTCAACACCCCGATCGTCCAGCGCCGCAACAGGTTTCAACAATTGACACCCGAAGGCGAAAAGGTGCTGCATCATGCCCGCGACATCCTCGAACGCACCCGCAATCTGGAACGTGAAATCCGCGCCACCAAAGGCGAGGTGACAGGCTCGCTTGTCCTCGGCGTCGTGCCCACCGCGACAGCCATGGCCGCGCAACTTGCCATTCGGTTGCATGATGATCACGAGGGGCTGCGGACACGGATCATAACCGCCTCATCGCTGGCCATCTTGCAGGGGATAGAGGATCGCCAATTCGATGCAGGGCTCACCTATGCCGATGGTGTGTCGGCCGATCTGATGCATATCGATCCGGTCTATGACGAACATTACGTACTGGTCGCGCCCAAAGAGATGGTCGCGGACAAATCCGATACGATCACCTGGGGGCAGGCGGCACTTTTGCCACTCACGCTGCTAGAACCTGCCATGCAGAACCGCAAGATCATCGACCGGGTGTTTCAGGATGCCGGTACGCGCCCGCGTGTGATTTTTGACAGCAACGGCTTCAACGCAGCCATTGTCATCGCCAAACAGGGCAACGCTGCCACGATCGTGCCCAAAGTACTGATCAAGGAACTGGGCGATGAAGGCGACATTGTCGTTCTCGACCTGGTGGAGCCGCGTGTTGAAAAAAAGATTGCACTTGTCGCCCCGCGCCAGACCACAAAAACCGTCATTCTAGGTGCAGTTCGGGCGGCGGTTCGCGACGGATTATGACCTGCCTTTTGCTGTTGAATTGATTTGCAAATCGGAACCTAACTGAATTACTCAGGTTTTATTGATAGGATATGCTTATCAATTCATTAGAAATCGCAATTTGATACAAGCACTTAGCTCTGCCATACCTTTGTATACACCCTAGGCACTAATTCGCGCAGGTACCGGAGGTAGGATGGCACTCGACGACAGAGAAGGCGTATGGAAACGCGCCCGTGGCAAAGGCCGCCACACGCCCAAAGGCCGACAGCTTGAGGATCAGCCCTGGGACGACATCCGCGCGTTGCTTGGCAACCGCCCGCGGCGTCGCGACTACCTCATTGAATTCCTTCACTTAATTCAAGACGAATACGGACACTTGTCCGCCGGGCACTTGCGCGCGCTGGCCGAAGAGATGCGTATCGGGATGGCGGAAGTCTATGAGGTTGCGACCTTCTATGCCCATTTTGACGTGGTCAAAGAAGGTGATGTGCCGCCGCCCGCGCTGACCATTCGGGTCTGCGACTCACTGTCATGCGAATTGGCCGGGGCCGAACAATTGAAGGCCGCCTTGGAAGACGGCATGGACCCGGCGCAGGTTCGCGTTTTGCGCGCGCCTTGCATGGGTCGGTGTGATACCGCGCCTGTGTTGGAGATCGGCCACAACCACATTGACCACGCCACGCCCGAAAAGGTGCAGATGGCGATCATGATGGATGACACGCACGCCCATGTCCCGGATTACGAAACGTTCGAGACTTACCGCGCGAAAGGCGGATACGAAAAACTGGCCGAGCTGCGCGAGAATGGCGATTTCGATGCCGTGCAGGACGAAATCCTCGGCTCGGGCCTTCGCGGTCTGGGCGGCGCGGGTTTCCCCTCAGGTCGCAAATGGGGTTTCGTGCGCGCCGAGAAGGGCCCTCGGTATCTCGCCGTCAACGGTGATGAAGGCGAGCCCGGCACGTTCAAGGATCGCTACTATCTGGAGCGCACGCCGCACATCTTCCTCGAAGGCATGCTGATCGCCGCCTGGGCTGTCGAGGCAGACACCTGCTTCATCTATATGCGCGATGAATACCCCGCCGTGCTGAAGATCCTCAAAATGGAAATCGCCGCGCTGGAAGAGGCTGGCATCGTCAAGCCCGGCTATATCGACCTGCGCCGTGGGGCAGGGGCCTATATCTGCGGCGAAGAAAGCGCGATGATTGAATCGATTGAAGGCAAACGGGGCATTCCTCGCCATCGCCCGCCGTTCGTGGCCCAAGTGGGCATCTTTAACCGCCCCACGCTCGTCAACAACATCGAAACGCTCTACTGGGTCTGCCGGGTGCTGCGGGAGGGTGGCGAAATCCTGTCCTCCGTTGAAAAGAACGGCCGCAAGGGCTTGCGCTCCTACTCCGTGTCGGGCCGCGTGAAGAACCCGGGCGTGCATCTCTTGCCCGCTGGCTCCACCATCACCGATATCATTGAGGCCTGCGGCGGCATGCTCGACGGCCACACGTTCAAAGCCTACCAACCCGGTGGGCCCTCCGCCGGGCTTTTGCCTGCAACCATGGCCGACATCCCCATGGATTTCGACGTGCTGCAGGAATACGGCACCTTCATCGGCTCGGCTGCGATTGTCATTCTGTCCGACCACGACCGCGCCCGCGATGCCGCGCTCAACATGCTGAAATTCTTCGAGGACGAAAGCTGCGGCCAGTGTACGCCCTGCCGCGTCGGCTGTGAAAAGGCCGTGAAGCTGATGCAGGAAGATGAATGGGATCAAGACCTTCTGGGCGATCTCTGCCAGATCATGGGCGATGCCTCGATCTGCGGTCTGGGGCAGGCGGCCTCCAACCCGATCAAGCTGATGATGCAGCATTTCGGCGATGAAATTTCGGGAGAGGCTTCATGAAAGATATGGCCGATACCCAAACCGTCACCTTCACGCTCGACGGCGAAGAGGTCACCGTTCCCGACAAATACACGATCTGGGAAGCCGCTCATGGGCGCGGCCTGAAAATCCCGCATCTTTGCCACAAACCCGCGCCGGGCTATCGCCCCGACGGCAATTGCCGCGCTTGCATGGTGGAGATTGAAGGCGAGCGCACGCTGGCCGCCTCCTGCATCCGCCCCGTCACCAACGGCATGGTGGTCAAGACAGACACAGAGCGTGCCGTGAAAGCCCGCGAGCTCGTCCTCGAAATGCTGGTCACCGACCAGCCCGAGCGTGAAAAAGCCCACGACAAGGCTAGCCACCTCTGGGACATGGCCGATCTCAACAGCGTCTCTGAGTCGCGTTTCCCCAAACTCGAACAGGACCGCGTGCCGCTGCTCGACGATAGTCACGTCGCCATGAGCGTCAACCTGGATGCCTGCATCCAATGCGGTCTCTGTGTGCGCGCTTGCCGCGAAGTGCAGGTCAATGACGTGATCGGCATGGCTGGTCGCGGGCACGATGCCTACCCGACCTTCGATTTCGCCGATCCTATGGGCGACAGCACCTGCGTTGCCTGCGGCGAATGCGTGCAAGCCTGCCCGACGGGTGCGCTGATGCCCTCCTCAGTGGTCGATGAAAATCAGGTGGGTAATCGCGATGATTACGACCGTGAAGTCAAAAGCGTCTGCGCCTTCTGCGGTGTTGGCTGCCAGATCAACATCAAGGTCAAAGACGACAAGGTGAAATATGTCGAGGGCATCAACGGCCCCGCCAACGAAGGCCGTCTCTGCGTCAAAGGGCGCTTTGGCTACGACTACATCCACCACCCCCACCGTCTCACGAAACCCCTCATCCGTCGTGAGGACGCGCCCGCGAAGGGCCTCAATGTCGACCCCGGCGATTGGAGCGAATTCTTCCGCGAAGCCACCTGGGATGAGGCGCTCGATTTCGCCGCAAATGGCCTCAAGGGCCGCGGCCGCGAAGTCGCGGGGTTCGGGTCGGCCAAATGCACCAATGAAGAGGCGTATCTCTTCCAGAAGTTCATCCGCCAGGGGTTCGGCCACAACAACGTGGACCACTGTACGCGTCTGTGCCACGCCTCCTCGGTCTCCGCTCTCATCGAAAACGTGGGATCGGGTGCTGTGACCGCGACGTTCAACGAGATCGAGAACGCCGACGTCGCCATCATGATCGGCTGCAACCCGCTGGAAAATCACCCGGTGGCCGCGACGTATTTCAAGCAGTTCACCAAGCGCGGCGGCAAGCTTATCGTCATGGACCCCCGCGAACACGGGCTGAAGCGCTTCGCCACACACATGCTGCCCTTCAAGCCGGGCTCGGACGTCTCAATGCTCAACGGCATCATGAACGTGATCGTCGAAGAAGGGCTCTACGACAAACAATATATCGAGGCGTTCACCGAAAACTGGGAAGCCGAGAAAGAGCATCTCAAGCAGTTCCCGCCAGAGAAAATGGAAAAGCTCTGCGGCATCCCTGCGGAGACGCTCCGCGCCGTCGCTCGCGATTTCGCCACCGCGCAAGCTGGCATGATCTTCTGGGGCATGGGCGTCAGTCAACACATCCACGGCACGGATAATTCCCGCTGCCTCATCAGCCTCGCCCTGATGTGCGGTCATGTGGGCCGTCCGGGCACGGGCCTTCACCCGCTGCGCGGTCAGAACAACGTGCAAGGCGCCTCTGATGCAGGTCTCATCCCGATGTTCCTGCCCGACTATCAGACAGTGACCGACGACGGCGTGCGCTCGGCCTTTACGGATGTTTGGGAATCCGGCGACTTTTCAAATGAAAAGGGACTGACCGTCACCGAGATCATGGATGCCGTCCACGATGACCAGATCAAGGCGATGTATATCTTGGGCGAAAACCCCGCCATGTCTGACCCGGATGTGGAACACGCCCGCGATGCACTGGCCAAGCTCGACCATCTGGTGGTGCAGGACATCTTCATAACGGAAACGGCCAACTACGCCGACGTAATCCTGCCCGCCTCCGCGCTCTACGAAAAAACCGGCACCGTCTCCAACACCAACCGCACCGTGCAAATGCTGCGCCAAGCCGTGCCGCCGCCCGGTGAGGCGCAGGAAGACTGGTGGATTGAGGTTGAACTGGCAAAACGGTGCGGCCTCAACTGGACCTACACGCACCCAAGCCAGGTCTACAACGAGATGGCGCTCAACATGCGCAGCCTCGACAACATCACGTGGGAACGCCTCGAAGGCTCTGCGGTCACTTACCCGTCGCTCAGCCCCGAAGACCCCGGCCAATCGGTCGTCTTCGGCGATGCCTTCCCCCGCGCAGAAGGCCGCGCGAAGTTCACCCCGGCCAGCGTGGTCCCGCCTGACGATCTGCCCGATGCGGAGTACCCCATGGTGCTCACCACCGGTCGTCAGCTAGAACACTGGCACACCGGGTCCATGACCCGACGCGCCAGCGTTTTGGACGCCGTTGAACCAGAAGCCAACTGTTCGCTTCACCCGTCCACTCTGCGCAAAATGGGCGTGGAACCGGGCGGCATGATCCGGCTCACCACCAAGCGCGGTTCGATTGAAATCATGGCCCGATCCGACCGCGCCGTCTCTCCGGATATGGTGTTTTTGCCCTTCGCCTATGTGGAGGCGGCGGCCAATATCCTCACCAATCCTGCGATTGACCCCTATGGCAAGATCCCGGAATTCAAGTTCTCCGCCGTGCGCGTGGAACCCGCCGAGGAAACCATCGCGGCTGAATAAAGGGCAAGGTGGGGTTTCACCCCACCTTCAATCCCGAAAATGCGGTTGGCACCAGGCCCGCCGCCCGGCCGCATCCACCACAGTCACCCGCAACCAGGGCGACGGCGCAACGCGCTGAAATTCAATGCGTGTCCGCGTCATCGAAGAGCCGTGCAACGCTTGCGTACCTGATCCTTGCCCTTGCACGATCACAGCAGCGACCGCGCTTGTTTCCACAACGACAGCGTTGTCTTCCCAATGCACAGCGTGGATTTCCGGCCCGGTGGAGGCATAGTAGGCCCCATCTTTCAACGCCTCCACCAGCGCGTCCGGATCATTTTCTGCAGCCTTCACCATCACCCATCCTCCAAAGTGATCGGGCTCATAGAAATGGGCGTCATCTGTTGCGCATAACGTCAATCGTCGACCTTCGCTCAACAACTGATCCAACGTGTAAAACCCATGTGGGCGATCACATCCCACCGCGCAGCCGTGATTGTAAACCTCCACCGCATGGGCAGCCTCAATTCCGCGCGCATCATCTGTTGTCAGCCCTGACCATTCTGGATGCGCCACGGCTACGAATGCGCCGGCCTCCCGCGCACGCGATGCTAGGGAGGCCCCACTTTCCTGATCCTCCCGCGCGCCAAAGTCGGGCGCATGTGCAGGCGCGAAATCGTAAGGAAGCCCCACGGCCAGCACGTGCCAAATCTCTCCATTCTCCATCGCGCCCGAATGCAGCTCCGCCCCCGGGATCGTCATGAACCCGTTACCACGAAAGCGTTCTGTATCCGCAATCGGATATCCAAAAAGTCCGACCATATGATCGGTGAGCGATATGAAATCATAGCCCTCCGCCCGATACCTCCGGCAGACCTCTTCTGGGCTCAATATCCCGTCAGAGAGATCGGAATGCGTATGCAAATTGCCGCGCCAGAACCGTCCCGGTCGATCGAATGCCAAACTGCTCATGATACTACCCCCATCGTGCCTCGCAGCGGGGGCATCACTACATCAACCCACGCGCCTGCCGCAGCGTGGTCAAATAGCCATCATAAAAGGCGCGCATAAACTCTTCCATTTGCGACAGTGGTCCGGGTCGGAAATGGAATGAATTTACGCCTTCCTGATTGACGCGGATGATCCGTTCATCATCCAGCGTGGTCACGTGCCAAAGCCAAGTGAGCGCGTCCACATCATAATCCTGCCCCTCGACGGCGTCCTCATGCACATACCAGACCATCTGTATATCCGTTTCCTGCACGCTGCGCGGCACAAACCGATAGCCCACCACGTGATCGGAATAGATCAGCAGATTGTTCAAAATCCCCAATTGCAGATCATTGGCACCGTTGAAGGGCGCCTTGAGATCCCCAAGAAGAGGCGCGACCAATTCTCCATCCTTGCTGCCCGTTTTGTATCCGGGATAAAGCGGATAGCAGCCCGACCAGGCGTCCAATTCCGCCCGACCCGTGCCGATATTGTTGAGGCAAAACTCCGCCTCCTCGGGCAAGCCAGCCGCCGCCCGCGCTGCATGTAGCGAGGCCAGCAATTCCGGCGTGATTGAGCCGGGGTCCTTCAAACTGTGAGATTGCGAGTAATCCAGATGCGCAGGCCCGCAGTGATAGCATTCCATGTAATTTTCCACCGCCAGCTTCCAATTGGCGGGCACGGGATAGGACGCCTCATGTGCGATCTTCATCTTGTCCATCCCGAACGGTTTGATGAGCGGCATCAGCCCCTCAATCGCATGATCAATGGCGGGCGGCACCTCGGCGGTGCAGACGAAAATCAACCCTTCCATGATGCGAATATGCGCCTTGATCAGCCCGTGGTCGTCGCGGTCAAAGCCCTCATCCATCTCCCGCGCGGCACGCAGATCACCGTTCAGCTCATAGACCCAGGCGTGATAGGGACAGGAAAAGGAATGCGTACGCCCCGCTGGTTCCGTACAGACCCGTGCCCCGCGATGGCGGCACACATTCACAAAAGCACCGATCTGCCCCGTCCGGTCCCGTGCGACGATGATGGATTCCGGTCCGTAGTCGAACAGAAAGAAAGACCCGTTCTTGGGCAGCTGACACACATGCCCAACCCAGATCCATGTTTTATTCCAATAGGTTTTGATGTCTTCTTCATAGACTTTCGACGACGTATAAAAGCCCCGTGCCATGGCATGGCCATCGCGGTGATTTGTCAAAAGCTGATCCACATCCTCGGTCAGCCAATCGAATTTGGGATCGCTGTCTTTCATGGCGGCATCTCCTGCGCCCTTCTTTTTGGGCTGGTTGGGTGGCCGTTGGTCGTGAGAGTAAGATAGCACGGGTTTATTGGCGGTAAATCACTGTCTCTCTCTCGCTTTGTTGCTGCGCCCATCGCGTGGCCCGGATACACTGCGCGTGAAGTCAAAGGACCAATCACCATGAGTGATCTTTGGGGCGGGCTGGGGCAGGCGTTCTGGCTCATCGTCACGTTCGATGCGGGATTGCTGGAGATCACGCTGCGTTCACTGCAGGTGACGCTAACGGCGCTTGTCATTGCCTCATTCATCGCTTTCCCGCTGGCGGCGATCTTGGCTGTGCGCCGCTTTCGCTGGAGGCGTGGCGTCATCGCGGTGCTCAACGCCCTGATGGGCCTGCCGCCGGTTGTTGTGGGTCTCTTCGTCTACGTGCTGCTTTCCCGTTCCGGCCCTTTTGGCGTTTTCGGGCTGCTGTTTACCCCCACCGCCATGATCATCGCACAGGTGATCATCATCGTGCCTTTGATCGCGTCCATTGCGCATCAATCCCTGCGAGAGCTTTGGACGGATTACCATGATCTGCTCATTTCCATGAATGTCAGCCAGAGCCAGAAAATGCGCACGCTTCTCTGGGATGCCCGCCGCGCGCTGCTGACGGCGGCCCTTGCAGGGTTTGGTCGCGGCATCGGAGAGGTGGGCGCGATCATGATCGTCGGCGGCAATATCGACCAAGTGACACGGGTTCTGACCACGGCCATTGCGCTGGAAACGGGCAGGGGGGATTTTGCCCTCGCCCTCGGGCTGGGCTTCGTGCTGATCGCGCTGGCCATTGCCATCAACATCGCCATGCACGCACTCAGCCGCACCGAAGTGGAGGGGCGCTGGTGAGCGCGCTTTTTCCTCTGACGGTGCGCGCGGCGAAGACCGCGCGCCGGGGTACGGTGCTGGTGGGGCCAGTGGATCTTGAGATGAGCGGGGAGGGCACGACCGTGGTCGTCGGCCCCAACGGATCGGGCAAGACTTCGCTTCTTACGCTGCTTCACGGCACCAACCGTCTCACCGCGGGAGAAATCACATGGTCCCTTCCCATGGAAGACGCCCGCGCCGCGCAAGCCTTTGTTTTTCAACGTCCTGTGATGCTGCGTCGCTCTGTGATCGACAACATCGCCTATCCGTTACACGTCCAGGGCGTGAGCCGAAAACAGGCCCGTGCTCAGGCGCGCGACTGGGCCAATCGCGTTGGATTGGGTGCGTTCCTGGCGCGCCCCGCGCGGTCACTTTCTGGGGGTGAGCAGCAAAAACTGGCCCTGGCGCGCGCGATGATCGGGGCGCCAAAGGTGCTCTTTCTGGATGAACCTTGTGCGGCGCTCGACGGGCGCGCTACGCGTGAAATTGAGGCGATCCTGACCGAAATTCGCGCCGCAGGCACCAAACTTATCCTGTCGACCCACGATTTGGGGCAGGCGCGGCGGCTGGCCGACGACATCATTTTTCTTCTTCACGGAAAGGTGCACGAACAAGGCACAGCAAAGGGGTTCTTTGCCGGGCCGCAAACACCAGAGGCACAGGCCTTTTTGCGAGGAGATATCGTAGAATGAAATGGTTTGCGTGCGTTGTGGCCCTTTTATGGTCGAGCATGGCTTCGGCCGAAACCCTGCGCCTGGCCGTTACCACGTCTTTTCACAATTCCGGGCTCGCAGATATCCTGTTGCCTGAGATCAAATCCGATACGGGCATTGACCTGCAACTTCTCGTCGTGGGCACGGGCCAGGCGATGAAACTGGGCCGGGCGGGCGATGTGGATGGCATCCTTGTGCATGCCAAAGAGGCTGAGATTGCGTTTCTAAAGAGCGGATAT
This sequence comes from Pseudomonadota bacterium, assembly GCA_039026055.1. Classification (GTDB taxonomy): domain Bacteria; phylum Pseudomonadota; class Alphaproteobacteria; order Rhodobacterales; family Rhodobacteraceae; genus Roseovarius. The sequence continues at coordinate 129,542 of JBCCNB010000001.1, read as the reverse complement.
GGCACCCACCGCCGCGAGATAATGTATAATGATTTCGTTCTTATAGGCCCCGAAGCTGATGTTGCAAAAGTCGCCAGCGCTGACACCGCCGCCGATGCGCTGGTCAAAATCGCGGACGCCAAGGCTGATTTCATCAGCCGTGGCGATGACAGCGGCACCCACAAGGCAGAATTGCGGTTGTGGACCAAGGCTGGCATCACGCCTCAAGGCACATGGTACAAATCCGTAGGTGCAGGCATGGGGGCAGCGCTCAACACCGCCTCGGGCCTTGGCAGCTACATTTTGACTGACCGCGCCTCTTGGCTGAATTTCGGCAACAAGGGTGACCTTGCGCTGCTTTTTGAGGGCGACCCCGCGCTTTTCAATCAATACAGTCTGATCCGCATCAACGCTGCACGTCATCCCCATGTGAAGGCAGATCTGGTGGCGAAACTGGAAGGCTGGCTCACGTCTGAGCGAGCAGAGCAGGTGATCAATGGCTATCGCTTGCAAGGCCAGCCGCTTTTTGTTTTTAATGCGACCCGATAGCGAGCCGCGAATGACCTAAGCCAGCTTGGAAAGATAGGTGAACCCTGCCAGAACCTGATAACGGTCTGGATATTGGGCTGGATCATATCTTGACCCACCGCGCAATTCGCGCACATAGGCTGTAGGACTCGTCAAATCGGGACATTGGATTTGAGGCAAATTTCGGGGGTATGACATGACATCGATGCTGAAACTCGGCGCGGCTTTTGCAGCGCTCTTGATGCCAGTGGCCGCAATGGCCGACGAGGCCGAGATTGGCAAGGCCGTGTCCATTGAGCTCAACGCCATCAAGGACGGCGACAACAGCTGCGCGCTGACCTTCATGGTCATCAATGGCCATGACACCGAAATCGGCAAAGCCGTCTATGAAACTGTGCTCTTTGACGGCGAGGGTCAGGTGGATCGTCTGACGCTCTTTGATTTCGGCACGCTTCCGCCCGGACGCCCCCGCGTGCGCCAGTTTTCCGTGGGTGGCATGACCTGCGCCAATCTAGGTCAGATCCTGATCAATGGCTCGCATACCTGCGACGGAGCTAATGTGGCTGAAGGGGCCTGCGAAAAAGATCTGCAACTGAACAGCCGGACAGATGTTGAGGTGATCGGATGACCGAGTTCATCACGCTTCTGTCCCAGATTGTCGAACTGGGCGGCCCGGTTGTCATGGTTCTGATCATCATTGCGGTCATCACGACCGCCGTGGCGCTTTACAAGATGTGGCAGTTTTCTGCGGCAGGTGTTGGCCGTCACAAGGCGCTGAGCCAGGCGGTCGCGGCATGGGATGCCGGTGACAGGGCAGGGGCCCGGTTGGCACTTGCCGGATCTACCAGCTACCTCGCCCCGGTCGTGGAAATGTCGCTGCAATCGGGCACCGAAGATCGCTCCCGCCTGGAAGCTGAAGCAGAGACGCGCTTTGCCAGCCTTGAACGTGGCATGCGCTTGCTGGATTCTGTTGCGCAAATCTCGCCGCTTCTGGGCCTTTTCGGCACCGTTCTTGGTATGATTGAGGCGTTCCAATCCATGCAGGAAGCCGGGGCGCAGGTCGACCCGTCATTGCTTGCTGGCGGTATCTGGGTCGCGTTGATGACCACCGCCGTTGGTCTTGCCGTCGCGATGCCGACCTCGGTGGTGCATGCGTGGTTCGAAAGCCGCATGGACAAGGAACGCGTGATCGCCGAAAGGGCTATCGCCACCATCCTTTATCCGCAAGGCAACCGGGCCGCCGCAATGCCGGAGGGGGCAGCCCTTGGCCCTGCGTAGGCCATCCCGCCGCAGGCCACTGTCGATGACGTCATTGATTGATGTCATCTTTCTGCTGTTGCTGTTTTTCATGCTGTCATCGACCTTCTCTCGCTTTGCCGAGGTGGAGATCGCGGCGGCAGCGGCAGGACGATCAACCACCCCGTCTGAAAATCGTCCCACCTTCCTGCGCCTGAGCGAGGAAGAGGTGAACCTGAACGGTCAGGCGTACACATTGGCCGAACTGCCCGAAGCCTTGGGCGAATTGCGGCAGGACGAAGATGACGCGCTGCCTTTGCTGATCAGCTTGCAGGATGAGGTCACATCGCAGCGCCTGACCGATCTTCTGGTGGCGCTTCGCCCGGTGCAGGGCCTGGCGGTTACGGTACTGGACGGCTGATGTTGCGCCGGTCGAAACCCAAACGGCACCGGGAGCCGACGATCGCACTGATCAACATCGTGTTCCTGATGTTGGTGTTCTTTCTGGTCGCGGGCACGCTGTCTCAGCCGCTGGATGGGGACTTGGATCTTGTCAGCACCAAGGACCTAGAAGGCGCATTGCCGCCTGACACGCTGGTGGTTCACCCCGACGGGCGGCTGACCTATCGCGGTGAAGATATCAGCGCGGTTGAGGAATTTCTGGCCAACCGCACCGAAGAGGAACGCCAGACCGTGCGGCTTGTCCCCGACCGTGAATTGCCCGCAGAAGAACTGGTGCGCCTTGCGCGGGAACTGCGCGGGGCAGGGGCGGAAAGCGTCATGGTGGTGACCGAACGGGCGTTGGAATAGCGCGCAAGGGGTCTCGGTTGCGCTTGGAACTGCGCCGGGTGCCAAATTTTAAAGCGTGCCAACCTGATCTAGCGCTTCTTTTAACTCATCGCGTTCCATAGCCTCAAACGGCAGATCCAGAAACGCCACCGCCCGGCGACGCAAAATCTTGAAGGCCGTGCCAAACGCCTCTTCCCAATCTGCTTCATCCGCCTTGGCGGGATCGTCCACACCCCAATGCGCCCGAACCGGCGCGCCGGGCCATATGGGGCAGGTTTCGCCCGCCGCGGAACCGCACACAGTGATCACCGCATCCATCTGAGCCGCGCTGTCTAACGCAAATTCATCCCAGCTTTTGGACCGGGCGGCAGATGTGGGATGCCCCATATCGGCCAGCAAAACCAAACTCTGCGGATGCACCTGACCCGTGGGCTGAGAGCCTGCGGAAAAAGCAGTCACCCGTCCACGCCCTTCTACGTTCAGAATGCTTTCAAGAAGAATGGATCGGGCAGAATTGCCCGTGCACAAGACAAGTATATTCATGCCCTGCGCCTAACGCAGGGATGTGACAGTTTCATGAAATGGGGCAAGCTGCCCCCTGGCGATCAAAGACCGGATCAGAACCAGCTTTGAACGCCGCGTGCGGCACCGGATACATCGCGCCCAATCCCGTCGATTGTCGCACAACCAGCCAGCGTCACGGCGATCAACGCCACTGCAAACAGCTTTTTCATGTTTCACCTATAGCGGGCCTTTTTTTTCGGCCTCTACTGCTTTACTGCCTCATACCACCAAACTTCGGGCAGGAACCAAACCCCATCTCCGTAGATCGGCAATTGATTGCGAAGATAGTGTAAATCAGACCGATGGGCAATCCGTCCAACAGAATATTGATGTATCGGAATGACATAGCGGCCTGAAATCAACACCCGATCCAGCGCGCGCACGGCGGCCACAAACTCTTCGCGCGTCTTTGCTGACAGGATTTCGCCGATCAGTGCGTCGGCTGCCGGCGATTTCATGCCCATCAGGTTGCGGCTTCCTTCGATGTCGGCGACCTCTGACCCGAAATAGCTGCGCTGCTCATTGCCCGGGCTGAGCGATAGAGCACGCCGCATGAACGTCATGTCAAAATCGAATTCCGCGACACGCGCATTGAATTGTGCGCTGTCGATGGTTTGGATACGAAGCTCAATCCCCAGCCGTTCCAAGGCCTGCGAATAGATATCCATGTACGTGCGCGCCTGAGTGAGCAGGGCATCCTGTTGCAACAGCACGCGCAGGATCAATGGGTGACCCGCAGCATTGGTGAGCTTGCCGTCCGTCACCGTCCAGCCGGCCTCATTCAACAAGGCCATCGCCGCGCGGATATTGGCCCGGTTGCGCTTTGTGCCATCTGATTGGGGCAGCGCGTATCCCTCTAGGGCGCCGGGCAGAAGATGCTTGGACATCGGCTCCAGCAAGTCCCGCACGCGGCCTTCGGCGGGGCCGTCGCGCATGCCCAGTTCCGAGTTGGAAAAGTAAGAGGTGATGCGCGGCTGCCGCCCGCCCGTCAGCGTGTCATTGACGAATTCGAAATTGAACGCGTGGATAAGGGCCTCACGCACACGCCAATCATCCAGCGGCGCGCGGCGGGTGTTCATGACGAACCCGGTGATGCCCGATGGTTTGGCATGGGGAATTTCCGATTTGATCACTTCGCCCGATTGAACAGCCGGAAAATCATATTGTGTGGCCCAGCGTTCGGCGTTGAATTCGCGCATGTAGGAAATGGCACCGGCCTTGAAGGCTTCTTCCATCACCGTGGCATCTGAATACATGTCGATCCGGATTTCATCGAAATTCGCCACGCCCTGGCGCAACGGCAAGTCGTTGCCCCAATAATCAGGATTGCGGCGTAGGGTGACGAAGCGGTTCACCTCATAATCCTCCACCACGTAAGGCGCCGATCCGATGGGCACGTCGTCGAGATTGGCCTCCGTGAAGTCCGCACTGTCCCATTGCGCCTTTTTCAAGATCGGGCGCAGGCCCGCGATCAGCGCCAGTTCGCGATCTTCGCGATTAAAGGTGATGCGCACCGTGCGGGGCGCGGTGGCTTCAATCCTTTCAATGGATTGCCAGAACCCGCGATAGCGGGCATTGCCTTGCCTCCCCAGGGTTTCATAGGACCAGATCACATCGTCAACCGTCACCGGGCTGCCGTCAGAGAATCGGGCCTCCTCTCGCAGGGTGAATTCGACCCACGCGCGGTTGTCAGGCGTCTCGATTGATTCGGCCAGAAGGCCGTAAAGCGTGAAGGGTTCATCATAAGATCGCGCCATCAGGCTTTCATGGGTCATGAACCTGAGCTGCCAGGGCGTAGTACCTTTGAGCGCGAATGGATTGAGCGTGTCGAAGCTGCCTATATTGCCCGTGACCACGCGTCCGCCCTTGGGCGCGTCGGGGTTCGCATAGGGCAAAGACACAAAATCCGGTGGCAGTTGAGGCTCCCCATACATAGCTATGCCATGGGCAGGCTCTGACGCGGCAGAAAGCGACAGCGAGGTTGCGATGGCAAACGCGGCGAATCCGGCGATTTTGACAAACCGGTTGGGGAAAAAAATTGGTCTCAATTTCGCAACAATCCTGCTTCTGCCTTGTTTCATTGGCTTCGACGGTAAAGAGGGTTTGATGTCTTTTCAAACTTTTAGCTTGGATATCGGCAATCGATGGCGTATACCAATTGCACTGCTCGATAGGTTTCTTGCCTGTATGAAACCTGCCTCAATAACTTAACGCCGGCTTCGTGCCGGCGTTTTTTTTGGTTAAAAATTGGGTGGCTCGTCCGTCCTGGCGGACAGTCTCGATCGTGTCTCTGTGTTGAATGTCGGTTTGGTCGCGTGGCAAACTCGTGGCGTTGCAAAGAGGAGAGCGACCATGAGTCTTGCAGGCAAAACAGCCGTTATCACGGGTTCAAATTCGGGGATCGGGTTCGGCATGGCCACCGAGCTTGCCCGGGTTGGGACGAATGTGGTTCTGAATTCCTTCACCGATCGGGAGGAAGACCATGCGCTGGCCAAGACACTGGCCGACGAGTTCGACGTTGACGCCCGCTATATCCAGGCCGATATGACCGATCCTGCCGCCTGTCGTGGGCTGATAGAACAAGCCGGTCAGTGCGACATCCTGATCAACAATGCAGGCATGCAATACATCGCCTCGATCCCAGATTTTCCTACAGAGAAATGGGATGCGATCATCGCGATCAATCTGACCGCAGCCTTCCACACCACCGCCGTGGCCCTGCCGATGATGCGCGCGGCCGGGTGGGGCAGGGTGATCAATACGGCCAGTTCCCATGGCCTTCGGGCGAGCCCTTACAAATCCGCCTATTCCGCTGCCAAGCACGGGATTGTCGGGCTCACCAAATCCACCGCGCTGGAGACGGCCGAAGACCCGATCACCGCCAATGCGATCTGCCCGGGCTATGTTCTGACGCCGCTGGTGGAAAACCAGATCCCGGATCTGATGAAAGAGTATGGGATGGAACGCGATGAAGTGGTGCGCAATGTGATGCTGTCACGTCAGCCGTCCAAAGAGTTCGCAACCGTGGAACAGATCGGTGGGACGGTTCTCTATCTTTGCTCTGACGCTGCCCGTCAGGTAACAGGCACAACGATCAGCGTGGATGGTGGCTGGACGGCGATGTAAGGTGGCGCGTCAGGCAGCTTTGATTTTGTCCACGATCTGCGGATGTTCCGGATAAACAAGGCCAGCTGAGATCACCAGCTTGGCCGCTTCTTCAATCGACATATCAAGTTCGATGATGTCCGCCTTCGGAAAGAAAAGAAGAAACCCGCTGGTGGGGTTCGGTGTGGTGGGCACGAAGATGCTCACTAGATCGCTACCGTCACCGGCCTTGGCGGCAACTTCACCCTTGGCCTGGGTGGAGATAAATCCAATGGCCCAAATGCCTCGGCGCGGATATTCGATAAGACAGGCGGTTTCAAAGCTGCGCTCTGACTGGGCGAAAACGGTTTCCGCGATCTGTTTGACGCCAGAATAAATCGTGCGGACCACCGGCGTGCGTTCCACCAGGCTTTCACCAAATCCGATGAGTGTTTTTCCGATCAGCCCCTTCGCAATCCACCCCACGATGATCGTGAACATCAGGAAGATGATCACGCCCACGCCGCGCAGGTTGATCCCGATATACTGTTCCGGCCGAAACTGGGACGGCACCAGCGGCAAAACCACGGAATCGACCCACCCCATCAGTGACCAGATAAACCATATCGTCAGGCCAACGGGGGCGATCACCACGATGCCCGTCAGAAAACTCGCCCGCAGCCCGGCGAAGCGGCGTTTCTTCGGGTGCAAAAGCTGGTCTTCGTCGAAGGGCGTGTTCATCAGTGGCCTGTTGGTGGTGTCATCCTCATGTAAGCGCAGCATAGAGCACGCACAACACCTGTTTTAGAAACGATAACATGCATTTGTTTCGCCATCTTCCATGGTCAAACTGCGGGCACAGCCGCACACGCCTGCTGCATTCTTCGGCAGATGCGCAACGATAGGCTTTGGTTGACGCAAGCCGCACCGGCTGCAAGCGTGTTGGGAACACAGTGATACGCCAACCCGGAGAAGAGCCGCATGGACAGGCGCATGAAACAGACCGTCATCTACGCCGGGCTTGCTTTGATCATAGCAATGGCATTGGCAGTAGCATTGATGAACCGCGACAAAGGGGCAACGACCCGGCAAAGTGCCGTCCTATCAGAGTTTATCATTCTGAGCGCAGCACCCGACCCGCGCGGCGTCGATTTTCTGGCCCGGGCGCGCATTCAGGGGGAAAACCGTCTGACCCGTCTGACCCATGTGCAGCCAGAGGTGGTATCCGCCTACGCGTCCGCGTTCGGGATGGATCAGGACGCACTGCGCCTGCAAATCGTCGACCCTGATCAGACCGGCCCGTTTGATCACACCGGCATCGTCTTCGACAGCCCTGACGCGTTCGCAACAGGTGCGGCAGGGCCATGGAACTGGGCACTGGTAACGCAGCGGGCTGAAATCCGCGCACATTCTGATGGGGAACTGGCAGCTTGTGGCTCAGAGATCACCTGCCGCAGCTGGCTTGTCTATTGGACGCAAAAAGATTGGTATTATGCCCCTGTTGGCGAGGCCGCATGGCTCACTGCACTGGGGAATGCAGCACCGAAATTGGCCGCGTCGCTCTCTGCTGTCGGGAGTGATAAGTGAGTTGGAACAATTGTATAGCATTCGTCCTTAATGCAGCTGTAATCGCCCTTTGGGTGGTCACGGCGCGGGCGGATACGGTCGTGCATTGCGATCCCATGGGCGCGCCCGAAGCCGTGAAGATCACGCCGGATGCTGCGCTGGATGCGACCTGTGACACCTACACCGATGAGGCCGGACAGGAGGCGCGCATGTGCCAGTGGACCTTTGCCTATCGATCCGAGGCCGCGCAGGATGCGTTTGAGGCCGTACAAACCGCCATGGATGGGTGTTACCCCAAAACCATCCCGGCGGGCGGGGACGTGAACCACCCAGACAGCTTTAATCAAGTCTTCTATACCTCTGAAAACGCGCGCCTTTCGCTGTCCTTGAAGGACAAAGCACAAAGGCAAACGACCCATCTTTTCTTCCGCATCGAAACTCCACCTTAACTGGACCTCCGCTAGGGCTTGTCAGGCATGCCCACAGGGGCTATACGCCGAGCACGAAATCCGCAGGTATGGGCGGGCCGACGGGGGAGACATCCTCGTTTTGTCCACCGGTTGAAGTTAGTCCGACTAAATGGGCGCTTCTCATCCCATACCGAGGCGAAAACCGGAAAGGAAACGACACATGGCTCTTCCAGAGTTCACCATGCGTCAGCTGCTTGAAGCTGGCGTTCACTTCGGCCACCAGACGCAGCGTTGGAACCCCCGCATGGGTCAGTACATTTATGGCGCGCGCAACGGTATCCACATTCTTGATCTCACCCAAACGGTCCCTCTTCTCGACGCCTCGCTCAACGCCGTGCGTGAGACAGTGGCCAAGGGCGGCCGCGTCCTCTTTGTCGGCACCAAGCGTCAGGCCGCAGGCCCGATCGCGGACGCGGCAGAAAAATGCGCGCAATACTACATGAACCACCGCTGGCTGGGCGGCACGCTGACCAACTGGCAGACCGTGTCAAAATCCATCCAGCGTCTGGCTGAGATCGACGAAAAGATTGGTGAAGGCGCTGAAGGTCTGACCAAGAAAGAGCGTCTGGGCCTCGAACGCGAGCAATCCAAACTGCAGGCGTCCCTCGGCGGGATCCGCGAAATGGGCGGCACTCCGGATCTTCTTTTTGTCATCGACGTGAAGAAAGAATCGCTGGCCGTGGCCGAAGCCAACAAGCTGGGCATCCCCGTGGTGGCCGTGGTCGATACCAACTGCAAGCCCGAAGGCATCGACTACATCATCCCCGGCAATGATGACGCCGCGCGCGCCATCTCGCTCTACTGCGATCTGGCAGCGCGTGCCGCCCTCGACGGCATGTCCGCTCAGATGGGTGCCGCTGGTGTTGACATGGGCGCGATGGAAGAAGCGCCCGTAGAAGAGGCCGTGGCTGAGGCAGCCGAGGCAGAAGAGCCTGCAGCAGAAGCCGTCGCAGAACCTGCCGCCGAAGCACCTGCTGAAGACGCACCGGCTGAGGAAAAGGCTGAAGGCTAAGCGCCTGCTTTCACAGTAAATCGCGTGGCGGATGACCCCGCCGCGCCCCCGCATATTCGAGATGAGGAGAGCCAAAAATGGCGATCACAGCAGCAATGGTGAAAGAACTGCGCGACAGCACAGGCGCAGGCATGATGGACGCGAAAAAAGCGCTAACCGAGACAGATGGCGACATGGAAGCCGCTGTTGACTGGCTGCGCACCAAGGGCCTGGCGAAGGCCGCCAAGAAATCCGGCCGCACGGCGGCGGAAGGCCTCGTGGCCGTCAAAGTGGACGGCGGCAAAGGTGTCGCGGTTGAAGTGAACTCTGAAACCGATTTTGTCGCCAAGAACGCAGACTTCCAAAACATGGTGGCCGGTGTTGCCGGTGCGGCCCTGTGCGTGTCCGACGTGGAAGCGCTGAAAGCCGCTGACATGGGTGGCAAATCGGTTGAAGCCACGATCACAGATGCTGTGGCGACCATCGGTGAAAACATGTCCGTGCGCCGGATGGCTGCGCTGGAGGGCTCCACTGTGGTCTCTTACGTGCACAACGCCGCCGCAGACGGCATGGGCAAGATCGGCGTGCTGGTTGCCTTGACCGGCGATGAGGCATTCGGCAAGCAGGTCGCGATGCACATCGCCGCCACAAACCCGGCGTCTTTGGATGAAGCATCGCTCGACCCGGCCGTGGTCGAAAAGGAAAAGCAGATCCAGATCGACATCGCCCGCGAATCCGGCAAGCCCGAGCAGGTCATCGAAAAGATGATCGTCGGCCGCATGAAGAAATTCATGGCCGAGGTGACGCTTCTGGGCCAAGCCTTCGTCATCAACCCCGACCTGACCGTCGCCGCCGCCGCGAAAGAAGCCGGTTGCGAGATCACCGGTTACGTCCGCCTCGAAGTGGGTGAGGGTATTGAAAAGAAAGAAGAAGACTTCGCCGCAGAGGTCGCCAAAACGGCCGCGGGCGGCTGACTTTATTTTCTTTGAAACAAACACCGGGGGGCACCATGACGTGCCCCCTTTCTATTTGTGGGCTTAGATGCGGGACGTCTTTCGCCCGGAGACGACGGCACCGCCCAAGCGTCTCACTCAGACGGCACCAAAGCCAGCACACGAAGCGGACTGCCTGACCCGTTTTGTATCTTCAGGGGCAAAGCCAGTATCAACGCGCCCTTTGGCGGAAGCTGATCCAACCCCGTCATGCACTGCAATCCAAGCCGCCCACTGCCATTCAAAATCTCATGGACGGGATATTGCGGCTCGAACCGGAAGGCTTGGCCTGCGTCGCTTCCAATCGTTTCTGTGCCGAACCCCAGAACATCCCGCTCGTAAACCAGGAAATTGACAGCCTCCACGTCAGGGCCTGGGGAATGCGCGCCATCTGCGCCTCTGTTCGTCCAGTTGGTCGGGTCCGCGACCTTGCGCCAATCTGACCTCAAGAAAACCCAAGACCCCGCATCAATCTGACCGTGCTCACGCTCCCAGTCTTCAAGATGCTCGCGGGTCAGAATAAAACCTTTGTCCTTTGCCACGGCGTCGCTGCAATCCACCACGCAAGCAGGTGCAATGAATTGCGTCACGGGCAACGTATCGACCGCGTTGTTTGGCAGGTCTTTCCCCGTGACCCAATGAACCGGTGCATCCAGATGCGTGCCGGTGTGTTCAGAAAGGGTGATGTTGTTCCAATACCAACGAGGCCCACCATCGTCATATTCAGAGATGACGGTCGACCTAAACGGACTGCCTTGTTTCATCGGCGGTGGCATTTCGATAACCGGAAAGTCAGGCGAAAGCGTCTCTGTGAGGTCAACAATTTCGACCGCGCCGTCCTTCAACGTCGCGAGAAGTGCCTCTAAAATTGTAGCAACGGACATCTGCCCTCCAACGTGACGACCAAACTTGCCCCATTTTGTGTTTTAGGTCTTCAAAAGTAACCCCAATTTGTACAAAACTCCGGTTAGGGCAGGGCGATGGCGTCGTTCTGCGATCTCAACACCACCCATGTTCCTGTACGCCGGGATTTTCAATCGGGAGATTGGAGGCCCCGGGCCTTCATCCCCTATCGATAAGGAGATGACCCATGTCATGGTCACCTGAAAAAACCGTCGTAAACTCTTGGAATGAATGGGATCCTTTGCGTCATGTCATCGTGGGCCGGGCAGATAATTGTCATATCCCGCCCGAAGAACCCGCGCTCGATGCCAAAGTTCCAGAAGACAGCGACATGCGCGGCCAATGGGGCAGGCGGCCCCAAGAGACGATCGACCGCGCCAACGAACTGTTAGATACCTTCGCCAACCAATTGAAATCCCGCGGAATTCGTGTGGATCGGCCGGATGCGATCGACCACTCAAAACCCGTGACAACGCCGGATTTCCACACCGACAGCCAATTCGGCTGCATGCCTCCACGGGATGTTTTGCTCACGGTCGGTTCAGAAATCTTAGAGGCCACAATGTCTTACCGCTGCCGGTGGTTTGAATACCTCAACTACCGTCCACTGATGCAGCAGTACTGGGATGAAGATCCCAATTTCCGTCACGAGGCCGCGCCGAAGCCGCGCCTGACGGATGCCGATTACCATCCCGACTATCTATCCGACAAAATCGGCGTCGAAAAGCGCCTGAAATGGGCGGCTGAGAAGTTCTTTGTGACCACCGAAGAGGAGCCCTTGTTTGATGCAGCAGACGTCTTGCGCTTCGGGCGGGATCTGGTGGTGCAGCACGGATTTACCACCAATCTCAAGGGGATAGAGTGGCTGCGGCGACACTTCCCGGATCACCGCGTCCACATTGTGAACTTCCCAGGTGATCCATATCCGATCCATATCGACGCGACTTTCACACCGCTGCGACCGGGCCTTATCCTCAACAATCCGCAGCGTCGTTTGCCCGAAGACCAACGCGCCATGTTCGAGAAAAACGGTTGGGACATCGTCGATGCTGCGCAACCCGCGCACAATGCGCCTCCGCCGCTTTGTTATTCATCTGTTTGGCTGTCGATGAACGTGCTGGTGCTCGACCCGAAAACGGTTTGTGTCGAAAAAACAGAAGTTTATCAGGCAGAACAAATGGACAAACTTGGTATGGAAGTGGTTGAGGTTGACCTGCGTGACGCGTACGCGTTCGGTGGAGGATTGCATTGCTGCACGGCGGACGTATACCGCGAAGGCGTTTGTGAGGACTACTTTACAAGCCTTTGATCTAAAATGTTTTTGATAGCTTCCAGGGCCAGCGGATAACCCGCTGGTCCAAATCCGCAGATTTGCCCGACAGCGACTTTCGAAATATAGGACACATGGCGAAACGCCTCACGCGCGTGAATATTGCTCAGGTGCAGTTCCACAACGGGCAATTCCACGGAACTGATCGCATCCATTAATGCAATGGAGGTGTGCGTGTAAGCGCCGGCATTGAGGATGATCCCATCATGGGTGCCTTTAGCGCCATGGATCAGATCGACCAGCGCACCCTCTGAATTGCTTTGTTCGCATGACACGGTGATGCCCATCTCATCCGCTTTCGCATGGCAAGCATCCTCAATATCGGAGAGGGTGGTCGTTCCGTAAACCTCAGGCTGGCGTTGACCCAGCAGGTTGAGGTTCGGGCCGTTCAGGATCAGGACAGATGTCATGGGCGTGCTCGCTCAGTTTGCCAAGATGTATCCTTGAGATGGATGCAGTGTCGAGCGATCAGCGTATAGATGGCCGGTTTTGTTTGCGGATGTGACTTGGATGCTGTTTTGCTGATGAGGGCGTCAAAAGAAATGATTTCAAAGTTTTATGGGTTTTAATTGGTGCATTCTGTCAGATGGTTATTTAACATAATATATATTACACGTTAATTCGCTAAAGCAGCTGCAAATCCTCCACAATTTTCCCTACCGTCAGGACGATGCCGACCGCGTGTACATTTCATGCGTGCGGCGCTGCAGTTGGAAACGGCACGTGAGCTGCGTCAGTGGGTTCTTTTGTTGTGTGATCATCCACAAGCTCAGCCAGACCGACACAGCCGCAAAAATCACACCGCCCAAAGCCTGACCAATCAGGACGCCCTCGGCACCGAAATAAACGCCGCCCAAGATTGCAAGCGGCCATGTGCCCAGGGTTTGACGCCCCCAGTTTACCCATGTCGAATAGATTGGGTGACCCAGATTGTTGTAAGACGCGTTTGACACGAAGATCGCGGCGTTGAAAAACATGGCGAGTGCCAGCGGCCCGCAGAACAACATCAAAAGATCCCGCGCCTCACCTTGGGCGTCGAAAAGATCGACAATGGGGCCACGCAGTGCAACCAGGATCGCGGAGGCCAGGATTACGTAAAGGCCAGCGAATTTCAGCCCGTCAAAAAAGGTCTCGCGCACACGGTCCATGCGCCCTGCCCCGAAATTCTGTCCGATGATGGGCCCGATGGCCCCGGAAAGCGCCATAACCACAGAGAAAACGACTGGTATGATGCGGTTGATCACGGCCATGCCGGCAACCGCGTCGGTGCCGTACTTGGCCATTTCCCGGGTCACGATGGCGGCACCCACTGGTGTCGCGATGGTGGCCAGAACAGCGGGACATGCGATACTTGTGACCATGCGGAAATCACGCCGGACGCAGCCTGCACGGATGCGAATAAACGCGTTGAATTCCTTATGTGCCGGATGAAGCGCCCAGATCAGCGTGGCCAAACGCGCCAGAACAGTGGCCCACGCGGCACCTTCCAGCCCAAGCCCTATGGCGAAGATCAGGATCGGATCCAGCACCGCGTTGACCCCTGCCCCTACCAACGCAGGATACATGGCGCGGCGACCGTCACCATAAGCGCGGATCACTGCCACGGATGTCATGGCAAGGCCGGAGAGCACTGTACTGGGCAAAATGATCCAGAGATATCCCTTTGCCATCTCCGCCATTTCCCCCGTCGCGCCCACAAGACCCAATAGAAAGGACAGGTTGGGCAACATGAGGATTGGGATCAGAATGCCTGTTACCACGGCAAAAACGGATGTCACGGTCGCAAATTCGCGCGCGTCCGTCTCCTTGTCTGCGCCCAAAGCCTGAGCGACCAGAGAACCCGCCGCAATGGACAGTCCCATATTGACTGCACTTGCAAAGAACATCAGCGCAGAGGCATATCCAGCGGCCGCTGCCAGTTCCGCCTGGCCCAGCATTGAGATGAAGACAATGTCCAGCAGGTCGACGGCAAAAATCGCCATCAGCCCAATGCTGCCGGTGAGCGACATGAAGGACACATGCCGCATAAGGTTACCTTCGGTGAAACGCGCATCTGCGGTGTGGGCCATGGCGCACCTGTCGCTACTGCAGTTGGAACGGACATAACCCCTTCGCACAGTCGCGCAAAGGCTTCATTCACACAAGTTTCTGCGCATCAACGCACAGATATCAGCCTTAGAAAAATGCCTGTAGCCCGGTTTGTGCCCGGCCAAGTATCAACGCGTGCACATCATGGGTGCCTTCATACGTGTTCACCGTTTCCAGGTTCATCATGTGGCGGATCACCTGATATTCGCCGGTGATCCCGTTGCCGCCATGCATGTCCCGGGCCATGCGCGCAATATCAAGCGCCTTTCCGCAATTGTTGCGTTTGATAAGTGAAATCATCTCAGGCGCCGCACGGGCTTCATCCATCAATCGCCCGACGCGTAGCGCGGCTTGCAGGCCAAGGGTGATTTCGGTTTGCATGTCGGCCAGTTTCTTCTGGAACAGCTGCGTCTGGGCCAAAGGACGTTTGAATTGGTGCCGGTCGAGCCCGTATTGACGCGCTGCGTGCCAGCAAAACTCAGCAGCCCCCATGACGCCCCACCCAATGCCGTAGCGAGCGCGATTGAGGCACCCAAACGGGCCTTTCAACCCTTCCACACCCGGCAGCAGTGCATCCTCTGAGACCTCCACGTCTTCCATAACGATCATACCGGTGACGGAGGCGCGCAAGCTGAGTTTGCCTTCGATCTTGGGGGCGGACAGCCCTTTCGCGCCCTTGTCCAAGACAAAACCGCGGATCTTGCCGCCATGGGCCTCGGATTTAGCCCAGATGACAAACACATCGGCGATGGGGCTGTTGGAAATCCACGTCTTTTCGCCGCTGATCTTGTAACCCGTCGCGGTTTTCACAGCTTTTGTTTTCATACCAGCCGGATCAGACCCAGCATCAGGTTCTGTCAGGCCAAAGCAACCGATTAGTTCCCCCGAGGCCAGCCCCGGCAGGTATTTTTGACGCTGGTCTTCAGACCCGTAGGCATAGATTGGATACATCACGAGGCTCGATTGCACGCTCATCATGCTCCGGTAACCGCTGTCGATGCGTTCAATTTCCCGAGCCACCACGCCGTAACTGACATAGCCCGCTGACAGCCCGCCGTATTCCTCTGGGATCGTGGTGCCCAGAAGGCCCATCTGACCCATTTCACGGAAGATACCGGGATCAACAGTCTCTTCAGCGAAGGCATCGATTACTTTGGGGGCCAGTACCTCAGACGCAAAAGACCGCGCGCTTTGGCCGATCATGCGCTCGTCTTCTTCCAGCTGATCGTTCAGGAAAAACGGATCTTCCCAGTCAAAGCTGCCCAGATCGGGTTTGTCTTTGGCTTTCAATGGCGCGGTGTCGAGGCTCATGGCTTAGCTCCTACAAGAGAGTATTTTCTCTTATGTATAGAGCGTTTGGAGGCGGTCAAATAGAGACAAATTTACCCAAGCGCGTACCCTGCCCCGCGCACTGTGCGCAACGGGTCATCCCCGCCATGATGGCACAGCGCCTTGCGCAGCCGCCCGATATGAACGTCGACGGTGCGGGTATCCACGTAAATATCCCGCCCCCAGACACGGTCGAGCAATGCCTCACGGCTCCAGACGCGACCGGGTTTTTCCATGAATGTTGACAGCAGTCGGAATTCGGTCGGGCCCAGTTTCAGTTCTTTGCCACTTCGCGTCACGCGGTGGGTTTCGGCATCCAATACGATGTCTTCGTAATCAAGCCGTTCGCCCATGGCCGAGGGTCGCGTTCGGCGCAGTTGCGCGCGCACGCGGGCCATCAATTCCACCACGGAGTAAGGCTTGACCACATAGTCATCCGCGCCCGTCTCAAGTCCGCGCACACGGTCCACTTCCTCGGACCGGGCGGAGATCATGATAATGGGCGTGGATTTGGTTGCCGAGCGGGTCTTGAGCTGCCGGCAAACTTCAATTCCCGATACATTGGGCAACATCCAATCGAGCAGGATGATGTCGGGGTTCACCTCTTCCGCCAAAAGGAGCGCTTCCTCTCCGTTCTCAGCAGGGGTCACGATGAACCCGTCGGCTTCCAGATTGTAGGCCAGTACCTCGCGTTGGGCAGGCTCATCTTCTACAAGCAGGACGTTGGGTTGATGCTGGGCCATATCCCTGCCTTTTACACCGGTGCGATGGAGGCATCGACGGAGGTTTGATCTTCTTTGGGGCGCTTTTCATCCGGGCGCTCGCCGGTCACCAGATAGACCACCTCTTCGGCGATATTTGTGACGTGATCGCCCATGCGTTCGGTGTTCTTGGCAATGAAATGCAGATGCATGCAGGCAGTGATGGAACGCGGATCTTCCATCATGAAGGTCAGGAATTCACGGAACAGAGCGTTGTACATCTGGTCCACATCTGTGTCGCGCTGGATCACTTCCAGCGCCAGATCAGCGTCGCGCTGAATATAGGCGTCGAGCACGTCCTTGAGCATCCGCTCCACCTCTTTGGCCATGCGGCGGATGGAGGCGGCAGAGCCGTTTACTTGCTGCATGCCCGCCAGAACGGTGGTGCGCTTGGCCATGTTCTTGGCGTAGTCGCCGATGCGTTCAAGGTTTGAGGACACTTTGAGCACAGTCAGGATCACCCGCAGGTCCACCGCGATGGGCTGACGCATGGCGATGACGCGGGCGACCTCTTCGTTGATCTGCTCTTCGAGTTGATCAATGGCCACATCAGCGGCGCGGACTTCTTCGGCCAGTTCTTCGTCACGTTTTTCAAGGCTGGTGGCGGCTTTGGTGATGCCATCCTCGACCAGTCCGCCCATCTTCATGATCAGCGCCTGAAGCGTTTCCAGATCGCGGTCAAAAGCAGATGCGATATGTGTGTCGTCCATCATGGTTTTATCCAATCCGTCCTGTGATGTAGGACTCCGTCCGTTCATCCTTGGGGTTGGTGAAAATCTGGCTGGTGTCGTCGAATTCCACCAAGTTACCCAGGTGGAAGAAGGCGGTTTTCTGGCTCACGCGCGCGGCCTGCTGCATGGAGTGGGTCACGATCAGAAGCGAGTAGTTCTTGCGCAGCTCATCCATCAGCTGTTCGATCTGGCTGGTGGCGATGGGATCGAGCGCGGAACAGGGTTCGTCCATCAGCAGCACTTCGGGTTCTGTCGCCACGGCGCGGGCAATACAAAGGCGCTGCTGCTGGCCACCAGATAGCCCGGTCCCAGGCGCTTCGAGGCGGTCTTTCACCTCATCCCAGATCGCCCCACGGCGCAGGGATTTTTCCACGATCTCATCCAGTTCGGCCTTGTTACGGGCCAGACCATGGATGCGGGGGCCGTACGCCACGTTGTCATAGATCGATTTGGGAAACGGGTTGGGTTTCTGGAACACCATGCCCACCTTCGCGCGCAGCTGCACCGGATCGACGCGTTTGTCATAGATGTCATCGCCGTCGAGATGAATGTCGCCTTCCACCCGGCAGATATCGATCGTGTCGTTCATCCGGTTGAGGCAGCGCAGGAACGTGGATTTTCCGCAGCCTGACGGGCCGATGAAGGCGGTCACAGTCTTGTCCGCAATCTCCACATCCACGTCCTTTATGGCGTGGTTATCGCCGTAAAAGACCTGCACGCCGCGGGCTGAAAATTTAATCTCGTTGCTGTTCACGCCGTGCTCCGTCATTGGGGTGTCGTACATGTGTATACCTTTCCTACCAGCGGCGCTCAAACCGGCGGCGCAGGATGATGGCGAGAATGTTCATAGAAAGCAGGAAGATCAGCAGAATGATGATCCCGCCCCAGGCTTTGTCGTAGAAGGCCACATCGGCGCGCGTGGCCCATGTGTAGATTTGCGCGGGCATGGCGGAGTTGGCCTCCGTGAAGCCCGCAGCGATGCCATCGGGATAGCCGCGCGCGACGAAGCCCACCATGCCGATCAGCAAGAGCGGTGCCGTTTCGCCCAGAGCTTGCGCAAGGCCGATGATGGTACCCGTCAGGATGCCGGGCATGGCGAGCGGCAGAACATGGTGGAAGACGGCCTGCATTTTGGACGCTCCTACCCCCAAGGCCGCATCGCGGATGGACGGTGGCACGGCGCGTAAGGACGCGCGGGTGGAGATGATGATCGTGGGCAGCGTCATCAGCGTCAACACAAGGCCACCGACCAGCGGGGCGGATTGAGGCAGATGCATGAACTGGATGAAGACTGCGAGGCCGAGGATGCCGAAGACGATGGAGGGCACGGCGGCGAGGTTGGAAATGTTCACCTCAATGAGATCCGTGAACCGGTTTTTGGGCGCAAATTCTTCGAGGTAGATCGATGCCGCCACGCCAATGGGCAGCGACAGCACAAGCACCACAATCATCATGAAGAAGGACCCCACAACGGATGCCCCGATCCCCGCCCCGCCCGGGTTGTCCACGCCTGAATCTGCGCCGGTGATGAAATTCCAGTTGAAGGCGGATTTGATGATGCCTGCCTCGTGAAGCGCGTCCACCAGGTCTAGATCGCTCAGCATAAGGAACCGGCTTTCGACCAATGCGTCGCGTGTTACGCGGCCGTTGAAATAGCCATCTACGCGGGAGGCGGCGGAAAGTTCAAAACTCTGCGCAGACCCGATCGCGCCCGGGTTTTCGCGGTAGAATTCGCGGATATCCGCGCCGACCTTACCCATCAGCCGCTCAATGGCCTTTTCATCGAAGTCGACCTCAAGGCCTCTTTCCTCCAGCTTGGATTGCAGGCCAGCGATGAAGAGGTTGGAATACGCTTTGGTCTTGAACAATTGGCCTTCGGCGTCGTCGAATTCGTCCTGCGTGATGGTGAACTCCATCTCCACCACTGTATGGGTGAAAGCGGGCAGACCAGAGCGAACGATCGACACGGCCAGTACAATAAGGAACGCCACGCCCACGAGGATCGCGGCAATGCCGTAGAACTTGAACCGTTTCTCGGCCGCGTTGCGCTTTTTGGTGCGCGCGTCCGTGGTGGTGAGAGAGCCGCGCGCCCCGCGACCCTTGCCGCTATCCATGGACATATCGGTCATTCGTACTGCTCCCGGTATTTGCGCACGATGTAAAGGGCGAAGATGTTGAGCCCCAGCGTGATGACGAAAAGGGTGATACCGAGGGCAAAGGCGACCAGCGCCTCGGGCGAGGCAAAGTCGCTATCGCCAGTCAGCTGGCTGACAATCTTTGCGGTCACGGTGGTCATCGCCTCAAACGGATTGAGCGAGAGCTTGGCCGCGGCCCCTGCCCCCAGCACCACGATCATCGTCTCACCGATGGCGCGGGACGCGGCCAGAAGGATTGCGCCCACGATGCCCGGAAGGGCTGCGGGCAGGACGACCTGCTTGATCGTCTCGGATTTCGTGGCACCCAAGCCGTAAGACCCATCGCGCATGGCCTGCGGCACGGCATTTATGATGTCATCGGAAAGGGAACTGACAAAGGGGATCAACATCATGCCCATCACCAGACCAGCGGTCATCACGGCAGTGCCGGATTGCATCCAACCAAAGCCGTCACCGCCGAACACACTCACCAAAAGCGGCCCCACTGTCAGCAGCGCAAAGAGGCCGTAAACGATGGTGGGAATACCGGCCAGCACCTCCAGCATGGGCTTGGCGATGGAGCGGACACGGGCGGTGGCATATTCAGACAGGTAGATCGCCGCGAATAGCCCGATTGGCACGGCCACGGCGAGTGCCACGATTGAGATGTAAAGCGTGCCCCACAGAAGCGGAATGATCCCCAGATCAGACCCCCCACCCCGGCCCGAAAAACTGGGTGCCCAGGTGAGGTTCGTGAAGAACTCAGACGCCGGATAGAGCCGGAAGAACTCATAGGTGTTGAAGACAAGCGATAGAACTATGCCAACAGTGGTCAGGATCGCGATCATAGCGGCGGCAATCAGCAGCGCGCGCACGCCATTTTCCACGACATTGCGCGCGCGGAATTCCGCGTTGGTCTCGCGTAGCGCCAGAAACAGCCCGATCAGGGCAAAAGCCAGCACGGCGAAGTCTTTGTAAAGATGCCCCGCCGTGTTCATCACTCGGTAATCTTGCGCGGCAACCAGCACGGGTTGTGTGATTTCCGCAGTGACAATTTGGCCTGCTTCCTTCAGTTTTTCCGTGATCAGGGCGAGATCAGCCGAAGCGTCGCGGGCCAAGGCATCTTCCAGAACACCGGCCTTGGTGGCCTCTCGCAAACCATCAGCTGTGCGCCTGACCTCAGCCATGACCAGCCCACGCGTGGACCCTTCTGAAATGGCGCTGTCAGGCAACGTGGCGGAGATGGAGTTTGCCACATAAAGCGGCTGCGTGATCAACCAGACCACCATCAGCCCAAAGGCCGGCACCATCACTTTCAACGCGGCGTTCCAACCATAATAATTAGGCAGAGAGTGAAGACCTCGGCTTTCGCCACCTGCGCTTGCCAAGGCCCTGCTGCGGCCCAGGACGAAACCGGAAAGTGCGATGCCAAGCACCACTATGATCAGCCAGAAAAGCGGCATCCTGTCCCCCAGTCGCCTGTGTTCTTTGCGTCCGAGGGCGATCCCGCCCCCGGACATATCATGCGTTTGGTTTAGGACCCGGAGCCGATGGTGGCGCCGGCCGCAATCGCGCTCTGCGTGTCGGCCAATTCCGGATCGGGCACGAGGCCGTAAGTGGCCAGCGGGCCGCCGGAGCCTGCAATCTCATCAGCCATGAAGAACTGTGCGTATTCCTGCAGGCCCGGGATCACGCCGATATGCGCTTTCTTCACGTAGAAGAAGAGCGGGCGGGACACGGGGTAGACACCCGATGCGATGGTTTCTGTGGAAGGCGACACACCACCCATGGTCGCCACTTTCAGCTTGTCTTGGTTGTTCTCATAGAAGGACAGACCGAACACGCCGATGCCGTTTGTGTTGGCGTCGATGCGCGCCAGGGTCTCAGTGTAGTCACCGTCGATGTCGACAGATTTGCCATCCTGACGTACGTCAAGGCAGGCATCTTCGGCGTCATCTTCGGACATGCCCGCTTCCATCATCGCAGCCATGGCGCCTGTGTCTTCGCAGCCCTTGAGCAGGACCTTGTCTTCGAACACTTCGCGGGTGCCGTGCTTGGTGCCGGGGATGAACATGGCGACTTCCACATTCGGCAGATCTGCGTTGAATTCGGCCCATGTCTCGTGCGTGTTGTCGACGATTGCGCCGTCCTTCAGCATCTTCGCACCGATGGCGTTGAAGATGTCGGAAGCTTCAAAGGCGGTGAAGGCAGGGCCAGTTTGCTGGCTGGCAAAGACGATCCCGTCATAGCCGATGCGTACCTCAATAATGTCGGTCACACCGTTCTCGGCGCAGGCCTTGATCTCTTTTTCGCGGATCGCGCGGGAGGCGTTGGCCACGTCGATGGTGTTTTCGCCCACACCCTCGCAGAACCGCTTGAGGCCCGCAGAAGAACCACCTGATTCCACAACCGGTGTCGGGAAGTCGGTGTTGTCGCCAAAAAGCTCGGCCACGATGGATGCGTAGGGCAGCACAGTGGAAGAACCGGCCACCTGCACGTTGTCTCGGGCAGCGGCTGTGGTGGCGGAAACCGCCAAAATCGCCAGAACAGAGGCGGTCGATTTCGCGTATGACATGAAAGTCTCCTGATTGCATGATGCCACCTTCAAGGATGGCGGTGCCGATTGGCTAAGCTCGTCTCACAACGCTTTTGTTACAGTTGCGTAACAGTTTTATGACACCTTCAAGTGCTTCATTTTGCAAATAAAAATAGGATCGCGACGGGCAGCTCTCAGGCGTCCAAGGGCAAAACGACACGAAACTCCGATCCCTCTCCCAAAGTCGAATCGATCCGAAGCCGCCCGCGATGCCGCCCGATGATATGTTTGACGATGGCCAGCCCGAGCCCGGTGCCGCCCACCTCCCGCGACCTATGGCTGTCGACGCGGTAAAACCGCTCCGTCAGGCGCGGAATATGGGTGGCGTCGATCCCCGGGCCCTGATCCCGGATCGCAATCACCGCACCCGGCCCTCGGATCGTGGGTTCACGATCCGTGGTGGCCAGCGTCAGCGACACCTGCTTGCCCTGCCCACCATATTTGATGGCGTTCTCCACAAGATTCGTTACCACCTGCTGCAACTGATCGGCATCCCCCGGCACGATGATCGGTGCATCTGGCAGATCAGTTACAACAGTCACATTCTGATCACCTGCCACGGTCTTCAGCGCATGCATAACACTGATCACCACATCGGACAGGTTCACCGCATCGGTGGGCCGCACGCGCATCTGCTCTTCTACGCGGGATAGCGACAGAAGATCATGCACCAGTCGCTCCATCCGGCCCGCCTCCCCCGCCATGATGGAGAGGAACCGCTCTGACGCCGCCCGATCCCCCAAGGCCGGGCCTTGAAGCGTTTCGATAAACCCCAGCAAGGATGTCAGCGGGCTTCGCAGCTCATGGCTGACATTCGCCACGAAATCCCGGCGCATCTGATGGGCCTGTTCGAGATGGGTCACATCCTCAAAACACACCAGCACCCCCTGCCCGGCCTCCGTCTCCACCGGGCTGCAGGTCACGTTGAACGCGGTGTCCTGCGCGCCATCGCTCGATAGGTAGCGCGTGGTGCGCTTGGCGCGGTTTTTCAGACTGCTCTCAATGGCGTCCAGAATCGATGGCTGTCGCAATGCGGTGATGAAATGACGCCCGACCATCTGACCACCGAGCAGCTTTTCTGCCCCGTCATTGGCGCCCAGAACACGCTCCCCGCTCCCGATCAGAACAGCTGGCAAAGGCAGCGCATCCAGAAGCGAGGAGATCGCGTCGACATTCATCTCAAAGCCGGGTCAACCCTTCGCAGAACCGGCGCATGTTCTTCTGATAGCCAAGCGCGCTGAGTTTCAGACCATTGATCCCTGCCTCATCCAGCTCTCGCACCACCTTCCCCGGCACACCCATCACGAGCGACCCATCAGGGATTTCCTTGCCTTCCGTGATCAACGCACCCGCACCAATCAGGCAGTTGTCGCCGATCTTTGCACCGTTGAGCACTGTCGCCCCCATGCCAATCAGTGAATTCGACCCAATCGTGCAGCCATGCAGCATGACTTTATGCCCAATGGTGCAACCCGCCCCGATGGTCAGAGGAAAGCCCATATCTGTATGCAGCACGCAGTTTTCCTGAATATTCGTGCCCGCGCCGACCCGGATCAGTTCGTTGTCGCCCCGCAAAGTTGCACAAAACCAGACCGAAACGGCCTCTTCCAACAGAATTTTGCCGATCACATTGGCATCATGGGCCACCCAGGTATCCTCATGGATTTCTGGCACATGACCTTCAAAGCTGAAAACGCTCATGACATATCCTCAAATTCCTGGCCCAGTTTGCGCACATGATCATTCAACCCCGGCTGCTGATGCCGCCTGAGCCGTGCCGCAGTGACAATGCCACGCAGTTCTGCATCGGTTCGGTCCAGATCGTCATTGACCAGCACATAATCGTATTCCGCCCAATGGCTGATCTCGCCCATGCTTTTTTGCATTCGACTGGCGATCACCTCTTCGCTGTCCTGGCCACGCCCTTCCAGACGGCGGCGCAGCTCTGCAATGGATGGTGGCAGAATGAAGATCGACAGAACATGAGGGCTGAGGGATGAATTCTGGATCTGCTGTGCGCCTTGCCAATCGATATCAAAAAGCACATCGCGGCCTTCTCCAATCGCCGCCTCAACAGGGCCTTTGGGCGAGCCATAAAAGTTTCCGAAGACCTCTGCGTGTTCCAGCATCTCACCCGCAGCCGCGTCTGCCTGAAATGCATGCTTGGTCATGAAGTGATAGTGCTGCCCATCCACCTCCCCGTCTCGCGGCGCGCGGGTGGTGGCGGATACCGAAAAAGAAAGCGACGGGTCCCATTCCAGCAAGCGCCGCGACAGGGTCGACTTTCCCGCGCCCGAAGGCGACGACAAAATGATCAATAGACCTCTGCGCATAACTATTCCCAGTCTACCTGTTTCATCTTGCCTGAAATACTCCGGGGGTTTGGGAGCTGGCCCCCAAGCCTATATCACTCAACATTTTGCACCTGTTCGCGCATCTGATCGATCACTGTCTTGAGTGCCAGCCCGATCTGAGTCAGCTCCGTGTGCTGTGATTTGGAACACAGCGTATTGGCTTCCCGATTGAATTCCTGCGCGAGAAAATCAAGCTTGCGACCCACCGGAGAGCCTGCCGCGATCAATTCGCGCGCCGCTGTTACGTGCGCGCGCAGGCGGTCGATCTCTTCGGTGACATCCGCTTTGACGGCCAACAGCGCCACTTCCTGCGCGATCCGTGCGCCGTCCGATTTGCCCGCCCCGTCCAAGACGCGTGACAGCGCTTCGCGAAAGCCCGCCTCCATCTCATCGCGGCGCGTGCCCAGAATCTGAGCGGCGGCAGTGGTGAGCCGTTCTATTTCATCAATCTGTGCTGACAGCACCTGCGCCAGTTGTGTCCCTTCGCTGGATCGCATGGCCAGAAACGCCTCAAGCACGGGAACCACATCCCGCATCAGCAACGCCCGCAACGCGTCGGTGTCTTCCTCGACGCTGCCCGCCTCCATGACCCCGCGCACCGACAGCAGATCAGCCGCCGTAGCGGGCGCCAATGACAGACCTTTGGCCATAGCGGCAGCTTCGACAGCCTCCATGGCGTCCAGCGCATCGTCGAGAATCCGGGCATTCACCCCGAGCCGCCCTGCCCCATCCTCGCGCGACATCTTAAGGCTGAGCGTGACATTTCCCCGATCCAGCCCGGCGGAGAACTTTTCCTTTAGCGCCTGCTCCAGACCGGGAATCCAATCGGGCACCCTCAGGCGCAGATCAAGGCCTTTGCCATTCACGCTGCGCACCTCCCAGCTCCAGGAATACGCGCCATCCGCCCCTTGGGCGCTGGCAAAAGCGGTCATGGATCTGAGCACGAATATTCCTCCGACTGGCCCTCGCATTCGGTTTAAGCAATGCCCCAGCGGAGGGCAAGCAAGCCTTGGTCCACAGCAGGTTTCAAGTTTTCAAGGCGCATGGCTGACGCGGCGTCGTTAGAGACCGCCTGGTTAACCACTCCGATGGAATTCGCAACAAAAATGGAGAAAATGTGTCAAATTATGGGCAGACAGTTTGAACGGGAATTAAGCCATGTCTGATACACATCTGAGTTCCGCAGACCCCAAAGATCAGCGTCGCGGCGGCCTCATCAGCCGTCTGCGTCCAAGGCCAAAACCGGGCGGTGGCGAAAGCCGTAAGCTGTTGCACTACTGGAATACGACACGGCGCGGTTTTGATGTGCCCCGCCGGTCAGACATTGATCCGCGCGGCATCGCCGGGATGTTGTCCCAAACATTCATCATCGAACAAATTGCCCCTGGGTTGGGACGGTTTCGCGTCGCAGGCACTCATCTGGGCGATCTTCTGGGCATGGATGTGCGCGGCATGCCGATCAGTGCCATGCTGCGGCCCGCCGCTCGGGATGAAATGGCCGCGGGGTTGCGCAACCTCTTCGACATGCCGGGTATCCTGCGGGCGGCTTTGGTGTCGCCCGGTGAGTTCCGCCGCCCGGAATTGGAGGCGGAGCTTCTGATCCTCCCGCTGCGCGATGATCGCGGAGAGGTGACCCGCGCCATTGGCTGTCTCATTGCAAAAGGTCAGGTCGGCAAGACGCCCCGGCGGTTTGACATCCGTCATCTCAGGGTCGATCCGGTCTCTGTTGTCAGAGCGGTCGATGAGATGCCTACCGCATTGGCGCAAGAGGAAGAAGACGTAGCACTGTTGCCCGCACCCGTTGCCGACAAAACGCGCGCTCAAGTCCAACACACGGAGTTGGGGGAGGATGCGGGGACCGTTCCGACATTTGCACCGCTGAAGCCTGGTCAGCCGAGCTATCTGCGCCTCGTCGTCTCCGATACCTAAAATTTACCTCAAAACCAAAAGCCCCGCGTTACAAAGCTCGTGACGCGGGGCTTTTATTTGGTGTCTGCGCTCAGACCGCTTTGCTTTCGTCCCGGCTGATCCGCAGCGCGGAAAGCTCTTCGGCCACAAGAAACGCCAATTCCAGCGACTGTGACGCGTTGAGGCGCGGATCGCAGGCCGTGTGGTAGCGATCTGACAAGCTCTCTTCCGTCACTTCGCGCATGCCGCCTGTGCACTCGGTAACGTCAAGACCCGTCATTTCAAAATGCACGCCGCCGGGGATCGTGCCTTCGGCGCGATGAACCGCAAAGAATTCCTGAACTTCGCGCAGTACCGCGTCGAACGGACGTGTCTTGTAACCTGTCGCCGATTTGATCGTGTTGCCATGCATCGGATCACAGACCCAAACCACGTTGGCGCCCTCTTCCTTCACCGTGCGGATAAGACGGGGTAAGTGCTCTGACACCTTGCCCGCGCCAAAACGCGCAATCAGTGTCAGGCGACCCGCCTCATTTTCAGGGTTCAGCGTGGCCATCAGGCGTTTGAGGTCATCCGCCTCCATGCTCGGCCCGCATTTGAGGCCGATCGGGTTCTGAACGCCACGCGCAAACTCCACATGGGCACCGTCAGGCTGCCGGGTGCGGTCTCCGATCCAGATCATGTGGCCGGACCCGGCGAGCCACTTGCCGGATGTGCTGTCGAGACGCGTTAGCGCCTCTTCATATTCTAGCAGAAGGCTTTCGTGGCTGGTGTAGAAATCCACCGTCTGCAGCGTGTGTGCGCTGCCACCGTTGATCCCCGCCGCCCGCATGAAATCGAGCGTGTCGGTGATGCGGTTGGCCATGTCGCGATACTTTTCGGCGTTCTCGGATTCCGTGAACCCAAGCGTCCAGGCATGGACCTGATTGACATCGGCATAGCCGCCCGTGGAAAAGGCGCGCAACAGGTTCAGCGTGGCCGCCGCCTGCGTGTAGGCGCGCATCATCTTTTCGGGGTCCGGAATGCGGGCCTCAGGCGTGAAAGCCAACTCGTTGATGATGTCGCCGCGGTAGCTGGGCAGTTCCACACCATCCACCACCTCTGTCGGCGCAGAACGCGGCTTGGCAAACTGCCCAGCCATGCGGCCCACTTTGATAACTGGGACCTTCGCGCCATAGGTCAGCACCATGGCCATCTGCAGCATCACTTTGAATGTGTCTCGAATGGCATCGGCCGAAAACTGATCGAAGGCTTCCGCACAATCCCCACCTTGCAGCAAGAACGCATCACCGCGCGCCGCATCGCCCAAGGCCGCACGCAGACGGCGCGCTTCACCGGCAAAGACAAGCGGCGGATACTGGGACAGCTGCGCCTCAACGCGCGCCAGCCTATCTGCATCGGTATAGTCCGGCATCTGGATCCGGGGCTTCTTGCGCCAATCCGTTTTGTGCCACTGTGTCATCTGGTCTCTCCGCGTTTAAAACCAAGGTTGGTGTATAGCCTGCCAAGTGTCCCATGACCATAGACTATATTGCCTCGGAAGCGCGGGCGCGAGGCAGCCCGTAACGCCTAAAATCCTTGCAAAAACCACTGCTTTCGTGACACTCGGTTTCTCTAAAGCCAGTTGATCGAAATGAGTCGCGATGCCAACCGAGCCAGACAGAAAACCCGAGAGGATCGATGTGTCGTCAGAGGCCACGCCCCGACGGTTCGTGTTCGCGCTTCTGGAGAATTTTTCCCTGCTGAGCTTCGCGGCGGCCTTGGATTGCCTGCGCATTGCCAACCGTATGGCCGATCGAGAACTTTACACCTGGGCTTTCGCCGGTGAGACAGGTGAGACGGTGGAGTGCTCTGCTGGCACGCGCTTTCAGCTTGATATGGGTCTCGAAGATTTGGGCCGCGATGACACGCTGCTGATTTGCGGTGGCACGGATGTGCAGCGTGTCACCTCCAAGAAAATGCTCAGTTGGCTAAGGCGTGAGGCCCGGCGCGGGCTCGCCGTAGGTGGCCTATGCACCGCAGCATATGTAATGGCACGGGCGGGGCTTTTGGATGGGAAGAAAGCCACGATTCATTGGGAAAATCACGACAGCTTCATCGAGGAATTCGATGAGGTAGAACTGACCAAATCGGTCTTCGTGGTGGATGGCAACCGGATGTCCACGGCGGGTGGTACCTCCTCGATTGATCTGATGCTGAAATTGATTGCCGACAGCCATGGGGAAAAGCTGGCCAATGCGGTGGCCGATCAGATGATCTATGCTTCGATCCGCACCGATCAGGACACGCAGCGCCTGTCGGTGCCCACCCGGATCGGCGTGCGTCATCCCAAGCTGAGCCAGGTCATCCAGATGATGGAATCCAACATCGAAGAGCCGATCAGCCCCGCGCTTCTGGCCAAGGAGGTGGGCATGTCGACGCGCCAATTGGAGCGCCTTTTCCGGCGCTACCTGAACCGTTCGCCCAAGCGGTACTATATGGAATTGCGCCTTCAAAAGGCGCGAAACCTGCTGATGCAAACGGATATGACGGTGATCAACGTGGCGCTGGCCTGCGGGTTCGCCAGCCCGTCGCATTTTTCCAAATGCTACCGGTCCCATTACAACACGACGCCCTATCGCGAGCGCGGTGCCCATTCCGCGCGTCTTTCCGTGTAGCGCGGCGCAGTCTTTTGAAGATTTCGCTAGTCCGCTGAGCGGGGTGTGATTTTCAGCCAGATCCCGTCTTTGCCTCGAACCGTCAGATGCGCCACGGGCATTGCTGGCTTTTCCTCCACAATGTCAAATCGAAAGGCTCTGACCAGCATCGACAAAAGCAAGGTCCCTTCAATCATCGCAAAACCCGCGCCAGTGCAAACCCGTTGCCCGGATGAGAACGGCATGTACGCACTGCGCAGGCATTCCTTGCCGTTCTCTGTCTCAAACCGCGCGGGATCGAAATCATCGGGCCGCTCCCACAGCCTTTCATGACGGTGCAAATGCCACGGGCTCAACACGATCTGAGAGCCTTTGCGCACGTCACGGTTCCGAAACCGCTCCGGCTTGCCAGCCTCGCGCACCATCATGGGCACAGGGGGATAAAGACGCAGTGTTTCGCGGAACACGTCGCGCGCCACCCGCAGCTTGCTGATCCTGGCAAACTCCGGGCCGTCCGCATCGTAAATCGCCTGCGCTTCGGCGGCCACGCGGGACTGCCAATCGGGATAAAGCGCCAACAGGTAGAGCCCCCAGGCCAGTGCCGAAGCGCTGGTTTCATGGCCTGCCAGAAAGAAAATCGCGACTTGATCGACCATCTCATCGGTCTCAAATCGGTCCCCGGTTTCGGGGTCAGCGGTGGTGATGATTTTGGTCGCCAAATCGTCCGGCGCGCGACCCGCTTCGATCTCTGCCATCCGGGTTTCGGTCAATTGAGTGATGAGCCGACGTATGATCGCGGCCGTTTCCCGTGTTCTAGATTTGTGAAAGCGCGGGAACCAGCGCGGCAAAGGTAAGAGCGCGCCCAGATTGACCACCGGCTGCGTGCGCTGGTGGGCTTTGAATTCGTTGAACACCTGGCTTGCCACCTCATGTTCGATGGGGATGGAAAACAGGGTTCGGAAGATCACATCGGCGGCAGCGTGGCTGGTTTGGGCCTCAATCTCTGTCGGTGTGCCGTCTGCGATGCTTTGCATCCGCGCAACGGCCGATTGTGTCGCTGCCAGCATGGCGGGATAGGTGTCCCGCAAGCGACCGCCTTCAAAGGAAGGATCGATAATGCGCCGCTGCTTGCGCCACGTCTCCCCATTGGTGACAAAGACCGAATTGCCCAGAAGCGGCGTCAGCCCTTCGCGGATACGGTCTGATTTGGGGAAATCATCGGGACGACCTTTCAGCACCAGATCCACCAATTCCGGCTGATTGCACATGTAAGAGCGGAAAAACGGCGTGCGAAACTCAGCCATCCACGCGCGATAAAGCCGGGCCGGTTGCGCCGACAAGATGTCTTGGCGAAAAAGCTTGAGATACCGCCAAAGCGACACTCTGCCCTGTCGCGCAGGCGGCTTGGGCGGCTGTAGCGGACCCGCCGACGACCCATGCCCGAACGGACAGGTTGCGGGTGCGGCCTCCTCCGGTTCGGGCGTTTTGCGCGGGGCCATGTTCATGCTGCCATATCCGTGAATCGGTTGACGGGGGCGACGATACGGCTGGGACTGGGCGCGCGACCGTCAAACCGCGCAGCCAATGTCATGGGCCCTGCCGTGATTTGAAAATAGTCGTAATCACGGGGCCGGTCAAAAGCGCAGAGATATTGGAAATGCAGCCGGAAGAAACGCCAGCGCAGTTCTTTCCAGCGTTTGGGGCTAAGCGTCTGGGTGAAGGCCGCTGAAATCACCAGTGGCCAGCGTTGATGCTGCGGGGCCACACCAGACACCTGCACCGGATCACAAAGCGCAAACGCGCAGCCATCTCCGGGCGCGGTCACATCGACCCAGGTGATTTCATCGCGGGCACACAGATAGTTCAGATCGCGCCGCAGCCGGTGCGCGCCCGGCAGGAACGACACCATCGGCACCACCTGGCCCAGCGAAAGAAAGGACAATTGCGGCGTTTTGCGTGTCGCACCGCCTGCACGGATCAGATCAGCCAAAACCGATACCGCAAGATGCGCGCCGGACGAATGACCGACGACAAGCACCTCATCCACGTCTTCTTCCATCGCCGCCGTGATGGCGTGGGTGAATTCAGCCATCCTTGCTTTCAGCTCAGGCGGCTCGGATCCGCGATAGCGCGCGGAGTAGGCGTAATCATGCATGAGATAATAGGCGAAAAACTTGTTGTCCTTGCGCCGGAACCATTCCAGCACGAAAGGCACCACAATGAGCCCGGCCCAGGCGAGCCAAGGGTGGATCGGCGACAAAAGCCGCCCCACACCCCAGGCCAAACCCAATGCGATGGCCAATTGCACCAACAAAAAGCCAACCGGGTAAAGTGCTGCAATCACGGGACCTTTGCGCAATCTCATCAGTCGGAAAAGCGCGCCCGACGTAATGTAGACCGATGCCGTTTTCGCCAGCGCGGCATAGGTCGCGATAATCCCGGTATCCATACTGTCGCGGACGATATCGGACCAGACCAGCACTTCAACATCGGTGTCGCAACGCTGTCCTTCGATGTCCCCGATCACTGCCCAGCCATAACGTTCTGAATTGGTTTTCGCTTTTAGTTCAATATCATAGCCTGACACACGTCCCTGCTCCGCCGCTTCCTTGCGATAGAGTTCGCGATAACGCCGGGGATGAATGGGATCATACCCGGGGATGTAGAACACGCGGCGCGTTCGAACTGGGGTGTCGGTGGGGCTGCTCATCTCTCACCTCTTGAGAGCTATATCTTAGCGCAGCATTTGGGCGATAGTAAGGCTCAACCGATGAGGGCAAGTGCTGGGAATACCTCCAGCAACCAGTAGGAAAAACTGGCAAAACCACCGGTCAGCATCAGCAATCCGATCGTCCACAGCAGCAGGCCCATAACCTTTTCGATCCGCTCCATGTTGCGCTTCATCCACACCATGAGGCCGCCAAGTTTCGGCAGGAAGGCTGCAAACAGGATGAACGGGACGCCAAGCCCCAGTGCATATACGCCAAGAAGCAAAGTGCCCCGGCTGACAGACGCCTCAGAGGCCGCCAAAGACAGGATCGCGCCCAATTGCGGGCCGATGCAAGGCGTCCAACCGAACGCAAAAGCGAGCCCCAGCACATACGCACCAAAAGACGATCCACCCTGATCACCTGCATCAATCCGTGCTTCACGGTCGAGAAACGCAATGCGGTAGATGCCAATGAAATGCGCGCCGAAAATCATCACAATAATGCCTGCTATCACATTGAAATAGCTTTGGTATTGCAAGATGGCTATGCCCGCCGCCGAAGCGGCAAAGCCAAGGAAGAGGAAGATGGTCGACAAACCCAAAACAAAAAACATCGCCGGGACGACGGCGCGGGATCGGGGCTGTTCGGATGAGCTCAGGTCATTGATGGTGACACCGCTCATGTAAGCAAGATACGGCGGTACGATGGGCAAAACACAGGGGCTTAGGAATGAAATCAGCCCTGCGACAAGCGCCACGATCATGGCTGGCAGAAGGGCGGCATCGATGATTTCTATTCCAAACATGGACGAGACTTAATCCATCCTTTCTGCGGCGTCACGGGGGCGAACGGTCACAAGGTTGTGGACCTTCTGTAACACCAGGACTATCTGCGGATGATGGACGTGAAAGAGACCATAGATGCACGAGGGTTGCTATGCCCCCTGCCCGTTTTGAAGCTGCGCAAACGGTTGAAATCGGTCGGTGCCGGTGAGCTTGTCGAGCTTTGGGCCGATGATCCGGCCGCCGTGGTCGATGTGCCGCATTTTTGCGCGGAGGCAGGCCATGAATTAGTGAGTCAAGGCGAGGACGCTGATCGCACGATCTACCGCGTACGAAAGAGGGTTTAACATGCAAAGGGCGAGGTAAACTTCCTCGCCCAACGCATTGTTTTAAAGAATTTTTCGCTTTACCGGCCACCCGACCACCAACCGCGGCGCTTGGGTTTCGCCGGTTCAGGCTCGGCCTCCGCTTCAGCCTGTGTTTCCACCACAGGCTCAGGTTCGGCGACAGGTTCTGGCTCAGGGTCAGGCACTGCCTGCGTCGGCGGCTCGGGCTCCGGAGCAGGCTCCTGCACCACGTCCTCTTTCTTTTTGCGTGGCGCGCGCTTGCGCTTGGGTTTTTCTGCAACCTCTTCAGCAGGCTCTTGAGATGCGTCCTCAACGGCCTCCGATTCTTTGGCCTCTTCCGCGTCTTCAGATTTTTTCTTGCGGGGCGCGCGCTTGCGTTTTGGCTTTTCCTCGGGCTTTTCGGCTTCGGGATCCGAGGGTTCCGCGTCGATCTTCACGTCGTCTTCACTGGTATTTGAGCCTTCGGAACTCTCTTGCCCCTCATCGGCATTCTCGGAATCGCTGTTCTCACCGCCCCGGCCTCTGCCACGACGACGACGGCGGCGGCGACGCTTCTTGGGCTTGCCCTCTTCCCCATCTTCTGTCGCGGGCACATTGTCTTCGACGTCTGTCTCTTCGGCCTCATCGACCTCATCCATGATGGAGCTGTCCACAGACACCACCGGCGCGCTGGCTTCGGGCACCACGCGGGTTGCTGTCTTGAACTTCTCGATTGAGAAATCAGGGCTGATCAACAACGGATCGCCTTCGACGCGCACGGACAAGCCATACCGCGCCTCAATCTGGGCCACATGTTCACGTTTCTGGTTCATCAGGAAGTTGGCGATACCGACAGGGCATTTCACCAGCACCTCCCGCGACCGGCGGCGCACGCCTTCCTCTTCGATCTGGCGCAGGATGGACAGGGCCAGATTGTCATCTGACCGGATAAGGCCGGTGCCATGGCAAACCGGACATGGCTGCGTCGTGGCCTCAATCATGCCAGGGCGCAGACGTTGACGGCTCATTTCCAGGAGGCCAAAGCCCGAAATGCGGCCCACCTGGATGCGCGCACGGTCCGATTTGAGGCGGTCCTTGATGCGCTTTTCCACGGCGTTGTTGTTCTTGCGTTCATCCATATCGATGAAATCGATGACGATGAGGCCCGCAAGGTCACGCAGACGCAGCTGGCGTGCCACCTCCTCGGCGGCTTCCAGATTGGTCTTGAGCGCTGTTTCCTCGATCGAGCCTTCCTTGGTCGCCCGGCCCGAGTTCACATCAATTGCCACCAAGGCCTCGGTCACGCCGATCACGATGTAACCACCGGATTTCAGCTGAACCGTCGGGTTAAACATGGCCGCCAGGTAGCTTTCGACCTGATAGCGCGCAAAAAGCGGCAGGCCTTCGCTGTAGTGTTTCACGTTCTTGGCATGAGACGGCATGATCATCTTCATGAAGTCTTTGGCCACGCGGTAACCCGCCTCGCCTTCGACAAGCACCTCGTCGATCTCACGGTTGTAGAGATCACGGATGGAGCGTTTGATCAGGTTGCCTTCTTCGTAGATCTGCGCGGGCGCGATGGATTTCAGCGTCAGTTCGCGGATCTGTTCCCACATGCGCTGCAGATATTCATAGTCGCGCTTGATCTCCGACTTGGTCCGCTTTGCGCCTGCGGTACGGACAATGAGCCCGGCCCCTTGAGGCACATCGATTTCGTTGGCGATCTCTTTGAGTTTCTTGCGGTCCGGTGCATTGGTGATCTTGCGCGAAATACCACCACCACGGGCCGTATTGGGCATCAGCACGCAGTAGCGACCAGCCAAAGACATGTAGGTCGTCAGTGCGGCCCCTTTGTTGCCGCGCTCCTCTTTCACGACCTGCACCAGAAGAATCTGGCGCACCTTGATCACTTCCTGGATCTTGTAGCGGCGCGGGCGCGGTTTGCGCGGCGGGCGTATATCTTCCTGGTCGTCATCATCGGCAACCGATTCGATATTGTCGTCCTTTTCGGAGGCATTGGACCGCTTGCGCCCCCGGCCACGACGACGACCGCGGCCGCGGGATTTGCTTTGCCCCCCGTCGTTATCGTCATCGTCCTCTTCATCAGCGCTGTCGCTGTCGCTATCTGAGGCATCTTCGGTAGTGGTCTCGTCGTCTTTGCTCTCTTCGGCAGGCGGCTCGTCCGCGTCCGCGGTCTCGCTTTCTTCATCGCCCTGATCATCATCCGAGGAAGGTGTTTCCACGGGCGTTTCACCCACGGTCGTCATGGGCGAAAGCCCCTCCCCCTCTGCACCGGATTCGCCTGTGTCGTCTTCGACGTCGATGGTTTCCATTCCATGGATGTCGCCCGATTGCGCCACTGCATCATCGCTGTCGGTCTTGGCCGCCTTGGAGCCACGCCGCCGTTTGGGTTTGGCCTCTTCTTCCTCATCGCGGGCGCGCATGGCCTCGGCATAGGCGCGCTCTTCTTCCAGAAGCGCCTCCCGGTCGGCCACAGGAATCTGGTAGTAGTCAGGATGGATTTCCGAGAACGCGAGGAACCCGTGGCGATTGCCACCGTAATCCACGAATGCCGCCTGAAGTGACGGCTCAACCCGCGTTACTTTTGCGAGGTAGATATTGCCAGCAAGCTGGCGTTTGTTTTCTGATTCAAAGTCAAATTCATCGACCTTGTTTCCGTCGACCACCACAACGCGGGTTTCCTCCGCGTGGGTGGCATCGATAAGCATTTTCTTTGCCATGTTTGGGTATCATTCGCACGCGCACGACTTGCTGGCCTGAACGGCCTGGCTATCGGAGGCGGCATTGTCCTTGGGGCGACGGTCGCAGCGACGGGGTGTCCAGTGGGGACACCCTGGCAAAAGGCCTGAACTTGTCGCACGCGCTTCATCGCGGTTCTTCTTCTCCGGCGCCGCTTGGGGCGCCAACTCGTGCCCCAGCCGTCTTCAAAGAGGCCTTTGGGCAATATGTCAGCCGTTTTACCGGCCTAATCGTTCTGCCCCGCCATGCGGTGATTTATCCTGCACAGTCCGGGAACAGCGAAACTCTCAATTGGGGGAATAACGCCCATCCAATACGATACACCTAATGCTTGAGGGTGCGGGTTTTCAATCAAAAAGTCGCAACGCAGGTGAAATGATGCACGGCTCAGAGGTAATCGGCGCGTTGCAGACCGTATTTCGCCATCTTTTCATTCAACGTCCGGCGCGGCAGGCAAAGTTCATCCATCACGGATGCGATGGACCCTTTGTGGCGACGCATCGTGTTGTCGATCAGCATGCGTTCAAAGGCTTCCACATATTCCTTGAGCGGCTTGCCTTCGGTTGTCATCACCGGCTGCATTTCCTGATGATCAGACATCAAAAGCGATGCAATCGTGCCACTGCCCCGACGGGCCTGCAGCACGGCGCGTTCGGCCACGTTGATCAGTTGGCGCACGTTGCCGGGCCATGGGGCCTGCAACAATTGCGCAGCTTCCTGGGCGTTCACCTGCGGGGCTTCGCAGCCGTAATCCTCTGAAAACTGATCAGAAAAGCGGGTGAAGAGCGTCAGGATATCCTCACCGCGCTGGCGCAGCGGCGGAATGGTGATGCGCAAAGACGCAAGGCGATAGAAGAGGTCCGGGCGCAACGCATCTTCACAGGTGCGATCTTGTTCTTGCAGGTTACAGATGGCGACGATGCGCGTTTCAGGTGGTGTGCCTTCGTCATTTATGAAGGTCAGCAGACGGGCTTGGGCGGCATCGGAAAGCGCCTCGATGTCTTCCAGCACCAACGTGCCGCCACGCGCCTCCTCCACTGCCGGCAACTGATTGTCTTCCGGGTTCATCGGGCCGAAGAGGCGCTTGATCAACTCATCCTCTTCGAGCGCGGCGCAGGGCACCAGCACGAATTTCTTGCCGGCACGCGCGCCCACCGCGTGCAAAGCATGCGCGACCAGCGTCTTGCCCGTTCCTGTTTCACCATCGATCAACACGTGATTGTCAGCCTGCCCCAAATCAAGCACATCCTCTTTGAGGCGTTCCATCACCGGGCTCGCGCCGATCAGCTTGCGCATCAATTGACCGCCATCAGAAAGTTCGCGGCGCAATGCGCGGGCATCCAAGGTCATGCGTCGAGCGTTGGACGCCTTCTTGGCCAGTTCATTCATTCGGTCCGGATTGAAGGGCTTTTCCAGGAAATCAAACGCACCGACGCGCATCGCCTCTACCGCCATAGGTACGTCACCGTGACCGGTGATCATGATCACGGGAAGCGAACTGTCGGACCCCATCAGTTTTTTCAAAAACTGCATGCCGTCCATGCCGGGCATGCGGATATCCGTCACCACGATGCCGGGGTAATCCGGCCCAAGGATCTTCAGCGCGTCCTCGGCGCTTGGGAAGGCTTCCGTGTCATACCCCGACAGAGCCAGCCATTGGCTGATCGATTGACGCATGTCTTTTTCATCATCGACGATGGCGATTTTCATGGCGTTTGGCATGGGTGCCTCCATATGCCCGGGGCAAATGTTCCCGGTTGACTACTCTGCGGCGGCGGAACTTTGGTTCAAGATAGGAAGCTGCATTTCAAATACAGCCCCTCCTGCCGCCGCGTTGCGTGCGGTCAGCCGCCCGCCCAAGTCGTTCACGATGCCCGATGAAATAGCAAGGCCAAGTCCGACCCCTTCGCCAGGGGCCTTGGTTGTGTAAAACGGCTCAAAGAGGTTCTCGATGTCCTCAAGCCCCACCCCGTTGTCGCGCACGGTCAGTGACGCGGTCTCACCGGCGGCAAGGATGATATCGACCTCCGCGGCGCGCACCGACTGCGTGGCATCAAGGGCATTGCGCAGCAGGTTGATCATGACCTGTTCGATGCGCACCCGGTCGCCCATCACAATGACGTCCTCATCGGGGATGGAACGGGTTATCTTCACCTGTCGTTGGCGTAGCTGAGGCTCCATCATCGCAAGGGCGGAATGCAGCGCATGACCCATATTTACAGGGGCCAACTCATGCCCGCTGTCACGCGCATATGATTTCAATTGCCGTGTGATCGCGCCCATTCGTTCGATCAGATCGTCGATCCGTTGGAAGGATGATACCGCCTCGTCAGGGCGGTTTCGCGTGAGCAAAAGCCGTGCACCGGCAAGATAGGTTTTCATTGCCGCCAAAGGTTGATTCAACTCGTGAGACACCGCCGCCGACATTTCCCCCAACGCGGCCAGTTTGGAGCTTTGCGCAAGCGTCTGTTCGGCCACAGCAAGGGTTTCCTGCACCCTTTGACGCTCGGCGATTTCCCGCTGTAGGCGCACGTTCAATTGGCGAAGCTCTGCCGATTCCTTCTGCGCCACGGCCATGCGCAGGGTCGATTTTCGGTTCAGATAATAGAAGGCCAGCGCCAGAAGAATGGCGAAGGCCATGATCTCCAGCGCCAGAACCCCGTTTACGCGTTCGCGGATGCTGGAGTACGGCGTGAAGCTTGAGATGCGCCAGCCGCGGAAAGAAACGCGCCCGTCGCTCCGCATCACAGCCTGACCTCTCCAATACGCCTCAGCTGGGAATGGTGCCCAATCGGCGGTGGCCTGGATCGCACGCTGAATGGCGCCCGAGGGCGGCGTCGTTGTCAACGCTTCCTCTGAGGTCAGACCACGCCATTTCGGCTCCGTCGACAGGATGATCCGATCTTGCGTGTCGGTGACCAGAACCGCATCGGCAATACCCGCCCAGGCCTGCTCGAATTGGCTCAGGTTCACTTCTACAAGGATCACGCCCGCCAGCCCGGCCTGAGTTTCAACCCGGCGGGAATAAATGAAACGAAAGCGATTACTTTCGTCCTGTATCACATTGAAAATATTGTCATTTGCGCGCAGCGCTTCGATGAAAACAGGCGAGGTGCTGTAAGAGGTGCCAAGCGATTCGCGATCCGTGGAGGCCACCACCCGGCCATCCCGCCCCAATAGCGTGAGTGAAGCTGCGGAGATTTCTTCTTTGAAGGTGATCAAACGTTGCGACGACAGCGTGAAATCGGAACTCGCCAGCGCCGCAATCAGCGCCGGGTCGCGCGACAGAAGCTGTGGCACAATCGCGTTCTGGCGCAATTCGCTCAGCAGGTTGCCCGCATAAAGAACAAGGCGCAGCTCTGCGCGGTTGCGGGTGGTCTCGGTAAAGCGGTCTGTGAGGTAGCGGTTGGTGACAGCCACGGTGGCTACAGCAATGACTAGCAACAAGATCAGAGAAAAGCGCGCGCGCCAACTCAGCGTCCGCGTGGTTGCCCGGGCCAGTGCCCGCCTGCGCGCCTTGGCGCGCATGTTTGACAGCGCGTTCATGCCGCCAGACTAAGCCCTTAGGACCCACCACTCAAGCGCTCTGCAACGCCCCTACCAGAGAGTTGAAAAGCACACGGCCTTCCACGTTGCCATGGACCGGATCGGCCATGCGTTCGGGATGGGGCATCATGCCCAGAACGCGGCGGTTTTCCGACAGGATCCCGGCGATATCATTGAGCGATCCGTTAGGGTTATCAGCATAGCGAAAGGCGACACGTTTCTGGTCTTCAAGCGCTTTGATGGTCGCCGCATCGGCGTAGTAATTGCCGTCATGATGGGCGATCGGGATCGTAATTTCATCGCCTTCAGCGTAGCCTGAGGTATAAGCGCTGTCGGTGCTTTCCACTTTTAAATCAATGGCTTTGCAGATGTACTTCAACTTGGCATTGCGCAGCAATGTTCCTGGCAGAAGCCCGGTTTCACACAGCACCTGAAATCCATTGCAGATGCCCAGAACATAGCCGCCTTTATCCGCATGGCCCTTTACCGCCCGACAGATGGGGGAATTGGCGGCAATCGCGCCGCAACGGAGGTAATCACCGAAAGAAAACCCGCCCGGCACGCCCACCACGTCGACGCCGCTCGGCAATTCGGTGTCCTTGTGCCAGACCATGGATACCTTGGCACCGGCGTTCTCAAACGCCACCTGCATGTCACGGTCACAGTTTGATCCGGGGAAGACAACAACGGCGGCATGCATCACGCGATCTCCACCGAATAGCTTTCGATCACTGTGTTCGCGAGCAGCTTTTCGCACATGTCTTTCACTGCCGTTTCGGCCTTGGCTTTGTCCGTCTCCATCAGGTCCAGCTCAATCACTTTGCCTTGCCGAACCCCTTCGACACCGTTGAACCCCAGAGAGCCGAGCGCATGGCGCACGGCCTCCCCCTGCGGGTCCAGAACCCCGTTTTTCAACATCACATGCACGCGTGCTTTCATCGCTCTTGCCCCCAGCGTTGCGCCCTGCCTGCACAGGGCAATGAGACCGCAGGCTCAGTTGATGAGCGTCGGTCGTGAAACTTGGCCCGTGCCCTTGGGCATCACACCCAGGCGCTTGGCAACCTCGGAATAGGCATCCGTCAGGGACCCAAGATCGCGGCGGAAAACATCCTTGTCGAGCTTCTCACCGGTTTCAATGTCCCACAAACGGCAGCTGTCCGGGCTGATTTCATCAGCAACAATCAAGCGCATGAAATCACCGTCATAGATTCGGCCAATCTCGATCTTGAAGTCGATCAGCTTGATGCCCACGCCATACATGACGCCTGACAGAAAATCATTCACGCGCAGCGCCAGAGACAGGATGTCATCCATGTCTTGCTGGCTGGCCCAGCCGAACGCGGCGATATGTTCTTCGGTGACCAACGGGTCGCCCAAGTCATCGTTTTTCAAGCAATATTCCACGATGGGTCGCGGCAGCTGCGTGCCTTCTTCAATCCCCAAACGCTTTGACATGGTGCCAGCAGCGTAATTGCGCACTATCACTTACAAAGGCACAATTTCACAGGCGCGGACCAGCTGTTCACGCATGTTGATCCGCTTCATGAAATGGTTTGGGATGCCCACACTGGTAAGCCCGTTCATGAAGTACTCGCTGAGCATGTTGTTGAGCACGCCCTTGCCTTCGATCACGTCCTTTTTTTCGGCGTTGAAGGCGGTGGCATCATCCTTGAAATACTGCACGATGGTCCCGGGTTCGGGGCCTTCAAACAGGGTTTTGGCCTTGCCTTCGTAGATTTTCTTGCGACGCGCCATCGAGGTCCTCAGAGCCTTATATCGCGGGATAAAAGATCCCACGACCTGCTTGATCGCGTGGTAGGCCATCCGCCTCTTCATTGCAAGAACAACCAAAGCGCAGGCGGCACCCTTGCGCCCTACCCCGCCAATGGGCATATCTTGTGTAACTGAAGCGCCAATGAAGGAGCCGTGGCCGATGTCCACCTTTGACGATCGCGAAAACGCGTTTGAAAACAAATACGCCCATGATCAGGAAATGCAGTTCAAAGCGGAGATGCGTCGCAACAAGCTGGTGGGCCTTTGGGCGGCAGAGTTGATGGGCAAAACCGGCGATGATGCAGATGCCTACGCCGGCGAGGTGGTGAAATCCGACTTCGAGGAGGCGGGCATCGAGGACGTCGTGCGCAAGGTCGCCGGCGACGTAGGCGATTTGGCGGATGCCGACACGATCAGATCCAAGATGGAAGACATGCTTGTCGTGGCCAAAGAGCAGATCATGACCGAGGTTTGACGCCAGTCACGTTCTTTTTTGAAAAACGCGCCTCATTTGGGGCGCGTTTTTTTTGTGGCGCGCGTTTGGGGGAAGCCACGGCACAGGCCACATGATCAGCGTTGAATTCAAATTTAGCTCATCTTCATCATGAAGATTATGAGTTTGATTAAATAATGTACGCGTGAGACACCCGCCAAAATCCGCAGAGATGGAACGCGACATGAGCAACCGTTTTGAAACCATGCTGGCAGAGCGGGACTGGATCCTGACCGACGGCGCGACCGGCACAAATTTGTTCAACATGGGGCTCAGCTCTGGTGATGCGCCGGAACTTTGGAATGAAGACCATCCTGATCGCATCGACAAGCTCTATTCCCTGGCTGTGGACGCGGGCAGCGATCTTTTTCTGACCAATTCGTTTGGCGGCAATTCTGCGCGCTTGAAACTGCATGATGCAGGGCATCGCGCGCGGGAATTGTCACGCATGTCTGCCGAAATTGGCCGTGAGGTGGCGGACCGACAATCCCGGGATGTGATCGTTGCAGGTTCTGTCGGGCCGACGGGCGAAATCATGGCGCCAATGGGCGCGTTGACCCATGAATTGGCGGTGGAGATTTTTCATGAACAGGCCGAAGGGTTGAAGGAAGGCGGCGCGGATGTGCTCTGGCTCGAAACAATCTCTGCGCCCGAAGAATACCGCGCAGCGGCGGAAGCCTTTGGCCTTGTGGACATGCCCTGGTGCGGGACGATGAGTTTTGACACCGCAGGTCGCACGATGATGGGCGTCACATCGGCTGCGATGGCGGAAATGGTGGAAAAGATCGATCACAAGCCGCAGGCTTTTGGGGCCAATTGCGGTGTGGGCGCATCAGATTTGCTGCGCACGGTGTTGGGGTTCAAGGCCCAAGGCACAGAACGCCCGATCATTGCCAAAGCCAACGCAGGCATCCCGCAATATGTAGATGGGGAAATCGTCTATAACGGCACGCCTGAATTGATGGCCGATTATGCGGTTCTGGCCCGTGATGCGGGTGCCAAGATCATTGGCGGGTGCTGTGGCACAATGGCAGAGCATCTGAGCGGCATGCGAGACGCGCTGGAAACGCGCCAACCGGGCGACAGCCCAAGTCCGGAATTGATTGTTGAAAAGCTGGGCGCGTTTTCGTCTGCCGTTGATGGCACCGAAGAGGGCGCACCTGCCCCGCGTCGTGAACGGTCACGCCGTCGCCGGTCATGTTGCTGAGGATGTCATGCCTCCGGCGGGGATATTTTCAGCCAGAAGAAACATCCCCAAATAGACTGAGCTGATCGCCCGGTTGTGGCGGCCGATTGAACAGGTCAGCCCTTAGGTCTGGCAAGTGTTTATCCAACCCGAGCGCGCGGGTCGCGCGACGGTAGCGAGCGGCGATGACCTGCGCATAATGCCCGTCTCCTCGCATGCGTTTGTGCCAGTCGGAGCTGTAATCCCTGCCATCATGCATTTCCCGGATGAGCCCAATGACGCGGGTCGCGCGGTCCGGACAGTGTTGCGCCAGCCAATCCCGGAAGAGCCCTGACACTTCCAACGGCAGACGTAGCATAACCCAAGATGCCGCTTGCGCCCCGGCATCGCGGGCAGCCTCAAGCATCGCTTCCAATTCGTGATCTGTAAGGCCGGGGATGATAGGCGAGGTCAAAACGCGCACCGGGATGCCAGCCTCCGCCAGACGTTGGATGGTTTGGAGGCGGCGTTTGGGCGACGGGGCACGGGGTTCCATCCGGCGCGACAAATCGGGATCCAAGGTGGTGAGAGAGATGCCAACACGAGACAGGCCAAGGGCCGCCATATCGGCGAGAATATCAATGTCGCGTTCAACCAATGTGCCTTTGGTGACGATCCCCACCGGATGATTGAAGCGCTGTAGAACCTTCAAACAGTCTCGCATGATCCCGTGCGTTTTTTCAATGGGTTGGTAGGCATCCGTGTTGGTGCCAATGGCCAGCATTGCAGGTTTGTAGCCGGGTTTGCGCAACTCTGCCTCCAGCACCTGCGGCGCGTCCGGGCGCGCAATCAGCCGGGTTTCGAAATCCAGTCCAGCCGATAGCCCCAGCCACGCGTGCGAGGGCCGCGCGAAACAGTAGATACATCCGTGTTCGCAGCCGCGATACGGATTTATTGAACGATCAAACCCCAGATCAGGGGAACGGTTGTAGCTGATGATCGAACGCGGGCGCTCAAGCGTCACTTGCGTGCGCAGCGGCACCTCTGCCTGTGAGGCGAACCACCCGTCATCTTGGTACGAAACCGCGTGTTTTTCAAACCGCCCCGCCCCATTGCTGAGCGCGCCGCGCCCGGGGCAGCGAAGGTGTGGATCGGTCGTGTCATCCTGTTGCATGACCCGAAATTAGAACAAAATGTGAACATACTCAATAACCTCATGGCAAGTATGAAAACTTTTACACTCGCCAAGGTCGCATTCTCGTGTAAAGGTCGGTCAAAGTGCGGTCGA
Organism: Pseudomonadota bacterium; assembly: GCA_039026055.1. Lineage (GTDB taxonomy): Bacteria > Pseudomonadota > Alphaproteobacteria > Rhodobacterales > Rhodobacteraceae > Roseovarius. The sequence goes on along the minus strand of JBCCNB010000001.1, from coordinate 85,728 downwards.
TGTCGCAATTCGAACAGTGCAAATGCGACAAAAAGGCGAAAGATTGCGCAACAGCCATGCGGCGTGCGCGCCGCCAAAGCAGGGAGTTCCCCAATGTCCGAGGAAGAAGACGACATCATCCTGTCTGAGCTTGATGACGAAGAGCTTGTGCAGCAGATGTTTGATGACCTCTATGACGGCCTCAAGGAAGAGATCGAAGAAGGTGTGAACATCCTGCTGGAACGCAAATGGATGCCCTACCAAATCCTCACTGAGGCGCTGGTCGGCGGCATGACCATTGTGGGCAAAGATTTTCGGGATGGGATCCTTTTTGTGCCTGAGGTGCTGCTGGCTGCGAACGCGATGAAGGGCGGCATGGCGATCCTGAAACCGCTCCTGGCCGAAACCGGTGCGCCGCGCGTGGGCAAGATGGTGATCGGTACGGTCAAGGGCGACATCCACGACATCGGCAAGAACCTGGTGTCGATGATGATGGAAGGTGCGGGTTTCGAAGTGGTCGATCTGGGCATCAACAACCCGGTCGAAAACTACCTTGAAGCCATTGAGAAGGAAGAGCCGGATATCCTCGGGATGTCCGCCCTTCTGACCACCACGATGCCCTACATGAAGGTCGTTATTGACACGATGGTCGAACAGGGTATCCGCGATGATTACATCGTTCTGGTGGGGGGTGCGCCGCTCAATGAAGAGTTCGGCAAGGCCATCGGAGCGGACGCCTATTGCCGCGATGCCGCTGTGGCGGTGGAGACGGCGAAGGAATTCGTCGGCCGCAAACACAACCAGCTCGCCGCCGGTTAGCGGCGTGCGGGGGCCCCGCATAGGTCCAAGCGAAGAAACCCTGACTGGGCCCGGCACCTTGCCCGGGCCTGATCAAATTTTGCTGATCGCCTGCGGGGCATTGGCCCGCGAAATCCTGGCGATCAAAAAAATGAACGGCTGGGATCACATGGTCCTGCAGTGTCTGCCCGCCAAGTACCACCTCTTCCCCGATAAGATCGTGGATGCCGTGGAGGAGACAGTCAGGCGTCATGCAGAGCGCTATACGCAGATCTTCGTGGTCTATGCCGATTGCGGCACCGCTGGGCTTTTGCGGGCCAAATGTGAAGAGCTTGGGGTGGAGATGATCGCAGGGCCCCATTGTTATTCCTTCTTTGAGGGCAATGAGGCGTTTGCCGCCCGGGATGAGGACGACATCACGTCCTTTTTCCTGACCGATTTTCTGGTCAAACAGTTCCATGCCTTCGTGTGGAAACCGATGGGACTCGATCGGTACCCGCACCTGCGCGACATGATCTTCGGAAACTACACCAAAGTGGTCTATCAGGCGCAAACCGATGATCCTGCGTTGGTGCAAAAGGCCCAGGCCTGCGCGGATCGATTAGGTTTGGAATTCGAACACCGTTTCACTGGCTATGGCGACCTTGCGACGGCGCTGGCTGGGCTGAACCGCCCCCGTTGAACAGAGATTGCGTGCATCCCGCGCCTTTGGCATACCCGGGCGCATGACCAATCAGCTTGCCCTCATCCTCGGCTTCATTGTTGTCACGCTTCTGACGATTGATGCCCACAGCTTTGGGTGGGACAACACGGTTTTTTTGGCGCGTAAATTGTTGGAATTGATCGAATGGTTGAAGTTCTGGCGGTGATCAGGCGCTCATTTTCTTGAGCGTAGCCGCGGATTGATCCCGCACGCCTTTCAACTCTTTCATCGCCTCGTCCAGTTCCGCAAGCTGTTTGGCCAGTGCATCAAGCTGCGCATCGGCCTGTTCGATCCAGATCTCAAGCTGCGTGCGCGTACCTTCTTCTTCGTAGATCAAAAGCCATTGGCGGATTTGTTCGAGCGCGAACCCCCACTTCCGCCCGCGCAGGATCAGGGTCATGCGCGCCACTTCGCGCGGGCCATAAAAGCGCGAGCGGCCGTCGCGCATCGGGCTCAACAGCTCGATATACTCATAGTAGCGCAAGGTTCGCGGCGTCACGTCGAACTTCGCGCACATCTCCTTAAAAGAAAACTGCGGTTCTGCCATGTGTCCTCCCGCGCTCAAGGATAATGCGAAGCAACGCATCGGGCAACAGGGGTCAGGGTTTGGCAGGTTGCGCCCTTTGACCACGCCACAGGATGAACAGACCCGAGAGTACGATCAGCCCTGATCCGGCGGCCATGGGCCATGTCACCCGCTCTCCGAAAACAAACACACCCAGGGCAATGCCGAACAAAAGGCGCGTGTATCGAAACGGGGTGACGGCGGAAACCTCTCCGGTGCGCATGGCCTTCATCAAACTTCCATAGGCGAACACACCGCAGAGGATGGCCCCCAGAAGAAACGCCCATCCCATGGCGTCCGGGCGCTGAAAGTCCGCCCCCTCCCAGATTGCGACAAGGCCGCCCGCTGCCATCAAGGCCACGAATCCATAGAGCCCGAGAATATACGTGCTGAGCGATACAGGTGCTGCGCGACTGGCCAGATCGCGCCCGGCAAAACCAAGCATGCCGCTCAACGCCAAAAGCGACAGCGCCGAAAACCCGCCTGTGCCCGGCTGAACGATCACGATGACGCCCAGAAAGCCCACCAAAATCGCGCTCCAGCGTCGCCAACCGACATGTTCACCAAAGACCAGCGCGGCCCCTGCGACCACCACCAAAGGTGTCGCCTGCAAAATCACGGTGGCCGCAGACAACGGGGTCAGCACGATGGCAAGCGTGTAAAAAAGTCGGCCCGTGATTTCAAACCCCACCCGAGAAACCATCGCCCGGGACTTGACATCGCGATTGAAAAACGTGTCGCCGGCCAACCGTGCCAAACAGGCAAAAATGACGGCCCCGCCCAGCCCAAAAAGGATCAGGATCTGACCAACGGGAAGGGTGCTGGACACGGCCTTGATGAAAGCGTCCTCAACGGCGAACCCTGCCATGGATGCGATCATCCAAAGACTGCCGCTGAGATTGGCATTCATCCGGTGTTTCGGGCGTAGAGGAATGAAGCGCTCCAATAAGCTTTGCTTGTGCATCGGGTTGCATGAGATGGCGCTGGCCTAATGCATTCGCGCCCGGCCAGCAACCGCTCCGATGAACACCCTTGCCCATGGCCGCGCTTCACGGTCATATACCGCCACAGGTGCCGCCGAAAGAATGGTCATGGCCGAAGACGATCCAGATGCGATACAGAACGCGCGGCTTACCGCGACGCAGCAGTTCATTTCCTCCCTGCCCCATTCGCAGGCATTGGGCATGCGTGTTGTGTCCGTGGGGCCGGGGCGGGCGGAACTGGCGATGGACTACGACCCAAAATTCGTGGGCGATCCGGAAAGCGGGGTGATCCATGGTGGCGCGGTCTCGGCGCTGATGGACACGTGCTGTGGTGCGGCGACTATGGCGCATCCGGATGTGACCGGCGTCACCGCCACGATTGACCTGCGGATTGATTACATGCGCCCTGCCACGCCAGGACAATGTATCCGCGCGGAGGCCACATGCTATCACGTCACGCGCAACGTGGCCTTTCTTCGGGCGCGTGCGATGGATGATGATGAAGACCGTCCGGTCGCATCCGCCACCGGCACATTCACCACGGGAACGGGCCGATGACGCGCCCACCACCCGAACCCGTGCAGGTGATCAAGCAACGCCGGGATGCCGCTCTGACCGGTCTTTTGCAGACCGTCCCCTACATCCAGTTTCTCGGAATCGAATTCGACCGACGCGGGGATGAGTTGACCGGGGTGCTCCCCTACGCGGATCATCTGATCGGCAATCCCGCCCTGCCCGCGCTGCATGGCGGCGCTACGGCGGCTTTTTTGGAGGTCACGGCGATCATCGGGCTGAGTTGGTCGATCATCTGGGACGGGCTTGAACAGGGTGAGATGGACCTCGATGCGATGCAGGCGGGCAAACTTCCGCGCCTGCCCAAAACCATTGGATTCACAGTGGATTACCTACGTTCCGGCCTGCCGCGTGACAGCTATGCCCGGGCCCGCGTGAACCGCTCAGGACGCCGCTATGCCAGCGTACATGTGGAGGCCTGGCAGGACAATCGCACTCGGCCGCATGCGCAAGCCACCGGGCATTTCCTGATGCCGCGCCCAGCCGATGGCTGAAACAGCTGCCCCGTCGGCACCGCTGACTCACGCCCGCGTTCTGCGCATCGCCATTCCCATCGTGTTGTCCAACAGCACCGTGCCACTGTTGGGGGCCGTGGACACCGCGGTCGTGGGACAGATGGGGGCGGCCGCACCCATCGGTGCAGTGGGGATCGGGGCGATTATCTTGTCGTCGCTCTACTGGCTGTTTGCCTTTCTGCGTATGGGTACCATCGGGCTTGCCAGTCAGGCCAAGGGCGCAGGGGATACGCCAGAAGAGCACGCCATTCTGTCGCGCTGTCTGATGATCGGGCTTGCGGGTGGTGTGTTGATGATCGCCATCCAAATCCCGCTATTCGCAGGGGCGTTTGTCATCTCACCGGCCAGTGCAGAGGTGGAAAGCCTCGCCCACCAGTATATGGCCATCCGGGTGTGGAGCGCGCCTGCCCTGATCGCACTTTACGGCGTCACTGGCTGGCTCATCGCGCAGGAACGCACGGGCGCCGTGCTGATCCAGCAGCTGGCGATGAACGGGCTAAATATAGCGCTCAACATCTGGTTAGTGCTGGGCCTGGAGATGGGGGTCGCCGGCGTCGCCTGGGCCACATTCATCGCCGAATGGGCAGGCCTGATCATCGGGCTTTGGTTCTGTCGCGGCGTTTTTTTGGGGCCCCATTGGCGCGACAAGGCACGGGTCTTTGCACGCGGACCGCTGATGCGCATGGCACTGATCAATCGCGACATCATGCTGCGGTCGCTTTTTATTCAGGTGATTTTCGTCTCTTTCCTGTTTTTCAGCGGCGACCTTGGGGATGTCACGCTGGCGGCCAATCAGGTACTTTTGCAATTCGTCTTCGTGACCTCCTACGGGCTCGATGGGTTTGCCCACGCGGTGGAGACATTGGTGGGCCAGGCCATTGGCAAAAAAGACCGCGCGCGGATGCGAAGGGCGATCATTCTTGGCGCACAATGGGCGGGGATCGTCGCTTTGCTTCTGGCAGTTGGCTTTGCGGCCTTTGGAACGTCGATCATTGCCGTCATGGCCACATCAGATGCCGTCCGTGCGGCGGCAGGCATATATCTGATCTACGTCATCCTCACGCCGCTGGCATCCGTGGCCTGCTACATGATCGATGGCATTTTCGTGGGCGCCACCCGGGCGCGCGACATGCGCAACACCATGATCCTGAGCGCTGCACTCTACTTGATCTGCGCCACCGCCCTTTTGCCCTTTATCGGCAATCACGGCCTCTGGCTGGCGCTTCTGCTCAGCTTTGTGGCGCGGGCTGTCACGCTTGGCTTGTGCTATCCCGCTTTGGAAAAAGACGCGTTCGCCTAAAGCTCTTCGCTTTTCAACTGTTCGGCGGCGGCACGCCCCAGCAGATAGGAAAGATCCTCATACATCTGGTCAAACACGGCAAAGAGCGCGGCATTGAATGCCCTGCCCTCTCCCGTTCGCCAGAACGCGGCGTAGGTTTCCAACTCTTCGGGTTCAAGCGTTTCATAACACGTCAGGAAATACCCCTGCAGCCAGCCTGTGCTTTCTTCCCGAACACTTGGTTCAGACGCCCAGACATCCCGCAAAATGTCATCTTCACCCAGCTCAATCGCACCCCCGTCAGATAGACCGCGATAGAGCATCATGTTGGAATTCATGATCCCCATGACATTGAAATTCACCAGATCGCTGTCTTCGATCATCGTGGTGATCTGTTCCACCAGCGGATCATCGTTATCTGTCAGATCCTCGAAGCGATCCCTTGCGTCCAACTCCGCCTGTTCTTCTGAAAACACCTCTCGTGCGGCCAGTTCCAGTGCAATAATCTCAGCGCCCAGATCAGAGGCGAAAAAGGCGAGGACCGGCTCCAGATCGAGGTCTTGCAACTCGGCCTCCAAGCCGGAGGTTAGCGCCTCCAGCATGCGGGTTTCGTCATAAATCTGGCCCACGCGGATGCGCCAACCCGGTGTGTCCGCGTCGATCATCATATCCGTGATCAGTGTCGAGCCGTACACCAGCCCCTCATCACGCATGATGGCAACCGTGTCGGCTAGGCGAATGGCCTCCATGAGCGTTGCAAATTCTTCCGACCGATCCGCTATCGCAACTTCAGCCCACAAAACGGCCCCGGCCATAGCGCCTGTCAGTGATCGCAGCAGGCTCACAACTCCTCCGCCGGGCGCAGATCGGCCATCCGCACGGCAAGTGTCTCAAACCGGTTCGCCATAATTTCATACTGCACTGCATTCATAAGCTCGTAGACTTCCTGCATCAAAGGATGCTCCAGCGCGTCGGCATAGGCCGCCAGATCCTGGTCAGAAATGTCGCGATAGGTGTAGGCCGCATTGGCGCGCCCGCCCTCTTCCATATCCGCCGTCATCGCCGCTTCGTCAGACCGCATCAGCTCCCGCAGAGTGTCCTCATCTATGGTGTAGCCAAGCGCACCCGTGTGAGAGGCAGCCATCAGAAAGCGAACCATCACCTCCTGCACCGCGCGCACGCTCTGATCAGAGGTGTCGACCGCATCCATAAGGCGCAAAAGCGCGGTCATCCGTTCGCTGCTGGCGTCGATCTTTTTCAAAAGGCGCTGACCTTCGCTGCGCTTGACATCACGATCTTCCGTGGCGTGCGAGGCATTTTCCACCTCCACCAGCCGCTGCCCCAGATCAGAGGCGTAGAATTCAGCGGCATGGTGCAGATGCTCGTTCGTCAATGTCTCAGACAGAATATCGACCGCCATCTTTTGCATGTGCGGCGCATCAAACACCTCTTCGGAAATCTGCACCCATTCGGGTCCAAAATCTGCAGCATCCTGCCCCAAAAGCGCAGGTGCATGATCCGCCGAATGGGCAATCGCGGCAAGCGCCACGTCAAAGCCTGTGATTTTCAGGAACGCCTCCACGTTGGCCCGGTCGGCTGCCTTGGCGGGCAACGCGAGCACAAGCAAAACGCAGAGCGCGGAAAGGGTAACGGCGTGTCGCCAATGCTGCATGCTGCTCTCCTCTTAGCCAGATCTTTGCCAGACTGCCGATTGTCCTTTTGGAAATCCTAGTGCGTTACGGGAAAACCTTGCAATCACAACTTTGCATGCGGGCCCGCGACAATTCAACATGTGGCCCAAACCACGCCCCTCAAAGTCCTTGCCCAGCCTTCCAAAGCCCATTACACGGAGCGCCCAGACCCCCGCGGAGAGGTGCCGGAGTGGTCGAACGGGGCGGTCTCGAAAACCGTTGAGCCTTCACGGGTTCCCAGGGTTCGAATCCCTGTCTCTCCGCCACTTTTAAGTGCCCTACCGCTTCGCTACTTGAGGGCTTTGGCGGGTTTGAAGTTTCTACATCTCTGCCCGCCAAACAACATCTTTTCAGCCGCGAAATATTGGTTGCCATTTGAACATGTTGTTTGGCTGCTTCATTTTGCAAAAAATGGAAGCCGCCGCCGTTGGGGCTTTGTCGTAAGCACTTTGCAACAGGCAATTCAAAACCCCTGTTCTAGGAGCAAAGGACCGTGAGCCATTTGGTTGGTCTGACTTGCTTTGTCAAAAATTAAAATCGGGTGGCACCATGATTATGCATGGATTAGAGGTCGAACAGCCGGACGCCCGCACTACAAACGCGGCTGCAATTGCGTGGTGCGCTCCTGAAACCTCTCAGCGAAATCGTGACAACCCTTGCTAGAAGACAAAACCTGATGGACAAACTGGCCGCGTAGGGCCATCACACGAGCGGCAAAACCGTGACCCGGTTGGAATGAACTTGGGCCTAAGGCAAGGTATCTACATAATGCGCGTTTCACCTCGTAAGTTTGTCAGGTCCGTCATCGGCAGTTTTTCAAAGCGTGTTCCTGCAACGCCTGAAATCCTCGGCAGACCCGCCGCGTGGGTCGACCTTACCCCCCTTGCCGAAGACCGTTTGTCGGCGTTGTGGGATGAAGACTGGTACAGAAACCATTATGCCGATCTAACCCATCTCGATATTGATCTGTGGGATCATTTCCTCAGCCACGGCATGCGTGAAGGACGCTCACCCAATAAGCATTTTGACCCCAACTGGTATTTTTCATTCTACTCAGATTTGCACCAGTGGACCAATTCCGCGTTGGAACACTACCTCTTGCACGGCTTAGATGAAGGGCGCAATCCAAGCGCTGATTTCAATGCGGCGTGGTATGGAACAGCGCATCCAGACAGCGTGTCAAATCCGTTGGCGCACTATTTGAAACATGGCCAATCACAATCGCTGCCCATCAACGAAGTCGCAGATATCCTCAGCATGCGGCCTGACCTCAAAGGCCTTGATGCAACGACAGACGACATCGCAGAAGGCGCAGCAATCGATGTTATCATTCCGGTGTATCGAGGGCTGGAGGATACAAAAAGATGCATTGAAAGCCTGATCAAATGGGGAATAGGCCCGGTTCACAACATCATCGTCATCAATGACTGTTCGCCGGAGCCAGAGATCACAGATTACCTGCGGGAGGTCGCGGCAGCTGACGACATCATCCTGCTTGAGAACGAGGACAACCTCGGCTTCGTGGGGTCCGTAGATCGTGGGATGCGATATTCGTCGTCAAACGATGTGGTGCTGCTGAACAGTGACACAGAGGTACCTGCGGGCTGGCTGGAAAAATTGGCTTGGCATGCCAGGAACGACAAGGATGTGGCCACGGTCACGCCCTTTTCGAACAACGCAACAATCTAAAGCTATCCGGACATCAATGGCGGCCCACTGCCCCCGGGGGTGAGCCTTGGTCAACTAGATGCTGCTTTCCATAACGCGTCTGCCCGCCAATCAATTGAGATACCCACGGCCGTTGGGTCTGCGATGTACATAAAGCGCGAATGTTTGGAGGATGTTGGGTATTTCGATCTTGTAACGTTCGGCAAAGACTACGGCGAAGAAGTCGATTTTTGCCTGAGGGCGTCAGAGAAGGGCTGGAAACACGTCCTGGCATGCGATGTCGTCGTCTACCATGTCGGAGAAGTCAGCTTTGGCTCCAAATCATCCTCGCGTCTGAGCGGAGAGCGGGCCATAGAAGACATATACCCTCACTATCTGAACAACGTTGCACGGTTCGTTCAGTCCAACGTGACGTTGAAATACCTCATGGCCGCGACCAGAGAAATGTTCAGATTGGGGCCAAGGCCAAGTGTGCTTTTCCTATCGCACAGTCTTGGCGGCGGGACCGCCAAATTTATTTCGCAGGTCATCGACGCGCAAAGCGGCCATCTCCACGCTGCGGTATTGTCGGCCACCCCGGGTGGTTTTGAACTGTCTTTTCCCTCTGTTCCGGACCATCCGACGATCCAAATTGACGGCCGCTACTTCAAAGACCTTGCGCCGTTTTTACGGTCCTTTGGATTTGCGAAAATCAGCGTTCAACATACGATTGGTTGGCGAGACAAGGGGCTGGTGGACTTTCTCAACGATTTGCAGGCGCCATATGAAGTGTTCTTACACGATTACTATCTGGCTTGCCCGTCCATCAACTTGATCGCCCGACAGGGCGACGCGTTTTGGCTGGAGTCGTCCGAAGACATTTACGACGGATGCGTTGGGTTCACGTCACCAGACGTAAGTACAATCGACACATGGAGGCGGATCAGTCGCAAGCTTTTGCGTGGGGCCGACCGGGTCGTCACCCCGTCCAATGACACAGCAGCGCGTTTTAACCGATATTTCGAAGACATTTCGATCACGGCCATTCCCCACGAAAAGACCAATGCCGATGTGCCCATCGTCCGCCGAGAACCAAACGTGCAAAAGGGCCGAGTACGTGTTGGCCTTCTTGGCCACATCGCGCATCAAAAGGGCGGCGAAGTGCTCCGCAACGTAGCGCTTGCATCGCGGTTTCTTGATATCGATTTTGTCCTCATTGGATCCTACCACGGTGATGCGGCATGGGCTTTGGATTGCAACATATGCATCCATGGCCAGTATCAGGAGGAAGATCTACAAGATCTTACATCTGGCTATAATATTGATGTCTTATGGCTACCGGCGATTGGGCCGGAAACGTACAGTTACGTGCTTTCTCAAGCGATCAATTCTGGCCTTCCGATCGTATCAACAAAACTCGGCGCATTTGTTGAACGCCTTCAAAACTTAGAGAATGCCACGCTTCTACCACTGGGAGCATCCTCAGAAACGTGGATTGCGACTTTGATCGAAGCCGCATCTATGCCCAGTTTCGTCACAATAGGAGAAACGCCCAGAATATCGACCGGATACGGCGCCAAAGCGGCTTTTCATCAGTGGTTGAAGAGCCCTGCCGAGCCAGACAAGAGCGATGCTCGAAAAAATTCGGCAACAGTCGCAGGGCGTCCCAGTGTGGCCGTGATACCAGAACGTAATCTGGACGGGTTTTATTCGCCTTGTGGCTTTATTCGTCTGATCCTGCCCCTGATGCAATTGCACAAGGCCGGCCTGATTGAGGCATTCATTATTCGAGATAACGAACTGGCTGATGTCGAGCCGGATGTTATCGTTACGCAACGCAATGCAGTTTCGACGGACGAAGGGCTTGAAGCGCTGCTGCGATACAAAGACCGTTTCAATATTCCAATTATTTTTGACTTGGACGATAATTTGATAACACCGATTGCGACCCATGATGAGGCGACCCACCTCAACCGCAATGTCGAACGCATTTCAAAACTGGCATCGTCAGCCATGCAGATTACAGTTTCTACAGAGCCATTGAAGTCGTTGATGTCGACGTCTTTCCAAGCCGACACCAAAGTCATAAGCAACGCACTGGCGCCGCAATTTTGCGTTAGCAATGCGCCTTTCGTGGACGTAGAGGGCCCGGTGCGCATTCTTTACATGGGCACGATGACGCACACGGCTGATTTGCAAATGATCCTTCCCGATCTGGAGCGTCTGCACCGGAAATACGGACCCTCTGTGCAAATAGGAATTGTAGGCGTAACGGCAGAAGCAGGCTTTCCAGATTACATCCAGCGCGTCGAAATTCCCCCACACGTGGCGGGCAGCTATCTGAGGTTCATGTCTTGGGTACGAGGCTTGGACAGATGGCATATCGGCCTTGGGCCGCTTGTTGAGACCACCTTCAATGCGTCCAAGTCTGCCATAAAAATTGCGGATTACATCTCAATGGGTGCGCTGCCGGTCGTGTCCGACTACGCGGAATATGCAACATATGACGGAGACTATGTTGTAAAGGTAGGTCACACACCCGGCGCTTGGTTCGATGCACTTTCTGAACTGGTCGACAACCCCGAGCATCTGAAACGTAAACTGGAAGCAGGCCGGGAACACATGGCAAGCTGGTCAGGACATGATAGCGAAGACAGCGCATGGTATGCAGCAATTCAGGACGTCGTGAATGGTAGACAAGCTAAGGACTAGGGCAGCAGCCCCACTTACCAAGTGGATGGCAATCCATTTTGATGCCCATGAATATCTGCAACGAAACCCCGACCTGAAGACGTCTGGCATCCAGTCGGATGATGGGCTTGTTAATCATTTTGTGAACCACGGGTTCGCAGAAGGCCGTGAGTTTGAACCTGACCGACGCCAAAGGGTGCTGGCCGACCTTGATCTAACGAAGCCAAGTGTCGAGTTTGGCGCTTTGACCAACCCGTTGCTACCGCGCGGGCATCCCAACGCAAAGTTCGCGGATCACGCATCCACGTCCGAAATCGCAGAAAAATACCGACATGATGCAAATGTGAATGTTGCTGATATCGTGGACGTCGATTTCGTGATCGATGACACAGACATGTCAAAAATATTTGGAGCAGAAACGAAGTTTTCATTGGTTGTTGCATCGCATGTGATTGAGCACGTCCCCGATTTAGTCGGCGGGCTGAACGCGCTTGCCGAGATACTGGCTCAAGATGGTCAGATCAGATTAGTCGTTCCGGATAAGCGGTTTACGTTCGACTTACTTCGCGACTGCTCTGAATTCGATGATGTTGTGGGCCCCTACTTTTCAAAACCGTCTCGTCCAGAACCCGCGCAGCTGTTTGACAACTTCCTTTATTACACGCCCGTTGACGCGAAAGAGGCCTGGTTGGGCACCTATTTGTCAGCGCCGCCAGAACACCTGCGCACCGCTCGTGATGCGTTGAAGCTGGTGCGCAAAAACGCCGCTTCGACAGCCTATGCAGATGCCCATTGCTGGGTCTTCACGCCACTCAGCTTCGTGGATCTGTTTTTGGATCTTGTGAAACTGGATTTGTGCCAATTCAAATGCGCTCATTTTGCGGTCACCACTGCCGGGGCAAATGAATTCATCGTTGGTTTGGAACCCTGTAAAGACACCGCAGCAGCAGTACAAAGTTGGCAAATCGCCAGAGCAACGGCTCTGTTGGAAGACTGGAATACCGTTCTGTGAGCTGTTTCAAACGATAAAACCGATCTCAGATCGTCTCCGCGCAAACGGCACCGGTTGATACTGACACGCCGTTACCGTCATCACCAACAACCCCAAAATCACCCAATTTGCGGGACAATACGGCCAGATTTGGCCGCTATCCAAGACGCCTTGTTGTTGAAACCAACTTGATTGACTTGGAGAAACCCATGCGCGATGCCCCTGCCCGGCACGCTCAGCTATTTGAACTGCTGCGCCAGGAGAATCTGGCGCGCAGTGCGAAAGACACGTTTGAGCCCGCCGAACACGACCTGAATTGGGAAACCGCTTTTACCGTGAAGGCGCTTGCGTCCCTGCGCGCAGCCTGAGCGAGACCGTTCGTAAGGACCGACGTGCGGCCTATCCGCGAAATCCGGTTGCGACCACGAATTTTTCCGAACTGTCAGATCGTGACGCGGGTGGCTTTACATTGGCCACCTTCGTGAAGCGTTGCTTCAGGATCTTCTGCAACTCACCTTCCGCGCCCCCCGCCAGAACTTTCGACACGAACGTGCCCCCCTCCTCCAGCACGTCAAACGCCAGATAAGCCGCCGCTTCACACAGCGCGATAATGCGCAAATGATCGGTCTGTTTATGCCCGCTGGAGGCCGCTGCCATATCCGACATCACCACATCGGCCTTGCCGCCCAACCATTCCTTCACGCGTAGATCTGCGTCGTCTTGCATGAAATCCAGTTGATGCAGCTCCACCCCCGGAATGGGTTCGACCTCCTGCAGGTCAATGCCCAGGATGTATCCACGCGGCTTGCCCGCATCGCCCAACGCATTCACACGAGGCACCGCCACTTGACACCACCCGCCCGGTGCGCAGCCCAGATCAACCACCCGCGCACCGGGTCTGAGAAACCCGAACTTGTCATCAAGTTCCATGATCTTAAACGCAGCCCGCCCACGATAGCCTTCAGCCTGGGCGCGTTTCACGTAAGGGTCGTTCAACTGCCGCTGCAGCCAGCGGGTCGAGGATGATTTCCGCCCCCGCGCGGTTTTCACTTTCACCTTCAGATCCCGTTGTCCACGGCCCGAGGTGTTCTTTCCATCCGGTGTCTTGGCCATTACGTGCCCTCAATCAATCGGATCATCGGCAAGCATCCCGTCTGAGGACATGAGCGCATACAGGATTCCCTCTCGCAGCCCACGATCGGCCACCGACAACCTGTCCGTTGGCCAACACCGCAAAAGCGCCTGCAAAATGGCCGACCCCGACATGATCAGCGCCTGCCGGTCCGTCCCGATCCGGGGATCCTTCCGACGGCCCGTAGGCCCGAGTGCCAGATAAGACCGGATGACCTTGTCGATTTCCTCAGAACTCATCCTCAGCCCGTCCACCTTGTTGCGATCATAGCGTTTCAGCCCCAAATGGCTGGCCGCAACTGTCGTCACCGTCCCGGATGTCCCGACGATCTGAAACCCTTCTCGGGTCGGTTCATCCTTGTAAGGGGCAAATTCCGACAGGTTCTCTTCGAAAAACCAGCTCATCAGCGCAAAGCGCGCGCCGTCGTCTTCCACATCATTGAACTGATCGCGCAACGTGGCCACGCCCAACGGCACCGAAATCCAATCCACCACCCGCGCGGCAGCATCCGTCATCACCCGTGGCTCGAACCCGTTATGCATCCGCATGATCGACTGGGCGCGCTCCTTGGGCGGCACCTTCGTCAGGTCAATCCAGACAAGCTCCGTCGACCCACCGCCGATATCAACGACCAGCAACTGTTCGGTCCGCTTACCCACAAGTGGCGCGCATGACACGACGGCCAGTTGCGCCTCCTCTTGTGGCTCAATGATATCAAGCTTCAGCCCCGTTTCCCGCTTCACCCGCGCCAGAAACGCCTCTCCATTAGAGGCCCGACGACAAGCTTCTGTCGCCACCAAACGCATCCGACTGACTTTGTTGCGCTTGATCTTCTGATGGCAGACACGCAGCGCCTGAATTGTACGATAGATCGAGGCACGTGACAGTTTTCCGGTCTTCTCAAGGCCCGATCCAAGCTGCACAGATTTGGAGAAACTGTCCACGACCTCAAATTGGCTGCCATTCGGTCGGGCAACCAGCATGCGACAAGAATTTGTGCCCAGATCCAGTGCTGCATAAAGCGGGGCTGTTCCGGGCCGGTTCAGTGCGGGGCTCTCAACCGTATTTGGGATAGCGCCCGCACCAACGGGACGCTTAGGCGCCATAACTTTACGCCTTCCATTTCGAGTTAACTTGAAGGTAGGCGCAGAATGCTGCCGACGCAAGCCCGACACACACCCTTGAGCGCGCTTGATTCTTTATGATGAGAAGCTTTCACGTGACGTGGTGCTTGAACCTATGGCATCTGAGGTCACATGAACTGAAAGAACGCGGGTGTCGCAGTCGTTTTCCGTTTTGTCGAAAATCGACTCCGGATGAGACACGCTCTGCATTAGTTAGGGTCAAGTTTGCAAAGGAATCATCCATGGTTGACGTGACTGTCGTTTACTGGCGCGATATCCCCGCCCAAGTCATTGTGGGCAAGGGCCGCCGAGGCGCAAAAAAACAGCTGCCAGAGCGCTTTGAACAAGCCATTGATGCCGCGGCCATGCGGCTTGGCGCCAAGGATTCTGATGCTTATCTGGCAGAATGGCGCAAGGCCCCGCCCTATCAGGTGGAGGGTGACGCGGCCGACGTGGCCGAGTCTGAGGCCACACGACTTGAAGAAGAATATGATCGGGACCGGGTCAGGCAGCTGATCGCCAACAATGGCTGGGCGTGATCCAGACCGCAGCTTATGGGAGGCCTTAATGGCACTTTTGAACTTCAAAAAGCGTGAGGCGGCAACGCCATCCGTAACGCCTGAGATGGAATCCTTCCTGAAAGGGTATTCGATCGAGGTGATGCCGCGCACCGCCGAAAAGGTTGAAGACTTCCGCGCGCTCCTGCCTGCTGGCACACGGGTGTATATCGCCCATATCGAAGGCACGCCCATCGAAGACATGGTTGCGACCGCCAAGCGCTTGGCCGATGATGGCTACCCGGTGATGCCCCATTTCCCGGCCCGTATCATCAAAGATGAGGCAACACTCACCGACTGGATTGCGCGATATCAGGGCGAGGCGGGCGTCGATCAGGCGCTTCTGTTGGCCGGCGGCGTTGACACGCCCCACGGCGACTTTCACAGCTCGATGCAACTTTTGGAATCCGGTGCCTTCGACAAGGCGGGCTTCAAGCGCCTGCATGTTGCCGGTCACCCCGAAGGCAACAAGGACATCGATCCCGACGGGTCCACAAACAACGTGGATGACGCGCTCCGCTGGAAGCAGAAGTTTTCCGAAACAACCGACGCCCAGATGGCTCTCGCCACGCAGTTTGCCTTTGAAGCCGGTCCGATCATCGACTGGGCCGATAGCCTGAAGGCGGCTGGCATCGACATTCCCGTCCATATCGGCATCGCAGGGCCTGCCAAGCTTCAGACCCTGATCAAATTTGCTATCGCTTGCGGCGTGGGCGCGTCTCTCAAGGTCCTGCAAAAGCGCGCCATGGATGTGACGAAACTGCTTCTGCCCTATGAACCCACCGAAGTTCTGTCGGAACTGGCCGCCCACAAAGCCGCCAACCCCGATTTCAACATCGAGAGCGTCCATTTCTTCCCGCTGGGCGGCATCAAGACCAACGCCAACTGGGCCATCGAAAACGGCGGCCAATCGACCAAACCGGCAACTGCCGCCTAAAGGATCCTTAAATGACCCGCACCATCGTCGAATCCAAATCCAAAACCGCGATTATTGGTTTTGATCAGCCCTTCTGCGTGATCGGCGAACGGATCAACCCCACCGGCCGCCGGATCCTGAACGAACAGCTCGAACAGGGCAATTTCGAGATGGTGAAATCCGATGCCTCGCCCAGGTTGAAGCAGGCGCCACCATGCTCGATATCAACTCCGGTGCTGTCTTCAAGAACAAGATGGCAGAGGATGTGCGCTACGCCGACAACAACTTCGTTGAACCACCTTTGATGAAAGAATTGGTGGGCCTGGTGCAGGGGATCGTCGATGTGCCGCTCTGCATCGACAGCTCGGTGCCCGAAGCGTTGCAAGCAGGACTTGAAGCCTGCGAAGGCCGCCCGCTCGTGAACTCCGTGACGGGCGAAGAAGAGAAAATGGAAAAGGTGCTGCCGCTCTGTGCCAAGTACAAGGTGCCGGTGGTGGCCATTTCCAACGACGAAACGGGCATCTCTGAAGACCCGGAAGTCCGCTTTGCCGTTGCCAAGATGATCGTTGAACGCGCCGCCGATCACGGGATCCCAGCCCATGACATCGTGGTCGATCCGCTGGTGATGCCCATCGGCGCGATGGCCACTGCCGGGCAACAGGTCTTCACGCTGGTGCGCAAACTGCGCGAAGAACTGGGCGTCAACACCACCTGCGGGGCCTCCAACATCTCTTTCGGCTTGCCCAACCGCCACGGCATCAACAACGCGTTTTTGCCCATGGCCATGGGTGCTGGCATGACATCGGCCATCATGAACCCTGTCGCACTTGCCGTGAAACAGGCCGACAAGGACGCAAAACGCGCTGAGGCCGCCGCCGCAGGCATCGTCATCCCCGACGACATGGATGACGAAACCTTCTGCCAGCTCTTTGGCCTTGGGTCCACTAAGCAACGCGCGGGCAAGGAAATGGAAGCCATTCGCGCTGCCAATTTCCTCACCAACAACGACCCCCATGGCGGCGACTGGATCAAGTTCAACAAGGCCCCGCCCAAACCCGGTGAAGAAGGCGAAGGCCGCGGCGGTCGCGCAGGCGGACGCAGACGTCGCCGCGCTTAAAAGGCCCCGAGCGCCAGCGAGGCCACCAGATACCATGGGCCACGCGAAAGCGTGGCCTTTCTTGTTAAGCAAGGCGCGCCCGAAGGGCATAATGATAAGCTATAGAGCTTTCATGACCGAGTTTTCTATAACGCCTGTCACCCCCGACCAGTTCGACGAGGCGTTCGATCTTGTCACCGAGGTCTTCGCGCAATCCAGCAGCTTGCATGCGGCCTTGGATGTCGCGCTTGCGCCTTATCGTCAGGGCTTGCGGCCATCTTTCAAGGCCATGGTATCGCGAAATCTGTCGCTTGCCGCCCGGACAACAGACGGCCGCATGTTGGGCTGCCTCATCGCCACGGACATGTATGCGACCCTATCCGACGCGCCGCCTTCCGGCCCCTATCCTGAAATCGCGGCCTTGACCCGCTCGCTCACCCAAACCTACCACAAACAGCACGCATTAGGTCCGGGTGAGGTTCTGCTTGTCGACATGGCCGCCACCCATCCAGACGCGCGCGGCCTGGGCACCTACCAAGCGATGAGAGAGCACATCCAACCCATTGCGCGCGCTGCAGGGTTCCGCGCAATCGTCGGTGAACTGTCTTCAGCAGCCACCCAGCATGTTGTGTTGACCAAAATGGGCCATCGCAAAGTCGCAGAGACACATTTTCAGGGGTTTGAATGGAATGGCACAAGGCCGTTCCAATCGATCACGTCACCGCCCAGCATCATCCTTGCTGAGGGGAGGCTCTGATCCGCAACAGCCGCATGTCGGCTTCTCCGGCACCGGATCATAGCCCTGCCCGCCCCATGGATTACAACGCCCGATGCGGCGCAAAGCCATCCAGCCGCCTTTCAGCGCGCCATGCTTTTCGAATGCTTCCAACGCGTAAGCACTGCAGGTCGGCTGGTAGCGGCAATTGTGACCCACCCAAGGTGAACCGATCAGCCGATAGGCCTTCACGGGCCACGAGAGTATGCGCGCAAGCAATGTCATGAGGAAGAATGTAACATGCGCAAGGCGCGTTCCAAGTGGGTTTCCAACTCCGAAAAGGGACGTGTCGCCGTGGCGCCTGCCCGTCCGATCAGCGCATAGTCCCAGCCTGGCTGCGCAAAAGATGCCAAATGAAGCCGCGCGACCTCTCGCAGCCGACGCTTGGCGCGATTGCGTACGACGGCATTGCCGACCTTCTTGGAACAGGTAAAGCCTACGCGCACATCCTCTGATCCGTCCTGCCGGTCGCGCCCCTGCACCACCATCGTGGGCATGGCTTGCCGCTGTGCGCGATTGAGAGCCAGATAATCAGCGCGGTTTTTCAGAACGGATATTTTTGGGACCAAAACGCAAGACACCGCCTGAGGGGTATTCTCCGACGCGGCGGAGGCCTCAGACGGTGTCATGTGTTTGACCTTAACGCTCGCGCTTACGCGCTGAGCGATTTGCGACCACGGGCGCGACGCGCATTCAGGATTTTGCGCCCCGCTTTGGTCGCCATGCGCGCGCGAAACCCGTGACGGCGCTTGCGCACCAGGTTGGAAGGTTGAAAAGTGCGTTTCATCGATCCGCTCTCCACTCTGTCGGGTCTGTTTTTTTTCGCGGCGGGATTCGCCCGTCAGACCCGTAAAATCCGATATGAAGCCCGGTCTATAAGCCCAGCCCTACCCCAAGTCAAACCCGCTTCCTCTGGTTTTGCAACAAAACGCAGGGTTTGGCAGCCTTACGTGTTACAAAACATGACAAAACGGGGGGCTAGGCCTTAAAACACCCGTAATTGACGCTGGGTTACGTTCACCCCCGATCACCGCCGCGTGAGACCACTGGCGTCGCGGCCCTTATCCACGCATCTATGGTCTAAGAGAAATGGACAAAAAACCGAGAGCGAACATGGACAACACTCAGACACCTTCCAAACCGGGACTTTTGCGTCACGCTCCGCTGGCCATAATCCTCCTCGTAGCATTGATCGGGTTTTTCACGCTGAAAGACTACCTGAGCTTTGAAACCTTGCGCGACAATCGCGAAGCGCTGCTGGCCTTCCGCGACAGCAACTTCATTGGGCTCGCTGCGGCCTTCATCGGCATTTACATCGTCATCGTTGCCTTTTCGCTGCCCGGTGCCGCCGTGGCTTCGGTCACCGGGGGTTTTCTCTTCGGTCTCGCACTCGGCACCACGTTCAACGTGATCGCGGCCTCTGTCGGGGCAAGCGCGATTTTCCTCGCAGCGCGCTTCGGGCTGGGCCAGGCGCTCGCAGCGAAAATGGACGCCTCTGATGGTAGCCTCAAGAAACTGAAAGACGGGCTGCGCGAGAATGAAATCAGCGTGCTTTTCCTGCTGCGTCTTGTGCCTGCCGTGCCCTTCTTTGTGGCCAACCTTCTGCCCGCGCTGGTCGGGGTAAAATTCCGGAACTTCGTCTTCACCACGATTTTGGGTATTATCCCGGGTGCGCTGGTCTTTACGTGGATCGGCGTGGGCTTGGGCGAGGTTTTTGACCGCGGCGAAAGCCCCAACCTGTCGATCCTGTGGGAGCCGCAAGTGATCGGGCCGATCCTCGGGCTCTGCGTTCTCGCCGCCCTGCCCATCGCGATCAAAGCCATTCGCGGCAAAAAGGACATCTAATCATGGAACGCATTAAGACCGATCTGCTGGTCATCGGGGCCGGCTCTGGCGGGCTGTCCGTGGCTGCGGGTGCCGTACAGATGGGGGCCTCGGTGGTCCTGCTCGAAGGCCACAAAATGGGCGGTGATTGTCTGAACTACGGCTGTGTCCCGTCCAAGGCGCTGATCGCCGCAGGCAAGGCCGCCTATGGCCAGGGCCACGCCCAACCCTACGGCGTCGCGGATCAGACACCGAAAGTGGATTACGCCGCGGCCAAGGACCATGTCCATGACGTGATCGCCACGATCGAACCTCATGACAGCGTCGAACGCTTTGAGGGCCTTGGCGTGCATGTCATCACGGAATTCGGCCGCTTCATCTCTCCGACAGAGGTGCATGCCGGTGACACGGTGATCACGGCCCGTCGCGTGGTGATCTCCACGGGGTCTTCGCCTTTCGTGCCACCCATCCCGGGGCTCGACAAGGTTCCTTTTGAGACCAATGAAACGCTCTTTGACCTGCGCGAACAGCCCAAGCACCTGCTGATCATCGGCGGTGGGCCAATCGGTATGGAAATGGCGCAAGCCCATATCCGTCTTGGGTCCAAGGTCACGGTCATCGAAGGCGCGAAAGCGCTTGGCAATGACGATCCGGAAATGGCCGAAGTCGTTCTGAACCAACTGCGCGCTGAAGGCGTGGAGATTGCGGAGGACGCCCTGGCGCAGGAAATCTCTGGCAAAGCAGGTGACATCACCGTCACCACGCAGGACGGGCGCATCTTCAAAGGCAGCCACCTTCTGATGGCCGTGGGGCGTAAATCCAATATCGACAAGCTTGACCTCGACAAGGCAGGGATCAAAACCAACAAGCGCGGCATCGAGGTGGATGCGCAGATGAAGACCACCAACAAGCGCGTCTATGCCATCGGCGATGTGGCTGGCGGTCTGCAATTTACGCATGTGGCCGGCTATCACGCGGGGCTCATCATCCGCTCTGCCCTCTTTGGTCTGCCCGCAAAGCAGCGCACCGATCACATCCCCTGGGCGACCTATACTGATCCCGAACTGGCTCAAGTGGGCATGACAGAGGCTGAAGCACGAAAAGCGCACGGCAGAGCATTGGAAGTCGCCCGCTTTGAGTTCAGCGGCAATGACCGCGCCATCGCGGAACGCAAAACCCAAGGCCTGATCAAAATCATGGTCGTGAAAGGCCGCCCCGTGGGAGCCTCCATCGCTGGTCCCCAGGCGGGCGAATTGATCGGTGTCTGGGCGCTCGCCATCGCCAACAAGATGAAGATGAGCCAGATCGCCAGTATGGTTGCCCCCTACCCCACTTTGGGTGAGGTCAACAAACGTGTTGCAGGGGCCTATTTCTCGCCGAGGTTGTTTGATAACCCTAAGGTCAAGCGGATCGTGGGGCTGGTGCAACGCTGGCTGCCCTGACGGTTGACGAAACGGATAGTCTGACAGGCGTAAATGAAGTTCCTTCGCACACTCTCCGGGCGGTTTCTTGTCCTGACGGCGATCTTCGTGATGATCGCGGAAATCCTGATTTTCGTGCCTTCCGTGGCGCGCTACCGTGAAGAGTTCCTGAACCTGAAACTGGAGCGATCACAAATTGCATCGCTGGCCTTGCTGGCCAGCGAAGACATCAGCGCCGAATTGCGAGAAGAGCTTTTGATGAACGCGGGCGTCTTCAACATTGTGCTCAGGCGTGATGAGGCGCGGCAGTTGATCCTGTCTGCGCCCATGCCCGAACCGATCAGCCAAACCTTCGATTTGCGCGCCCCGACGGCGATGGAACTTATCCGGGATGCGCTATCCCGCCTGATCACGCCGGAACGTGAAGTGATCCGCGTGATCGGTCAACCCAGCCAGATGGGCGGGCTTTTGATCGAAGTGACGCTGGAGACGTCCGAGTTGCGCGATGCGATGTTGGATTACGGGTTGCGCATCCTGATCTTGTCGGCCGTGATTTCAATTGTCACGGCGGGCCTTCTTTTTGTCGCGGTACGTGCCCTTCTCGTGAAGCCCATCAAGCACGTTGTGGGCACCATGGCGGCCTATGCCGATGCGCCGGAAGATGCGCGTTATCGCATCTCGCCCTCTGCTGGGGTGTCGGAGCTGCGCGAAGCCGAAGAAGCGCTCTTGTCGCTGCAAACCCAGATGACCGGCGCGCTGAAACAGCGCGAACGCCTGGCGCAGTTGGGCGGGGCCGTAGCCAAGGTCAGCCACGATCTGCGCAACATCCTAACGTCCGCGCAGCTTTTTACCGACCGGATCGAAATGAGCGAGGACCCTGCCGTTAAGCGCATGGCCCCCAAACTGGTGAATTCGATCACGCGCGCTGTGCATCTTTGCGAAAGCACGCTGGCCTTTGGAAAGGCAGAAGAACCAGCACCCAAATTGGCCATGATTGACCTGGATGATCTGGTGCAGGATGTGATTGACGCCGAACGCCTTGCGGTGGGCGATGCCGATGTCAGTTTCGCCGCGGATGTGCCCGTGGGCATGCCGGTTTGCGCCGATGCCGAACAACTCTATCGCGTGATCTCCAACATGACACGCAATGCGCGTCAGGCCATCATCTCGACAGGCAATCCGGGCGAAATCAGCATTGCGGCCGAGGATACACCAGACACGCATGTCATGACGATCAGCGACACAGGACCGGGCCTGCCACCAAAGGCGCAGGAACACCTTTTTGAAGCCTTTCAGGGCGGCACCACCAAGGGCGGAACCGGTCTTGGCCTTTCGATTGCACGCGAATTGCTGCGGGGGCACGGCGGCGATTTATCACTGGGATACACGGGTCCGGAGGGCACACAATTTGTCCTCACCCTGCCCCGCGAAAAGTCGGAACATTAGGAACAGCGCAGCGGCCCCCGAAAAGCGCTTGCATCGCCGCACGCAGATGTCTATTCCCTCGCTCTCACGGACCGATAGCTCAGCTGGATAGAGTACCTGACTACGAATCAGGGGGTCGGGGGTTCGAATCCTCCTCGGTCCGCCAATCCACACATTTTTGGTTTCTTTGACGCGCGGCATTTACTTACGTTGCGTTTGGCCATGGGCTCAAAACACGGCCCACAAGATTATGGACTGGAAAAAGTGATACCCCCCGGGCTCTTTTTCCCAACAAAAGCAAGGCAAGTCTGCGTATTTTGATCACACAATGACCTTAATGTTTACGCTAGAAAAACGATGTCTGAATCGTTAATCAACCTGTGGGGCACGATGGGACGGTTCAAAGTGTTGTCTGCTCTCGCAGCGTTTCAGAATGGTAGCGTGTTCAGCGTGCGGCGTGCGCTGGCGCGGACAACATGTGTTGGTGCGACTTTGGGTATGTTGATGAGCGTTGGTAGTGTTGCATCCGCTAAACAATTGCCGCGACCTGTGGTGGCCATTACGTGTGACGCAAACCTGCATTTGTGCCGCGCTCTGGTACAAGTGCTGGCCCAAAAAGCTCCTGGACGCATATTCCGCATCAATCCAGAGCCCGTGCCTGACGTCGCCTTCGAGATCCGCTTGAACACGACGGAAGACGCCGGGTACTTGTCCTGGCCCGACGGGTCTGGAGACCGCGTATCACGGGACGGTCAGGATGATGTTGATTTCGCAACACGCATGATCGAGAACGCCAGCCCCGGTTTGGAATCCGCTTTAAACCAACACAAGAACAACCCAGAATAGACTTGCGCCTAAGGAAAGACCCCCACCATGTGTAATGTCTGCATGATGACCCAGACTTTTGTGCCGGACCGGCACGAGCCAGGTAAGCCGGCGTTTGACGGTATTGCGTAGACATTCTCAGCCACCTTCTCAGAGACGACGGACGCAGCGAACGACACTTCGACAGTCTACTCGGTGGGTGTTGGCGATACATTTGTGGGCGAAATCACCAGCGGAGACACCCAGGATTGATTGGAACTCAATGTCACGGGCAATGTCTGGTACATCATCAATGTGCTTGGCAGCGACAGCATCGGCGGTGGCACGCTCGAAAACACCGACCTGTATTTTTATTCCAGCTCAGGCAATCAGAATACGTTTGATGACAATGACAGCGCAGGTAACGACGCAAACCTTGTTTGGCAGCCATTTGCGGATGGCACCTATTACCTTGGGATTGACGCGTTCAGTGACTCAGCGACTGGCACATATGTCGTCACGATCAATCAGGAAACACCCGAAGTTGCAGACGCGTCAGCTGACCTCACAACGGGCTATTCCATGGTTGTTGGGGACAGATTTGCCGGTGAGATCGCGACAGGCGGGGATCAGGATTGGATTTCAATTTCCCTGACAGCCGGTCAGACCTACAAGATCAATGCGATCGGTGACACAGGAGCGGACGAAACGCTCGATAACAGCGATGTTTGGCTATACGACGCGACCGGCAACTTGCTGGTGTACGACCGGCAAAGCGGCATTGGTCTGGACGCCGCGATCATCTACACCGCGCAAACCACAGGCACCTTCTATATTGCCGTTGGCGGTGATGATGCCTCCGCGACAGGAACATACACGGTCACCACGGCGACAATCGGCGCAGCCGACGAATTCGAAGATGCCGAAGGGGATTTTTCTTCCACGTATTTGATGGATGTTGGCAGCACCTTTACGGGCACCGTTTCGTACGAGCGTGACAAGGATTGGATCGCTGTATCACTGGTGGCTGGCCAGACCTACCAAATTGACGTCCCCGGCGCACGGTTCGGCCCTGACGGATTGTTGACCGGCGCATCCCTCAAGCTGTTTGACGCATCCGGAAGCGAGATCACTGAAAGCGTTGAGGGGTCAAACAATGACGTCAGTATAACCTACACCGCGGCAACCTCTGGGACTTACTTTATCGAGGTTGAGGCTGACGTCTTCTTTAACACCGGCATATACAACCTTTCAGTCAACAACCTAGGCCTTGGTCAGGAAGGTGTTGACGCGCCCGATGACACGTCCACGCCCTACTCTGTGAACGTGGGCGAGACGTTTGTCGGCTCGATTGGAACAGCGGGCGATGAAGATTGGATTGCTGTCACCTTTGAAGCCGGCAAAACCTATATCATAGATGCCTTGGGCGCACAGAGCGGCGGAGGCACCTTAGGTGATACGGATCTCAGGCTCTACGATGCGAATGGAAATTTCATCGAGTATGACGATCTGGATGGGGCCGGATTTGACGCCCAAATCACCTACACGGCCGCCACGATCAGTACGTTCTATATTGAGGTCGAATCCTATTTTCTGGCGAATACCGGCACCTACACGCTTGCGGTAACGGAAAGCATGCCCTTCCCGGGGGGCGTTGGAACAAATGCGGAATTGGCGGAATTCCTGAAGACCGGAACAAACGGGTTTGCATTCACCTACGACACGACCACGTCCAACGTGATCACGGTAAACATCAGCGGGTTGACGGCAGAAGGCCAGCAGCTCGCACTCTGGGCGATGGAAGCCTGGGAAATGGTTGTGGACCTCGACTTCCAGATTGTGACATCTGGTGAGATGATCACCGTGGATGATGAAGACAGCGGTGCCTTTGCCTTCTTCCCCAACGCTGGGTCCACCAACGGCGCGCCCGGTTTCAACACTGTCGGTGTGGAACTCAACGTATCGAAAGCTTGGTTGCAAAACAACGGTACGTCGATCGACAGTTATTCCTTCCAGACGTATGTGCACGAATTTGGACATTCGATCGGCCTCAACCACATGGGCGACTACAACTTCACGGGCACAACGATCAACTGATGCCTATTTCGTGAATGACAGCTGGCAAGTGTCAGTCATGTCCTATTTCAGTCAGTCCGAAAACACATCTACCAACGCGACCTACGCCTTGCTTGGCACGACCATGATGGCCGACATCCTCGCAGCACAGGATTTCTATGGCGCGGCAGACGGCAATAGCGTCACGGCGGGCGATACAATCTTCGGCCACGGGTCCAACCTCGGCAACTACATGGACGAGCTGTTCAACTCCGTGGTGTCGGGTAATTCGACGGCGAACACCAATGGCAATTTCCTGGCCTATACGCTTTTTGATCAGGGCGGCATCGACCTGTTCGATCTGAGCCCCTACTCCCAGAACCTGAACATCAACCTCAATGATGGTGCGTTTTCGGATGTGGGGTCCAACATCGGTGTCATCGGCATCGCGATTGACACAATCATCGAGAACCTGAAGCTGGGTTCGGGCAATGATACGGCTGTCGGCAATGAAGCGAACAACATCATTGAAGCGGGCGACGGCAATGACACCGTAACGGGTGGGGCCGGTAATGACATGCTCGATGGCGGCGACGGCACCGATACGGGCATGTTCTCTGGGATGAGCACAGACTACAACATGGCCCGCTGGGGCGGCTATGTGGCTGTGAATGACACCGTCGGCACAGATGGAACTGATCTCTATCAGAATGTCGAGAACCTCGAATTCATCGACATTACAATGTCCAGCGGGGCCGTCGCGGGATTTGATGCGCTGGCCTATATAGCCTCTTATGCAGATTTGCGTGCGGATTTAGGCGCTGACGGCTTGGCGGGTCTGCAGCACTATGTCGCCCAAGGCCTCGACGAAGGACGCGAGATAAGTTTCAGCGGCATGGAATACTTGGCGTCCTACAGCGACCTGTGGGCAATCTTTGGCGCCAATGCCGATGCAGGCACGCAGCACTACATTGAATTTGGCGCGGATGCCGGACGCGAGATTAGATTCTACGGGATGGAATACCTCGCGTCTCATTCCGATCTGGCGGCGCTTTTCGGGGCAGACGCGGATGCCGGTGCAGAACACTACATTCTTGAAGGTGCCAACGACGGCCGCACTGTTACCTTCAAAGGATTGGAATACATCGCGTCACATTCAGATCTGATCGACCTTTTTGGAGTTGATCGGAGCGCGGGCGCAGAACACTACATTCTGCAAGGCGCAAATGAGGGTCGGCAGATCACCTTCAGCGGCCTGGAATATTTGGCGTCCCATTCTGACCTAAGGACAACCTATGGAAGAAACGTGGAAGCTGCGACGCAGCACTACATCCTGTTTGGTGCAAATGCCGGGCGTGAGATCACGTTCGACGGTTTGGAATACATCGCCTCTTACGCCGATCTCCGGGCAACCTTGGGCATCAACGGTTTTGCCGGCACCCTGCACTATATTCTTGAAGGTGTGGATCAAGGGCGAGAGGTTACCTTCAACGGCCTTGAGTACCTGGCCTCGCATTCCGATCTACGCGCGTTTTACGGAAATGATATTGATGCCGCCATCCGGCACTACATCACATTCGGCGCGGATTCCGGGCGAGAAGTCACTTTCAACGGTCTGGACTATATCGCCTCCTACGCCGATCTGCGCGCCACCTTCGGCACGGACCGGGTGGCCGGTGCACAACACTTCCTCGACATAGGCGCGGGCGAAGGCCGTGAGATCACGTTCAACGGCCTGGAGTATCTTGCCTCCAACGCGGATCTGCGCGGCATCTTTGGCACCGATGTGGAGGCCGCGACCGAACACTACATCCTCTACGGGGCCAATGCCGGGCGGCAGGTGACGTTCGACGGGCTCGAATACATCGCCTCCTACGCCGATCTGCGCGCGCTTTATGGCACCGATGCGGATGCGGGCACCCTGCATTACATCCAGACCGGCGCCAGTAAAGGACGGAGCATCACATTTGACGGGTTCGCCTATCTTGCGACCTACGCGGATCTGCTTGGCGTGTTCGGCGCCGATGCCGAGGCCGCGACCATTCACTATATCAACACAGGCGCAAATTCCGGTCGAACGCCGGAAGACCGCGCGGGGCTTGATGAGATCACCACCGGCCAGACCGGGACCGGGGCCGGTGACACGCTGACAGCCGGCACCGAGGCCGAGCTTCTGGCGGGCATGGGCGGCGATGATACACTCAGCAGTGGGTCGGCTGATGACGTGCTCTTTGGCGGCACGGGGTCGGATACGTTCGTGTTTGTGGACGGGTTTGACAACGACATCATCGTTGATTTCAACGCCCTGGATGACGACGAAGAGATCGACCTGTCCGGCGTGACAGGGATCACAGATTTCACCGATCTGGTCGACAATCACCTGTCGGTCGTGGATGGGGTCACAACCATCACCGACGGGGCAAACACGATCGCGCTGAAGGGCGTCGCCTTAAGCAATCTGGACGCAGACGATTTCGTCTTTTTTTAAGGATTGCCAGACACCAAAAGTCGTCTTTTCTATTCCACTTTAAGCGTGAAAGAAGCCCAGCGGATCGATTATTTCAAAGAAACACTCATTTGGTCCGTCGACCATTTTTAAACCCAAATGTGTAGTAGTGGGTATGAGGATCCATTTTTGCAGTTTTAACGTCGGGGTTCAGGACCAAGTATTCTTCAGCGTCAAAATCTGCAAAACGCAGGCCGGTGACCATCTCGAATACCACTTCAAAAAACTTCTTTTGTATTTTGTCCCCTTGCGCGTATTGCACTCCGAATTCGGAAAAAAGCTGCCTGAGTTGGTCGCCTGACGCCGCTAAGATTTTGTCGAAGTATGACCTTAAAGGCTCCACGTCCGCGCGCTCTGGGACACTATAGTCTATTCCGATTTCGTCTCGCAGCCATTGGCACTCTTCTTGTACATCGTCTTCCAAAAGAGACTGGTAATATCGTTTATCTGTCTTCTCATAAGGTGCTTCGGGGGTGGAGAGTTCCAGAATTTTTGGCCTGATCCTCTCTCTCAAAGCGTAGCGTCCTTGGTGGGTGGTGTTGAACCCCACTTCATTGAGTTTCGCCAAGAGAGCGATCTGCAACGGATTGGCAGATTGATTTGCCCGAGCGGGCTCTTTGAGATCAATGGCCTGCGTCTTTGCAAAGTGCGCTACAATACTTTTGTGGTCTTCTAGCGCTTGTTCATAAGAATAAACGTGCACATTTTCCGTCCCCAAAACGTCCTGATAATTCTGAATCCTTTCTTTAAACCTGGTTGAAAATTTGCCAATTAACCCACCCCCCGAAATCAACTGGTTGATGTGAGATACAATCCATTGCGACGGATGCCGAACATACGCAACCGCCCTTACCCGACACCCATTTCGCGCGAAAATGCGGCCATATCTTTTATGTCTTGAGGCTCTAGAATGCTAAGATCTTCGCCGGAAACCATCAGCGTTTCAAAATTCTTATCATCCATCTCGGCATTCAATGTGCTGAGAAATCCATCTCTGACACGGTCAATCGTACGTTCGTCATACCCGACATTTTTCCAAATGTGATAGTTGTGCCTACGACTGGAAAAAATCGTGTACATCGGGATCGAGTGATTGTCGTACGCAAAAGATACAGTCTTCACTTTATCTTGCGCAAAGCCATGCAGTGCTGCCTGGATCGACGTTGAGCCTGTCTTATGCAATCCCAGGTGCAGAATGACGTCTTTCACTGTCGCTGTCTCCCGCGAATGTCGCGCATTGATCCGGATCGATGCATAAAACTCACAAACAACACTGTAAGCCTCGTCTTTCTTAATCGACACGTGGTCTTTGACACATGGCGATACAGCACTTCAACCCATCTACCGCACGCCGGGCCGCGCGCGCAAAGGCGTGCCTCTTTTTGCCCTATTTTCTTGGCACAGCTAAAGCGTTTCGCGGCAAACCTGAGTCACAGCTTGTCGCGAAACGCAGCGCAACATTGATACGGTGCAAGCCTTTCGCCTTTAGCAGATGTCTCAGCTTAAAGGCGAAAGGCTTTAGGGTAAACAAACTGCATAGGTCAGCTGTCGGAACACACCAATGGCTCAAAAAAAGGCGCAGACGGCCCCGGGTACGAAACCGCTCAAGGGTAAGACGCGTACCGAACCAAGGCGCGCGATACTGGTGGTTGGGATGCACCGATCCGGGACGTCCGCGTTAAGCGGTCTGCTGCAACATCTTGGCTGCACGGGCCCCAAAAACCCGATGCAGATCATCGCGGAAAATCCCAAAGGGCATTTCGAATCCCGGCCCCTTTCTGAGTTGCACGATGACGTGCTGCGCGCTGCCGGATCGTCATGGTATGACACTCAGCCCTTTCCAAGCGCCTGGATGACGTCCCCGATGGCGTCTCAATACCGTGACGATCTAAAAGAGATGATCACAGCCGAATTCGGCCAATCCAGTTTGTTCGTGGTTAAAGACCCAAGGATTTGCCGGTTTTTGCCTTTCTGGGTCGAGACTTTGCGGGACATGAACATCAAACCGCTGATCGTCCACACCCATCGAAACCCATTGGAAGTGGCTGCGTCCTTGCAAGAACGCAATGGATTTGAAACCGACTTTGGAAACATTCTTTGGTTGCGACATGTGCTTGATGCCGAAGCCTCTTGCCTGGATTTGCCACGGGTGTTCACCAACTACGCTGCACTTTTGGAAAACTGGGAGGACGTTGCAGCGCGCATCCGGGATACACTGGATGTTACATGGCCGGAAGCGGCCCTGCAGAATGCATCACAGTTGCAGACTTTCATTTCTCCTGATCTGCATCATCAGAAAGTACCCGACAATACCGTATTTCACGACACTAGGATTTCTCACTGGATACGCGATACTTACACAATTCTGGAACGTCTCGCTTTGGGGGTCGAGACGGCAAAGGATGCAGGGCGTTTGGATGACATACGCGGGGCGTTTGACACCAGTTGCATCGCCTTCGGCTCTCTGGCCCAGCACAAAGAGGAGGTGGTGCCTGCAGGATCCACCGAGCAAGCCGAAGTGACCCGTCTCAAGGCGCGTCTGAAGGAACGCGACGCAAGCATTGCCGATCTAACCAGCCGTCATGAAGCCACCGAAACCGCGCTCAGCGCGCTAGAAGACCAACTGACGAAACAGACAAACGTGATTGAGACGCTGACGCAAACCCATGCCGAAGAAAAAGACGCGATGGAGGCAGAGATATCCTCCCTCAAAGATGCCCTGACGCAGCATCGCACAGATATAGAAGACGCACGGGCGAAGGTGACCGCAATCTCAAAGGAAGCTGAGGCCAAACAAGAGCAGCTTGAGAACGATCTGCAAAAGCTTGAGGAAGACGTCAAGCAGCGTGACACAGAAGTCGCCAAAATGTCCGAGCTTTTCTTGACTGAACAGAACCAAAACAACATGTTTGCAGCAAAACTTCAGGCAGCAGAAGCGAGCTTGTCGGCAAATGAAGCCACACTTGCAGCCTCAAAAGCGGCCTGGGTCGAAATTAAAACGCAGTACAAAAAATTGAAGGTGGAGCGTGACGCCCTGGTCAATTCCACCTCATGGCGTCTGACCCAGCCTCTTAGATGGTTGAAAGCCTGTCTTTCACGCAAGCCCGTTCAGCTTCCTGATCCTCCGGAACGCTCAACGGATCCATAGCGTGTACCACTTGCGCTAGCACAATCCTTGAATGGTCTCATGCAATGCAATGTTAATTGCGCGTGGCCCGGTATCGCGCCGGTTTTCGTGCCGCCGTTCCCCCGGAAGACGTACGCCATCAAGCCCACGCAAGCGGTCAACGAAACCCTCCGCGTGGGCTTCCCATCCCTCACCCGCGATGACCGAAGGGGAAAGGGCCAGAACCATTTCTCCGCCGCGAGGCGGGCCACCATCGCCATTGTCGGCCTCTGCGGCTTCGAAACTGAAACGCTCACCCGTAAGACCGGCCGCCAGCAGTTCGACCATCAGGGCAATGGCTGACCCCTTGTAGCCGCCAAAGGGCAGGAGAACACCACCGCCCGCAATCTTAGCCGGGTCCGTGGTGGACTGGCCCTCAGCATCAAGGCCTGTCCCTTCGGGCACGGTCTTGCCATCGCGCGCGGCGATCTGGACATCGCCCATCGCCATCGAGGCGGTGGCCATATCATAGCAAAGCGGGCTTGACCCAGGGCGTGGCCAGGCAAAGGAGATCGGGTTCGTTCCAAACAGTTTTTCGGTTGATCCGGCAGGCGCAACGGAGGGCATATAGGCGGTGCAGGCGATGCCCACGAGGCCACGATCAGCCAGATATTCGGTCTCCGGCCACAGGGCCGCGAAGTGGTGGATGCCTGTCAGCGAAAGCGCGGCAGCCCCCGTCTCTGCGGCGGCCTCTGCCAGAACCGGCAGGCCCACGGCCTGCGCCAAAGGCGCAAAACACCCTCCCCCGTCCACATGGATGACCGACGGCGTGCGTCGCGTGACTTTGGGGCTCGCCTTGCCATTCACCTTGCCACTGCGCAGCGCCTTTACATAGCCCGGCACCCGGAAAAGCCCGTGAGAATGCGACCCATCCCGTTCCGCCCGCATGACAATGTCGGCCAGAGCATTCGCATTGGCGTCATCACAGCCATTGGCCAGCATCGCATCGCGCGCCAGGGTGTGGATCTCTTCAAGGGAAAGGTCGATTGTTGTCATTTGGCCCTCATGTCTTGCGTTGCCTCACCCAACCTCAATTCGCGCTCTTTGCCCAGCCATTTGTTGCAATGGCCTGATGGGGGTGGTTGATGGGCCGCAGATGACCCATCTCACCACGATCATCCTCATCGCGCTTGGAACTTTGGCAGGGCTTGGTGCCGACTGGCTTGGACTGCCGCTGCCTTACATGATTGGCCCACTTCTGACAGTGGGTGCTGTGGCCTTGACGTTGCCTCACGTTCTGCCGGAAGGCTACAGCTTCCCTGCCCGCCTGCGCTTGGTCTTTATCGCGGTGATCGGCCTCATCATCGGCGCTCAGGTCACGCCGGAGTTGTTCGCCAATGCCTCCGGCCTCGCCATCAGCTTCGCCGCCCTGATGATTTTCGTGGCGATCTGTCAGGGGTTCAATTACTGGGTCTTTCGCCGTCTAGGGGGGTATGACAAGCCCACCGCATTCTATGCGGGCTCTCCGGGTGGGTTGTTCGAATCCCTTGCCATGGGCGAAGAGGCAGGCGGTGATGTCGCGCGGCTGACGCTGCAACAATTCCTGCGCATTGTCATAGTCGTCACGGCCTTGCCTATCGGCCTGTCGCTTTATCTGGGCGAACCGGTGGGGTCGGCGGCTGGCATCAGCTTTTCGAGCCAAGACGTGCCATGGACTGATCTTCCTATTGTCGCATTGGCCGGTGCGCTGGGCCTGCTTCTGGGTCGTATCCTCCGCCTGCCTGCGCAACAGATCACCGGGCCGATGCTTATGGCGGCGGCGCTCGCGCTCAGCGGGTTTTTCCAGATCGACATGCCTGACTGGCTGATCAAACTCGCGCAGATCATCGTGGGCACGGCCCTTGGCATGCGGTTCACAGGCCTTTCCCGCGCGCTGGTTCTGCGCGGTATAGGGCTTTCACTTCTGTCTGTCGGGGGCATGCTTGTGGTGTCAGCGGGTTTTGCGACCGCTCTTGTCCCCCTGACCGGGCAACCCTTTGACGTGTTGCTGATCAGTTTCGCGCCCGGAGGCGTGACAGAGATGTCGCTTGTCGCGCTCAGTCTGCAGGCCAATCCAGCATTCGTGACGTTGCACCATATTATCCGCATTCTCATCACGGTCGCGGGCCTCATCCTCACCGCGCGGCTTTTCAGACGCCCGCTTTGACAGCCTGTCGACCCCGGTTTACCACGGACGCAAAAGGAACCCGCCCATGCGCCTCACAGACACCGCTGCCATCATCACCGGAGGCGCCTCCGGCCTGGGCGAGGCCACCGCCCGCCATTTCCGCGAGGCCGGCGCGCAGGTGACGATCCTGGACCGTGATACGACGCGCGGGCCGCAGGTCGCGGAGGACATCGGCGCGACATTTGCGGACACGGATGTGACCGATGAAGCCTCCGTCACGGACGCAATCACCACCGCCAAAACCGCCATGGGCCGCATCACCTGCGCCGTCAATTGCGCGGGCATCGCCACGGGGTCCAAGGTGCTGAGCAAAGACGGCCCCCATGATCTGGCTGCGTTTCAGCGCACCATCGACATCAATCTGGTGGGTTCCTTCAATGTGGCGCGCCTTGCGGCGGCAGAGATTGCGCAGAACGCACCATCAGAAGACGGGTTGCGCGGCGTGATCGTCAACACCGCCTCCATCGCGGCCTTTGACGGGCAAAAAGGCCAGGCAGCATATGCCGCCTCCAAAGGAGGCATTGTGGGGCTCAGCCTGCCCATGGCCCGGGATCTGGCACGCGAAGGCATTCGGGTGATGGCTATTGCGCCAGGTATCATTCTGACGCCGATGCTGATGGGTCTGCCGCAAGACGTACTGGATGGGCTGGCGCAGGATGTCACCTGCCCCAAACGTCTGGGTCGGCCGGAAGAATACGCCGCCCTCGCCCGGTTCATCGTCGAATGCGACTACCTCAACGGCGAAGTGATCCGCATGGATGGCGCACTCAGGATGCAGTGACAAAAGCAGCCAGATCAGTTGCTCGGGAGTGCGCGATAGCCCTTCAAGATCATCGCCACCCCGACCCCGCTCAAACCTATCGCGCTTAGCAGATCAGCACGCAGCCAACGCGATTTTGCCCTTCTGACGGCGCTGGAGGTGAGCAAAGCGTAGCCCAGAATTGAAATCCCATCGAGGAGGATGAACACAGCGCCATAGACCGCCCCCTGAAAGAGCAACCCATGTTCGGTTGAGATAAAAGCCGGGAACAAAGCTGCGAAAAACACAATGGCTTTGGGGTTGGACACACAGGCGAAAAAACCAGCCCAGAACGTCACGCGATCCGATACCGCGTGCGCAGCCCGCTCGGTCTTTCCGATCCGGCGCACAGCGTGCACGGCCATGAGCAATATGAAGGCGCCCCCGACAATTTGCAGGATCGGCAAGATCCGCTCTGACAGGGCCACCAAAGCCGTCACTCCTGCCACGGCAACGGTCACATGTACCAGGGTGCCAAGCGCATCGCCGGCCACGGCTATATAGGCAGCGCGGGGCCCATGGCGCATGGCCTGCGCCGTGGCGAATGCCACGGATGGGCCAGGCACGGCCACAAAAACCAGCGTGGTGGTCAAAAACGCAAAGAAAAGAGCCGGATCCATTTTAAGCGCCTAAGCCCTGCAATTGAGGTGGGCGGAATAAAACGCTCACCACAATCGCCTCATATGCCGTCCGCCGGGGCCATTTGTTCGGCCAGGGCTTCGGCACGGGCGGCCAGTTCGGCCATCGTGTCGGTCACGGCGTCGGGCACCACGGGCACCTCGATGGTCTTGGGTTCCGGCTGAGGCGCGCTGCGCAATTGGTCAAGCTCGGCCTCTTTTTCGGCCATCTTGTCCTCGGCCTCGCGCAGCTTGTCCTGCATGGCCGCCGTCTTATCCGCCAACATCAGACCCGCCATCAGAAGCATCCGCGCCTCTGGAATACGCCCGATCTGGGCGGTCAGCACCGAGGCTTCCTCATCCAGCATTTTGGCGGCGAATTTCAGGTAATGCTCTTCACCCTCCTGGCAGGACACTTCAAAAGTGCGGCCTCCGATTTCGATATCGATCTCTGGCATCACACACCTCCCTGCGCTGCGGCACTGTCATCCGGCCCAAGCACGGCCTCAAGGGTCTCTAGGATGGATGTCAGCTCCGCCTTGTCCATCTCCCGCATGGCCTTCAGACCTTCCAACTCAGACATCATGCCCGAATTGATCAAATGCGGCTCGCTCACATTTGCGCTTTGGGCCTCACGCAGGCGCTGATTGCTGCCTTGCATGGTTTCATTGGCCTCGCGCAGTTGCGCAATCGTGGCCCCCACCTGCCCCATCATGTCCGGCAGCTGAATGGACGCAGGTGCGGCTGCAGAATTGGCGCTCACCTCTGCCTTCAGGCCGGTCACCTGCATTTCGAGGGCCGCGATCTTGTCATTGAGCGCCTTGTTGCGTTCTTCCAATTGCTGCACCGCGCTGCGCTCTTCCTCCAGCGACTGCTGCAGCGCTTCCATTTCTTGTGGATCGGATTGGGATGTCGCCTGCACCTCCAGCCCTTGGCTGATCCGATCCAAAGCACTGGCAATGCGTCCCTGAAGCTCTTCGATTTGGCTCATGTTACTGCCTTTCTTTCCTCCGTCCGGGCAGCGCGCCGGTCCCTTGCGCGAATCGCTGCCTGAAGCGTTCCTCGCAAGTCTACATAATCACTTGGAAAAAGGCTCCCCCCACTTTGGGCGCCAACGACCCCACTGCCACCATGACTTCGCTTGCACTTTGGCCCGTGACTGATATGCAGTTTTTTGACCGTTCTCTTGCCGAAAGTTGCTGCCCCGTGGACATTACCGCTCTTCGCACCAATCATCCCGAACACTGGATCAAAGCCGCTGCCATCCGGGCGCTGACGCTGGATGCTGTTGCCGCCGCCAATTCCGGCCATTCCGGCATGCCGATGGGCATGGCAGATGTGGCCACCGTGCTCTTTGAAAAGCACCTGAAATTTGACGCCTCTGCCCCTGATTGGCCGGATCGGGATCGGTTCATCCTGTCCGCCGGGCACGGGTCCATGCTGCTTTATTCGTTGCTGCACCTGACAGGCTACAAGGGCATGGAAGTCGACGCGCTGCGCAACTTCCGCCAGTGGAAAGCGCCCACCGCAGGCCACCCGGAAAACTTCCTGCACCCGGCAATTGAAACGACCACAGGCCCGCTGGGGCAAGGCATCGCCAATTCTGTGGGTTTCGCCATGGCAGAAGAAATTTTGCGCGCCCGCTATGGCAAGAAGCTGGTCGATCACCGCACTTATGTGATCGCGGGCGACGGGTGTTTGATGGAAGGTGTCAGCCAGGAGGCCATCACGCTTGCAGGCCGCCACAGGTTGGGAAAGTTGATCGTGCTTTGGGACAACAACAACATCACGATCGACGGCACGGTGGAGCTCGCTGACAGCACCGATCAGGTGCGCCGTTTCCGCTCTGCCGGGTGGCAGGTGATCGAGGTGGACGGTCATGATCCCGACGCGATTGATGCGGCACTTACACAAGCGCAATCGGGATCCCGGCCCAAGATGATCGCCTGCAAGACACATATCGCACTGGGCCACGCAGCGCAGGACACCTCCAAGGGCCACGGTGCGCTGACCGATCCTGATCAGTTGAAGGCCGCGAAAGAAGCCTATGGGTGGACCGGCGGACCATTTGAGGTTCCAGGTGATGTCAAAGCAGCCTGGGAAGCCATTGGCACACGCGGCGTGTCTGAACACAAAGCCTGGGCAGAGCGTCTAAGCCAGGTCAGCGAACGCCGCCAGGCCGAACTTGCCCGCATCATGGCAGGTGACGCACCAAAGCGCCTGTCCGCCGCGATCAAACAGGTCAAACGCGCAGCCGCAGAGGACGCGGCCAAGGTTGCCACGCGCAAATCCTCAGAGATCG
Organism: Pseudomonadota bacterium; assembly: GCA_039026055.1. Taxonomy (GTDB): domain Bacteria; phylum Pseudomonadota; class Alphaproteobacteria; order Rhodobacterales; family Rhodobacteraceae; genus Roseovarius. The sequence goes on along the minus strand of JBCCNB010000001.1, from coordinate 48,627 downwards.
TGCTCAATGCTGTGAACCCGGTGATGGTGGAAACGGTGGGTGGATCGGCGGACCTGTCCGGCTCCAACAACACGCAATCCAAGGACATGACCGTCTTTGACACCGGCAACCGCAAGGGGCGTTACGTGCATTGGGGCGTGCGCGAACACGGGATGGCGGCAGCGATGAACGGCATGGCGCTGCATGGCGGGATCCGGCCTTATGGTGGCACCTTCATGTGCTTTACCGATTATGCGCGCCCCTCGATGCGGCTTGCAGCCCTGATGCAGGTGCCCACGGTTTTCGTGATGACCCATGACAGTATCGGTCTCGGCGAAGACGGCCCCACACACCAGCCAGTGGAACATCTGGCCATCTCGCGTGCGACGCCCAACACGATGGTTTTCCGCCCCTGCGACACGGTCGAAACGGCAGAGGCTTGGGAATTGGCGCTGACATCCAAATCAACGCCATCGGTTTTGTCTCTGACCCGTCAGGGCCTGCCCACGCTGCGCACGGAACACAAGAACGCCAATCTGTCGGCCAAAGGCGCCTATGTGCTGGCCGATGCAGAGGCCGATTTCAAAGCCGTCCTTCTGGCCACCGGTTCCGAGGTCTCCATCGCCATGGAGGCCCGCGCGACTTTGGAGGCCCAAGGCATCGGCACCCGCGTCGTCTCCATGCCCTGCTGGGAGCTTTTTGAAGAACAAGACGAGGCCTACCGCCGCCGCGTCCTGAGCCGCGGCCCCAAAGTGCGCGTGGGGATCGAGGCCGGCGTCCGCCAGGGCTGGGATCGATGGTTGATGGGCGATGGTGGCCGGGCGGAAAAAGCCGGGTTTGTCGGCATGTCAGGCTTCGGCGCCTCAGCCCCTGCCGAGGTGCTATTTGAAAAATTCGGGATCACGGCGGAGGCGGCTGTTCAGAAGGTCAAGGACCTGCTCTGACCCGTTTAGTGTTGTTCGAATTGTTTTTGGCCCCAAAAGAAACCGGCGGGTAGCTTAACCCCGCCGCTGTCTTTGCGCGAAAATGCGCCTCGCGTAGAGACGGAATTGCACAAAATTGATGAACCGCAGTAATGCGAGCGCCGACAACAGGCCAAACGCATAGGAAAGCGAGGATTTCAAACCGCGCAGAAATGCGCTATCGTCCTTGCGGCGCGCATGCCAGAAGTAAAGCGCGACACCCAGAAAGATCAGGAAAGGGATGATCAACTGCATCTGCGGTACTCCTACTTCATTCGGTTTCAACCTGAAAAACAGGGTTAATTCCGAAAGACGGCGGAAGTATGACGGTGTTTTGCAGGCTGTGTCTAACGTCCAGACCGCCCTTACCCGATGGGGTTGAACCGTGTGATCTGTTTCCAAACGGGTGTGATCACCCGCGTGGCAAGCGGGATCAAAAGCACGCCGATCGCCAACCCGAGGAGACCATCCATCACGGCCGTTACCAGCCACTTCACGAAACCCTTGCCGCTCTCCAGACCGGACGCCATATCAGCCGCCAATGCCTTGATCCATTTGTAAATCTCCGGATAGCCCATCTCTGACATTGCGTGCAGGATGATCGATCCGCCCACCCACAGCATCGCCGCCGTGCCGACCACCATCAACAGCCACATGAAGGTCGGCATGAACTTGACGATGCCCCGTCCGATGCCGCGTATCAGACCAATTGGCCCATTTTGCGCAAGGTAAAGCCCAACGTCATCGGCCTTCACGATGATCGCCACAGATCCATAGACAGCCACGGTGATCCCGATCGCAACAAGCGCTAATGTCCCCGCCTCCATCCAGAAATTGCTTTCCGGAATGGCCGCCAGCGCGATGGTCATGATCTCGGCTGACAGGATGAAATCCGTTTTTATCGCGCCTGATACTCGCTCTTCTTCCAGTTTTGCAGGATCCTTTGGCTTGGCAGTGTCGTGGCCATGTTCATGGTGATGGCCAAAGCCCAAAGCATGCACGATCTTCTCCGCGCCTTCGAAACACAGATAGGCCCCGCCCAGCATCAAAAGCGGCGGGATCATCCAGGGTGCGAAATTGGCGAGCAAAAGGCCCACTGGCAGCAAAAAGACCAGTTTGTTGATGAACGACCCGCGGGCGATGCGCCAGACGATGGGCAATTCACGGGCGGGCGCAAACCCTTTGAGGTATTTGGGCGTCACAGCTGCATCATCAATAACAGCACCCGCCGCCTTGGACCCGGCCTTGACCGCTTGCCCCGCAACGTCATCCAATGAGGCCGCCGCGACCTTCACTAACCCCGCGACATCATCCAGAAGTGCCAGTAAACCGCTCATATCCTGTCTCCAAGCTGTCAGGTCTTAGCTCTAACCCGGATTGCCAAAGGTGCAAGACCAAACCAAGCGAGACTGCCCGCAAGGGCGGACGAGCGACACGGCACAGGTTTTGCGATAACGGTTACCGCTACCACCCCGTTTAGACCTTTCCGCCCCCCAAACCGGCGTCTACAAGGCTGCCAAACCCTTGTTCAAAAGGAGCAACGCGCATGACCATCACCGTGGGCATCAATGGCTTCGGCCGCATCGGACGGGCGACACTCGCCCATATCGCCACATCGACGCGCAACGACATCAAGGTCGTAAAGGTAAACGCCACCGGTCCGCTGGAAACCGCCGCGCACCTGATCAAATATGACAGCGTGCATGGTCGGTTTCCCAATGAAGTGACCATTGGCGAGGGCACCATGGATCTGGGTCGCGGCCCGATGGAAATGTTTTCCACTTATGACATGAAAGAGCTCGATTGGTCCGGCGTTGACGTGGTGCTGGAATGCACGGGCAAGTTCAATGACGGCGAAAAGGCCAAGGCGCATTTGGATCAGGGCGCAGGCAAGGTTTTGCTGTCTGCCCCAGGGAAAAATGTTGATCGGACAGTGGTATACGGCGTTAACCACGAGGACCTGCAGGCGAGTGAAAAGATGATCTCCAACGGATCCTGCACCACCAACTGCCTCGCGCCTGTGGCCAAGGTTCTGCACGAAGGCATCGGGATCGAGAGCGGCATCATGACCACGATCCACGCCTATACGGGCGATCAGCCGACGCTGGATCGTCGCCACAAGGATCTCTATCGCGCGCGGGCGGCGGCGATGTCGATGATACCGACGTCGACGGGGGCGGCGAAGGCTCTGGGGGAGGTGTTGCCGGACCTGAAGGGTAAGCTGGATGGGTCGGCTATTCGTGTGCCGACGCCGAATGTGTCAGCGGTGGATTTGACCTTTTTGGCGAAGAAAGATGTCACTGCGGATGATGTGAATGAGGTGGTGGCAGAGGCCGCGGCGGGCAAGCTGAAGGGTGTTCTGGGGTATGATCCTGAGCCGAAGGTCAGCGTGGACTTTAACCATACTGAAGAAAGCTCCATCTTTGCACCGGCGCAGACGCGGGTCACGGGTGGCCGCTTGGTTCGGGTGCTGGCCTGGTATGACAATGAATGGGGCTTTTCGTGCCGGATGGCAGATGTGGCCGTGGAGATGGGCCGGATCGGCTGAGCCCGTCAAAGACCAAGCAACAAAAAACCCCGCTCGGCCTGAGCGGGGTTTTTCTTTTCCGGGTGATCCCGAATTTATTCTTCGATTTCAGCGGCTTCTTCAGCGGCATTGCGCGCACGGTCAGCGGCGCCCTTGGCGTCCACATCGCGATCCACGAATTCGATAATCGCCATCGGGGCCATGTCACCGTAGCGGAAACCGGCCTTCAGAACGCGGGTGTAACCACCCGAGCGTTCGGCATAACGCGGGCCCAGAACCTCGAAGAGTTTGGCGACGTGCATGTCCTGTTTCAGCTGCGACGCGGCCTGGCGGCGGGCGTGCAGATCGCCGCGTTTGCCGAGTGTGATTAACTTTTCAACGACGCGCTTAAGCTCTTTGGCTTTCGGCAGCGTGGTCTTGATTTGCTCATGTTCGATGAGCGAGCCGGCCATGTTGGCCCACAAAGCCTTGCGGTGCTCATGGGTTCGGTTCAGGCGGCGGTAGCCTCTTGCGTGACGCATGGTTTGGTCTCCTTACGGTTTATACTTTGTCCGATTGGCGATGCGTGTCACCAACTCTCCTTGGGGCGGGATTGCCCGGGTTTTGTACAAATTGGGGTAAGTTCGAAACGGCCAAACCCCATTTTGTACAGAATGGTAGGGTGGGGTTTCACCCCACCTATTCCTTAGAATTGATCTTCGAACTTCTTGGCGAGGTCCTCGATGTTGTCCGGCGGCCAGTCTTCGACATCCATGCCGAGGTGCAGGCCCATGCCGGAGAGCACTTCCTTGATCTCGTTGAGCGACTTGCGGCCGAAGTTCGGCGTGCGCAGCATCTCGGCTTCGGTCTTCTGGATCAGATCGCCGATATAGACGATGTTGTCGTTCTTGAGGCAGTTTGCCGAACGGACAGACAGTTCCAGTTCGTCCACTTTCTTGAGCAGAAGCGGGTTGAATTCCAGACCGTCGTCTTCGTCCTGACGGCCAGCCGCTTCAGGCTCTTCGAAGTTAACGAAGATGGACAGCTGATCCTGCAGAATGCGCGCGGCGAAGGCCACGGCATCATCCGGCGTGATGGAGCCATCGGTTTCGATCTTCATGGTAAGTTTGTCATAGTCCAGAACCTGGCCTTCGCGCGTGGGCTGCACGTCATAAGACACGCGCGTCACGGGCGAGTAGATTGCATCGACCGGGATCAAGCCAATCGGCGCATCTTCCGGCTTGTTCTTGTCAGCGGCCACGTAGCCTTTGCCGGTGTTGACGGTCAGTTCCATGAAAAGATCCGCACCGTCATCGAGGTGGCAGATCACGTGTTCCTTGTTCAGGATCTCGATGCCTGCGCTGTCGGAGATGTCACCCGCAGTGACAACGCCCGGACCCTTCGCAGAGATGGACAGACGCTTGGGCCCTTCCACTTCCATGCGCAGAGCCACGCCTTTGAGGTTCAGAACCACGTCGGTCACGTCTTCGCGCACACCGGCAACAGAAGAAAATTCATGCAACACGTTGTCGATCTGCACGGAGGTGATCGCCCCACCCTGCAACGACGACAGCAGAACGCGCCGCAACGCGTTGCCCATGGTCAGACCAAAGCCGCGTTCCAGCGGCTCCGCCACCACGGTGGCCTGACGCAGCGGGTCATTGCCCGGCTTGACGTCCAATTGTGTTGGTTTGATGAGCTCAGCCCAGTTCTTGTGGATCATGCTACCCTCCATTCTTGTTCTCTACCCGATGTCCAAAGGCCGTGAGAACGCCCGAGGTTAAAAATGCGGATTGGGGCCGTGCAAAAAACACGCGGCCCCAAAGAAATGCCAAAATTAGACGCGGCGACGCTTCGGCGGGCGGCAGCCATTATGCGCAATCGGCGTGACATCGCGGATCGAGGTGATGTTGAACCCCACAGCCGCCAGCGCACGCAGCGCGCTTTCGCGACCAGAACCGGGGCCCTGAACCTCAACTTCCAGCGTCTTCATGCCGTGCTCTTGCGCCTTGCGGCCTGCATCTTCGGCAGCCAGCTGGGCGGCATAAGGCGTCGATTTGCGCGAGCCTTTGAAACCCATCGTACCGGCCGAGGACCAGGCAATCGCATTGCCCTGTACATCGGAGATCAGAATCTTGGTGTTGTTAAATGTCGAATTCACATGCGCCACGCCTGTGGCGATGTTCTTGGAAACCTTACGTTTCTTACGGGTATCACGTGCCATGTCCGCTCTCCCTTATTTCTTCTTGCCGGCGATGGGTTTCGCCGGGCCCTTGCGGGTGCGTGCGTTGGTGTGCGTGCGCTGACCGCGAACCGGCAGGTTGCGGCGGTGACGCAGGCCGCGGTAGCAACCCAGATCCATCAGGCGCTTGACGTTCATCTGCACTTCGCGGCGCAGGTCGCCTTCGACAGTGTAATTGGCGTCGATATGTTCGCGCACCTTCAACAGGTCAGCGTCAGAGAGCTCATTAACGCGACGGGTCTGGTCGATGCCAGCCGCTTCGCAGATTTCTTTGGCCGAAGCATGGCCAATTCCGGTGATATAAGTGAGGGCGATTGGGACCCGTTTATTGGTCGGGATATTAACGCCGGCGATACGTGCCACGTGTCTTGTCCTTTCGTTGCGGTTCCGTAGCTCCAGAACCTTTTTTCACAACGTCGGCTCGACATAAATCATGCGAGCCGCAGCTGAATTTCAGTCTGTGATGCGATACGCAAAACCATAGCGCATTCGAATCAAGTCCTGGTTAGGGATGGTGGTCACTAGAGCCTGCACGGATAGGCGTCAAGAGCCTTTGGGTAAGACACTGGAAAAATGCTCTAAACGCCGGTTTTTTAGACGTGTATAAGGGATTTGGCAAACGTGTTTCGCCGAAGATCTGGTTGATCATCGCGCCACCTGAAATTCAGCACTGAGCCCGCCCAGACGCGCGCTTTCCCCCAGCTGCACTGCGCCGCCGTGATTGCGTGCGATATCTGCCGCGATGGCAAGGCCAAGGCCCACACCGCTGCCGAGGTTCTGGTTGCGCGCGGCGTCGAGCCGAGAAAACGGTTTCAAAGCCTCTTCGCGCTGTGCCTGCGGAATGCCCGGCCCGTCATCTTCTACGCGGATGATCAGCATTTGCGGCGTCAGCTTGACAGAGACCTCCGCCCGGCCGCCATAGCGCACAGCGTTGTTGATAAGGTTTTCCACTGCGCGGCGGACGGCATCGCGGCGCAGCATCACGGCACCCTGCCCTTTTACGTCATGCAAGCTGACGGCATTCCCGGCCCGTTCGGCATCCTGCACGATCTGGGTGACGAAGGCGCGGGGATCCACATCTTCCATATCGCCCTGCTGGGCGCCGCGCGCAAAATCGAGGAATTCCGTGATAAGGCGTTCCATGTCTTCGACATCGCGCTCCATCTCAGGGCGGTCCTCCGCATCGATCATCGACAGGCCGAGTTTGAGCCGTGTAAGGGGCGTGCGCAGGTCGTGGCTCACGCCAGAAAGCATGAGGGTGCGCTGTTCGATCTGCCGCTCAATCCGGTCGCGCATTTCCACGAAGGCCTGCCCTGCTGCGCGCACTTCCACCGCGCCTGCAGGGTGATAGATGAGGTGCTGCCCCTTGCCAAAGGCTTTGGCCGCGCGCGCCAGCCGGGTGATGGGGCGCAGTTGATTGCGCAGGTAAAGATACGCGATTACGGTCATCAACGTGGCAAAGCCCACCATGTTGACGAGCAACTGATGGGGGTTCGAAGCCGAGGCGCGGCGACGATCAAACACCATTTCGAACGGGCCATCTTCGCCTTCGAAATAGAGCGCGACAATTCGGTGGTCGGGCAATTGCACGGACAGGATATCTGGAAAGAAGCGCCGCATTTCCCGGACCACGATGGCCCCGGTGAAGTCAAACCAGCGCCAGCCATCCGCGCCAGGCACGGCGGCGGGCTCCACCGCAGTGACATTGATCGCAAGGGTCTGCGCCATTCGGGACGTGCTCAGCTCGTCCACAGGCATCCCGCTTTCCAGCATCAGCCGCACCTCCCGAGACACGGAGCCGGTCATCTGGGTGGTCACCCCGTCGAAATGGCGCTGCACGAAGACGATTGACACCACCAGAAGAACGGTGATCACCGGCAACAGCAGGATCAGCGCCGCCCGCCCATAAAGCGAGCCCGGCATGTAGCTTTTGAGCCATCGGAACGTCATGAGACGGATTATGGCGAATGGTCCAATCGCTGCAATGACAAGTTTGGGTGGCTCTTGTAAGAGGAACCATGAATGATGCGGATTTTGACCCCAAAACAGGTGTGGCCGAGGAACTGGGCCCGGGCCTGCGGCGTGTTTTGGCACCCAACCCCTCCCCCATGACTTATCGCGGGACGAACACTTATCTGTTGGGCACGCGCGACATCGCCGTGATTGATCCCGGTCCGGACAATGAAGGGCATCTGAGCGCCATTCTGGACGCGCTGGAACCCGGCCAGCACATCAGCCATATCTTTGTGACCCACTCACACCGGGATCATTCACCGCTCGCCAGGCCCCTCAGCGCGGCCACGGGCGCCCCGGTTTACGCTTACGGCCGATCCGGCACAGGCCGCAGTGACATCATGGCCAAACTGACCGCAGCGGGGCTAACGGATCGCGGTGAAGGGATCGATGAAGCCTTTATTCCTGATCACTGCCTGTCGGATGAAGAAGAGATTGCAGGATCCAATTGGTCACTGACGGCTTTGTGGACACCGGGGCATCTTGGTAATCACCTGTGTTTTGCGTGGGACGGCTGCGTTTTCACGGGCGATCTGGTGATGGGCTGGGCCAGCTCTCTGGTGTCGCCCCCCGACGGGGATCTGACAGATTTCATGGCGTCCTGCCGGCGGCTGCAAGCGCGTGGCGCGGACGTTTTCCATTCAGGCCACGGCGCGCCGATAACGGAGCCGATGGCGCGGCTTGAGTGGTTGATCACCCACCGCCTGTCACGCGAGGCGGCGATCCTTGAGGCGCTGACCGAGGGCCCCGCCACCCCATCAGAGCTGGCCCGTGCCATATACACCGACACGCCGGCCCGCCTTTTGTTCGCTGCCGAACGCAATATCCTGGCCCATCTCGTTGATCTATATATGAAAAATCAAGTGCGTTCGATTGGAGACCTGACCGAAACAGCGCGCTTTCAGAAGACCTGAAAGCTCAGGCATATTTCCCAACAAATCCACTTTACGCAGGCCCGGACCCTTGTTATACGGCGGCTCGTGTTCCGGCGTAGCTCAGCGGTAGAGCAGTTGACTGTTAATCAATTGGTCGTAGGTTCGATCCCTACCGCCGGAGCCAAAATACTATCAGCTACAAAGTAACGGCTACTTCAGAAGCAGTGGATGATACGCAGGTGCGTATCGTTGACTGTGGTCCCTCCTTGAGAATGCGACCATTCCATGCGGAACACAGATGATCCTGTTTGTTCCAAAACCCCAATAAGGTGCTGGCAAGGGATGGTACAGTGTTCGAACGTGGTCGGCGCTTGGTGCAAATGTGATGCCATAATGATGCGGCTTCGGTATGGGCTTTTTAAAGCGCTTGGGTATGGTGATGTTTCATGATCGGTCCGGGCCTTTGGATGCATGTCTAACGCATGGGGCATGGAAGGAGCCGACCCAGGCTCCGATACGCCACACGGTTTGAGCCTTTGGGATCGCCTCGCAACGAGGACAGCAAGGCATTGTGCCAAAACGAAAAAAGGGGGCCAAACCTGTGACCAAGATAGAAATTGAATACCTGGGCCAACCCGAGATCGACAAGACTAACCTGTCCAATGACGACATTCTTGATGCCATCGAAGGCGGCCTGATCGCGGCTGGTCGCGGCGAGACGGTGATTGAACCGCGCATGCATCTGACGCCCAATCCAGAGGTGGATGGGCATTTCAACGTGCTGCGGGGATATGTGAAACCGCTCGACTATGCCGGGGTCAAAATTGTCGGCGACTTTTACAACAACTACAAACAGGGGCTGCCATCGGAATTGGCCCTGCTGAACCTGTTCTGCCCCCGGACGGGCATGCCGCGCGCGGTGATTGATGCTGCTGGGATCACCGACATGCGCACCGGGGCGCTGACGGCGCTGGGGGCCAAATGGCTCGCCCCTCAAAAGCCCAGAGTACTGGGACATGTGGGCGCGCGTGGCACGGCCTATTGGAATGTGCGCCTTCTGGATCACGTGTTCGATTTTGACGAAATAAGGGTCCATTCGCGCCGCACCGAAAGCCGCGATGCCTTTGGCGAGAAACTGCGCCGTGATTTGGGCAAGGACATCATCGTGACCGAGGATTGGGAAAGCTGTCTTTCGGGGGCGGATATTCTTGTGGAAGCCACGCGTCTGACAGAACCTACGCCGCTCTTTGACCGCAGCTGGTTGCGGCCCGGCGCATTTGTTGTGCCCTACGGCACGATGAGCGCCCTGCCGCTGGATTTCGTCGACGGCATCGACAAATTCGTGATGGATGATTTGGGGCAAATGAATGCTGGTCATCTGGGTGCGCTGCGGCCTCATATCAACGCCGGAAAGATCACCACCGAAAGCTTTTACGCCGAGATTGGAGAGATCGCCGCCGGTCTGAAGCCGGGGCGAGAGTCAGATGACGAAACGATCCTCTTTTGGCACCGCGGGATGTCCACCGGCGATATCGCACTTGGCGCAAAGATCCTTGAGCGTGCGCGCGAGATGAAGCTGGTTCAGAACCTGCTCTATCGGGATCAGTCGCCATGACGGACGTGGTCCTCGATGGGTCATCTCTGACGGTCAGTTCTTTGATTTTAATGGCGGGGTCTCAGGTCAGGATTGCACTTGATCCGGAGGGTCTGGCGCGCATGGCAAAATCCCGACAGCATATTGACAGCGCGATTGCGTCGGGGGACGCAGTTTACGGCGTGACGACGGGCCTTGGTTCGAAATCTGTTGAGGGGCTGACAGACGACGACATCGCGCGTTTTTCCACCCACACGCTGCGCGGGCGTGCCCATGCCATTGGTGAACCTGCATCGGTCATGGCCGTGCGGGCCGCCATGATCATACGCGTCAATACAATGCTGCGCGGCCATAGTGGCGCACGGCCCGAAGTGGCCGAGCATTTGACCGCCTGCCTGAATGCGCAGATCACGCCCTTGGTCGGCTCCATTGGCTCTATTGGTGTGGCCGACCTTCTGCCCAATTCTGGCATCGGCCTGGCCCTGATCGGCGAAGGTCGGATGATCGACAAAACGGGCCGGGAAGATAATGCCACGGCGATAATGGCGGCCCATGGCCTGATGCCGCTGCAGCTTGGGGCGCGCGACGGGCTGGCGCTGGCCTCGCACAGCGGTTTGGTGACAGGTGAGGCGGCGCTTGCGCTGGATGCGGCTGCGTTTGCGTTCAGCCTCTCCCAATCTGCGGCAGCCCTTAGCCTAGAGGCGTTTCACGCCAATTTTTCGCCGTTGGATGACCGCGCATTGCGGCTCAGTCCGATGCCGGGTCAAATGGCGGCGGCCGAAGACCTGCGGCTTCGCCTTGAAGGCAGTGCGCTTTTTGAGCCGGGATCAGCGCGGCGCCTGCAGGACCCGCTGTCGTTTCGCAACATCCCGCAAATCCATGGAACGGTTGCCGCGGCCCTGCGCACGACCCGCGAGACCGTCAACACTGCCCTCAATGCGGTCAGCGACAACCCCGTGGTCCTGTTGGAGGATGGGGAAATCGTATCTGGCGGCCTCTATTTTACCTCTGAGCTTTGCAATGCAGTTGAGACGCTCAGCCGATCCTTTGTGCATCTGGCCGCAGCGCAAATCGCGCGAACGGGCAAACACATGGCCCCTGCCCTGTCGGGATTGCCCGCGCATCTTGTTCAGGATGGTGCCGCGTCTGCCGGGCTGGCCCCGCTGATGAAACTGCACGAGAGCCTGTTTTCACGCTTGTCCCAAGCGGCGCACCCTGCCCCGATCTGGCCGAGCGCCAGTGCGAATGGCGTGGAAGATTGCGTGGCGGGCGCGCCCACCGCCGTCAGCGCCTTGCGCGTGGTTGCTGCTTATTCCCTGCAAATGTCCACGGTGGAACTGATTGTGGCGTGCCGGGCCCATGCGCTGCGGGAGCCAAAGTTGCCGATTGCACCAAAAAGCCAGGCATTGGTTGATTTTGTGCAGGAGGTGTCGCCAAACCGGGCCTCTGACGCGCCCTTGTCTGATGACATTGAAAGGCTGCATGACGCGCTCATGGCAAAGACGGCGGTCGTGCCCATGTTTGATCAGCTCTAAAAGGATGTACGTTGAGCCATGTCTGCCGGTTTCGGACCGTCAAGGCGCGCGCAAGGCTAGTGCGCTGTGACCGCTGGTTCCTTCATCACGGTCTGACTTCTGGAGAACGCCGCTGCGAGCTCTGCAATCACGGACGCCGCAATGAGGTCAGCAGATCTGAGGGAAGACACGAGACCAACTGGCCCCTTGATCCGGTCCACCTCGCGCTGCGTGCCGCCCATGCTCAGGAGCATCTGACGGCGGGCATCATGGGTGCGGCGGCTGCCCAACGCGCCAATGAAGCGGCAGGGTGTTCGCGTTGCGGCCATCAGAAGGTCGGGTTCCCAGGAATGGTCGTGAAACAAGGTGAGAAAGGCGCTCCAGGGATCAAGGTCGAGCCGTGATGCCGCCTGCGGTGATGCCAGATGCGACACCCGCGCCGCGCCGGCCATGGCCACCGCCTCCAGATCGTGTTCGTCCGGTGACAGGCCTGTCACTTCGAACCCGGATGCATGGGCCAAAATGACGGCTGCGCGAAACACGGCACCGCGCCCAGCGAATGTGACCTTGGGCTTGGGCATGTACTGCACCGTCAAAAGGGGCGCATTCGATGGCGTTGAAAACGACAGTTGCGCGGGGCGGCGCGCCTTTAGGTCTTTATAGGCTGCCCTGAGCTTTCTGAGGTCCGGGGCAGGATCAAGCAGCACCTTCAACATGCCGCCACAAGGCAGTGTCAGGTCGGGAAAGGGCGATCCTTCGCCGTAATGGATAATCTGGCGCTGGCCCTGATCCAGACTGGCCAGTGCGTTGAGCCTGATGTCCTGATCGATGCACCCGTTGGACAGATACCCCACCATCTGTCCCGACGCGGCCACCAGCGCAAGAGAGCCAAGCTCCCGCGCTGTACCGCCCTTGATATCAACCGACGTCACCAGCGCAAAGCGCTCTCCCTTCGTGGCAAGATCGACCGCTTTGGCAAGCACATCCTGCGCGTGCTCGATATAGGCGATGTCATCAGACAACGCGCTCTTCTTCCATGACCTCGGCGAAGGATTTGAAGAATTTCGAGGCGAGTTTTTTGGCCGTGCTTTGGATCAACCGCCCGCCAAGTTGCGCCAGCTTGCCGCCTATTTCAGCCTTGGCTTCATAGCGCAGGATGGTGTGATCGCCGTCGGTTTCCAGCGTGACATCCGCCCCGCCCTTGGCGTGACCTGCTGTGCCACCATTGCCTTGACCCGAAAGTGAAAACGCATCCGGCGCGCCCGCAGTGTCCAGCGTGACCTGCCCGCCAAATCGGGCCTTAACCGGGCCCACTTTCAGCACCACCTTTGCCTCAAGATCCGTGTCGGAGGTCTTGGTCAGTTCCTCGCAACCCGGAATGCAGCGTTGCAGGACGTCAGGGTCATTGAGGGCCGCATAGACCACATCCTTGGGCGCATTGATGGTGATTTCGTCGCTGAGTTCCATGGGGCGTTCCTTTCTAACAACAGGGAAACTTGATCTGTGCCAAAAGCGTGGCCTGCGCGTTGGAAAGCGTCAGACGCTTGGCGAGCGCGCGCAATCTGGATCCGAAGGTCATGTGGCACCTGCCTCGATGGAACCGGCGCGCAGAAGGTCCGAATAGGCCTCTGGCGTGTCCACATCGCTGTAATAGGCCGGATCGGTCAGCGGGATCGCGTTGACAAGTTCCGGGCGGGTGCGGGTGAATGTGTGGCAACCGGGATTTTGCTGATCGCTCAGCAGCGCATCGATGAGAGCGCCGGGAATGGCAATGGGATTGCCCCGGCGATCACCATCATGGGGTATTGAGATTTTGCCACCGCCCGCCGCGCTATGGGCGTTGATCAGGTTCTTGATCTGCAAAGGTCCAAGACGCGGTTGATCGCCCAAACCGACCAGAACATCGTCTGCGCCCCGGGCGGCCTTCAGGCCCGCCGCGACAGATGTCTTCTGGCCGCGCTCGAAATCGGGATTGTGCACAAAGCGCACGGGCAAATCGGTGATCGCGTGGGTGATATCACGCGCGGCAAAGCCGGTGACAACCATGACCTCAAGCCCCGCGCCCGCGTAGGCGCGCACAGTGCGGCGGATCATCGGCTCACCCCAAACGGGCAACAAAAGCTTGTTTTGATCGCCCATCCGACGCGACAGCCCCGCTGCCAATATCACGGCCATATGTCTAGGCATCGCGCGCTCGCATCTTGTCACGGCGGACTTGGGTGAGTTCAGCAAGCGCAGACAGCGCAATCTCTTCCGGGGTGACCGCGCCAATGGGAAGGCCGGCAGGGGCACGGACAGCCTCCAACCGATCTGCGGGCACCCCCTCTTCGAGAAGTTTGGCGGAGAGCGCCGCGAATTTGCGCGCGCTGCCGATAAAGCCCACATAATCGGCCTCTGTCGCAAGCGCGCTGCGCAAGGCGTTCAGATCCCCCTGCCCCTGCGTCGCGATCAGGATGAAGCGGCGTCGTTGGCTGTCAGGCAGCGGGGCAACAGCCTCCTGGACACGGATATCCCATTGGAAACCCTGGGGGAGCGTTGACAGCGCTCGCGCCACAGGGGACGCCCCATAGACGATCAATTCGGGCGCGGGCAGGCAAGGTTCGATGAAGATATCAATCGTGCCTTTGGACGGACAGCCATTGCGGACATAGCGCACGCCATCACGTTCCTGTCCCGGCTCCATACCGCCTTTGTTGAGTTCTTCTTCGGGCGCGATCGAGATCAGTTTTGGCTGGCCATCGGCCAGGGCCTCAAGCGTGGCGCGGCGCACGGCGGCCTTGGCACATCCCCCACCAAGCCAACCCCCGATGATTTCGCCCTCAGCGGACAACAGCGCTTTGGTGCCGGGTTTGGCCGCTGTCGACCCGGCGGTGCGCACGACCGTGGCGAAAGCAAAAGGTGTCTCTTCGGCCTCAAGGGCCGTGACGGCCTCCGCCAGGCTGGGATCAAGGTTTGGGGCAGCAATCATAGGCGCACCAGTTCCGGTTCAAGGGCGGTAAGATCGGCCAATGTGTTCGCGGCTGAAAAGACATCCACATGGGGCAAAGCCGCGGCCATCCCGGCCGCTATGGGTTCGTAATCCCGCCATCCCTTGAGCGGGTTGAGCCAGATGATACGCCCCCCGCGCCGCCGAATGCGCTCTACCGCGTCGCCCAGTTCCTGCGCGGGTCCGGTGTCGAACCCATCCGACAAGATCATGACGACAGACCGGCCATTCACATGGGTGCGGGCATAGCTTCGCGAAAATCGGTCGAGGCAGGCGCCGATTTTCGATCCGCCGCCGAACCCGTCGGCCATCAGTGACATGCGCCCGATGCCGCGCATCACGTCCTTGTCGCGTAGCGCTTCGGTGATACGCACAAGGCGGGTGTGGAAAAGATACGCATCAGATGCCGGGTCCGCGCGCAGCAAACCCCCTAAAAAACTAAGGAAGACCTGCGCGTAAACGCTCATGGAGCCTGAGACATCGCAGAGCGCCACGATATTGCGGGTCCGGTCGGGGCGTTTGCGATGGAAGAGCCGGATGGGTTCGCCCCCGGTGCTGAGACTGCGGCGGATGGTGCGGCGGAAATGCAGGTGGCGGCCCTTCTGCGATGCGATGCGTCGGCGGGACCGTTGATCACGCAAGGCAAGGCCGATTTGACGGGCGACCGCTTCGGCCTCGGCCACATCTTCGGGGCGCACCAGATCGCGCAGGTCCTTGCGGGCAAGGTTGCGGGCCTTGACCGCCACCAGTTTCCCTTCGCCGTCGCTTTGCGCGTCTCCCTCGCCCCCATCGGGCGCGGTCATCGCGCCGGAGCCACCCGTATCGCGTTGATCACTGGGCGCATGGCGATTGGAATGAACGGCGTCATTGCCCTTTTGACCCGTGCTGGGGGCCATGCGTTGCTTGACCCGACCTGCATCCATCCAAAACGCGTCAAAGAGCGCGTCGAACTGGTCTGCGTCGTCCTTGCATCCTGCGCACACGGCCTTGAGCGCGCGGCGGGCATGGTCGGGGTTGGCTGCATCAACTTGTGTCAAAGCCTCCAACGCAAGGCCCGTTTCCGCCACGCCCAGCGACAGACCGTTGGCGCGCAGATGGCCAAAGAACCCCGCGATCCGCGCGGCAGGGCCAGGATCACGCCCGGCAAAGCGCGTCACACGATTGGGCCGGGCCGTCATGCCGCTTGCCCTGCCAGACGGGCCATGACCTCATGGGTGATGGCGGCCTGATCTTCTTGTGTCTTGAGAAGGGTTTTCAGGGTGGCATGCAGAATCGTGGGATCAGATGTGAGATCCGCCAGACCAAGCCCTATGATCGCGCCCGCGAAATCGAGCATTTCGGCGACACCAGGCACCTTTTCCAACGGTTCCGCACGCAGGGTTTGCACGAAACCCACGATCTGGCGCGCCAGATGTGCCTCAACGCCGGGACAGCGGGCATGGAGGATCGCCAGTTCGGCCTCCATCGTGGGATAGCCGATATGGGTGTATAGACACCGCCGCCGCAGGGCGTCAGACAGATCGCGTGTGCCATTGGCCGTGAGCACCACGATGGGTTTTGACGTCGCCTTGATCGTCCCAAGCTCAGGCACCGTGATCTGGAAGTCAGAAAGCACTTCGAGGAGGTAGGCCTCAAATTCCTCATCAGCGCGGTCGATCTCATCGATCAAAAGCACCGGCGGTTCAGGCTGACGAATGGCGGCGAGCAACGGGCGTTCCAGCAGGAACTCTTCGGAAAAAATGCGCGCTTCCACGTCCTGGCCGGTTTCTCCCGCCTCTGCGGCGGCGCGGATCGACAGCAATTGGCGCTGATAGTTCCATTCATAGATGGCCTGAGACGCATCAAGTCCTTCATAGCATTGCAGGCGGATAAGCTGCGTGCCTCGGCTGGCCGCCAGAACTTTGGCCACTTCCGTCTTGCCCACGCCTGCGGCCCCTTCCAGCAGGATCGGCCGACCGAGGCTGATCGCCAGATGAAGCGCCACGGCCAGATCATCGGAGGCCAGATAGGCCTCCGACGCCAAGTCGGATTGAAGCGCTTGCCAGCCCATGGGCGTTAGCCGTGCAATCCGAGGTCGTTGGCCGTTTTCCAGATGCGCCAATGATCATGGGGCATGTGGGTGTGGCGATTCCCGAAGGGGCGGAACGCATCCTGTATCGCGTTGGAAAAGCACGGCACGCCGCCCACATGGGGGCTTTCGCCCACGCCCTTCGCGCCGATGGGATGATGCGGCGACGGGGTGACGGTGTGGTCGGTTTCGTAATTGGGCACTTCCCACGCGGTGGGCAGGAAGAAATCCATCAACGTGCCGGTCTTGCAGTTGCCCATCTCGTCATAGGCAATCTCTTGCCCGAGGGCGACGGCCAACGCCTCCGTCAGGCCGCCGTGGATTTGCCCTTCGATGACCATCGGGTTGATGCGCGTGCCGCAATCATCCAGCGCATAGAAGCGGCGGATATCCACGACGCCAGTGTCGACATCAATGTCCATCACGCAGACATAGGCCCCAAACGGATAGGTCATATTTGGCGGATCGTAATAGCTGACCGCCTCCAGACCCGGTTCAATGCCCGGGATGGCCTGATTATAGGCGGCGAATGCGATCTCTTTCATCGTCTTGAACCGCTCCGGCGCGCCTTTGACCACGAACCGGTCCACGTCAAATTCTACGTCATCGTCATGGACTTCCAGCAGGTAGGCCGCGATCATCTGCGCCTTGGCACGGATTTTGCGCCCAGCCATGGCCGTCGCGGCACCCGCCACAGGGGTGGACCGGGAGCCGTACGTACCAAGACCGTAGGGGGCTGTGTCGGTGTCGCCTTCTTCAATCGTGATGGAGTCGGCGGGCAGGCCAATTTCCGAGGCAAGGATTTGCGCGAAGGTCGTGGCATGCCCCTGTCCCTGACTGATCGTGCCCAGACGCGCGATGGCCGATCCGGTGGGATGAATGCGGATTTCGCAGCTGTCGAACATGCCGAGCCCGAGAATATCACAGTTTTTCACCGGGCCTGCGCCCACGATTTCGGTGAAGAAGGTCAGGCCGATGCCCATCAGCTGTCGGGTTTCACCACTTTTGAAGGCCTCCACCCGCTCGGCTTGTTCGGCGCGCAGCCCGGCATAGTCGACGGCGGCCAACGCCTTGTCCCAGGCGGTGTGGTAGTCGCCACTGTCATATTCCCAGCCGAGGGCGGATTGATAGGGGAATTGCTCTTTTTTGATGAAGTTGATCCGGCGCAGCTCTGCCGCATCCATGTTGAGCTCAATCGCCAGAACCTCAATCATACGTTCAATGAAATACACCGCCTCGGTCACGCGGAACGAACAGCGATAGCTGACCCCGCCCGGTGCCTTGTTGGTGTAGACCCCGTCCACCGCCAGATAGGCCACGGGGATGTCATAGGACCCGGTGCAGATGTTCATGAACCCGGCCGGAAACTTGGTGGGATCGGCGCAGGCATCAAACCCGCCGTGATCGGCAGTTGTGTGGCACCAGAGGCCGAGGATCTTGCCCTCTTTCGTGGCCGCAATCTTGCCCTTCATCCAATAGTCACGGGCAAACGCGGTGGTCATGAGGTTTTCCATGCGGTCCTCGATCCACTTCACCGGTTTGCCGGTCACGATGGAGGCGACAACAGAGCAGACATAGCCCGGATAGGCCCCCACCTTGTTGCCAAAGCCGCCCCCAATGTCGGGAGAGATCACGCGGATGTTGTGTTCTTCAATGCCAGAGATCAGCGACACAACCGTGCGGATCGCGTGGGGGGCCTGAAACGTGCCCCAGAGCGTCAGCTTGCCATTGACCTTGTCCATGGAGGCCACGCATCCGCAGGTTTCCAGCGGGCACGGATGGGTGCGGTGGTAATAGAGCATTTCTTCGGCCACCACTTCGGCCTCATCGAGCACCTGTTCCGTGGCCGCCTGATCGCCCACTTCCCAGGTGAAGATGTGATTGTGATGTTTGCGGGGTCCGTGCGCGCCATCGGGCACTGTGCCATCTTCGGCCACCAGATCTTCGCGCAGCACCACGTCGGACTCGAGCGCCTTGAACGGGTCGACGAGAACCGGAAGCTCTTCGTAATCGACCACGACGGCCTCAACCCCGTCGGCGGCGGCGAACCGGTCTTCGGCCACCACGAAGGCAACCTCCTGTCCCTGGAACAGGACCTTACCATCGGCCAGCACCATTTGCTTGTCACCTGCCAGCGTGGGCATCCAATGCAGGCCCAGCGGCTCCAGATCCTTGGCGGTCAACACTGCCAGAACACCCGGCACCTCCAACGCAGCGGATATGTCGATGTCTTTGATCCGGGCGTGGGCGTAAGGGGAGCGTACGAAATCGCCTGACAGCATCCCGGGCATTTTCAGATCGTCGACATAGTTGCCCTGCCCTTGGGTAAAACGCATGTCTTCGACGCGCTTGCGCGAACAGCCCATACCCTTGAGGTTGGCAACACGTTCTTCGCGGGTTGTGACGTCATCTTTCATTCTGCAGCCTCCCTCGCGGCCTGAATTTCGGTGGCGGCGGCTTTGATGGATTTCACGATGTTCTGATAGCCGGTGCAGCGGCAGATATTGCCCGCCATGCCGAAGCGGATTTCCTCTTCGGTGGGGTTCGGGTTTTCTTCGAGCAGCTTCTTGGCCCGCGTGATCATGCCAGGCGTGCAATATCCGCATTGCAACCCGTGATGTTCGCGGAAGGCCTGTTGCAGCGGGTGCAGGTCATCAGGTGTTCCCAGCCCTTCGATCGTCGTGATGTCGCCGCCATCAGCCTGGGCCACGAACATGGTGCAGGCTTTGACCGACTTGCCGTTGATTTCAACCGTGCAGGCCCCGCAATGGGATGTCTCACAGCCGATATGCGGCCCGGTGTAGTTGAGGCGTTCCCGCAGGGTATAGATCAAAAGCTCCCGTGGTTCGGCCAGAAACTCTTCTTCCTTGCCATTCACGGTGAGGTTGATGTGCATCTTCTTTGATTTTGCCATCGGTTCAGGCCCTCCCCTCGGCACGGTCCCAGGCGCGGGTGATCGCGCGCTTCAGGATGATCCCGGCCACATGTTTTTTGAATTCGACAGGTCCGCGATTGTCTTGCTGGGGGTCAATATCGCCCAGCATTGCATCAACGGCCGCCTTGATGTTGTCCTCACCAACGGATGTCCCGATCAGCGCGTCACCGGCGTCTTCCGACCAGATGGGCGTATCACTGAGATTGGTCATCGCGATGGATGCATTGACGCAAACGCCCCGGTCGTTGGTCATTGTGACCGCAGCGGCCGCCGTCGCATAATCGCCGATCTTACGCTTTTGCTTTTCATAGGCGTAACCGCGCCCGTGGAAGGGAATGGTAACCGAGATCATGATCTCTTCATCTTCGCGGTCGGTCATGTAGGCCGCCTCATAGAAATCACGCGCAGCTACAGTGCGCGTGCCTTCGGGACCCACCAGCTCAAACTGCGCATCCAAGCACTGCATCAACCCGGGCATGTCGTTGCCGGGATCGCCATTGGCGCAGTTACCGCCCACCGTGCCCATGTAGCGCACCTGCGGGTCTGCAATCTGCAACGCGGCCTCCCGCAAGATAGGGCATGCGGCGCGCAGCTCTTCATGTTGGATGATCTCATGCTGGGTTGTCATCGCACCCAGGCGCACCTCTCCCGTACGGATATCGATGCCCATAAGCTCGCCAACGCTTTGAAGGTCGATGAGATGCGGCACGTCAGCCATCCGAAGCTTCATCATCGGAATAAGGCTGTGGCCACCGGCCATCACCCGTGCGTCGTCTCCGTACTCTTCCAGGATTTCAAGAACGCCTGCGATGGAATCGGGGCGGTAATATTCAAAAGCGGCTGGAATCATCGAGCTCCTCCCTGTCGTGACTCTGGCGCTTAAAGGTTGTTTTGTTTCGGTGCGAAGGCTGCAAAAAAGTTACGAAAAACAAAAAGCGTGCACGAAATGCGCGTCAGGTGACACGAAATGCGAAAACGTGGAGAGCGGTTATCGCCGGGGCGAGGTTTTGCTTCTGAAACGGAAGAACAGTCGGCGTGACTTCACGTCTCAAAGCAGATGTCAGCGGCTGATATAAAACACTAAAGCCCAGGCTGTCAGACTAGGTTTTTGGACGTCGTGACGCCCAGCAACAAACGCGGTCAGAGGATCAGATGCCCAGGTTTTCCTGCACCATTTTCAACTTGGAGCGGCTAACAGGAACTTTGGGACAATGCTCTGCCCGGAAATGGCAGACACCATTGTCTTTTTTACGTTCAAATGACGCGATCTTTTCGGGGTTCACCACGTAACTGCGGTGCACCTGAAGGTGACCGGCCGGAAGCAGCCTTTCCGCAGCCATGGTGATCGGCAGGGCGCAAAAGAACCGGTCCTTGTCCGTATAGACCTGCGAATAGCGGCCATCGGCGCGCACAAACGCCACCTCTTCCGGCGGTACGAAAATCTTGGACCCGTCTTTTTCACAAGGGATACGGAGTTTCGCTGTCACGGGCTGGGCAGGGCCATCTGTTCCGGTTGTCGGTCCTACCCCCACAGGTGAGGGCGAGAGATACGCGGTGCTGACCCAAAGAAACGTCCCGAGGATCAGGAAACTGGACACCGTCACCCCGATCGCCAGCACCTCATTGCTCATCGCGGGACCGAATTCGGAAAACCCTTCCACGGCGACAAATTGTGTTTTGAAAACCGCGATGAAATGGACGGCAGATACGGCGGCCCCGAAACACAAGGTGCCCAGGATCAGGTTTTTATCGGACCGTTCGTGATAGGCCACGTAGAAGGCCACGATGCACAACAGCACAGAAATCGCCGCAGACGACATCATGCTGAGCGGCGAGGTGACAGCGCGACAGAGCTCCAGCCCGCTCATGCCGACATAATGCATCGCGGTGATCCCCACGCCCACAAGCGCGCCCGCTCCGTAAATATGCGCACGGGTGCGCTGCGTGAAATGCAAAAGGATCAGGGCGGAGGCCACGATCAGGATCGCAAGCAGCGCTGAGGCCAGCGTGATGGCCGCGTCATAGTAGAACAGGATGGGCATTTGCAGGCCAAGCATCGCGACAAAATGCATAGACCAGATCCCGCCCCCAAGCGCCACAGCGGCAAGCGCCACAGCCACCTTTCGCTGGCCGTAAGTTTTAGACGACAGGTCCTTTGTCAGATTGAGACCGGTAAAGCCGGAAATGATAGCGATCGCTATCGATGCGGCTACCAGTCCAGGACTGTGGCTTACATCAAGGAATTGCATGCACGCGATTATCGCGTTTGCACAAGGCTTTGGCAATGTTTGCCTGAACACCTTGCCGCGAGGTGGAATTTTCTTTGCCACCTTGGACGTATCACACAGCTAGGTGTGTCTGCCTGACCATAGGTTAGAGCGCAAACGGCCTTGGTACCGGGTGACGCATGTCACAGCGATCACGGCCGTTAAGTCGTCCTGCGTAGAATAGACGCGACGCCGCAAAAAGCAGGTCAATCCGAACACCACGACCCGGATTTCGTTCATTCTGATCAGACAAGGAAAAACGCGGTTCAGCGCGTGTAATCAAAAGCCTCGCCACTGGACGGATCACGCAGGGTGAAGCCGTTTTCGCTGAGCGCCGTCAAGATCATGCACAGGCTTTGCCCGGGATTTTCGTCATAGCGTATGAAGATCCCCGGGCCGATGCCCGCCTGATCAGGGCAGGTCGCAGCAAGGCGCCAGCTGCCCGTTGCTTTGGACGAGCCATCTTCGAAATCTTCAAATCGCTTGGCATCGATGACTGTGGACTGCGCGCTGCCCTCCTGTGCCCATTCCCCTTGCAAGGCGGCTTTGATGGCGGGGAAATCGAGCGGCCTGCTGTTCAACAGTTCGGCTGCGGGGATGTCGGTTTTGAGCGTGAAACTGGGTTGCGGCAAGGTGTTAAACGTTGAGGCCGCTTCAGCCTCCGCAGGCTGGGGCGTGAGTTCTGGGGCGGGTTCGGGTGCCGCCTCCGGCTCTGCGGTTTTGCGAACGACCGCCGGCTTGGGCGCGAGCGCCGCCGTCAGACGCACCTCATGCCCTCCATCCGCGCCGATCTGCACCTCGTTGAAGGCAATGCGATTGTGCCCGCGCGCTTCGCAATCCTCATCCCCGATGATGGTGAACACGTCGTCCACGGCACAAAAGAAATAGGCGTCTGCGGCGAACTCCCCGTTCTCATTGACCGCATGCCAATAGTAATAGGCCTGCGCTGGCGGGGCATCGACGGCGGTCACGCATTGACCCGGTTGCGCGGTCCACCACCCTTCGGACGCCCATTCATCCCCCGCCAGATAGCCGATAGCAATGGAGGCATTCACGTCAGTCTCATTGCAAAAGCTGAGCTCCGCGACAGCCGGTGTGGCCGCCACGAAAAGCAGTCCTGCCCCCAAAAGATGCATGCAATTGCGCGTCATGGCATTCCCCCAAGCGTCTGTTTTCGTTGGACCCTAGCATATTCGCGATTTTTGGCTACGGGATTTGAACACCCGCGTGCAAAGAGCCCGTTGATTTACGCGCGCGGCTGCGGCACGGTGCAAAAAGACATGAGGGGATCGATAACATACATGGCCAGAACTCTGATTGCGGCATGCCTTGCGGGTGCACTGTCCCTGCCCGCCCATGCCGAGCCCACCGGCACCTTCCGCTTTGCCCATGACGTGGGTTCGGGCAGTTTGTCGAGCCTTGATCCCGTTTCCAATGGCCGCATTCTGACAATCACCGAAAAACTGATGAGCCGCCTTGTGCGCCCAGGGGTGGAGGGTATCCCTCAGCCCGATCTGGCGACCGCATGGCGTGCCAATGACAGCGGCACGGTCTGGACCTTTGATCTGCGCGAGGGCGTGACCTTTCATGATGGCAGCACGTTTGATGCGGCCGATGTGGTCTATTCGCTGGAACGCATTCTGGACCCGAAGTCTGACAGCCCCGCGAAATCCGTGATCTCGATGGTGACGGATGTGGAGGCCACGGACGACATGACCGTTGAGCTGACACTGGAGAGCACATTCGCCGATCTGCCCTTGCAATTGATGGACCCCCGTTTGCGGATCGTGCCGGAAGGGTCCGGCGACACGATCGCCCAGACTGGCATCGGCACCGGGCCGTTCAAGGTCGAAAAATTTGACGCCGATGGGGTCACGGTGCTGACCGCGTTTGAGGAATATTACGAGGGCACGCCCAAACTGGCGCGCATGGAAGTGTATGGCATCCCCGATGAAAAGACGCGACTGCAGGCGTTTCTGGCCGGGCAACTGGATATGGAGCGCGGGATCAAACCACTGGTGCGGCGCGCGCTCAATCGGTCGGACGCGTATGTGGTGCAGGAAATCCCGACGGGCAACTGGTCGGGCTTGGTATTCCGCACCGATGTTGAACCATTCAACAATGTCCGTGTACGACGCGCGATGCGGATGGCCGTGGACCGCGAAGAGATGCTGAAATTGGCGCTCGATGGCGGCGGGATCGTGTCCTGTGATACGCCAGTGTCGCCGGGCGATCAGTACCGCGCAGATATGCAGTGCCCCCGCGATGTGGAAGGCGCCAAGGAGCTGCTGGCGCAGGCGGGCTATCCAGACGGGCTGACGATAAAATTGCATGTGGCCGCCGTGGATGCGGCGTGGGAGGCCATGGCGCTGGTGTTCCAGGATCAACTGGCCGGCGCGGGTATCACGGTGGAGATCGTGAATGCATCCGCCGACGGGTATTGGTCGGAGGTCTGGATGAAGAAGGACGCGTTCGCGACCAGTTGGGGAGAACGCCCCGGTGATCAGGCGCTAAACGAGCCGTTCCAGAGCCAGGCCAAGTGGAATGAAAGCTATTTCCAGGATTACACGTTTGACGACATGCTGCGCCGCGCTCGCGGCAGTCTGGATTTCTTCGAGCGGAGAAATTTTTACGTGGAGGCACAGCGCTATCTGGTGGAACGGTCCGGTACGCTGATCCCATTCCACCGGACGCAGCTTGTTGGGCTGTCGCCACGCGTAAAGGGCCTGCCTGGCTTCAAGAGCGACCGCATAAGGTGGCATCAGGTCAGCGTGGAGGATGCGCCGTCTTAGGCATGGCCTTGATCAAGGGAAACGAAATCTCCCCAAGATTTCGTATGCATTTTTTTCCAAAAAAATGCCGCCAACGTTGGCGGCAAAATTTTTGAAAAATTTTGTGTCCCGGCTGAACGGTTCAATAATTGCCCGCCACATATTTCGCGATGGCCGCGCCCCGGCTGTTCACATCAAGCTTCTGGTAGATCGCCTTGAGGTAATACTTCACCGTGTTCTCAGACAGGCCCAACCGCGCTGATATCTGAAAGTTCGTCAGCCCATCCACCAAAAGCGCCAGTATCTCATGTTCGCGCTTGGACAGGCTGTCTGTCTTCTCCGACGTCAGCTTGCGCAGGATGTCGGTGGGTAGGATTGAATGCCCCTCCACCAGTTTTCCAAGTATCTTCGGCAGGCTGGTCAGGATCTGGCTCATCATGCAGATGGAATTGGCGCCCGATTTGATCGCCGTCCGAATAAACGCAAGCTCGGTGTCTTCGGCCACAACAACCACCATCACTTGGGGGAAGTCTTTGCGCACCATATCCAGCGCGGCCGTCAGATCCGCGTCGTTGAGGCGAACGCCAAGGATCAATATCCCCTGCCCGTTCACCATGGACAGCGTTTTGGACAGTCCCATCAGGTCGGTCGCGAACTGACCCAACCGCACCTCTTCGATCTGCGAAACCAGCGACCCGAGGCCCTGACAGACAATCAACTGGCGGTCGGCCACGATCACTTCGGGTCGGTCATCGATGGGCGACACTGCCAATTCTGCCGTTGCTCTGAGCGCTTCCATTCCGAGACTATACACCAAATTCCCCTCCAAAAGCTTGCGCTAATTGCGCTGAAGGGTGGCGCGGAAGTATCTGAAAACAAACAAAAAGACAGTATGCAATCGCATGCCGATGCCGCGTCAGAAGCAAAATGGCAGAATCGCTACCCGGGAGGGTGGGTTTCACCACCCGGTTGGTCGCTTGATTTCCCACTCGTTCGCAGCAGATATCCCCTCGGGCGTAGAAAAAGGGGGCGTGCCGCGCGACAAGCGCCTCCAAACAGGAAACGAAGGAGACATCCATGAACGGCAATCAGCATCTTTTCATCCCGGGACCGACCAATGTTCCCGAAAACATTCGTCAGTCGATGAACGTGCCCATGGAGGACATGCGCGCACCTGATTTCGGCGATCTGGTCACCGGGCTGCTGACCGACATGAAAAAGGCTTACCGCATGGAATCTGGCCGCGTGTTCATCTTCCCCTCGTCCGGCACCGGTGCTTGGGAGTCGGCCATTCAAAACACGCTCCAGTCCGGCGACAAGGTTCTGATGTCCCGTTTCGGGCAGTTTTCTCTGTTGTGGGTCGATATGGCCGAACGTCTTGGCCTCGATGTTGATTGCGTTGAGGTGGAATGGGGCAAAGGTGTTCCGCTTGAGGAATATGCCAAGCGCCTTGAGGCCGACAAGAACCATGAGATCAAAGCCGTTTTCGCCACGCAGAACGAAACCGCCACGGGCGTGACCTCTGACATCGCGGGCGTGCGCCGGGTGCTGGATGAAATTGGCCACCCGGCCATGTTGTTTGTTGACGGTGTGTCGTCCATCGCATCCATCGAGTTCGAGATGGAGAAGTGGGGCGTGGACCTTGCAGTCTCGGGCTCCCAGAAGGGCTTCATGCTGCCTGCCGGTCTGGGCTTCCTCGGCGTGTCCGAGAAGGCGCTGGAGGCCAATAAGGCACTCAGCAATTCCGGCATGGCGCGCTGCTATTTCAGTTTTGAAGACATGATCAAGCTTAACGATACGGGCTACTTCCCGTACACGCCCGCCACACAGCTGCTGCGCGGTCTGCGCTGCTCACTGGATACGATCCTTGAGGCAGGCATGGAAAGCATCTGGGCACGGCACAACCGCCTGGCCGAAGGTGTGCGTGCGGCTGTAGGTGCGTGGGACGGCTGTGAGCTGGTGTCTCGCGGTCCGGAATGGGCCTCTGATACTGTGTCCGCCATCTATGCACCCGAAGGGGTGGATGCACGGGATGTGATCTCCACGGCGTACTACAAGTACCAGACATCGCTTGGCACGGGCCTCAACAAGCTGATGGGCAAGGCGTTCCGCATTGGTCACTTGGGCTCTCTGAACCCTGTGATGCTTTGTGGTGCGATTTCGGCGGCGGAAATGGCGCTGGTCGATGCCGGTGCGAAGATCGAGCCGGGCTCCGGTGTGGCAGCAGCGCAAGCCTGCTACCGCGCCACGACGCCTGCCACGACGAAAGCAAGCGCGAAGGCAGCCTAAATACAATGAGCACTACGAAGATCTTGGTCACCCGCGCCTGGCCAAAAGAAGCAGAAGACCATCTCGTCGCCCAAGACCTGGGCGACGTGACACTCCGCCATCCTGACACCTCCATGAGCAAAGATGAGTTCATGGCGGCGGCGGAAACCTATGACGTGATCATGCCCACCGTGTCCGACAAGATCCCGCCGGAATTTTATCCGGCGGCGAAGGGCAAGGTGAAGATCATGGCCAATTATGGCGTGGGCTTTAACCACATCAACATCGATGCGGCCCGGGACAACGGTATTGCGGTGACCAACACGCCGGACGTGCTGACCGATTGCACGGCGGATCTGGCCATGGGCCTGATGCTGACCGCCGCGCGCCGGATTGGCGAAGGTGAGCGCGAAACCCGTGCAGGTGGCTGGGAAGGCTGGCGGCCGACCCACATGATTGGCAAGAAGGTCACAGGTGCGACGCTGGGCATTGTTGGATTTGGCCGGATTGGTCAGGCCATGGCGCGCCGGGCGCATAACGGGTTTGGAATGCGTGTTGTGTTTCAGGACGCGTGGCAGGTGCCCGATGACATCAAGATCCAGAACGGCAATGCTGAACAGCTTGGCTCTATCGCCGACGTGGCCGCGCAGTCCGATTTCCTGTCGCTGCACATGCCGGGTGGGGATGACACGTTCAAAATGATCAACGGAGATGTGTTTGGTGCACTGAAGCCAGGTGCGATCCTTGTGAATTCTGCGCGTGGCGATGTGGTGGATGAAGATGCGCTTTTTGCAGCGCTTGATTCTGGGCAGTTGTCTGCCGCCGGTTTGGACGTCTATCACGGTGAGCCTGCCCTCGATCCTCGGTTCAAGGACTATGACAACATCGTTCTGGCCCCGCATTTGGGGTCTGCGACGGATGGCACGCGGATCGGCATGGGGTATCGCGCGATTGATAACCTCAAGGCGTTTCTGAATGGTGACACGCCGGGCGATTTGGTGACGTAAAGCCACGTCGTAACCAACTGAAATGAGGGCCACGTTCGCGCGTGGCCCTTTTTGTTGCTACCGGCGCGGAACCAAGCCGCTTGCGCCGCCGCGCCTTCGCCTGGCCCCACCCAGGGCCTGGCGAATTGGCAATTGCAGGCCATCGCACGAATGCAGTCCGGGAACCCGACGATAAATGGCTGTAGATCAAAGGTCAGATCGCCAGACCGGGGCCATTCGAAGGCGCTCTGTTCCAAACCCGATTCGCCTCAAGCACCCGAAGTTTCCTATCGTAAACTATTGTTTTCCTTGAGAGACGCCTGCCACCCGCTCAGTGTCCAAATGCATTCCAAGCACCGGGCAACGGGTAGGACACCCCTACCCGTTCCGGCCCCACGCCCCATCCCGGGCATGCATCCTTACCCATGCGAAAGTGTTGGAGGGTGCGCTTGCCTGCGATGATCAGGCCAACGCACCAGTACTGAATGAAAGACCAAATACATGAGCTACACCCTTCACCCGCTCAAAAAACAACGCCTGCAGCGTTCGGAACTCGCCGTGCCGGGGTCGAATCCGTCGATGATCGACAAGGCCGTCGACACAGACGTGGATTACATCTTCCTCGACCTCGAAGATGCCGTGGCCCCGCCCGACAAGGTGCAGGCCCGGTCGAACATCATCCAGGCATTGAACGACATTGATTGGAAGGCCAAGGGCAAGACCATGTCGATCCGGATCAACGGGCTCGACACGCACTACATGTATCGCGACGTGGTCGAGATCGTGGAGCAGGCGGGCCAGCATCTGGATACAATCCTGGTGCCCAAAGTGGGCGTGCCTGCGGACCTGTATACTGTCGAAACCATGGTCAGCCAGATTGAAGAGGCCATGGGCTTCGAACACCAGATCGGCCTTGAAGCGCTCATTGAAACCTCGCTCGGCATGGCAAATGTAGAGGCGATTGCCGCCGCTCCCGGCCGTCTGGAGGCCATGCATTTTGGTGTGGCGGATTACGCGGCTTCGACCCGCGCACGCACAGTAGTGATCGGCGGGTTGAACCCCGACTATCCAGGCGATCAGTGGCATTTTGCCCTGTCGCGTATGACGGTTGCGTGCCGAGCTTACGGCCTGCGCGCCATTGACGGGCCGTTTGGCGATTTCTCGGATCCGGATGCTTATGTGGCGTCGGCAAAGCGGGCCGCGACCCTGGGGATTGAAGGCAAATGGGCGATCCACCCGACTCAGATTGAGCTGGCGAACTCCGTGTTCTCTCCGCCCGAGGCGGAGGTGGACCGCGCGCGGCGCATCATTGAAGAGCTGCGCAAGGCGGAGGCTGCCGGGAAAGGCGCTGCAGCACTTGATGGAAAGATGATCGACGCGGCCAGCGAACGTATGGCTAATAACGTGATCGTGGTGGCCGATGCCATTGCGGCCAAAGGTTAAGAGAGGAGGATAACATTATGGATATCCATGAATATCAGGCCAAGGACCTGCTGAAGCAATTCGGCGTGGCAGTCCCCCGCGGCGGCATTGCCTACAGCCCCGAACAGGCGGTTTATCGCTGTTCGGAGCTTTCGGGCGACAAATGGGTCGTGAAGGCACAGATCCATTCTGGCGCGCGCGGCAAGGCAGGTGGCGTGCGCATCTGCTCCTCCGAAGAAGAAGTGCAGGATGCTGCCGCTTGGATGCTTGGTCGTCGATTGGTCACCCATCAGACCGGACCACAGGGCAAGCTTGTGAACCGTCTCTACATCGAAGAGGCGACGAACATCGCGCAAGAACTCTATCTGGCCTTCGTCATGGACCGCACGCTCGAACGCGTGGTGGTTGTGGCCTCGGCACAGGGCGGGATGGAGATTGAGGAGATCTCTGAGAACGAACCGGACTCGATAATCCGCTCCGTTGTCGACCCGGCGGTGGGCATGCAGGCCTTCCAGGCGCGCGAGATTGCGTTCCAGTTGGGCCTCGATGCGCCGCTCATTACGCAAGCCGCCAAGACGATCATGGGCTGTTACAAGCTGATGAGCGAAAAAGACGCGGCGATGGTGGAGATCAATCCCCTGGTCGTCACCGCAGGCAACGACATCGTGGCGTTGGACGCCAAGCTCAGCTTCGATGAAAACGCCCTTTTCCGCCACCCGAGCATCTCGGAGCTGCGCGACAAGAGCCAGGAAGACCCGCGCGAGACCTATGCGGGGGATCGTGGCCTCAACTACATTGGCCTCGACGGCAAGATCGGCTGCATCGTGAATGGCGCGGGTTTGGCGATGGCCACGCTCGACATGATCAAGATGGCCGGTGGCGAGCCGGCGAACTTCCTAGATGTAGGTGGCGGTGCCAGCCCTGAACGGGTTCTGATGTCGTTCAAGGCCGTGCTCAATGACAAGAATGTCGAGGCGATTTTGGTCAATATCTTCGCAGGCATCAACCGCTGCGACTGGATCGCCGAGGGTGTGATCCGCGCGGTCAAAGAACTGGAGATCGACATCCCGCTGGTGGTTCGCCTGTCGGGCACGAATGTCGAGGAAGGTCAGAAGCTTATCGCGGAGTCAGGCCTGAACATCATGACCGCAAGCACATTGGCCGAGGCCGCCAACAAGGTGGTCGGCCAGTGGAAAACAGCCGAACTGAAGGAGGCCGTGTGATGGCGATTATCATCAATTCAGAAACCAAGGTTCTGGTCACGGGCTTTACCGGCCGCATTGGATCCTTCCACGCCCAGGACATGATGAACCATGGCACCAACGTGGTGGGTGGCGTGACGCCGGGCAAAGGTGGCATGACCCATCTGGGGCTGCCGGTCTTCAACACCGTGAAAGGCGCTGTGGCCGAAACGGGCGCAGACATGGTGATCAGCTTCGTGCCGCCGCCCTTTGCGGCCGACTCGATCATGGAAGCCGCCGACGCTGGGATTAAAACCTGTGTCTGCATCGCCGACGGTCTGCCCACTCAGGATATGATCCGCGTGAAGCGATACATGCGCCGCTACAAAGAAGAAAAGCGGATGCGCCTCATTGGTCCTAACTGCGCAGGTGTCATTACGCCCGGTCAGGCCTTTGCGGGTCTGATGCCGCCGCACATCTACAAACCGGGGCGCGTCGGGATTGTCAGCCGGTCGGGTACGCTGGGCTATGAGGCGGCAAGCCAGATGTCGGAGCGCGGGATTGGCGTGTCATCGTCCATCGGCATTGGCGGCGATCCCATCAACGGGTCAAGCTTCAAGGACATCATGGAGCTTTTTGAGGCTGATCCTGACACGGATGCCGTGGTGCTGGTGGGTGAAATCGGTGGGCCGCAGGAGGCTGAGGCCGCCGAGTATATCCGCGATCATATGAACAAGCCGGTGGCGGCCTATATCGCGGGCCTCTCTGCACCGAAGGGCCGCCGGATGGGTCATGCGGGCGCAATTGTGTCGGCCTTCGGGGAGTCGGCGCAAGAGAAAGTCGATATCCTGCAACAAGCGGGTGTCACCATTGTGCCGACGCCATCCTCCTTCGGGGACGTTGTAGAGAAGATGGTCGCGTAGTCTTCCTGAACGCTACCTATAAGGCCCCGGCATTTTCTGAAATGCCGGGGCTTTTTTGTTGCCCGCGCAGGCACCATCTCTGTTCCCAGGGAAATAACGGATTTGCAGAAGGCCACCAGGTTATGAAAAGCGTGCAATCCGCACTGATCATTGGGTTTTTCGGATACGTGGTGATTGTCACGGCCGTCTATCTGATGCAGCGCAGCATGCTCTACGCTCCCAGCAATGCCGCTCCGGACCCCGCAAAGGTGGGGTTGAGGGACGTGTCCGTCACCCCGATTGAAACACCCGATGGTGAAACGATCCTACTTTGGCACACCACGCTATCGGGCGGACCAACGGTGCTGTTTCTGCACGGAAATGGCGGCGAGATGGCCAGTCGGGCAAACCGGTTTGCGGCTTATCAGGGCGCGGGGTTAGACGTCGTCTTTGTGTCCTATCGCGGGTATGGCGGCAGCACGGGCACGCCCACCGAGGCGGGGCTGATCTCTGACGCAAGGGCGGCTTACGACTGGGTGCTATCAAAGGGTGTCGGACCGGGCGACATCGCTTTGGTGGGCGAATCGCTGGGCACCGGCGTGGCTGTGCAGCTTGCGGCACAGCGTGAGGTGGGAGCCTTGGTGCTGGGCGCGCCCTTTTCGGCGACGGTGGACGTGGCCGCGAAGCGTTTTCCATGGTTGCCGGTGCGTTGGCTGATGAAGGATCAGTTTCGCAGCCGCGACTACATTGTCGATGTAACAGCGCCGATCCTGATCCAACACGGCACCGAAGATCGGGTTGTCCCGTTTGAGTTTGGCCGCGCGCTTTTTGAGGCGGCAGGAGAGAACGCGCAATTCGTGACGGTGCCCGGTGCAGGCCATCAGATGCTCTACGGCCCTGATATCCTGCAACGGGAAATTTCATTCATTCAAAATGTTTTAGCGCCCTGAATTAATGTGGAAATCATCACTCGGCGGCCATCTGGCCATAGGGCGTGGACATGGAAATGGTTATTTCCTCCTCTGACATATCCTCTGCGACGCCGTCAAAAAGCGGCGTGGAGAGGTAACGCTCCCCGGTATCGGGCAGCATCACCAGCATGACCGACCCGTCGGGCGCATCCTTGGCCAGTTCCATCGCAATCGCGAAAGTGGAGCCACCAGAAATGCCTGTGAAGATCCCCTCTTCAGCAGCTAACCTGCGGGACCAGGCGATGCCGTCTGCGCCGGCGACGGGCAGCAGGTCGTCATAGCCGCCATTGTCCACCGCCTCTTGCAGCACGTAAGGAATGAAATCGGGCGTCCAGCCCTGGATCGGGTGCGGATTGAAATGGGGGTGGCCTTCCGTGGGCTGGTTGGCGTCATTGCGCGTATTCACGTAGCCCGACGCAAGGATCGCAGCGTTGTCGGGTTCTGTGAGGATGATCTTCGTGTCTGGCCGTTCGCGCCGCAGCACACGCGAGACACCCGAGACCGTGCCGCCGGTGCCGTAGCCGGTGACCCAGTAATCCAGTCTTTCGTCTTCGAAATCCGCCAGAATTTCGCGCGCCGTGGTGCTTTCGTGCATATCGGCATTGGCCGCTGTTTCGAACTGGCTGGCAAGGAACCAGCCGTTTTCTTCGGCCAATTCCTTGGCCTTTGTGTACATGCCGAATCCCTTGAGGCCCTTGGGCGTCAGCACCACTTTTGCGCCAAGGAAACGCATCAGTCGACGGCGCTCGATTGAGAAGCTTTCGGCCATCGTCACCACCAGCGGATACCCCTTTGCGGCGCATACCATGGCGAGGCCTATGCCAGTGTTACCCGAGGTTGCCTCCACCACCGTCTGGCCGGGTTTCAGCGTTCCATCCCGTTCGGCCGCTTCGATGATATTGAGCGCGAGGCGGTCCTTCACGGAACCGGCCGGATTGAAGGCCTCGAATTTCACATAGACGGTGACATTGTCTGGTGCGATCCGGTTGATGCGGATGCAGGGCGTATCGCCCACGGTGTCGAGCACGCTGTCATAGAGCCGCCCGCGCCCATTGGTGGTTCGAGATGCCATATCGTCTTCCTTTGTTCTGTGGTGATGCGCGGCCTGAACGTATCACAGACCGGAACTGTTGAATACGGGGCCCGGCCCTCCCACCACACCGGGCGACATTTCGCGTGCGTAACACATCGTGTTTTCAACGCAGCCCTCCACCCCGTTACGCAGGGCGTATCGGCAAAGGCGAGGCCATGATGAAACTGACAATTTTCGACTGCGACGGCGTCCTGATCGACAGCGAACTGATCAGCTGCAGCGCGGACGCGGAGGCGTTGTGCGCAGTGGGCTATGACATCACCACACAACAGGTCATCGAGCGCTTTGCGGGTGTCCCCCACAAAGCGATGTACAAAATCATCGAAGAGGAAATGGGCGCGGCTCTGCCGGATGATTTCGAGGCGCAGGTCACAGACGTGATCATGACCAAATACCGCAATGAGTTGCGCGCAATTGAGGGTGCCAAAGAGGTGCTGTCGCGGCTCGACACGGCCAAATGCGTCGCCTCGAGCTCAAAACCCGCGAAGTTGGCTTTGGGTCTGGTGGAGACGGGGCTCTTTGAGCTGCTTTACCCGCATATCTTCTCGGCCGCTTTGGTTTCGCGTGGCAAGCCGCACCCGGATATTTTCCTCTATGCGGCCGGTCAAATGGGCGTGGACGCATCCGAATGTCTGGTGGTGGAGGACAGCGTGGCCGGGGTGACCGCTGCCCGCGCCGCGGGAATGACCACAATCGGGTTTGCGGGCGCTTCGCACATCTTGCCCGGACACGCCGATCGACTGCGTGCAGCAGGCGCGGATAAGGTAATTAATGACCTTCGGGATTTGCTTTGAGAACGCGGCCGGTCAATCAGGGTATAGCGCGGTGAATTTCTCTTCCAGATAGGCCATCAGGGGGGCGGATGTGGGTTCTTCACCGCAAGCATGGGTGATGGTGTCCTTGGGCAGGCGCAATCCGCCATGGGTTTGCAAATTGGTCTGCAGCCATGTGGTTGCGGGGCTTGGATCGCCCTGCGCCAATGCCGCGTCCAGACCCGAGACCTGCGACGTCAACGCCTTGTAGAGGCATCCTGCATAGACATTTCCCAGGCTGTAGGTTGGGAAATACCCGAAAAGCCCGACAGACCAGTGTACGTCTTGCAAAAGGCCGTTGGACGGCTTGTCGACCGCGTAGCCAAAATCGGCCTCAAACCGGTCGTTCCACGCGGCTTCCAGATCCTTGACGGTTAGATCGCCACCCACCAATGCGCGCTCAAGATCGAAGCGCAGCATGATGTGGAGGTTGTATTGCACCTCATCCGCCTCGGTCCGGATGTAGCCGCGATGGACGCGGTTGACGGCGGCGTAAAACGCATCGGCATCCGCCACGCCGATATCGCCGAAGCGGTCTGTCATGGCCCCAAAAAGCCAGCCGCAGAACGCCCGACCCCGGCCCAACTGGTTTTCATAGATGCGCGATTGGCTTTCATGCACGCCCATGGACACGCCATGGCCCAGAGGCGTCAGGCGATAAGCCGGGTCGATGCGCTGTTCGTAGCAGGCATGGCCCGTTTCATGGATCGTGGAATAGAGGCAGTTAAAGGGATCATCCTCGCAAATCCGCGTGGTGATGCGCACGTCATCGCCGGAACCGGAGGAAAACGGATGCACGGCCAGATCAAGCCGTCCGCGCGTTTTGTCGTAGCCGAAGCGTTCCGCCACCTCATTGGCCAGCGACATCTGCACGTCACAAGCAAAACTGCCCGAAATCGCTGGCCCCGCCTGCCCCGCCAAGGCCCGTTCGCGCAAGGCAACAAGCCCCGGGCGCATGCCATCGAACATGGTTTGCAGTTCCGCCCCGGTGATGCCCACCTCGTAGTCTTCAATCAGAGCGTCATATGGGCTGTTGACCGAATTGCCCGCGACGGCCTGCGCCTCTTCCCGCTTGAGCGCGACCACCTCTTCCAGCACCGGCAGGAAGGCGGCCACATCGTTGGCGCGGCGTGCCTCGGCCCAGATGCCCTGGGACTTGCTGGTCAGACGGGCAAGAGCTGTGGCCAGCTCCGCTGGCACTTTTGAGGCGCGTTCGAATCCGCGGCGGATTTCGCGGATGCTGGCGGCGGCCACGTCCGTTTCCGGTTCTGCTGCGTCCAACCAACCGCCCACCTGAGGGTCCGTGCGGCGGGCATGTAACACCGCCTCCATCGCGCCCTGTTCTTCGGCGCGTTGATCGACCGCACCGGAGGGCATCATGGTTTCCTGATCCCAGCTGAGACGCCCCGATATTTGTCCCAAGGCTCGTGTCTGACGATCATGGGACATCAACGCGTCATAAGCTGTCATGGATTAACCTCGGATGGACTGGGTAACAGGATACTGGCCTTGGAACCGAGCGCGCAGGATCAGCACCCACAGTGCGACCGCCAGCAATTGATGGAAGATCGCAATGTACCAGGGCGCGCCGTAAAGAACAGTGATGATGCCGAGCAGCATCTGCGCAATGACCGCGCCCGCCATCACACTGAACGCCCGACGGGTGGCTGAGTGCGCGCTGCGGCGACTGCGCCACCATACAAAAAGGGCATAGGCCAGCAACAGATAACCCCATTTGCGATGGATGAACTGCACAAAGCCCGCGTTCTCA
Organism: Pseudomonadota bacterium; assembly: GCA_039026055.1. Classification (GTDB taxonomy): domain Bacteria; phylum Pseudomonadota; class Alphaproteobacteria; order Rhodobacterales; family Rhodobacteraceae; genus Roseovarius. The sequence continues at coordinate 12,509 of JBCCNB010000001.1, read as the reverse complement.
AAAAAGTTGCTGGCGCCCAGTTCGGGCCGCCAGAATTCGATGGGTACAAAATCCCCGCCCATCAACGGCCAATCGGTGAACGACCGGCCGGCGTCGATGCCCGCCACCAGTGCGCCCAGCAGGATCTGAATGAAGACGAAATGCATCACGCCCCCCGCCATAGCGAACATGCGACGTTCCCCATCGCGGCGCGACTGCATCAGGTCGCGTTCTGTTCGGGACATTTTCAGGATGAACCAGGTGATGAAGCCAAGGATCACGAAGGCCAGCCCAAGATGCACCGCCAGTCGGTAACTTGCCACATCCAGCATCGTGCCAGTGAGCCCAGAAGACACCATCCACCAGCCAATCGCGCCCTGCAGCCCGCCAAGCGCGCCGATCAGGAACAACCGTCCCGTCCAGCCGGGGGGCATTTTGCGGGTGATCAGAAGGCCAAAGAACCCGATCGCCCAGACAAGGCCGATCACGCGGCCAAGCTGTCGGTGTCCCCATTCCCACCAGTAGATGACCTTGAATTCCGCAAGGCTCATCCCTTTGTTTTGCAACTGATATTCGGGGATGGCGCGGTATTTATCGAACTCGGATTGCCAGTCTGCCGCATTGAGCGGCGGGATCGCACCTGTCACCACATTCCATTCCGTGATCGACAGGCCACTATCGGTCAGCCGCGTCAGCCCGCCCACAACGATCATCAGCACCACCAGCCCAAACAGCATCAGCAACCAGGCCCGAACCAACCCCCGAGAGCCGGTCCGCCCTTGATCAATCACGCCCGTTGTTGGCTGAGCACGGTCGGCGGCCTCGCTTGAAACCTCTTCAAAAATACTGCGCTTGGAGCTCATGGCTTGGATGAAATCCTGACTGTCCTGTTGGGCAGACCCTAAAACGTGAAGATAGACGCTTCAAGGGACGTGATTGACGCTGCTGCGTCGCTATTTGTCCTTCCAGCGCACCATTTGTCGCAGCACCCCGTGCAGCATCTGCACATCCGCTCGGGTCAGCGGCATACGGCTCCACATGTTGCGCAGATTGGTTTTCATATTGGCGGCTTTGGTGTCGGGAAAGAAAAACCCGGCTTGGGTGAGCGTTTCTTCGTAATGCGTTGATAAACTGTCGATATCGGCGTGATTGGCCCAATCGGCCTGGGCCATTTCCATCCGCTCTGGCGCGGTCTCTTGCGTTGCACGGCGCCATTCGTAAGCGGTCAGCAGCACGCATTGTGCCAGATTGAGCGAAGGAAAATCAGGATTCACCGGCACATTGATGATCGCGTTGGCCCGGGCGATATCATCATTTTCAAGTCCCGCGCGTTCCGGACCGAACAGCACGCCCACTCGCTGGCCCTGTGCGATTTTCTCAACCGCCATCTGCATCGCGCGCTCTGGTGTCACCACGGGCGTCGTGAGGCCCCGGGGCCGTGCCGTCGTGGCAAACACCATCTCAAGATCTGCCAGCGCGTTGGCCGTGGTCTCGGTCAGCTGCGCCTCATCCAGAAGCCGCCCTGCCCCGCTGGCCATCGCAACAGCCTTCGAGTTGGGCCAGCCATCGCGCGGAGCGACCACGCGCATCGCGTCCAGCCCGAAATTCCACATCGCCCGCGCCGCCGCCCCGATGTTTTCCCCCATTTGCGGGCGAACGAGAACGAAAACCGGTTGGTGGGGCGTGGTTGGCATTGGCTGGGCTCCTTCCCGCGTTGCTTTAGGCGGGTTCTTGGCCCATGAAAAGAGCGGATGGACAGTGGGGCAATCTGGCCGCTATAGGGGCAGGATGACAAAGGGGGCGGTCATGGAAGACGCTGATACACCACAGATTTACCTGATCACCCCGCCAGAGATAGAATTGAGCCGCTTTCCCGCAGAGCTCGATAGCGTTCTGCAGGCCCACGATGTGGCATGCGTGCGGTTGGCGCTGTCCACCCATGATGAGGCGGAGCTGTCCCGCGCCGCAGATGCCTGTCGCGAGGTAACCCATGCCCGAGATGTGGCCTTGGTGATTGAGACGCATTTTGTGCTGGCGGAGCGTTTGGGCCTCGATGGTGTCCATTTGCTGGATGGCGCGCGGCAGGTTCGTGCGGCCCGCAAAGCCCTTGGTGCAGACGCGATTGTCGGCAGTTTTTGCGGCACAAGTCGCCATGATGGTATTTCAGCAGGCGAGGCCGGCGCCGATTACGTCAGTTTCGGGCCTGCCGGAGTGAGCGCCTTGGGCGATGGCAGTCAGGCGGAGGCCGATCTGTTCGCATGGTGGAGCGAGATGATCGAGATTCCCGTGGTTGCCGAAGGCGTGCTAGACACGAACTATGCCGCACAACTATCTGGTGTAACAGATTTTTTTGGCATCGGCATTGAGATTTGGGCGGCCGATGATCCCTCGGATGCCCTGAGCACATTCAAAGCCGCAATGACCTAACCCGCCAGCTGCCGCGCTTCGGGCATGCCCTGTCGCACGGCGTCTTCTGTGGCAGCGGCCATCGCTTTTCGATCCGCCATGTCCCGCACCGGTACGGGCGGATGGCAGATCACCTTCACCGACCCACCGCGAGGCTGCGCCAACAGAATCAAAGCATGCGGCCCGAAATCCATGTCACCCCACCAACCGTAGAACCGTGCATCCTGACCTGTAGGCGCAGTGTAGATGACGCTGACGGGTTGGATGTAGAGCTTGTCACACAGATTTTCATTGAAGAACGCCTCAAAAAGCGTTGATTTAAAAGGGAGAACCCGAAAGTTGTCTGTCGATGTGCCTTCGGGAAAAAACAGCAACCTATGCCCGGCCAAAAGCCGTTCTTCAAAAACACTCTGCTGCGCGCGGGCCTGCGCGCGATCGCGCGCGATGAAGACTGTGCCTGTGATTTTTGCCAGAAGGCCAATACCCGGCCAGCCCGCAACCTCGGATTTTGACACGAAGTAGAGCCGCGTCACTGCATTCAGTGTGAAAATGTCGAGCCACGATGAATGGTTTGCCACAAGGCCGCCGGGGTGACCCATAACGTGTCCCTCCACTTTGCGCTTGAGGCCCAAAATCGCCAGGCACACCCGACAGACGACAACGGTGATCACGGGTGTCCAGGGCCGCGCCATGCCGTGGATGGGGCGCTCAACAACGCGGAGCGCCCCCATCACGATCACGCCTGCGATCAGAACCAAAATCAATGGTACGCCCCGCAAAACGATCAAGACCCACCCCAGAGGCGTAATGTTCACCTCCGGTGGCAGCTCTTTCGGCGACCACGTGAATGTCACGGCGTAACGCCTTTGGTGTAAATGGTTTTCTGCACTTCATTCATGCGTTTGGTGTCCATCACCAAACAGATATCGGTGGTGTTGAACGCGTGATCCACAAAGGCACCATCCCCCACGAAACCACCCAGACGCAAATAGGCCTTCAGCAGCGCAGGCACCTGCAACATCGCTGCACGTCGATCGATCGCTGCCTCGGGCCGCAAGTTCATGGACTGGTAATGCGCTTCTTTTGCCCGCACGCGCAACGGTTCTGGCGCCAGATGACGGTGGTGCAGAAGCGACAGAGGCTCGGCCAGCGCTTGCGGATCCGTGCCGTGAAAGGATGCCACGCCAAACAGAATTTCCACTTCGTTTTCCGTGACATAGCGGGCAAGGCCGGTGAAGAGGTGGTACATGCCTTCGCCGCCACGATAATCTGGCGCAAGGCAGGAGCGGCCCAGCTCCAGCAATTTGCGGCCTGATCGGTGCAGCACCTCAAGGTCATATTCGTCTTCCGTGTAGAACTGCCCCACCTCAGGGCGTTTGTCGCCCAGCAACAAACGATAGGCCCCCACAACGGTGTCGCCCGCGTCGCGGTCTATCAGGAGCAGATGATCGAAATGCGGGTCAAAGTGGTCCCGCTCCAGCCCCGCGTCATGATCCACCAGCGGGCCATCACCGCCGAGCTCGCGCACGAACACGTCATAGCGCAGCTTCTGAGCTGCGCGCAGATCGGCGTCATTCCTCGCCAATCGGACGACAAACCGCTCAGATGCGGCGGCTTTGCTCAGTGTATTGACTGCCTTTCTGGTCATCGCCGCCTTCTATGCGGGCGGGCGACGCAATTCAACGGGGCTCTGTCTTTAACGGTGGTAAACAACCTTAGCGTGTGTTAATCCTTCATAAACTCTTTCCATGGTTTTATTTTAACGAGTCAATACGCGGTTCAATGCGCCGTCGGGCCCCTGCGAGATGTCTCATGGGTCCGGTCAGGCGCCCTCTGATCTAGGAGAAGACGGACTTGAACACTATCGATGAAAAACTGGCCGGGCTGATCGGGTCACGGATTTGCCACGACCTGATCAGCCCGATCGGCGCGGTGACCAATGGCCTGGAATTGATGGAACTTGCCGGGTTGCCGCAGGGGCCTGAGGCGGATCTGGTGAACCAGAGCGCGCAAAGTGCAGCAGCACGGATCAAGTATTATCGATTGGCCTTTGGTGACACAGGGCCGGTTGATGCGGGCCACACTGTGCGCAGCGACGAGATTGCGGGCATCCTGCGAGGTGTCTTCATCAGTGATCGGCTTGACGTGCATTGGCATGTGGAAAGAGATCTGTCCCGGGCAGAAACGAAGGCCGCTTTGTTGGCCATCATGTGTACGGAAGCCGCGCTTACCGCCGGCGGGAGGATTGACGTGATGGAGCAGGAAAATCGTTTTATTTTAGATGCTAAGGGTCCAAAATTGATGTTGAATACGGCACCCTGGGAGATGCTGAGCCAGACTGCCAACGTCCTGCCAGATACCGACATTACAATCGCTCCCGCAGCCGTGCAGTTCGCCATTCTGCCCGAGGTTCTGCGCAAGTTGAGTCGCGCACTCTTCATCTCCACCGAAGGGGATGTTTTGACGATGAAATTCTAGGCCCGGACGGTTCCGTCACCCACCACCAGATATTTGAAACTGGTGAGTTGTGCGGCGCCCACCGGCCCGCGGGCATGCATTTTGCCGGTGGCGATGCCGATTTCCGCGCCCATACCGAACTCCCCCCCATCAGCGAACTGAGTGGAGGCGTTGCGCATCAGAATCGCGCTATCGAGTTGAGCAAAGAAAGCTTCGGCGGCCGCGTCATCCTCCGTCATGATGCAATCGGTGTGTTGGGAGTGATGGGCACGAATATGGGCAATGGCCGCCGCCATGTCAGGCACCACGCGGGCAGCGACGATACTGTCGAGGAACTCTTTACCCCAGTCCTCAGAGGTGGCCGCAATGGTGCCGGGGATCTGCCGAAGCGCATCATCAGCATGAACTTCAACGCCCGCTGAGATCAGATCTTCGATAACGGTTTTACCAATGGTATCAATGATATCCGAGTGAAAGATAAGGCATTCGGCCGCGCCGCAAATACCCGTACGGCGGGTTTTGGCATTCATGACCACGCGGCGGGTTTTTTCAAGATCGGCAGATTTGTCGATGTAGATATGCACGATGCCCTCGAGATGGGCAAAGACCGGCACGCGCGCCTCTTGCTGCACCAGCCCCACAAGGCCCTTGCCGCCGCGGGGGACGATCACATCGACATGTTCGGTCATGGTGAGCAATTCGCGCACGGCGGCGCGGTCGCGGGTGGGAATAAGTTGGATGGCATTCTCGGGCAGGCCAGCGATTTTCAACGCCTCCACCAATGCGGCATGGATCGCCTGAGAGGAGTGGAAGCTTTCCGATCCGCCCCGCAAGATCACGGCATTGCCAGATTTGAGACAGAGCGCGCCTGCATCGGCTGTCACATTCGGGCGGCTTTCATAGATAACGCCGACAACGCCCAAAGGTGTGCGCACACGGCGGATATGCAGCCCCGTGGGCTGGGTCCATTCGGCGATCACCTCTCCCACAGGGTCAGTTTGCCCCGCCACAGCGCGCAGACCGTCGGCCATGGATTTGATACGCTCTGGCGTCAGCAAAAGCCGGTCAAGCATGGCGTCAGACAGGCCCTTTTCGCGGCCATAGTCCATATCCAGCGCATTTGCGGCGATGATCTCCGCCTCGGAGGCCGTGATCGCATCTGCGGCGGACAAAAGCGCTTGGGTTTTGGCATCTGCACTGGCCGTGGCCAGCACAGCGGCTGCGGCCTTCGCGCGGGTGCCGATCTCTGCCATTACGGCGGGGATATCATCCAAATCTTTCATGTTGGTCAGCCTATCAAATCTAAATCAGAACACCAGATCGTCGCGATGGATCAAGGGGCCACGTGAAGGATAGCCCAGAACACCTTCAATTTCTTTGGTTTTTAACCCCTTGATGCGATTGGCATCTTCAACATCATAGCGCGCCAGGCCCTGGCCCAGCACGTGCCCTGTCTCCGACACAACCTCCACCATGTCGCCGCGCGTGAAGCTGCCGTCGATGCCGCTCACCCCGGCCGGGAGCAACGATCCGCCCCCCGTCAATGCCTTTTCCGCGCCCGCATCCACCCGCACCCTGCCTTTGGGTTTCATCGATGCGATCCATTGCTTGCGTTTCTGGCGCGGGTCGCCTTGCGCCGCGAACCATGTGGCCGCCGCGCTATTTTGAAGCTTTTCCAATGGGTTGAGAACCGAACCTTCAGTGATAACCATGTCACAACCCGCCGCCGTGGCGGTCTTGGCGGCCATCACCTTGGTCTTCATCCCGCCTTTCGACAGGCCAGAGCCTGCATCGCCTGCCATCGCCTCAATCTCGGGCGTGATTGCCTCTACCCGGTCCAGCCGCTTGGCTCCGGCGTCCTGCGCAGGGTTCGCGGAATAGAGACCATCCACATCGCTAAGTAGGACCAGCAGATCGGCCCCCGCCGTCACGGCGACCTGCGCGGCGAGGCGATCATTGTCGCCATAGCGGATTTCATCGGTGGCGACGGTGTCGTTTTCGTTCACGATGGGCACCGTGCCAAGCGTCAGCAACTGGTCCAGCGTGGCGCGGGAATTGAGGTAACGACGGCGATCGGCGCTGTCTTCCAGCGTCACCAACACTTGGGCGGCGCGCAGCCCGTGTTCGGCCAGCGCGCCATCATAAGCGTGTGCGAGTTGGATTTGCCCCACGGCTGCGGCGGCCTGGGATTGTTCCAGGGTCAGATCAGAGCCAGGAAGGCCAAGTGCAGCCCGGCCCAAAGCGATGGACCCAGAGGACACAAGGATCACATCCGCCCCGCGCCCGCGCAGCCCGGCCACATCATCGGCCAGCGCCTGCAACCAGTCCGCCCGAAGCGCCCCGGTGTCGCGATCCACAAGCAGCGCCGAACCGATTTTGACCACAACACGCTTTGAGGTTTTGATGGTGTCCGTCAGGGACGCCATGGATCTGCCTGCAAGGTTTGGGCGTTTTCACGGGTCCGCTGAGCGCGCATTTCATCGCGCACGGCGCGCAGCACGTCTGTGACCCCTTCGCGGGACACGCCGGACATCATCATGACAGGCGTGCCGACGACCGCCTCCAACTCTTCGCGCAGGAAGGCGCGTTCTTCGTCGTCCAGAGCGTCGATCTTGTTGAGCACGGTCACGCGGGCCTTACCCGCGAGCGCACCGCTATAGGCCTCCAATTCCCGAATGATGGTTTTGTAATCGTCATCGAGCGTGCCGGACGTGCCATCGACCAGATGCAGCAGGACGGAGCATCGCTCCACATGGCCCAAGAAAAGATCGCCCAGCCCCCTGCCTTCGGACGCGCCATCGATCAGGCCTGGAATATCGGCCACGACGAATTCAGTGTCATCCACGCCCACGACGCCCAGATTGGGGTACAGCGTGGTGAAGGGGTAATCAGCGATCTTGGGGCGCGCATTGGACGTGGCCGCCAGAAAGGTTGATTTGCCCGCATTGGGCAGTCCCAAAAGCCCCACATCGGCAATCAGTTTCAGGCGTAGCCAGATCGTGCGGTCGATCCCCGGCTGCCCCGGGTTCGACCGGCGCGGGGCCTGGTTGGTGGAGGTTTTGAAATGCAGATTGCCAAACCCGCCATTGCCCCCGCGCGCCAGCTGGATACGTTCGCCCACTTCGGTGAGGTCGGCGATCACTGTCTCTTGGTCTTCATCCAGTATTTCGGTGCCAACAGGCACGCGCAACAGAATATCATCCCCATCCTTACCCGTGCGCTGCCGGCCCATGCCAGGCTGGCCGTTCTTGGCGAAAAAGTGCTGTTGGTAGCGGAAATCTATGAGCGTGTTGAGCCCCTCAACCGCCTCGGCCCATACAGATCCGCCCTTGCCGCCATCGCCGCCATCGGGCCCGCCATATTCGATGTATTTCTCCCGCCGGAAGCTGATACAGCCCCCGCCGCCCGAACCGGACCGGATGTAGACCTTTGCGAGATCGAGGAATTTCATGGGTCGTGGCCTTTCTGGAACCTTTGCGGGCAGGCGTTACTTTATTCGTGAGGTTGCATCAAGGCGGACCAGGCCGCGCGGGAAAGGATATAGGTTTCGCTGTGTGTGGGTTCATCGCGGGCCAGAGCGTGAACAACCTCTTTCACAGACAGGACGAAACCGAATTTCGTCAGGATGTGACGGGAGGCAAGGTTGTCCGCCCAGATATCTGCATGCACCTGATCCAGTCGCAACGTGTCAAAGGCATGGATAAGGGCGGTTTTCGCAGCCTTTTGAATGATACCCTGCCCCCCATGATCGGGACGCAGCATGTAACCCAATTCCCCCCGCACCACCGAGACAGTGCCGATCAACACGTCACCCGTGCAAATGGCCCAGACAAACCCATCGCCTTCAAAGGGTATGCATCGCTTGCGCGTGATTTCCTTGTCCGGCGGCCAAGGCCAGCTCCCCAGATTGCGCGTCACCTCCCAATCGCTGACAAGCGCGTGCTTGGCGTCAAAATCGTCTGGACGCACGGCACGGTAGGTGATCGCGCCGTCTATCATTCCTTCAGCCGCAGCGAATAGGTCCAGGTCCGCACATTGGCGCCCCGGGCCACGGAATGGCTTTCGGCATCGCCCAGATACATGAAGCCGCAATTTGTCAGCACGCGGGCCGAGGCCGGGTTGTCCTGGAAAACGGAGGCGAAGATCACGCCTGCCTTTTGCGGGTTTGCGCCAATGATGGCTGCCACGGCCTCAGACGCAATGCCGGTGTTCCAGAATGCAGGTGCGATCCAGTAGCCCACTTCGGATTGGTCCCGGTCCATGCGTTCCATGCCAATCAGGCCGACCATTTCCGCCCCGCCTGAGGGCGTGCAATCGATGACCCATACATCCTCTGACCGGTCGGCCGCTTGGGCACGTTCGATAAACGCCTCCGCCGCTCCGGGCGGCATGGGATGAGGGATCGACGTGGTCATGCGCGCCACACGTTCGTCGCCCGCGTAAAGCGAGATAAGACCAGCATCTGACGCCTGCACGGGGCGCAAGGTAAAACGGTCCGCCTCTATAACGGGCTGTCCGGCGATGGTGTCGATCTTCATGGGGTTCCTCCTCCCAAAAGCGCGATGGCGGTGTCGTTCAGTATGACGCGATCTCCCAATCACGGCGTGTGAGGGCGAGCCCGACATAGGGCAAATCCTGTTGTTGCGGTTGGCATCTGTGTAAACCCCGTCCGGTTTGCTTGAACCCGAGCTTTTCTAGAACCCGGGCCGACGCGGCGTTGCCTTCGAAATACCCGGACTCCAAGCGCGTGTTCTGTGACGTTTCAAAGAAATCTTGGATCATTGCGCGGCCCGCCTCCGACGCGAAACCGCGGTTCCAGACCGCGCGCAAAAGCCAAAACCCGAAATGCGGCACCCGGCTGATGGAGCCGATCATCACGCCGTCATGGTCAATCGCCGCCACATCCGGCCATCGGCTGCTGCCATCCGGCCGGGTCAGGCGCACGTCAGAGCGGGTGAAGGGAAAGGGCGGGTTGGCCAACCATTTCACTACGTCGAAATCGTTGAAGCCATCCATCAACACGTCTGCATCCGCGTCCTTGTAAGGGCGCAGCGTCAGGCGGTCTGTGGTGATCATGTCCGACATCGGACAGCTCCAAAACTGAAAAGGGACCGGCTTTTGCCGATCCCCCTGATGTTTTTTCCAAAACTCTTTCGGTCGGCTTACTCAGCGGCCTCCGCCACTGGGAGAACCGAAATGAATGTGCGGCCTTTAAGGCCTTTGTGGAATTTGACAGCGCCTTCAACCACCGCGAACAGCGTGTGGTCTTTGCCCTGGCCCACGCCTTCGCCCGGCCAGAACTTGTTACCGCGCTGACGCACGATGATGTTGCCGGGGATCACGGCCTGACCGCCGTATTTCTTGACGCCAAGGCGACGACCCGCTGAGTCGCGCCCGTTCCGGGATGAACCGCCTGCTTTTTTATGTGCCATTTGGTCTCTCCTTAGCCTTCCGCCAATTTCTTGGCCTGTTCGATCCAGCCTTCACGCTCGATCCGGCCTTTGAACGACAATTTCTCGTCCATAGCAGCCACATCGGCTTCTGTCCACGCGGCGACCTGCGCGAAGGTGGTCACACCCGCCTCGTGCATTTTCTTCTCCAGCGCGGGGCCAACGCCTGACAATTGCTTGAGGTCATCGCCAGCTGCGTCCGCTTTCTTAGCGGCAGGCTTTTTCTCCGCCTTGGGCTTATCCGCTTTCGGTTCTGCTTTGGGCGCTGCTTTCTTAGCAGGCTTTTTGTCGGCCGCCGCAGCCACAACAGCAGCAACAGTACCCGCGCCCACTGCCGCTTTAACACCAGACTTGTCGCCACCCTTTTCAAGGATCTCGGTCACGCGCAGCAGCGTCAGTTGCTGACGGTGCCCTTTGGTGCGCTGAGAGCCGTGCTTGCGGCGGCGCTTCACGAAGTGGATGACCTTGTCACCCTTGATCTGATCAACGACCTCGGCTTGAACAGCCGCGCCATCGACGAACGGCGCACCGATCACGGGTTTATCACCACCCAGCATCAGAACGTCGTTGAATTGAACTTTTTCACCGGCATCGGCTGCAATCTTTTCCACGCGGAGCGTATCGCCCGACTGGACCTTGTATTGCTTGCCACCGGTCTTGAGGACCGCAAACATGTGTCTATCCTTTTCGCTTCCGCGTCCTTCGGTCCCTTTTCAGGTGTTTGCGGGTTGCCCCACCTCGGACGGCGTGCCCGTTCGGGCAATACCAAATCAGCCCTTGTGGGGCTTGAGAGCGCGCTTATCCGGGGATCGCGTTTTAAAGTCAAGGAGAAACAGGCGAATACTTGCATGGGTTTTGGCGTCACGCTTACCCGGAAAATTCAATGACGCACGCATTGCTGTTTCTGCGCAACACGATGAATGGGTCTCAGACGTTCGCGCCACCCCTTGCTGTCGAAAAATAATCTCACATTTAGTTGACCTGCGCTTATCTTACGTAAACACAAAAAGTTACGTAACGTCGGGGGTACGTCAACGTGGATGCCTGTTGTAAGACAGTCCCGTGACCCACAGCTTCGGTACCAAGTATCACGCCAGGATTTTGACATGACCTCTCATGACACACACCAAGACGCTAAGGACACTATGACCATCCGGCAGATGTGCGACGCTTTCGATGTCACGCCCCGCACCCTGCGATTCTACGAAGCCAAAGAGCTTCTATTCCCCGTCCGAGATGGCCAGAAACGCCTCTTTACCCGCTCTGACCGCGCGAGGCTGAAACTCATATTGCGTGGCAAACGCTTTGGGTTCTCGCTCGAAGAAATCCGCCAATTACTGGAGCTTTATAATCGCGGCGACCAGCAGCAGGAACAAATGACCCAGACCTATGAACTGGCGCAACAGCGCCTGGCGGATCTGGAACGCCAACGCGACGACCTCGAAGAGGCCATCGTGGAACTTAAAGAACAGATGAAGTGGGGCGAGAAGATGATCGCCTCCATGCGCGCGGCCAAACGGGCCGCCGAGTGACACCTGAGAACAAACCCCAATAGCAAGATTGAGGATGTAACCCATGCCAAGCTACACCGCCCCCACCAAAGACATGCAATTCGTCCTTCACGAGGTGCTGAAGATTTCTCAGGCCGATGTCCCGGGCTACGCCGATCTGGAAGCCGACTTTACATCTGCCGTGCTAGAAGAAGCTGGCAAACTGGCCTCCGGTGTTCTGGCGCCGCTCAATGTGGTGGGTGACACCGAAGGGTGCCATCTGGAAAACGGCGTGGTGCGCACACCCGCGGGGTTCAAGGAAGCGTTCGACCAGGTCCGCGAAGGCGGCTGGCCGGGGTTGGACCTGCCCGAAGAATACGGCGGTCAAGGCATGCCTGTTGTGCTGGGCACAGCTGTGGGTGAGGTTTTCTCCGCCGCCAACCAGGCCTTCACCATGTATCACGGCCTGACCCACGGCGCGGCCTCTGCCATTCTGGCGCATGGCTCGGACGAGCAAAAGAACACCTACCTGCCCAAGATGGCCGCCTGCGAATGGACGGGCACAATGAACCTGACCGAGCCTCATTGCGGCACCGATCTGGGCCTCATGCGCACCAAGGCTGTGACGCAGGGTGATGGCACTTACAAAGTGTCGGGTCAGAAGATTTTCATCTCTGCCGGTGAACACGACATGGCCGACAACATCATTCACCTGGTGCTGGCCAAG